>CAKVGS010000022.1 GCA_934747335.1 uncultured Candidatus Melainabacteria bacterium
AGTAGTTTATGAATTTTTCTCAACAACTGGGTCTGTTTATTCTGATTGCAATTTCGGCTGCTTATGTTTATTTTTCTTTCTTTTCAACGGAAGGAATACATATTCCGACTTTGCCGTCATTTAATCACGAAGATGAGAATAATTCAGAATTACCACCTGCAATTTTAGAAGAAATCACAACTACAACTCCAAACGAAGTTCCTACGGAAACTCCGCAAAAACACACAGTTAAAACTGTTAAAATTTTTGTAACCGATTCAAACGGCAAAATTCGTTCACTTAACCGCAAATGCGATACGGCTCAAGAAAAATCCTGTTTTGCATTTGCTATAAAAGAGCTTGTTTCAGCACCTTCTAACTGGGAAAAATCAAAAGGTTTCACATCTGAAATTCCTTCTAATACAAAAATTTTATCAATTAGAGAAGGCGAAGGCAGTGTTATGATAGACCTTTCATCAGCATTCGAAAGTGGTGGTGGCGCAGAAAGTACTTGCACAAGAGTTATGCAGGTTATTAAAACCGCAAAAGCTAATACAAACTTGCCTGTTTATTTGTACATTAACGGCAAACAAGCTGATGTAATCGGCGGTGAAGGAATAATGATTAAGCAACCATTAAGCGAGAGGTCTTTAGATGACTAACAAAGATTTAGACTACTATTTGAACCTTGATTGGACGCTTATTGAGGGAACAGACTTGGATTTTAACGGAAATCCTTATCATTATATTGAAATTAAGGAAATTCCGAGTTTCGCTTTTTGTGCAAAAACCAGAGAAAAAGCATTAGAAAACTACAAAAAACAGCTTCGACTCTCGCTTATGCTTATGCTAGAAGACGGAGAACATATCGTAGAACCTGGTGAAGAAACCGAAGATGACATTGATTGGGAAAGTATATGTCCATAACAAAATTATCTGAAATAATTATTACAAAGATGGAAAAAGAAGATGTTGATGCCGTTGTAGCGATTGAAGAAGAGGCTTACGGCAAACATCATTGGGCTAAATCATCGTTTTATGATGAAATGGCAAATAACCTTGCTAAATATTATGCCGCTAAAACTTCTGATGGCGAAATCGTTGGTTATGCAGGTACTTGGCATATTATTGACGAAGGTCACATTACAACAATTGCCGTAAAAAAAGATTTTTTGAGAAATCATATTGCAGAAGCAATGATTTATAAAATTGTCGAAGATTGTTACAAAGACAAGGTTAAGTATTTGACTTTAGAGGTTCGAGTTTCTAATGAACCTGCGATAAGATTATATGAAAAATACGGCTTTCAGTCTTTGGGAACACGAAAAGGATATTATCAAGATAATAATGAAGACGCATTAATTATGTGGACTGAAAATATTTTTTACGATAAATTTAAAATAAAATACCAAGAAAATATTGAAAAATTAAAAACATTGATTGAAATAAAATGAGCAAAAGAGTCGCAAAACAAATAAACAGCTTTAAATACAAAGGCGAACCTATTAGAATAACTATGGGTACGCTTGTTATGACTGCTCTTTGCGTTTTATTGATTATTGTCGCAACTTTCACACAGCTTACTTTAAAACACCCTTATATTCCGTTTGATTCGTTGAGTTTTTTAGCGATGGAAACGGATGAACACGCGATTTTACACCATTTTATAAAGAGCTATAAATACATACCGCAAATTCCTGTTGTATTTTTTATTGTTGCTCTAATGGGTAGAAAATTCGGGATTTTGGCGATTTTGATGTACATATTTTTAGGCTTAATATTTCCTATTTTTGCTTTAGGTGGCGGAATAAGTTACTTTTTTGAATACGGTTTTGGTTATATTTTGGCATTTTTACCTGCAATATTTTTTGCCGGAACTTTACTTAAGGGAAAAACTGATTTATTAAGAATATTCTTAATTTCGTTGATTGGCGTTTTGATAATTCACGTTTTAGGAATTTTATATATGTTTTTCATAGCCACGCTTCGCCACGCGCCAATGGATTTGGTGACAAGCTGGATTATGTCACAAAGTGGTGTACAGGTATTTTATGACATATTTTTTGCAATGATTGCGATTTTCGCAGGCAGACAGATGCGAAAATTATTGTGGATAGTGATGTGCTAATATAAATTAACATTTGATGCATTAACACCTCCCTAATTAGGGAGGTCGCAGTCGTACGAGCGTAAGCGAGTTACGAATGCGGGTGGGTATCTATTTGAAAAAATTGAGAAATTGAGAATGGAATTTTGCAAGAGGAATTTGACATGAGAAAGGTTTAATTCACGTTTTGTTGATACCCATCCCAACCTTCCCTAATAAGGGAAGGAGTATGCGCGAATGTCGTTCGATATTGGCGTTAGCACCTTCATGACTAAGTATTAAGGATGGATATTATTTATCCCCCTAAATCCTCTTTCTGCCGTGTATTCCCAGTTCTTTTCAGGCATGAGTTTATTATTTAAACATTTCCAAATAGCGTCAACATTATATGAACAATTTTTATATCTATTCATATATTCAAGCAAAAGTTCTGTTTTTGTGTTGCCTGCACCGCGCCCAATGCCTTGCAGAGTCGAATCTATAATAATATCTCGCTTTGCATCGTTAATGAACTTTATACTAAGCGCAAGTGAAAGTTGAATATTATTGTGTGAATGAAAACCCAATTCAATTTGATTATCAAGCGTTTCTTCAAAAATCGGCAGAATTAAATCCATATCTTCCGGAAACATTGAACCAAACGAATCGACGATATAACAAGCATTTACACCAATAAAATTAGCACGTTTGCATAATTTCATTAAATCTGTTTTTGAATATTCTTTAACATTAGATGGCTGCAAAAACACTTTGTAACCTTTATTTTTAACTTCTTCTGCAACAAAAGAAATTTCATCCAAACTTTTTTTGTAAAACGCAATTCTGATTATATCAACCAAACCGTTGTTTTGAGGAAGTTTTGCTACATCATAACGTCCGCAATCAAACATAAGCGAAAAGTTGGATTTAGAGGCTTCAAGATAGTTTTTTGCATCATTAGGAACACTATATAAAACAGAATCTTTTTCATGAACACAATTTCTTAACCAACCGCATTCAACGATGTCAATTTTAGCGTTTTCTAATGTTGTAATAATATCACAAATTCGTTTTTCGCCGAATTTTGAGTCAACAACATAAGCGCCATCACGTAATGTACAATCTAAAACTTTATATCCCATAAGAACCTCTTTACATATCGTAACAAAAATATTGAAATGTAGCAATTTTTGCTTTCTACTTTACTTTATATATATAAGAATGTGTAATAAAGGTGAAATGTGCTATGACAAATCCAATGATTAATCCGCAACAACCAAATTATTCAGGCGTAACTATTCAGATTTCAAACCCTGCTGTTAATTTGGGTGGTGAAAAAAATTGTACTGTTCCAAATGTGCCACAGGGCTGTCAAGGTGTTTATCAAATTCCACAAGCACAAATGGGAGCAATACCGCAAAAAGAAATTTACGGTTATGCGACAAATCCTCAAATGGCACAACAGCCAAACTGTTTTCAAGCATATCCGCCTCAATATTATTTGAACAATTACAACTATCAAGGCAATGGAAAAACAGTAGAAGATACTGTTAATAAATCAGATATTGAAGCTATTAATAAGGAATTAGAAAATATTAAAAATGTGTCAGAAACTGCAAATCAAACTCAAAATGCAGACTCTAAAGATGTAAATTCTACTCAAGCAGGTGAAATTGCAAATGAGGCAAATCAAACCGATAGCGTGGGAGCAGAAGGCACAGCCTTAAAACACTATGACACAGGCGAAGACAAAGATACAAAACAAGATATGACTAAATCAGGCGGGATTATTGATGATTTAGATGCTAGAGAAGAACAAATTAAAGCAGATAAGAAAAACAGTAAACAAAAAAGAGTTGTGGCTTTAACTGATGAATATATTAAATCGTTAGAAAATTATTTGAATAATCCGAATGATGAAATTCGTTTGATGGCTTCAAAAGAAATTTTGATGAGATTAGATGAAGATAAAGACAGATACAATGATGCAGCTTTGAACGCATTATTAAATAAAATGCTTCAAGACCCGTCAAAACTAATCAGAGTTGCGGCGTTGAGTGCGTTTGCTTCACAATTGGCAAGCGGTAACGATTTCACGGTAGAACTTCTTCATAACATTCAAGCAAATCCAAGTGCTGATAAAGAAGATGTTCTTCAAGCAGCTGATATTTTGTTAAAAATGTCAGGTGGAACAGAAGTTAAAAATATTCCAAATCCTGCAGTGAAAGAAGAAGCTCCACAAGATGGAGTTAAAGGACAATAATAATGGGCATGGTTTCTAACATAGTATGCAAAACAGTTGGTATCGCAGGCATGAGCGCAGTGCTTTATGACTCATATTCTGTTGCCAAAAAGAATGCAGGCAGAGTTTCTCAAATGGAAAATGCCGATCATTTTGAAAAAGTTCATGCTTCGACAAGAACTTTAAACGGAGAAAGTTCTGTTAATCGTGCTATGCAGAAAAAAGTTGCAGAAATGCGTATGGATAACCCTCTATTTTCCATTATGGGAAACGTAAAAGGGTTTACCAAAGGATTTTTAAACACGTTAGGAAATAACTTATTTACAGTTGCTTTCTCAGGTTTAGCACTTGCAACCAAAGGTACAATGTCAAAAATCGGGGCTTGGGGAACTGTTGGTTGCGGCTTGTTAACTATCGCCAGAGAAGGCTTTGGATTAGGCAAAAACACACCGGTTGATTAAGAGAATTTTGCTTTTATTACGAGTTCTTAAGCTTCCACTATTCGTATTTTGCGAAAATCGCATGTTTATTATATAATTAGCGTGGAAATTTTTAAAAATTAGTAGAACTTAATGGAAGCATTCGGCTTTCGAGTAGCCGGAGAAAGAAGGAAAAATGGTACCTGAAACAAAAAGTTTTCAATTAGAAATTGGCGGTAAAACCGTTACTGTTGAAACAGGTAAGTACGCACAATCAACTAACGGAAGCGTTACTGTTCGTTGCGGTGACACAATGTTATTTGTACACTGCGTAGTTAGTAAAGAACCTAGAGTTGGGATAGACTTTTTCCCACTTCTTATTGATTATGAAGAAAGAATGTCATCAATCGGACGTATCCCCGGTGGTTACAACCGTTCAGAAGGTAAAGCAAGCGATAAAGCTATCCTTGTTTCACGTTTGATTGATAGACCAATCAGACCTCTATTCCCAAAAGGATATAGAAACGATATTCAAATCGTAGCTCAATTATTCAGCTACGACCAACAAAACCAACCTGACACATTGGCTATGTTAGGTGCATCTTGCGCATTGATGCTTTCAGGCGCACCATTTGAAGGCCCTATCGGTGCTGTAAGAGTTTCAAAAGTTGATGGTCAACTTATTGCAAACCCAACTCACCAACAAGCTGACAAATCAGACTTAGACATTGTTGTAGCAGGTACACATGATTCAGTAATTATGGTTGAAGCAGGTTGTAAATTCGTTACAGAAGACGATATTATGGAAGCTGTTGAATTTGCTCAAGGCGAAATCAGAAAACAATGCGAAGCTCAAGTTGAATTTGCAAAAGCTTGTGGCGTTGTAAAAGAAGAATTCGTAAACCCTTACGATACAACAGAACTTAAAAATATCATTAACGAAGTTGCTCACGATATGATTTTTGATGCATATCACAACTTTGACAGAAAATACAGACAAGAAAAATTAGAAGAAGCTAAAAAACTTGTTAAAGAAAGAGTTGAAGCTCTTCCTGAAGATCATTACATTCACAAAATTATTGAAGAAACAGGCATTGACTTTGTTGCAGAAGAATTCAAAGCTGCTGAAAAGAAAATTATGCGTGCAATGATTCTTGATGAAGGTGTTAGAGCAGACGGACGTAAACCAACCGAAGTTAGACCTATTTGGTGCGAAGTTGGTGTTATTCCTCGCGCTCACGGTTCAGCCGTATTTACAAGAGGTCAAACTCAAATCTTGTCAGTTGCAACACTTGCTGGCCCTGGCATGAAACAAGAATTAGACGGCGTTGATCCTGAAACTGAAAAAACTTACATGCATAAATACATCTTCCCTGGTTTCTCAGTTGGTGAAGTTAAACCTCTAAGAGGTCCTGGCAGACGTGAAGTTGGTCACGGCAACTTGGCTGAAAGAGCTAATGTTCCTGCACTTCCTTCTCAAGAAGAATTCGGATACACAATCCGTGTAACTTCAGATGTATTAGAATCAAATGGTTCTACATCAATGGGTTCAACTTGCGGTTCTTCAATGGCATTGATGAATGCAGGCGTTCCTGTTAAGTGCATGATTGGTGGTGTTGCAATGGGTATGATTACTGAAGAAGGTAAAGAGCCTGTTGTATTAACAGATATCCAAGGTATTGAAGACTTCCTTGGTGATATGGACTTCAAAGTTACAGGTAACGATGATGGTATCACAGCTCTTCAAATGGATATGAAGGCTAAAGGTATTGCAAACGACACATTGAGAAGAGCTTTGGCTCAAGCAAAAGAAGGCAGATTGCATATCTTGGGTGAAATGAGAAAAGTTATTACAGAACCTGCAAAACAACTTTCACCATTCGCACCAAGCATTTCTACAATGACAATTCCTACTGAAGATATCGGAACAGTTATCGGACCTGGTGGTAAACAAATCAGAGCAATTATTGACGCATCAGGTGCTGAAATTGATATTCAAGACAGCGGTGTTGTAACAATTACTTCTAACGACCAAGAAGGTGCAGCAATTGCTAAGAAGATGATTAAAGATCTTACATTCAAACCTGAAGTTGGTATGGTTATCAAAGGTAAAGTTGTAAGAATCATTCCTATTGGCGCGTTTGTTGAACTTGGCGGTGGTAAAGACGGTATGGTTCACATTTCTCAAATTTGCCAAGAAAGAATTGAAACAATCGAACCACACGTTAATATCGGCGACGAAGTGGTTGTTAAGGTTATCAAGATTGATGATAAGGGTAGAATCAACCTTACTATCAAGGGTGTAACCGAAGAAGATAAAGCTAAATTAAACGCTTAATTGATAATGTTGGGCTGAAAGCCCAACCTACATAGATAAAAAAGACCTCGGATTTTGCAAACAAAATCCGAGGCTTTTTCATTATATTGAATTCGTGCGCAAATGCCCCTCTCCTGGGGAGAGGGTAGAATTTCAAGTTGAGCCTTGCGAAACTTAGAAATTCGGGTGAGGGTTCTAGCTGTAAAGCAATACTAAATAATTTTTCTATGCAATAATGTATAATAAAAGCATAGAGTGGTAGCTTGCGAAACTACCAATGCTCTTTAGAGAATCTTACGGTTCTTAGTCTCTTGACTAAGAACCGTTTTTTAATACAAATAGAATTATAAAGAATTGTATTACCCTCATCAGGCTTCGCCCTAGAGGGGAGAAGGCTGATGAGGGTGATACAGACAAAACTCTTTATCACTTCACTCCTTTCTAGCAAATTATTTTTTTACGTGTTTTTATATAAAAGTACAGTTATATAAAAAGGACTAACATGAGAATATTTGCAATCACACCAAACACTCTAAACATAACTAATCAAAAACAATTCAATCAAAATACTTTTCAAGGAAAAATTCCTAAAAACAAAAATGTCACTGATACATTTCAAAAATCTGTTGATAAAACTGCTATTGAAAAGAAAATGAATCAACTTTGGGAAACTGCGCGTCTATTTCGCTATTGCTTTTTTAAACCTGTCTATACAAATGAAGTAGAAGGTTTGCAACAAAAATATAAAGACATTTTAAAAATCAAAAACAAGGATGAATTTTTGGATAAAGCTTTTAACGAACTAAGAAATGATTACGGCTTAGCAGATATTCCAATAGAGCTTGATAAGAATTTTAAACGCGGTACTAAATTTCTAGGCTTGAAAAGTGCAGCAGCTATGTTTCCATATTATACAGAAGGCTTTATTAAAATTGGCGTAGATAAAAAATATTCCAATAAAACATTATTCTCCAACTTGACGCATGAATTAAGACACGTATTACAACAACTCAAAATTTATCAATACGGTTCTAAAGGGGAATTAAAAAAAGCAATGTTTAATGGTTTTAAAGATGCATATCCTGAAATAGAAAAATCAGAACTTGGTTTATATAAAGCAGGTCTATCCGAATATGTAGATGCTCTTTTTGATTTCTTTAAAAATGCAGGTGTAAAGAGAATTAGAAGAAAAGATGAAGGATATATCCTTGCACAAAAACTGATACAAGATGCAAATGCTTCTTCTAAAAACTCCTCCGAATCTTACTATAAATCTTTTGCAGAAAGAGATGCCATTAGAACAGAACTTCTTCTGATGCAAACAATTTTTAAAAATTAATCTAAAATATCACTCAAATCAAAAATCTTTTCCGCTCCAAGCTTCATGCTCTTGATTGCAGCTTGAACTCTGTTAGAAACCCCGAGCTTTTTATATATAGACGCAACATGCGCCTTTGTGGTGTGATTGGAAATGAAAAGTTTTTTGGAAATTTCTTTGTTATTCAATCCCTTCAATAGCAAAAACAAAACATCTCTTTCTCGCTCGGTAAAGTTTTCCATAGAAATACATCTTCCTCATCATTCATAACATTAGTTCCTATTATCTTTGTACAATATCCTAAGTGGTGTGTCTATAAGCTCGGTGGCTACTTTTTCTACAAAATTATTTTTAATATCTATGTAAAGTTTTGTAACAACTATTTAAAACTCTGAAATTAGCTATCTTTTACATACTTTATATATATAAGATGGTATTAATAGGAAACAGTAAGTAAGATGAGCACAGGATTTAATACAGATTTACAATCAATATTAAACAACGCAAAGAGCCAATTGTCATCATTGGGTGTCAATGGTTCTAATGGTGCTTCATCTAATAACTACGTAAACAGCGTTTGGGGATTGGTTCAAAATGGTGAAACTGCTATAAATGGAAATGATCAACAAAAAGCACAAGCAATTACAAATATTGTTCAAAACTTAATGAGCATGTTAACAAGTTTGGGGACAAACGAAAACTCTAAAGCTACCAAAGAAGTTAACAACAATGACAAAAATTCTAACAAATTAGAACAAGAAGCTGATAAAAAAACTCAAGATACTCAAGCTGACATCGAAACAATTGTAAATGATATTGCAACAAATTCTAACAACATTTCAGACGCAATTGAAAAAATTAAAGAACTTGGCGGTTCAGAAGATGATATTCAAGCCGCAAAAGAAAATTTAGATAAACAAGTTCAAATTATTGAAACAAATTTGACAATTGTAAATGATGGAGTTTCTTCTCCTGAAACTAAACAAAAAGCTTTAGCTTTAATTAAAGGTGCTTCTGCTGAAATTACAAACATCGTCTCTGAAATGAATATTTTAACAGAAGATGCTCAAAAACAAATTCAAGAACAAAATGCAATTGTAGAATCATCTACAAACAATATTGCAAGTTTGATGGAAAAATCAGTAACAACAATTTCTGATGGCACAGCAAATTTACAATCATATATTCAACAAGGTGTTCAACAAACTGTTACAAACACAACAACTGCTACAACAGGTGCAGCTAATGAAGTTGTTGGTGCAACTGCCACTGCCAATGGAACTGCAACAAGCTTTATTCCTGTATTTGGTCAAACAGCAAGTTCTAAATTAATACAAATTGGTGCAGACCAAACAGCAGCAGGTGCAACAAGAATCGGTGGTTCTGCTAAAACATTGGCTTCACTAACTCAAGCAATCGGCAAAATGGGAGCTGATATGAATTCAATTGCTGGTACTGTTGGCAATGTTGAAGGCGTTGGTAATAGTGCAATTGCTCTTGTTGGCGACTATCAAACAAAATTGGATTCAATCATTACAGCAACAGGTTCTTGGTCACAAGTTGCAGACGCTAATGCTGATTTAACTTCTGCAATTGCTGAATATGAAGGTCAAGGCGAAAGCACAAATATTTGGAATCAAATGAATGGTTCTCAAAATCAAGAAGACTCTGAAACTCAAACTTCTCAAGGAATCGGCGCTATTGATTTTGATGTAAACAGATTTAAGACTGCTTTTGGAATTTAATTTTTGACAAGCAGTTTGCAAAAGTTCCAAAAAACCGGATTGCCACGGGCTAATCGCCCTCGCAATGACAGCACGCTTGGAGTTTGGACAACCGGTCATTGCGAGGAACAACGACAATTTCCAGTGACGAAGCAATCCATTATATTCTATATAAACTAATATATTTTATAAACTCAAATTTTTACCGATAGTGGTGAAAGGTTAATAAAATACATATAAAGAATTTATAAAGCTTTTTTAGCGAGTGTAAAACTTACACTCGCTAAATGCTTTTTCTTGTGCGGATTTTAGCTTAATTTATATACTCTATATCCCCTAAATCCTCATGTTGACTTGCGTTGACAATAATTTTAATTTGTGTTGCAATATTGTTATAGCCGTACTAAAAAAAGGAGATTCAAAATGACAACTAAAACTAAAAAGAACGTTGAATCTTTGGAAAAAAGCTTGGAAGCATCAAATGTTGTTGAAACACTTGACCAATTAGAAAGCTTAATTTCTAGAGTTCACAAAGCTCAAAGAATTTTCGCAACTTTCTCACAAGAAAAAGTTGACGCTATATTCAAAGCAGCAGCTACTGCAGCAGATAAGGCTCGTATCCCTCTTGCAAGAATGGCTGTTGAAGAAACCGGCATGGGTATTTTAGAAGATAAGATTATCAAAAACCACTTTGCTTCTGAATATATTTATAACAAACATAAACACGCTAAAACTTGCGGTATTATTAAAGAAGACAAAATTAACGGTACAAAAGTAGTTGCAGAACCTTTAGGTGTTTTAGCAGGTATCGTTCCTACTACAAACCCAACTTCAACTGCTATTTTCAAATCTTTAATTTCATTAAAGACTAGAAACGGTATCATCTTCTCACCACACCCAAGAGCTAAAAAATCTACAATCGCAGCTGCTAAAATCGTTTTAGATGCTGCTGTTAAAGCTGGTGCTCCGGAAGATATTATCGGTTGGATTGATGTTCCATCAATTGAACTTTCAAGCGCATTGATGAAACACCCTAACATCGATTGTATCTTAGCGACAGGCGGCCCTGGCATGGTTAAAGCAGCATACTCATCAGGCAACCCAGCTTTAGGTGTTGGTCCTGGTAACACTCCGGCTGTTATTGATGAAACTGCTGATATCAAAATGGCTGTTTCTTCAATCCTTATGTCAAAATCTTTCGACAACGGTATGATTTGTGCATCTGAACAATCAGTTGTAGTTGTTGACAGTGTTTATGAAGAAGTTAAAAAAGAATTCATTTACAGAGGTGCTTACCTTGTAAATGATAACCAACAACAAAAATTAGTAGACCTTCCTCTTATTGATCCAAAAAGAGGAACTGCTCATCCTGACGTAGTTGGTCAAAAACCTCACAGAATCGCTGAATTAGCAGGTTTTGGCAACGAAGTTCCTGAAGATGCTAAAATCTTGTTGGTTGAAAGACCTGAAGTTGATTGGGAAGATCCATTCTCAAGAGAAAAATTATCACCTGTTCTAACTCTATATAAAGCAAGTGATTTTGAAGATGCTGTTGAAAAAGCTTACCACTTAGTAAGCAAAGGTGGTGCAGGTCACACTTCAGTTCTTTACACAGACGAACGTAAAAAAGATAGAATCAACTTGTTTGGCGAAAAAATGCCAACTTGTAGAGTTCTAATCAACTCTCCATCATCTCAAGGTGGTATTGGTGACTTGTTCAACTTCAGACTTGAACCATCACTAACTCTAGGCTGCGGTTCTTGGGGCGGAAACGCTGTTTCAGGTAACGTAGGCGTAGAAAACTTATTGAACTACAAAACCGTTGCTGAAAGGAGAGAAAATATGTTATGGTTCAAAGTTCCTTCTAAAGTTTACTTCAAGAGAGGCGCTACTGACTTAGCTCTTCGTGAATTAGAAGGTAAAAAACGTGCATTTATCGTAACTGACAGATTCTTGTTCAACTCAGGTGCTGTTAATGCAATTACTAACGTTCTTGACGAAATCGGTATTGAACACGAAGTATTCTTCGATGTTAAACCTGATCCGACATTGTCAACAATCGACCAAGCTATGGCTATTATGAAACCATTTGAACCTGATGTAATCATTTCATTAGGTGGCGGTTCTCCAATGGACGCAGCTAAAATTATGTGGTTATTGTACGAACAACCTGATACAAACTTCGAAGATATCGCTATGAGATTTATGGATATCAGAAAGAGAATTTGCAGAATCCCTGAATTAGGCAAGAAAGCTACTATGGTTGCTATTCCTACAACATCAGGTACTGGTTCAGAAGTAACTCCATTCGCTATCATTACTGATGACGAAACTCACGTTAAATACGCTATTGCTGATTACGCATTAACTCCAAATATGGCAATTGTTGACCCTAACTTCGTTGATGGTATGCCAAAAGGCTTAACTTCAGCATCAGGTATTGACGCATTAGTTCACGCATTTGAAGCTTATGTATCTTGTATGGCTACAAACTTCACTAACTCAAACGCTTTAGAAGCATCTAAGTTAGTATTCAGATACTTAGAACGTTCATACAAAGAAGGTGCTAATGATCCTATCGCTAGAGAAAAAATGCACTACGCTGCAACAATCGCAGGTATGGCATTCGCTAACTCATTCTTAGGATTGTGCCACTCTATGGCTCACAAACTTGGTGCTATGTACCACGTTCCACACGGTGTAGCTAACGCATTGTTATTCAGACAAATCATCAAATACAATGCTTCTGATGCTCCACACAAACAAGCAATCTTCCCTCAATACAAATTCCCTAACGCTAAGGCTAAATATGGTCAAATCGCTGATGAATTAGGTTTGGGCGGTAAGAATGATGATGAAAAGGTTGAATTGTTAATCAAGGCAGTTGATGAATTAATGGATAAAGTTGAACTTCCTAAGTCAATTAAAGACTTCGGCGTAGAAGAAAAAACATTCATGGATAACTTGGATGAACTTGTTGAATTGGCATTCGATGACCAATGCACAGGTGCTAACCCAGCTTACCCATTGATGTCTGATATCAAACAAATCTACATCGACGCTTATTATGGTAATGTTTAATTAATATTTAAACAAATACAACAGAAAAGGTGCGTTCTTCGAACGCACCTTTTCTATGCTTTATATATTTGTCGTGTTCAATGAAAAATGTTGAACACGACCTACAACTGACTACCTTCTATTATACCAGTATATGCCTTCCATTGCGCCCATATCTTGCGCTATATCAAATTTTCCAACTACATTATATTCATTACTTTTAGAATTCCATTTGTATATAGTACCAGTATTTAAATCAACTGCCTCGTCATCACTTAGGTCTTTCAAAGCATCAGCAATATTGTCATTGTAGTGTTTGTACTGTTTACCAAATATTGGAATCATAGATTTTATTATACCACCGACTCCACTTGTGTCATATTTTTTCATATCTTTATTTTTAGTTAAAAAGTTATTATATTCAGCAACTTTATCTTTATTAGTGTAGATACCTTTCTTGCTTTTTGTATAAGATTTTCTTCCTATTTCATTGCCTTTTTTATCCCTTATAATAACATTAAAAGCATTGGCACTTTCATTTAGCTTTTCTTCGTAGGAACCATTAGCCCTTATTTTTACATCTTTTCTTTTGGTCACTGATGCAGTACCATTATCATCATTTATACTTTCATATCCACAAATAAGATTTTTAAGAAAATTTTTGTATTGACTCAGTTTATCTTCGGCTTTTGAGTAGTGATGACGTATCAATACTTTTTTGTCACTACCATAATCATCGTTATTTCCATAATAAACCTTACTATATAAATCATCCATTTCTTGTTCAGCCCCTGCTAGCAGTTTTGCTAATTGATCTTTTTCTTTCGTGGTATCAATTTTACCATTATTGTTTTCTCCATTTTTTGATAAATTCTGGATTTTAACATCCAACTTTTGTAAAATTTTGTCAAATTGATTCATAAGAACTCCTTTCATTTTTGATAATATTAATATGTTCTACAATTTCTATATCGGCATTTTTACGTAAACTTTAGGGGTTTTTGGGAAAGTTGAACGCATCACTACTACTACGTTTGCGCTAATTGTAACAATTTTTCTGATTTCTTAACAAAGGGATATATATTAAAATAATTAATTTATATTTCTTAACGATTGCTTGTTTTTTATACACAAACAAATTATTAACGGATTGCTTTGTCACATGTTCCCCCCTCTCCCTAACCCTCTCCCTCGGAGAGGGAATGGCCTAAAGTTTGTAGGTCGTGTTGGACAATTGACATCTAACACGACAAATGCATAAATTTTAATGTCGTGTTCAATGAAAAATGTTGAACACGACCTACAACTAAAAAGCTGGATTGCCACGGGCTAATCGCCCTCGCAATGACGGCACGCTTGGAAGTCTAACGCCAAATCATTGCGAGGAACAGCTATTATTTATTGTGACGAAGCAATCCAATTTATTAAGAGATATGTATGCTTTCTCAATTTTATTTGGACGCTAGCGCGATTGGCGACGAAACGCACAAAAGATATAATTCCGAGTTGCGATATAATATGATAATAAAATAAACAAAAAAATATGCCGCAACTCGGAATTGAACCAAGGACACAGGGATTTTCAGTCCCTTGCTCTACCAACTGAGCTATTGCGGCATATTATATTCAATTTTACAGAACTTGTAAAACAAACCCTTCATATTTACGACTTCAACTTCAAGCCGTAAATCTATTGTACCTGCTAAAGATTTTTAATCAAGTCTTTTTTATAAAAAACAATTTATTTAATAAAAAAGGAAGAGTTGAACTCTTCCTTTTGATTTCTTTTTAACCTTGTGGAGCTAACCAAGCAGTTACGTTTCTGCCTTCTACCATCGGTTTCTTTTCCACTGTTACAGGGTCATTTGCCAAATCTGCAATAAATCTGTTTGCCAAATCAATTGCTAAAGATGAGTGCTGCATTTCACGTCCTCTTAACATTACAACAATCTTAACTTTATTGCCCTGTGATATGAATTTTCTGATATTTTTCAATCTTACTTCATAATCGTGTGTATCAATCTTATAACGAACTTTTACTTCCTTAACATCAACAACATGCTGTTTCTTTTTAGCCTCTTTAGCTTTCTTTTCAAGTTCGTATTTATATTTACCGTAATTTAAAATCTTTGCTACCGGTGGCGCTTGGTTAGGGCTGATTACAACTAAATCTAATTCAGCTTCTTCCGCCATTTTCATTGCTTGGGATGTCGGTACGATACCGTGATTATTACCATTTTCGTCAATTAATCTAACTTCTCTTGCTCTAATTCTTTCATTTATTAGAGGTTTATCTTTGCCTGAGCCTCTTTGGCCCCTTTCTTCATTAGCGATAATTATTCTCCTTTTTTTTATTAAAATTACACTTTTCTTCTTAATAATACCATGCTTTAACCATATTTCAAGTATTTGAAACATAATCAGAACTTATAGCAAGCCATTTATAAGCCTCGTTTACAGCTTGAGGAATATCCGTAACAAAAGTCCCGCCATATCTTCCTCTTGTAAACGTTAAATATCCATCTTCTGCCAAATTATCAAGAGCTTTTTTAATAGTTTTTGGGCTAACATTAAAAAATTCTGCAAAATCACCAATAGAAGGCAATTTCGTACCTATTTCACATTTTTGAGAAATAAAATGTCTTATTTTCAATTCAATTTCTTCATAATGATAAAGTTTTAATTTTTCTTGCGGATTAACAACCACTGTTCCATACTGTCCACGTCTTGAAAATAAAAGTCCTTCTTTAGAAAGAATTTTTACTGCATCATGTATTGTTTTAATACTTACATTAAATTTTTCTGCAAGCTCTGTATTTGTTGGCAATTTTTCGCCGACATGAAAATCTTTTTTTACATATTCACGCAAAAGTTCGGCTATTTTTTCCACTAAAGTTTGTGTTTTAATATCATCAATCTCAAAATCAATTGCTCGTATGACAAAAGCATTACCGACTTTTTCCAAAATCCCTTCTGACATCAGACTTCCAATTGCAATTCTAATTGTTGCAGTAGACATGCCGGTTAAATTTGCAAGTTTTCTTGTTGAAGCTAAACAAACACCACACCTGTAACCATCTTCTACAATGTGTTTTTTGATAATTTCAACTGCCAATTCTCTTTTAGAAGTTAATTTCTCAATATTTTGAACTTCTCTCGGGTCTTTAATATATGTTCCTATTCTCTGTTTAGACTCAATCAAACCGCTATCTTCTACAAACCTAAAAACATTTTGAATAGTACCGACACTTACTCCGGTATGAAAAGCTAAATCAGCTTTTGCGGGAAGTTTATCATAAGGTTTGATTTTTTTAGACTTTAAATTATTCTTAATCCATTCTATTAACCAAATAGAAATTTTGTTAACTTTATTTTCGCCTGACAAAAAAGAATGAATATGCGGTGCCATCTCCGCAACCGTAATTTGTCTTGATGCAGAATTTTTAGACATACAAATCCCTTTAATTTGTGATTATCATTCAATATTACCTCAAAATTAAAAAACAAACAAGCCCACTTCTAAAAATTTATTGTATTTATTTCTTTCTAGTTCTATAATATTTGTTATAAAAGGATATTGGGGAATGAAGAGCAGGGTCTGGTCAGTAATAATTGCATTATTTTTAATTATATGCCAAGCGGTTTCAGCGCAAGGGCTTTATTCTGAATACGTTCCGCAGAAGAATGAAGTTATCTTTAATCAGTCAATGTATAAAATTGATGTAATTGACCCGCAAGCAAGTACAAACACTAAAGGCGCAAGTTACCCCGGACTTAGAGGCGCAAATCAACTTGTAATTTATACTCCATCTTTTGGTTTTAGAACCAACACAAACGAATTTGGTACAGAAGCTATCGTAACAGGCGATACGGTGACGGCATTAAGTGGTGCTGATTCTTTAATCCCTGCAAATGGTATTGTAATAAGCGGGCATGGTCAAGCAAAAAAATGGATTAATGAAAATGTAATGGTTGGTGCAAAAATCTATATTAATCCTGAAAAAAAGATTATTACATCTTATATAACTTCTGATACTTTTTTGTATTCAGCAAGAGAGCGTATTAAGGAAGTTCAGAATATGATGCTTTATTATACTCAAAATTATTCAAACTATAATCAAAAGCGCACTTCTCAAAGTTTGGATAAGGCAAATGATTTGATAGAAAAAGCCGTTAAAAATGGTGAAAATTCTCAAAAATACGCTTCAAAAGCGATTGAATACGCAGATTTAGCAATGTCTACCGTTATTCCTTACGATTCAGGCGAATTAAAAGGAGTGTGGATAAGACCAACTTATTTTAGTGAAGATGATATTATTAAAACCATTGATAAAATCAACAATGCAGGAATTGATAATATTTTCATTGAAACATATTATCACGGCAAAACAATTTTCCCATCACAAACAATGACAAAATATGGTTTTATCAGACAAAACGAAGATTATGTCGGTTTTGATCCGCTTAGAATCTGGATAAACGAAGCACACAAGCGCGGAATTAAGGTTCATATTTGGTTTGAAACTTTTTATGTAGGCAACAAACCGCCTGAAACAAATGCGGGTTATATTTTGGCTAAGAAACCGGAATGGGCAAATTATCAAAAGAAAAATGCGGATTCAGACACAATTGCTTATTCTGTTTCTGAACATAACGGATATTTTATTGACCCTGCAAATCCGGAAGTCCAAAATTTCTTATATGAACTGCTTTGTGAAATTATTACAAGGTACAAGCCTGATGGAATAAATTTGGACTATATCAGATATCCGCAATCATTGGATACGATTTATTCAAATTACGATATGTCAAACTGGGGTTATACAAAGTATGCTCGTGATGAGTTTTTCAAAATGTATGGCGTTGACCCGATTGAATTAAAATTTACTGATCCGTTGTGGTATCAATGGCGTGCATACCGTTGTAACAAGGTTACAAGTTTTGTAAGAAGAGTCAGCGTACTTTGTCGATTTAACAAAATTCAAATTACGGCCGTAATTTTCCCAAACAGAAATCTTGCTCTTAATACAAAAATGCAAGACTGGAAAACATGGTCAATGAACAATTTTGTTGATGGTTTTACGCCATTATTCTTGACATGTAATGATATGACTGCAATTAATCTTATGGAAGAAATTTTGAGAAACAAATCTGCAAGTACAAAATTATACGCAGGCTTGTTTGTAACATTCATGAACGGTTCATCTGCTGATTTGATGAAACAAATTCATGCTGCAAGAAAATATTGTTTAAATGGCTTAATCATTTTTGATTATGCGCATTTAACTGATTATTACGTTGACACTTTGACAGAAAGCGTATTTAAGCCTAATAAAAGAGAGGTAATAATTACAGACACCGCAAAACCTCAACAGGCAAAATACAGTACAGGAAGCAAACGTGGAGGAAACTAAATTGAGCGAAGAGACTAAAAAAAGAGCTTTTTTAGGAATTTGGTTCGATTGTTGCCATGTTTACGGAAGGTTGTACAAAAATCAAGCGGGAACGATGTATGTCGGCAGATGCCCGAAATGTTTGCGTCCCGTGAATGTAAAAATAGGCGGTGAAGGAACAAATAGGAGGTTTTTCCGTGGCAGTTAATTTAGAAGATTTAAGAAAAGAAAACGAAGTTTTAGATATATTTTGTAATTTGGTTTCAATACCATCTCCATCTTTAAAAGAAGAAAAAGTGATTGAATGGATTCTTGATTTTTGTAAGAAAAACGGGATTGACGGCAAAAAAGACAACTATGGAAATATTTATATCCATGTTCCTGCAACAGACGAAACTAAAGAACCAATTATGCTATCTTCTCACATGGATGTAGTTGGTGACGATAGCCCTGTTAATATTTTCTTGGACGGGGATTTTATTAAAGCTGAAGGCAGAACATTAGGTGCAGATGATAAAGTCGGTGTTGCTTGTGCGTTGAAGCTTGCTAAAGACCTGGTGAATGCAAGCTCTGACAGGGGGTTGATACATGGTGGATTAGAAATTACATTCACTCGTGACGAAGAAACAGGCATGAGTGGTATTGAACACGTAGAATTTGATAAAATTTTATCAAAATACGTTTTAGTTTGTGACGCTGATAAATTAGGTCAATTGCAGATTTCAGGCGCAAGTTATACAAACGCAAAAATCACTGTTCGCGGTTTAAAAGGCGGTCATTCAGGGATTGATATAGGAGATAAGACAAGATTAAATGCAGCTAAACTTATAGCGGAACTTCTTGCAGAATTTCCACAAGGCGCATATTATACTGACGAAACAGGCGTTATAACTTCTTGTAATTTAGGCGCAATTGTTGCAGGCGGCATCCAAAACTCCGTTGCAAATCTTGTAGAAAAAGGGGTTAAAACTAACGATTATATTACTGAAATAATGAAAAAGACTTCTACAAATATTATTAATACTCTTGGCATGGCATCTTATTCAATAAGAAGCGCGAGTGTAGCTAAGGAAGAAGAATTGAAAGCTTTGATGCAATCAATTGTTGATAAATTTAATAAAAAATACAAAGATTTAGCAGAAGCGAAAATCGAATTTGAAGTTCATTTGTTAGCTTTTGAAAAAGCTGATGATGATAGGATTGAAATTGCGCATACAAAGGCTTGTGAAAGAGCAGGCATGAAAAATGATATTTCTTCTTTCCATGCCGGTGCTGAAACTCATATTTATTGCCACAACAAAAATTCTAAAGGTGAAACTTTTATGCCATCACTTTTAGGCTTGGCGGATGTTTATAATATGCACTCAGCAGCTGAAAAAGTTGATTACAAATCATTGATTAAAGGTTTTGAAGTAATTAAAAATACTTTTGAAGAATTTAATAAATAATTTATAAAAAACCTCTAAAAAGATAGCAAAAAAAATTTTTAGAGGTTTTATTTCTTTTGAAAGGTAAAAACAAAAATGAAAATTTCACCAATTCAATATTTAAAATCAGCATACAGAGCAACTCGTTCTATCAAAAAAATTTCACAATTAGGTTACTCAAGCAACTATTTTATGCAAAAGTCACCATTATCAGAAGGTTATAAACAACCATCACGTATGGCTAAGATTTGTCAAAATATCAGAAACTTTTTTGTGAATTTCTTTGATAATTAGAATGTAACTCTGCCGCCAATACCAGCATAAGGATTTGAATAGCTTTCACCTGTCGTAACATAAGTATTTAATTCAACGGTGCAATCCTCATATTTTTTTGTATATGAACAATTCAAAGAACTGCTATTTTTGTCAACAGAAACTCTTGATTTAACATTCTCTACGGAATAGTACGCAGTAACTCCATTGTTGCTATCTTTATTAAATACGGATACGCCGTAGTTTTGTCCCGGTCTGCTAAATGAATAGTTCAATGAAGATTTTCCGTTTCTTACATTATAAAGCGCGCTAAATGCCGTTTTCGCCCCGCCTTCTTTTACTTCATAACCGACTCCTGCTTTTTCACCCAAGTAAACTCTGTATTTGTCATTACCGTTTTTTAAATTTGCAGAAGCTGTAAAACCTTTGAATGTATAGCTAATTTTTTTGAATATATTAGATTTTTTTGTAACTTCCGGAACTTCTTCTTTTCTGTTTGTAACATTATATAACGTTGTTTCTTGCTTTGGCGCTAAAAATGCTGATTCCTGATAAGTAGGAGTTGGAACAGAAGGTTTTGGAGGGCGAATGTTTGATGAAGATTTGAACAAATTTTCTACATCTTCACCTAAATCTTTGCCAAAATCTTCCACATCGTCCAAAATATTTTGAACAACAGTTTCTGATAAGATTTTCTTATCAGCGTCAACTTTATCTGCAACTTTCAAAAATTGTTTTAAAGGTTCTGACATATACTCTCCTTATATATATATAAAGTATATATAAGGAGAAAAATTGCTTTTTTGTAACAAAATTTAATACTTTTAGTTGATGTTTTAAATTTTTATCTAAAGTTTGAAAAAATTATGCCGACAAAATAATTGACAAACGAAAATAAATCATTAAACACCATTTAGAAAGGTGCAACAAAATGGCTGAAATTGTAAATTTATTATCACGAGTATTGACTTCAAACCCACTTGTACAAACAGGTGCGGTTACACAAACCAAACGTTCAAATAACCCGTTCGCACAATCAAGCGGCAATCCTTTTGTTTCAAGCAATCCTTTTGCTAATTATGGTCAAAACAGACCTGTTGCAGGCGGATATTTTGCAGGATATTACAACAATCAGCCCAATATTGTCGGAAGACGACTTTTTATAGAGGTATAGACTCAAAAATATACCAATTTTACTACCCCAATTTTAAGCCATGCTTTTTTGCATGGCTTTTTTGTTTTGAAATTTATCCCAAAATATATTTTGTAGAAAGATACATACTAATAAACACAATTCCCGCAATAAGAAAATTTACACCCGCAAGTACACCAACTACCCACAAAGCAGTTGACGGCAAACCCAGAATTATAATCAATCCGAGCAAAAACTGAATTAAACCAACCCCGAGTTCAAGCCACCAAAAATATAATGTGTTTTTATTCTGTACAGCAAAAGCAACAGATGAAAGACTTTCTAATATAAAATACACACCGATTGCGCTCGTAATAAGAATTAAGTTAAACATTGGCGCCATGAACAAAAACATACCCGCTAAAAACAATAAAAGTCCTGTAATAATATTTAAAACAAAGTGTCTCGAATAATTTCTTGTTAAAATCGCATTAATAACCTTATAACCGCCATAAATAATAAATATCAGACACAACATTAAGCCAAATGATATTGTTGTAATTTTAGGAAGCATCAACATGGCTAAACCTAATACAGTAAGTAAAATACCTTCTATTAAAACAAAGCTCAAAAATCGTTTTTCTGTCATAAATTTCTCCTTTTTATTTTAGAATAATTTTTCAATCATTTTTGTTAACCTACAATCGGCTATAACTTTTGAGTAATCAATCCCGCTTTGTCTTTTGAATTTTTCTACATACTTGCTTGAAAAAAAACTAAAATTATTGTAAACTTATATTAAGTTACAATTCAAACTAGAACAATGTTATTAAAAAGAACCCCGAAAAAAGAAAAGAGAGTAAGTTTAAAAGGTGCTGTGCAAATTAACCGCAACAGCTATTTTGTCTACGCCGATGAAGGAGGTAGAACTTTTTTAAACACAGGAGAAAGAATTCAAAAATATGCAGTTAAGCGTATGATGTCACTAAATCCTTCTGTTAAAGCTCTTTTAAAAAGATATAAAATCAAACCCGAAATTGACACAAAGACACTGAAGGAACTAACCGGCGGTCACATGAACGAAACTTGTAACATTGCAGAAGGGATTTTTGCTATGTTATCAGAAGAGTCAAAAAAAGGGTTGGATAAATCTATAATAAAAGAAGCATCAATGCTTCATGATTTAGGCAAGGTTCTTATCCCATCCAAGATTTTGAATAAACCGGCTAAATTAAACATTAAAGAACGTGAGATTATGAATATCCACTCAACTTTAGGATACGAATTATTAAAGACTCAAAATCTTTCTCCAAAAACGTTAGAGCTTATAAGATATCATCACCAAAATTTACAACACTCCGGCTATCCTGCAATAGAAACAACAATCTCTTCCGATATAGCAGTACAAATAGTTTCTATTTCCGATAAATACAGTGCATTAAGAGAAGCTCGTGTTTATCGTCGAAGATTAAACCGTTTAGAATCACTTTTGATTCTTTATAAAGAAGTTAGAGAAGGCAAAATTCTGCCTGAAATTTATAACGCGCTTGTTAAATATGCAACCAATTTTGATAAGTAAATCTAATAATTGTTAAAATAGTCTTGAGAATCCCTAAAAACGAGCTATAATTAAAATAGTACGTCGTTTTAATGAAAGGATTCAATGATGACAGAAATCGGTCTTGGAGTTACAAACATTAATAACAAATCTTTTGGAATTCAAACTAATAATTTTTCAAATTCTAAAAACGCTGTCTATGCGACAAAGGGTGAACCTATGTATCAAAAAGAAATGGATACAGATGAAGATGGTGTAATTACGTTCAAGGAATTTATGGATTACTGTGATGAAAATGGTATTGGATACAAAGAGCGTGTATTGATGCTGAATAATCGTATGACATATCAGCTTAACAAAAAGGCCGCAGAAAGTAGCGAAAAAGTTCAACAAGAGGCTGAAAAGGCAGAAGAATCTGAAAACACAGAAGAAAACAATAATTCTGAAAAAGTTTATGCAAGAAAAGGCGATACCAACTATGAAGAAGTCATTGATGAAAACGATGACGGCACAATTACTTACGCAGAATATATGGAATATTGCAGAAAACAAAGCGAAAACTCTGCAGATCAGGCATTTTCACCTAAAGCAGAGGCTGTAAAAACAGAAAATCCAGAGACAAAAGAAGAACAAATTGTGGTAAAAGATTACGCAAAAGCGTTTAAGAGTTATGCTAATTCTGAATCTAAAGCAGAAAGCAAAATCGAAGATGAAGCATAGAGTTTTATCTTTTAAATTTCAATCTCACCTTGTCTGTACACAACAACTTCACCATCCTTAAATCCTGCAACAGTAGAAGCTTTACCCTTTGCTAAGTGTCCATAATCAGGAATTACTAAATCTACTTTGTCGCCAATATATTTAACAGCTTCATCATAAGTCAAAGCAGGAGCTTCGCCTGAAAGATTTGCACTGGTTGTTGCTAAAACTCGTCCGTCTATATTTTTGCAAATATTTGCGAATGTTTCATTGTCAGGAATTCTAACACCGACAGTAGGCATAGAAGACGTTATGAAATCAGGAGTTTTTTCAGATTTTTCCAAAACAAGAGTTAATGCGCCCGGAAAATATTGTTTGATTAAGCGTTGAGCTTCTTTATCAATCGGTTGTTTTACATATTCAAACAAATTATAAAACTCATCACTCATTAAGATTAGCGGTTTTTTGCCGTCACGATGTTTGATATCATAAATCTTTTTTACGGCCTTTTCACTTGTCGGTAAGCATCCAAGCCCCCAAACCGTATCGGTAACATAGGCAATAACACCATCATTTTTTAAAATCTCATTAATTTTTTCAAACATTATTTTATTCTCCCAATTATTTAATTATACTCCTAAAAAGCATTATTTAACATTTTCGTCTTTTTGTAATATAATTTTTGGTGTGTAGAAAGATAAAGGAGAACTTATGGTTCAACAATTTAATACTCCACAGAAAACAAGACAAGCTGTAATCCTTTTCTTAAAGGGCTCTGCAACTCCTGTTGTAATGTATTTTGAAAATCCGCAAGCAGTTTATGCTGAATTGAAACAATTAATGAAAAGTCCAACTCCTGTTTTAGTTGAAAAAGAACCGGTTGGTCCAATTAAAAAATTGTGTTTTGTTTCAACTCAAATTGCAGGATTAGTATTGCAGGAAGAACCTTATGCCTAAAGAAAAGCACGTAAAAAATCATAACGCGGTTCTTATTGAAGACATCGAAAGAGAACAAGATAAGACGCTTTGCATAGAGTTTGAAGCTGAAATCAAAGAACTTGAAAATTGTAACGTAAAAGCTGACTTAGAATTTAAATCTTTAGGTGGCTATATTGAAGTTAGCGGTCATGTTGACGGTAAAGTTACACTTGAATGTGACAGATGTCTTAACAAATATGAATACGATTTAGATTTTGATATTGACGAAACTTATGCTAAGCATTCGCTTCATGATGAGTATTCACAAGAGGTTGAGCTACAAAGCGGTCAATTCATTACGGATTTAAACGGAGCTAAAGAAATTGACATTTATGACTTATTGTATCAATCTGTAATATTACAGTTACCAAATAAAAAAGTTTGTGGTATAAATTGTAATGAGGGATTATTTGTGTCTGATGAAGATATGGAAATCCACGACGATAGAATGGACGTATTTAAAAACATTCAAATTAACCCAAAATAAAGAGGTTTTACCTCTCCCTGATAAGGGAATGTAGGTTGGGCTTTCAGCCCAACACAACAACTAAAGAATATATAAGTAGTACAACAAGATAGAAAGGTATAGGAAAATGGCAGTACCAAAGAAAAGAACAGGGCACAGCGCTCAAGGTAAAAGAAGATCAAACTGGAAGGCTACAAAGCCTGAATTAACAACTTGTCCAAATTGCGGAGCTAAGGTTTTAACTCACACAGTTTGCACAGCTTGCGGAACTTACAAAGGCAAAGTAGTT
The DNA here is from genome assembly GCA_934747335.1 of uncultured Candidatus Melainabacteria bacterium. Lineage (GTDB taxonomy): Bacteria > Cyanobacteriota > Vampirovibrionia > Gastranaerophilales > Gastranaerophilaceae > CAG-196. Next base: position 25,361 of record CAKVGS010000022.1, read on the forward strand.
TCTAATAAAGCAGAAGGTTTCCAAGAAGAAGTAAAAGAAGAAAAGAAATCTTCTAAGAAAGCTGAAAAAGTTGAAGAAGTTAAGGTTGAAGAAAAAGCTGAAGAAGTAAAAGAAGAATCTTCAGAAGAAAAACCAGAAGCTTAGTTAAAGAAATTAAATGGTGCGACTTAAAAGTCGCACCCTGTTTTCTAAATAATTTAAGGGATAAAGGGAAGAGTTAAATGACAAGAATAGCTATTGATGCAATGGGTGGAGATCACGCTCCTTTTGAAATTGTTGCAGGTGCAGTATGGGCAGCCGCTGAATACGGCGTAGCTTTAGAATTAGTAGGTAAACAAGATAGAATTGAACATTGTCTTGAAGTGATTCAACAAGAAGGTTTTCTTTCTGATTGCGGTAAAGCAGGCAGAAAAAGAAGAGTTCGAGTGGATGTTAAATCACTTGATATCAAAATTACTCACGCATCTGAAATCATTGAGATGGGCGAAGCACCGGGACAAGCTATTCGTAAGAAGAAAAATTCTTCAATTGTGTTAACCGTAAGCTCAGTTGCAACAGGCAGTTCTGACGCGTTAGTTGCAGCAGGCTCTACTGGTGCAGCTATGGCATCAAGTTTATTCGGCTTAGGCAGAATCCCCGGAATCGACAGACCTGCGATTGCTGTAACACTTCCTACAATGAAAAAGCCAATCGTAATTATTGATGGTGGCGCAAACAGCAATTGTACACCTCAAATGCTTAAACAGTTTGCTATTATGGGCATGACTTTTTCTAAAAATGTTTTAGGTATTGAAAATCCTAGAGTTGGGGTTTTGAATATCGGTGAAGAAGCAGGAAAAGGTAACGAATTGGCTCAAAATACTTACAACTTGTTAGAAGAAGAAAAAGAAAAATTCAATTTTATGGGTAACATTGAAGGTAGAGAATTGTTCTTGAACTTGTGCGATGTAGTTGTTTGTGATGGTTTTGTAGGTAATGTAGTATTAAAAGTTACAGAAGGTACTTCATCACTGTTATTCAAGATGATTAAGAGTGAATTTAAATCTGATTTCTTGGGTATGTTGATTGGCTTGTTAGCAAAACCTTTCATGAAAAGAATTTATGAAAAAATCAACTACGAAGAATTCGGCGGCTGTTTACTTTTAGGCGTTAAAGGTATTACAGTTATTTCTCACGGAAGAAGTAAGGCCTACGCGATTAAAAATGCTGTAAGAGTAGCAAAAGAAGCTGTTGAAACAGGTGTAAACAGAAAGATTTCAGAAAGAATTGAAGGATAAATTAAATAAAGTTTAATAATATGTGAAAAATTTTGGGCAAAGAGAGTTACCCAAAATTTTTCCGTGATTAATAACAAATGGATTGCCACACCTCTTACGAGGTTCGCAATGACAGCACGCTTAAGGTAGAACGCCAAGTCATTGCGAGGAGCGTGAGCGACGAAGCAATCCACAAAATTAAGAGAAATGTAGGTTGGACATTTCTGCCCAACAAAAACTAAAGAGGGTAAAACCCTCACCCGCATTCGTAAGGCTCGCACAGCTCGCCAACGACTGCTCCCTCTCCCAAGTAGAGGGGAATAGATTAAACAAAAGAGGAGTAAACATACAATGGGAAATAATACAATTCCTTTAAGGATTGCAGGCGTTGGATATAGCGTGCCTGAAACAATTATTACAAACGATGATTTAACAAAATTATACGAAACATCTGACGAATGGATTTATACAAGAACAGGGATTAAAGAAAGACGTCTTGTTTCAGGTAATGAAGATGCAATAGATTTAGGAGTAGAAGCTTCAAAAAGAGCGATTGCAAAATCAGGCATTAACGTGGATGAAATTGATATGGTTATAGCAGCAACTTCTGCGCCACCTCAATTGTATCCTGCATTGGCTTGCCAAGTTCAAGCGAGATTAGAAATTCCTAATCATGTTCCTTCGTTTGATATCACAGCGGCTTGCTCAGGCTTGATTTATGCTTTAAGCATGGCAAAAGCTTATATCGGAAGTGGAATGTACAAAACAATTTTAATCGTTGCAACAGATAACAACTCAAGACTTTTAAATTGGGAAGACCGTTCAACTTCTATCTTGTTTGGTGACGGTGCAGGTGCTATGGTTGTAACTCAAGCAGAAGATGGTGTTGATGACATTATTGCTATTGATATTAAAGCAGATGGTTCATTAGGTTCTTTAATTGAATTACCGTTTGCAGGCAAGAATTGTCCTCTTGTTGAACCTTGCGATGAAGTAAAACAAGGTATTGTAATGAACGGTAAAGAAGTTTACAAATTTGTTGCAAGAGTTCTTCCTCAATATGTGGAAGAAATGATTACAAATGCAGGCATGAAGGCCGAGGATATTGATTATTTGATACCTCACCAAGCAAACTTAAGAATTATTCACGCGGTTCAAGAAAGATTAGGATATTCAGAAGAAAAAGTTGTTACTAATATTAAATATTACGGTAACACATCAGCAGCTTCAATTCCTCTTGCGATGGCAGAAAGCGTAGAACAAGGCAAGGTTAAATTAGGCTCAACAGCTATTCTTTGCGGTTTTGGTGCCGGCATGACTTGGGGCGGAGCAATTGTGAGATTGAGAGAAGGAATATGTTAGGAAAGGTGGGAGGTTCTTTAGCATAATCCGTGCCGTCTTTGTGAGCGGAGCGAAACAATCCAGCTTTTTAGGCAAAATGGGACATTGAAAATTGAAAAACAATTGCAGTTATGTATATATTTTATTTAATAAACGAAATGGCACTCTTTATGTTGGTGTAACCTCAAATTTAGTAAAAAGAGTTTACGAGCATAAACAAAAGTTTGTTAAAGGTTTTACTGAAAAATACGGTATTGATAAACTTGGATATTATGAAGTTTTTGAAGATATTTTAACTGCAATTGAAAGAGAAAAGAAATTAAAAAATTCACCAAGAAAAAAGAAACTAGAATTAATTGAAATAAATAATCCGGATTGGAATGATTTATATTATGAAATTTTAGATTAAATAAAATAATTTATAAAAAAGCTGGATTCTTTCGGGCTAATCGCCCTCAGAATGACGGCACGATAAAATATAAGGAGTTAAACATGGTAAAAAAAGTAGCATTTTTATTCCCTGGACAAGGTTCACAAGCAGTGGGCATGGGAAAAGATTTATATGATAATTTTGAAGCTGCAAAAAATGTTTTTGATACAGCTGACAAGACTTTAAACAAAAGTATTACAACAATTTGTTTTGAAGGACCTGAAGAAGATTTGAAACAAACTGTTAATACACAACCTTCAATCGTAACAATGTCTATCGCAGCGATGGAAGCTTTGAAATCTGAATTAAATATAAACGCTGATTTTGTTGCGGGTCATTCTTTGGGAGAATATTGTGCAATGCATGCTGCAGGAGTTATGGATTTAGAAACAACTCTTAAGCTTATTCAAAAACGTGCAGATTTGATGGGCGCTACAAAAGGCGGTTCTATGGCAGCAGTTTTGAATGCTTCTGAAGAACAGCTTAAACAAGGATTGGAAGAAGGTTCAAAAGTTGGTTATGTTGATGTTGCAAACTACAATTCACCTGCGCAAGTTGTTATTACAGGTGATGATAACGCAGTTAAAGCCGCTTCTGAATGGTTGCTTGCTAACGGTGTAAGAAGAGTTGTACCTCTTGCTGTTTCAGGCGCATTCCACTCTAAATTCATGGAAAATGCAGGTAAAGAATTCGCAAGCTTTGTTGCTGAATTTAGTTTAAATGACGCTTCTATTCCTGTTATTACAAATGTTGACGCAGAAGAAACAGTTAAGGCAGAAGATTTCAAATCAAAAATGCCGAGACAAATTTCTTCATCAGTTCATTGGACACAAACTATTCAAAAAATGGTTGCAGAAGGTGTTGACACATTTATTGAAATCGGACCGGGAAAAGTTCTTGCCGGTTTGAATAAGAAAATCGCTCCTGAAACAACTGTTTATAATGTGTTTGACAAATCTTCTTTGGATGCAACGGTTAGTGCATTAAAAGAACAAATGGCAGGTGTGTAAAGGCTTAGAGGTGAGGTCACAATTTGTGACCTCAAAACTTTGATGTTCCATTTGGCACATCAAAATAAAATATAGAAAATGTAGGTTGGGCATACCTGTCCAACAAAAACTTAAAATAAGGAGAAGAATTACATGACAGAAAGAAAAATTGCACTTATTACAGGTGGTTCACGTGGTATCGGTTTGGCTTGTGCTTTAGAATTGGCAAAAGCTGGTTGCGACATTATTATTAACGATATTTGTGAAGCTGAAAAAGCTCAACCTGCTCTTGATGAAATCAAGGCTTTGGGTGTAAACGCTTGGTTCTACCAATTTGACGTTTCAAATTCTGAAGCTGTTCAAGCTGCTGTTGATAAAATGATTGCTGAACATGGTAAAATCGACGTATTGTTGAACAACGCAGGTATTACAAAAGACGGTTTATTCATTAGAATGGATATGGAACAATGGGAAAGAGTTATTAAGATTAACTTAACTTCTGCTTATTGTGTAACTCACGCTGTAATCAAGTACATGATGAAGGCTCGTCAAGGTTCTATCATCAATATGTCAAGTATTGTTGGCCGTCACGGTAACGCAGGTCAAGCTAACTACTCAGCTTCTAAAGCAGGTTTAATCGGTTTGACTCAAACTCTTGCTAAAGAATTTGGCGGAAGAAACATCAGAGTAAACGCAGTTTGCCCTGGTTTTATTCAAACAGCTATGACAGCAGAACTTCCTAATATTGACGAATACTTAAAAGCTATTCCAATGAAGAGATTAGGAACTCCGGAAGATATCGCTAAGGTTGTTAAATTCTTGGCTCTTGATACTGAATACGTAACTGGTCAAGCTATTGAAGTTGCAGGCGGTTTGATGATATAGTATGCGTGCGTCTTATTAAAGATGCGAGTTGAAAGTTGAAAATTAAAAGTGGAAAGTTGTTTTAAATAATATCAACTTTCCATTTTTATTTTAAAATGTAGGTTGAGCTTTCAGCCCAACAATAACTTACAACAGAGTCGGAAAAAGCTTTAAGCTTTTTCCGACTCTGTTTAATGATTTTCATTTCTTTGCTTACCACAAACAATCAAAGATTTCACCTTTATCAATAATTCCATTATGGTTTTTATCTTCAGCATATTGTGTTCTCTCTGAATTATAAATTCTTGTAAACGGTTGTGACATTAATGCGTCTTTATTTTTTAAATGTGACTTTTGAACCTTGCCACAATAGGTTCTACCGCCAATTGTCGCACCATAGCTGGTAGTCTTACCATTGTCACTATCTGAAAAAACAACCTGATTGCCACTTTTTTCTCCATAGAAACCACCAATTGTTTTAGCATTTCTCGTTGTTACTTTACCACCCATTCCTCTTTCTGTGTCTGCAACTTTTCTACAAGCACTTGCCATTGTTTCAAATTTCATTCCAACTCTTAATTGTCCGTCTGATACCATAATTTTTCTCCTTATTTTTTGTATTATCTCGTGTAATGTTTTCTCAGATATCCTTGATGTATATATAAAGTATTTTTGTTTTTAAAAATTGCCTAAAAGTTCAATGTAATACATCACAAATGTGTAAAAATAAGAAACGGTGCGACATTTCAGCTTCACAAAACTTAATATATTATGATTTAGTAGGACATATTTTTACAATAAATTGATGTCAAATTTCTAAAAGGTAAATTATGGATATAAAAAAAGAACTTGGTGAAAAAATAAAAAGATTACGTAAGCAAAATGCTTTAACGCAGGAACAACTTGCGGAAATGATTGATATTTCATCAAGGAATTTGAGTAATATTGAACAAGGTATAAGCTTTCCAAAGCCAGAAACATTAGAACATATTTTGACGTCTTTAAATACAACGACACAAGAACTTTTTGCTAATGAACACATTAAAACAAAAGAAGAACTAATAATTGCAATAAATGCATATATAGGTAAAATTCATAATAATCAAGAAAAACTGGAACAAATATATAAAGTCTTGAGAGATTTAATAGATTAGTAGGTGGGCTTTCAGTCCAACTAGAACTTCTTCTTTTTTTTCATCTTAATCGCCAAATATATTTGTTCACCCATAACTTTTTGGGCTTGCTCAGAATTTGTATATTTTTCGGGGTTTCTTTCTTTGCGTTTTTCTTTCTTCTTTGCCTGAATTTTTTCTTGTTCACTTTTTGTAACTGTCAGAAATTTATTACTAACGTAATCTTCTAATTTTGCTTTTTGCAACTCAATTTCATGTAATTTCGGTTTATCTATACTTTTTTGTCCTGTCGGTTTAATACCATATTGCAATAATCTGCGCATAATTCTTTTTTCTTCTTCATCAATACTTCCGCCTGATGAACAAAAAGAACAAGTATAAATTTCTATTCTATTGATTGTCATAATATACACACCCTAAGTCTAACAATATAGTTATCGGCTAGTTAGATTAAAAACTTTAATAAGAAGAACAATTTATTTACAAAAATTTACATAATTTTTTAAAAAATCTGGCAAAAATATTTTTTACATTTGTTATAAATAACAAAAGGAGTAGATATATGAACATTGCAATCAAACCAACAATCTTTAATCAACCAACAAATAATACAAATTTCAAATCTAATAAACAACACGCAATAAATGAAGCCGTGGATTTGATGACAAAAGTAAGATCATCATATTCAGAATTTGAACCTTCTGTTATTAAAAATATTGTTAGCAATATGAAGAACCAATTAAAATTTGTTTTAAATTACCAAAAAAATGGTGGAGAATTAATTTTCAGAGAAAGTGAAATTACAGCAGTAAAAAACAAAATAAATTCTCTTAACAAATTGATATAAGGAAGTTCCAGTATATAAATATAAAAATAAAATTGTTACATTTCTCATAGAAGTGTAACAATTTTTGAAGTTTATTGCAAAATTTTCTTGAAATAGTATAATTTAGGGGAATAGTGTATTACACAATAATGAAGAGGATAAAAAACATGAGTACATTAGAAAAAGTTAAAAAAGTTGTAGTTGACCAATTAAGCTGTGATGAAGCTTTAGTTACTCCAGAAGCTAGCTTTACTGCTGATTTGGGCGCTGACTCTTTAGATACAGTTGAATTAGTTATGGCTTTCGA
>CAKVGS010000023.1 GCA_934747335.1 uncultured Candidatus Melainabacteria bacterium
GAAAATAAAAATACAAAAGATGAAGTAAAAGTATTAAGAGAGCTAGACTCAAAGCAACGACAAATTTTGAATTTGTTTGAAACTCAAAAATTCATAACTGCAAAGGATGTAGCTGAATTCTTTAAATTTGCACCAAGAACTGCTCGTTTATTAGTTTCAGAATGGGTAAATTCCGGCTTTCTTCATTATGATGGAGAAGGGCGTAAACGCAGATATTTTTTAAGTGAAAAATACGAAAATATTTTATAAGAATTGTAATTTAATTAAATATCTAACAGTGGCAACAAAATGGTAAGAAAAAAGTTCACACAAATTAACCCTGTAAAAACAGTATAAAAAAGCAGGTTAATTGTGTTAAATCAGTAAAATTGTCAACCCAAATAACGCTTAAAAAAGGGACAAATGCGATGCATTCACGGTGTAGACAGGGATTCGAATTCGCTTGGGGGTACTATTTTTAAATATAAGAGGCTTTGAGTTTCTTTTTTAATGCTCAATTTGAAACAAAATACCCCGCAAGTTAGAGTTTTGGTAACGGCTTACTAACAAGAAATAAGCAAAAAAAATATCAATCTTATGTTGATTTTATCCTACAATGTTTCTTTACAAAAATATATTTTTCATTTTATTAACCAATTATACTAAATTTATGTTATAATCTCTTCTTAGAACAAACAAAATAACAGAAGTGTGGGCAAAAATTAAGATAGGAGAATTTATGAAATTAAACACTAACGCTTTTTTGAATTTTACTTTTAAAGTCGGTAAAATTTTATCATCTTTAATGTTAGTTGTAGTGCTTTTAGCATTTATTGGAGGAGCATATATGCTTATCAGTTCTACAAACAGCAAATTAGAAATTCCACAATTTGAATACTTTAGCACTGACAACTCCTCCGAACGAGGCGATGTAATAGAAACACCTGCACAAAATAACAAATATGATGAATTCATAAATCAAATGATTAAAGAAGAAAATTTAAACAAAGAAATCAAAAAATCACTTGTTGAATTTGCTAATGCATTAGACCGAATGGATGAAGTTGATACAATGACAGCTTTAAATGGTCTAAAAACTTATTATGCAACAGCTAACAAAAAATTCGCTTCTAATGAAAATTTGCTATATGAATTTTTATATAACAATTTACAACAAATGGAACCATATAGATACGAGTACATTTATGATGAAGTAATAACTTCATTAGATCCTAAAAAAATAAGCAGCAATATTGCCGTAAACAGATGCATATTATATAGTTATGGCAACAGCTTAGAAAGTGCAATAAAAGTAAAAGAAGCTCAAGATGCAACAAATACAACTAATCAAATAATTGCAGGCAGTGTTATGGGAGCATCTTTGTTGTTATTTGTACTCCTTCTATTCTTGCCTGTATTAATTAAAATTGAAGAAAATACAAGACAAAAAAATGATTAACAAAACAACTTAATATATAATCAAAAAAGAAGGCTGCTTAATTATTACTTGCGCCTTCTTTTTTATAGAAAAATAATTCTCAAGAGCTATATAAAACATATCTATGAAAGTTTAAAATGGACTTATAGAGGAAAAAGAAAGTGTGTGATTATGATTCAACCTGTAAATGCCTTAACCCCTAAGGTTTCATTTAAGGGGCAATACTCGGATTTCAAAAACCCTGTAAACAAACGCACAGAAAAACGTTTAGCAATTCTTAATGCGGGAGGAGTTTCTGTTGCAATGGGCGCAGTAACAACAGCTATTGCAAGAAGTTATACTTCCTCTTGGAAACATGCCAGTTGGTTCGGACTTGGCGCTGCAGCTGTAACAATGCTTTTTGTATGCCCTAGATTTATGTACAAATCCGGCATTAATGCTTACGCAAAAGAAAAAGAAATGGATGTTTTCACAAAAGAAAAAGAAGTTCAGAAAAAACTTCTAAACGATGTGGATGATGCGATTGAACATCACAGTGAGGATTTGCAAGACAAATTAGAAAACTATTCAAAAGCAAAAACCGCAGATACAAAAACTCCTACTAACAAAACTGTAAAAATCGGCATAGCTTAAAAAAAGGTCGTGGCATAAGCCACGACCTTTTTAATTTTATTTTTCAACTTTTTCTTCTGTTATCGGTTGAATGTCCAATTTTGCAAAAGTTCTTGACGCTTTTGCAAATTTATATGTTCCTGGTGGCGTTGTGACTGCAAGTGAAGTCCCAAAGCCTGCTGATAGCCCTGCGACAACGCCTGTTACCGTTGCTAAAATTGTTTTCATAGTGTTTTTTGAATTTCTCATCAACGTTAAAGGAATAGCTGCCCCTAAAAAGCCTCCCGTTGCAACAATTGCTCTTGAAATATTTCTTCTTTTTTTAATATCAGCTTCCGAAGAATTTTCTGTTACATATTTTTGAATTTTTGGAGCGGCATCCATAATATCGCGATAAGCAGATTCAAACTTATCAGTATCCGTGCCTGCAACGCTCAAACGCCCTGCCTCTTTACCTTCTGCATCAATCACTCTATAAATAGCTCTGCCATTCTCTGTTGTTCCGGTTCTTTGGATATTACCATAAGAATTTTGTTTAAAACCAGTTATGCCGTTAACCATAAAAATCTACCTTCACACTAATACTACTATATCTATAAAGTAATCCAAACAAAAAAATTTGCTAGTTTGTTAATTTTTATTAAGATTAAATTTAAACAAACTCCGCTAATATTACATTACTCACCAACACGCCTTTTAAATTTAGCGCAAAACCTTTTTCCGTTCGCTCTATAAAATCAGAATATTGACTCAAAATGTCTGCATATTTTGTTTCAAAATCTATGTTAAATTTTTCTTTTATACGCTCGCAATCAATTCCTTCTGTTTTTCTAAAGCCTAAAAATATTTCTTCTTCCAATTTTTCTTCTTCTGACAAAATATGTCCAATTTCATGCGTTGAAGGTTTTTCCAAATATTCTTCTAAAGTTGTGAAATTAGAATACCTTGCGCCATCTAAATAACCATGCGCAGCTACTCCAAAACCGTAGTACTCGTTATTATCCCAATAATTCAAATTATGGCGGGATTCAAACCCCTTTTGAGCAAAATTGCTGACTTCATATCTGAAAAATCCGTTTTGTTCCAATTTCTGATTAATCAATTCGTACATATCCGCTTGAATATCATCATCAGGAACGTTAGGTGGGTTTTTACCCCAAAAAGAATCCGCTTCGACTTTCAAACCGTAAGTTGAAATATGTTGAATACCAAGTTCTAAAAACTTTTCTAAATCAGAAGAGAGTTTTTCTAAAGTTTGAGTCGGCAAACCATAAATCAAATCAACGCTAATATTTTCAAACCCAACTTTTTTTGCGAGATTAACTGCTTCAATTATTTGTGCAGAATTATGACGTCTGCCGATTAATTTCAGAATTTCATCATCAAAGGTTTGTGAGCCGATACTCAAACGGTTTATGCCTATTTGCTTTAAACCGTCTAAATATTCTTGTGTCGCATCATCAGGATTAAGTTCAAGCGTTACTTCCGCGTTTTCTATAAGTTTAAATTTGCTTATAACTTTCTTTAACAGTTCAATTGGAATAAGAGAAGGTGTACCTCCACCAAAATAAAGCGTTTTGAGTTCTTCTCCTTTATAATTATCAGAAATATCTTTTAACAAAGCAAAAATATAGCCTGTAATTAATTCCGGTCGATTAAACGACACAAACGAACAGTATTTGCATTTTGATTTACAAAATGGGATATGAATATAAGCACTTTTTGCCATAATTATTCATCCAGTTTTATATAGTTAGAATCCCAACGCAAGTCAATATATTTAACTTTCTTGTTAAGCATTTTTACTTGCGGAAGCAAAGAAGGCAATCTGTGAATTTTGTCATAAGTACCTGCATTAAAGCTTCCCAGTCTTATATTTGCAGTAGGAATTTTTACATAAACATCTTTTGGGTTTCTATAATCAATGTATTCTACATTTTCACCGGATTCCACCTCAACGGTCAGTGCAAGTTTTTTGAAGTTATTAATCTTAGCTTTATCCCAATTTCTGTAATCGTCACCGCTTCCGTAAGTAATTACTCTTACAACCTTAAAATCACTGCTAAGTGGCATATAATCGTGCCCTATTAATTTTCCATCAGAAGAAAAGAACGCAATCGGCGCAACTTTTTCGTCAGGCGCAATCGTAATCACGGGAGTTCTTTCAATTATAATAATTTGCATTCTTGCAGGAAACCAAAAACGTCTTATATAAACGTCTTGAATCGGGTCAAGTTGCATAATACTTTTTTTTAGATTATCCGTTTTAACCATAAAAATAGGTTTTAGTGGAACTTGGTTGCGTCTTAAGGCAGAAAGAATTTTTTGCGAGGGCACAATCCTATTATTTACAATTTCCAGAGATGGGCTACTTAAACTGTCAAAAGCGTTTGAGTGCAATCTCCATTGAGGCATTTTTAGGACAAAAACACCAATACAAATCAAGCCAATTGTGATAAACATTTTCCAAAGTGCGCGTAACTGGTTAAGTCGTCTTTGCGACTTCCTAACTTGACGTTGCATTTTTGCTTGTTGTAAACGTCTGTTTTGATGGTATCTTGGATGTTGTTGTCCTTCGTTTGACATTATTTATTTAATCCTACACTATTAAGTATCATTAAAACAAGATTGTCATAATCAATTCCACAGACCTTAGCTTGAGCCGGCAAATCGCTTGTATCAGTCATGCCCGGATTTGTATTAATTTCCAAGAAATAAGGTTTATCGTCTTTTACCATAAAATCAACTCTTGAAACGCCTGAGCAACCTGCTGTTTCGTGTGCTTCAACAGCAATTTTCTTAGTCAATTCTGTTGCTTCTTTTGATAAGCCTGTTGCAGGAACAATAAATTCTGACAATCCTTTTGTATATTTTGCATCAAAATCATACCATTCAGTTTTTGTTCTGATTTCAAGAATCTCTGTTGCAAATGCTTTTCCATCTTTTTCTAAAACACCAACTGTGATAAAAAAGCCATCAATAAATTCTTCTATCAAAACGTCATCGTTATATTTTATAGCTTCTTCATAAGCTGCTTGTAATTCTTCCGGCTTATTAACTTTAGTCATACCAAAGCTTGAACCTTCAGAAACAGGTTTTGTAATCAACGGATATTGAAGCCCTTCAACCGCTTTCATCAAATCTTCGCCTTTTCTTACAAAAGCGGATTTGATAAGAGGAATATTTTTGTTTGTAGAAAGTACTTTCTTTGTATATTCTTTATTCATACAAATTGCACTTGCCATTACGCCACAACCTGTATAAGGTATTTTCATGATTTCTAAAACACCTTGAATACAGCCGTCTTCACCATATTTGCCATGAAGAGTATTGTAAGCGTATTCAAATCCTTTTAAATCATTCATAACGTTTGGTGAAACATCTACTATTTCTGCGTTTTTATAACCCAATCTGTGTAATGCACCCAAGCAATTTTTACCTGAACGTAATGAAACTTCACGTTCAGATGACATACCGCCACATAAAACTGCTATTTTTGCATCTTTGTTTTGTATAGTATATTGCATAATTCTTCCTCTTTTTTTGTTTTATCGCCGATAAAAATAATTTCCGGCTTTAATTCTATTGTATAAATATCTTTAACAGCTTGATACATTTTTACCATAAGTTCAAGAACATCTTCCGATGTTGCGTTACCCTTATTTACAATAAAGTTCGCGTGCTTATCCCAAACTCTAACAGTATCAGTTTCAAAACTTTTAACTCCGGCTTTATCTAAAAGCCTTCCTGCCGAATCGTTTTCAGGGTTTTTAAAAACACTTCCCGCGTTCGGGTCTTTCAGCGATGGTTGAATATTTTTTCTGAACGTTAAATTTCGTTCCATTAATTCTTTGATTTCCTCCTGCGGAAGTTTTTTTAATTCAAATTCGGCAGAAAGTAAGATATAACGTCCTTCATGCAGAATTGAATGTCTGTAAGAAAAATCCATTTCTGATTTTTGTTTAAAAACAACTTCCTTTGTTTCTCTATCAAACAAACAGCAAGAAACCAAAACATCTGCAATACATTGTCCATGTGCACCTGCGTTCATATAAACAGCGCCACCGATTGTTCCGGGAAGTCCAATCAAAAATTCTAAACCGCTCAAAGAAACATCTGCAACTTTTTGAGATAAAAGCGGGTCTTTAACACCGCAATCAGCATAAACTTTCGTTCCTCGGATTTCAAAATTTTTCATTTCGGTTGTTAAAATAATATTTCCTTTATAGCCGTTTGATGAAAACAAAACGTCAGAGCAGCTACCAAGAACGATATAACTATCAAGTTCTCTTAGCAAGTTCGTGAACTCTTCCAATGTTTCAGGCAAATAAAGTTTTTCAACTTGACCGCCAATTTTGAATGTTGTTAAATTTTTAATTTCGAAATTTTCTTTTATTTGCATTATTTTCCTTTTTTAATGTTTTAAATATTCAATTTTGGTGTGTTGCGTGTTTCCTTTTAGGGAAGAACCCTCTCCCTAGCCCTCTTCCTCGGAGAGGGAATGACCAAGACGCGTTTTATGTTGTGTCATTGCGAGGAGCGATATCAATTTGGGCGACGTGGCAATCCATTCTTAATTTCATTCCCCAACAATAATCAGCTTTTACTTATTCGCCTTTTCCAATTCTTTTCCCAATGCCGTAATTGTACCTGCGCCTAAGCCAATTACGATCTTTCCGTTTTCAAGCGTTGGTAATAATTTCTCTGCAACTTCTTGCATACTACCGCCAATATATTCTGCACCCAAATCTTTTGCGAAAGCTTCACCGCTTACACCTTCAATCGGGTCTTCTGACGCCGCATAAACATCAGTTACAACAACTCGACCTGCTTCAGAAAAAGCATTTTTGAATTCGTTCCACAAAGATTGAAGTCTAGTAAATCTGTGTGGCTGAAATACCGCAACGATATTTTCTTTTCCAAACTTAGAAGCCGCAGCGTCCAACGTTGCTTTGATTTCGGTCGGATGATGTGCGTAATCGTCGTATACTTCAATTCCGTCAATTTCACAAACTTTTTGAAATCTTCTTCCCATGCCGGTAAAATCTGCAAAATAATCAGCAATCATTCTTACATTTACACCCGCTTCATTTAATGCTGAAACAACTGCAAGTGTATTATATATATTATGAACACCTGCAAGCTGAATTTTCATACTTGTTAATAAATTTCCATGATGATAGATTTCAAAACTTGTACCATTTTTTGAAAATTCAATATTTTTAGCAATATAATCAGCGTCATCAAGCCCGAATGTAATAAAATTTCCGCTTAAATTTTGAATACCTTCATTATCCTTATTAACAATAACTTTTTTTGCTTGAGAAATTGCCTGATTGAAGGTTTTAACCAAATCTTTCATACCGTTTTTATAAAAATCCAAATGGTCTTCTTCTAAGTTATTAATAACTAAAATGTCAGGATGATATTTTATAATAGTTCCATCGCTTTCATCAAGCTCAGCAACAAACTGCTTACCGCTTTTATGTTGAGCATTTGTGTTTAATTCGGGAATAATTCCGCCATCTACAAAAGACGGATTTAATTTTCCTTTTTCAAGTACAAAAGACGCTAAACCGCTTGTTGTAGTTTTGCCGTGAGTTCCGGAAAAACCAATGAAACATTTGCCGTTTTCTTGAGCAGTTTTGGCAATTTCTGCGAGTAAATCCGAACGATGATAAATTGGCAAACCTAATTCTTTTGCTCTTACAACTTCAGGATTATTATCTCGAATTGCCGTACTTTTAATTATAATTGCGTCATTAGGAACATTTTCAGCTCTTTGTCCGATAAAAATTTCAGCACCTAATTCTCTTAATTTATCCACATATTTTGAATCAACAATATCAGAACCTGAAACAGTATGCCCGTCTTCTAATAAATACTTGGCTAAACCGCTCATTCCAATTCCGCCGATTGCTATAAAATGATATCTTCCCATAATCTCTCCAATTCTAGATTAATTATATTATAAAGAATAGCGGTTTTACAATAGTTTATTGCTTTATTAAGCAAATAAAAGTGGAAAATCGTTTTTAGACTTTCCACTTTTCACTTAATTTTCCATTAATAAATTTCTTTTTTACATAAATTTCTTTTCATAAGCATCCATTGCCTGCTTAAGCGTTGATTTTAAATAAGTTTGATACGGCATACCAAGATTTTCTGCAATTTTTTTAGCTCTTTTTATTTCAAATTCTGACCATCGAAAATGAACATTTGCAGTCTGTTTTTTTGCTTCAATATCTTTTTCAGCTTCTTCTTCAAATTGTATTATTTGATTCTCAACATCTTGAGTTAGTTCATAATCAGAAACCTCGGCAATACCAACTTCAGGGATACTTACTTTTTTATTCATATAAACCTCCTTGGCGAAATGCCGTTATTAGTAGTACGTTTTCATCTTTTAAAAATGTATAATAAACTGTTATATCAAATTTTTTGCTATAAGCTTCATAACGATTGTATTTTGTATTATATTCTTCTTCTGTTTTTGTAAAATATGCCGCTATTGCTTCTTGAGGAGTAACAAGATGTCTTATATACATATGATAATCGTACTCTTGCGTTAACTCGTTATAATCCAACTTAACAACGAATTTTTGCCCCTTGATTTTAAAAATTTGATATTTAGATTTCATAACATCATGATAACACATTGTGTACACATTTTCAACACAAATAATAAAAGTGGAAAATCGTTTTTAGACTTTCCACTTTTTTATTTTTTGTTGGGCTGAAAGCCCAACCTACATTATTTTCAAAAACCTAGCTCTCTTGAGTAACTGCTTGTTCAGCGTTAGCGCCTTCTTTTCTTTCGAAAACGATTTTATCGTCAACTAATTTAAGAAGAATTGTATCACCGGGTTGATAAGCGTTTGTCAAGATTTCTTCAGCAAGTTGATCTTCAATTTTCTTTTGAATCAATCTTCTCAAAGGTCTTGCACCGTAAGCTTCGTTATAACCATCTTTTGCAAGATAATCTTTAACTTCATCAGTAACTTCGATTGACAAATCACGTTCAGAAAGACGTTTGAACAAATCTTTCATCATCAAGTCTACGATTTGACGGATTTCTTCCTTGCTCAAGTGTGAGAATACGATAATGTCATCAATACGGTTCAAGAACTCAGGTCTGAATGCCTTTTTAAGTTCTTCATTAACTGTATCTTTAAGTTTTTCGTACTTATCCTTTTTAACGTCTTCTGCTGTTGAGAAACCAAGTTTACCTTGAGTTGTAATCATACTTGCACCAACGTTAGAAGTCATGATAATTACAGTATTCTTGAAGTTGATGTGGCGACCTTTTGCATCAGTCAAACGTCCGTCATCAAGAATTTGTAACATGATATTAAATACATCAGGGTGAGCTTTTTCAATTTCATCAAAAAGAATAACTGAGTAAGGTTTCTTTCTAACAAGCTCTGACAAGTGTCCGCCATCATCATAACCAACGTATCCCGGAGGAGAACCGATAAGTTTTGCAGTAGAATGTTTTTCCATAAATTCTGACATATCTACTCTTATCATATTGTCTTCGCTACCAAAAATAGCTTCTGCTAAAGCTTTTGCAAGTTCTGTTTTACCAACACCGGTAGGACCGCAGAAGATAAAGCTTCCGATTGGTCTGTTTGGTGATTTTAAACCTACCCTTGCACGTCTGATTGCTTTAGAAATAGCAGTTACAGCGTCGCTTTGTCCGATAACTCTTGCATGAAGTGTATCTTCAAGCTTAAGTAATCTTTCTGATTCGCCTTCCGTAAGTTTTGTTACAGGAACACCTGTCATTGTTGCAATAACTTCTGCGACATCTTCTTCAGTTACAGTCGGTTTATTTGCATCATTTTGACGACGCCATTCTTCAGAAACTTCTCTGATTCTATCCTTCATATTTGCTTCGTCATCGCGCAAAGCTGATGCTCTTTCAAATTCTTGATTTCTGATTGCATCCTCTTTTTCCTTGATAATTTCTTTCAATTCTTTATCAAGTTCTTTTCCTTCAGGAGAAAGTGTGCAAACCTTTAATCTAACCTTTGAGCTGGCTTCGTCGATTACATCAATAGCTTTGTCAGGTAAAAATCTATCATTGATGTATTTGCTTGAAAGCTTTGTTGCAGCAACGATTGCTTCATCTGAAATGTTCAAGTTGTGGTGTTCTTCGTATTTTGGTTTCAAACCACGAATAATTTCTATTGTTTCATCAATAGAAGGTTCGTCAATGATTACAGGTTGGAATCTTCTTTCCAAAGCTGAATCTTTTTCGATGTACTTTCTGTATTCATCAGAAGTTGTAGCACCGATTACTTGAATTTCACCTCTTGAAAGTGCAGGTTTAAGAATGTTTGCTGCATCAATCGCACCTTCTGCCGCACCGGCACCAATTAAGGTGTGCATTTCATCAATTACAAGAATAACATTTCCGGCTTGTCTGATTTCGTCCATAATTTTTTTAAGACGTTCTTCAAATTCACCTCTGTATTTTGTACCTGCAATCAATAAGCCCATATCAAGCTGAATAATTTTTTTGTTTTCCAAAATATCAGGAACTTCGCTATTTACAATTCTGATTGCAAGACCTTCTGCAACAGCAGTTTTACCAACACCCGGTTCACCAAGCAAAACAGGGTTGTTTTTTGTTCTTCTTGCAAGAATTTGTATAACACGTTCGATTTCTTTTTCTCTACCGACAACGGGGTCAAGTCTGAGTTCTGATGCGGCTTGAGTTAAATCAGTACCGAATTCATCAAGGCTTGGAGTCTTAACTTTGCTTGCTTGAGAGCTTGAAGATGAACTGCCAACGCCGGCAGAAGCTGTTTGAGGTTTTGAATCACCTAACATTTTAACAACATTACTTCTAACTTTGTTCAAGTCTACACCAAGGTTTTCCAAAACTCTTGCTGCAACGCCTTCGCCTTCACGAATTAAGCCTAAAAGTAAGTGTTCTGTGCCTATGTAGTTGTGACCAAGTTGTCTTGCTTCATCCCAAGAAAGCTCTAAAACTCTTTTTGCTCTTGGAGTAAACGGAATTTCTACGGCAACGAAGCCTGAGCCTCTGCCGATAATCTTTTCAACTTCAACTCTTGCATCTTTAAGGTTTACGCCCATAGATTTAAGGGTTTTAGCTGCAATACCTGTTCCTTCGCCGATTAAACCAAGCAAAATTTGCTCAGTTCCGACAAAATTATGACCAAGTCTTCTTGCTTCTTCTTGAGCAAGCATAATGACTTTAATCGCCTTTTCAGTAAAACGTTCGAACATTTAATATTTTCCTCTTCTTATAAATATATTTATATAAGTATATATTACAAAAAATTTACAATTATTTCAAGTAGCAATTCCCAAACACAAAGACAAAGCTAAAATAGAACTATTTTTTTACTAATTCCCTTACCTTCTCCCACTCGGTAATTTCATTTTTTCTAATATTTCATATCATGGCATCGAAAGGGTGTTGTATGTCGAAATCCGTCTACAAAAAAATGGACATTAATTCGCTTGTTCTTTCTGCTAAAAATGCAGATGGACAAGCTTTAGAAGAAATTGTAAAACGAGTACAAAAAAGTGTTTTTACAATGTTTAGTTATCTTGTAGACAAACGCCAAGATATTGCGGATTTGACACAGGACGCTCTTATCAAAATGGCGAAAAATATAAATTCACTAAAAGATCCTAAGCTCTTTAAGGCCTGGCTCAATCAAATTGTCACGAATGTTTTTTATGATTATGTAAAAAAGAATTCTAAAGATAAGAACTTTGAATCAGACAATAATAAACTTTTAGAAATTAAAGATAAAATTGGCTGTGAACCTGGCGAAAAATGCTTATTTGCAGAAATGGAAAAGCTTATTAAAAGTGCAATCCTAACTCTACCTGATTATTTAAGGATTGTTATCATTTTAAGAGAATATGAAGGTTTAAGCTACGACGACATTTCTAAAATAACAAATACTACCGTTGGCACTGTAAAATCAAGAATTTCGAGAGCAAGACTCAAATTGCAACAAGAATTAAAAGAATTTATTTAGAAAGGAGTATTATGGAAATAACTTGCACCCAAATGGACGTACTAATATCTTTTTATATAGAAGGAGATTTGAGTAAAACACTAAAAGAAAAAGTCGAAGAACATTTGCAAAATTGTCCGGCTTGTCGCGCCAAGCTTGAAATTATAAGTTCTTTACTAAAAGACTTGAAAGAAACAATTGAAAACGAGCAGGAAGAAGTTCTGTCAACCACAACAACAAGCCAATATCGACTTTTTCAAAATAATCTTTCTGCTTATGTAGACAATGAATTACCACCTGAGGAGAATATAAAAATTAAAAAATTTACTATCAACAACAAAAAGGCGAGAAAAGAATTAGAAAACGCTTACAGCATACGAAAACTGATGAACGATTCTTTTCAAAAAACAAAATCCGAAAACAGACAAGACTTTTCAAAAAATGTCATGAAACAATTAGATTTGACAAGTGAAGCAAATCTCGGTTTTCATCCGCTTCTAAAAGTTGCTATCGCTTTTGTAATGACCGTTTTAGTATTGTCTGCAATTATCGTATTTTCACTAACTCTTTAACGAATATATTTATTGCTGCTTATTCGCTCTGTATGCCTTTAAGATAATATTTCTTGCCTTAATCGCATCATCGTGTGTAAGAGGCGGAACACCTTTCAAAGGATAATCAATACCTAAATTTTCATATTTAGGTATTGCCATATCATGATACGGCAACACATCCAATGCCGCAATGTTGTGCAATGTTGCCATAAATTCGCCTAAGCGCGTCAAGTATTCTTCTTTGTAGGTAATTCCCGGAACAACAACATGTCTTAACCACATTGGTTTTTTGATATCTGAAAGATAGCGCGCAAAATCTAAAATATTTTTGTTTGAATGTTTTGTTAATTTTTTATGTTCTTCATCATCAATGTGCTTGATATCTAAAAGCACAATGCTTGTGTATTTCATTAATTCATCGACTTTTGCGGTGTTTTCTTTATTAAACAAAACGCCTGAGGTATCAAGCGCAGTATTAACACCTTTTGCGGATAATCTTTTGAACAATTCGGTTACAAATTCCATTTGTGCCATCGGCTCACCGCCTGTTACGGTAACCCCGCCCGAACAGAACTCTTTAACGCCTTCGTATTGCTTAACGATTTCGTCAACACTTACTTTGTTATTTTCCTTAAAATCCCAAGTGTCAGGATTATGGCAATACTGGCAACGCATTGGGCATCCTTGTGTGAAAACCACAAATCTGATTCCGGGTCCGTCTACCGTCCCACAACTTTCTATTGAATGTATATTTCCATAAATTTGTTCTGTCATAATCTAAACCTCTCTTATATATTTTATTACAAATTAAGAAATGGTTGCAAGTGGATTGAGATATTCTGCCTTAGATTATTCAGATTAATCATAGAAGTTTACGACAGAATCAGCCCCCACCCTAACCCTCCCCCTCGGACAGTAGTGTCCATAATAATTTTTAGAAAAATTTCTAAAACAGAATAAAATCAATATAGTTATGTTGCAAACATTGAGTCAAAACTTAAAATGAACGACAATCGCGCCGCGAGCGTTTTTTAGCGAGCGTGAAAATGTCGTTCATTTGATAAAAATTATCATGGACAGTAGTACCCCCTCGGAGAGGGAACATGCTAAAGTCGTTCAAAACCTCTAAATCCGTTTTCTCTCCAACAATCTTCACAAATAACATCACATGTGCTAAAATTAGAATATAAATAAACAGCAGACTTTGAAAGAAAGTGAGAATTGTCCGTGAGAAATAGTATGAAGAGCGCATTTTCATTAATGGAAATGATGGTAGTTTTGCTTATAGTAGCAGTTGTTGCAGCAGCAACAGCCCCAATGGTAACAAAAAAAATGGCAAGAAGTACCGGAAGCGGTGACAGCCCTTGGTTATTCACAGGTACTAACGGCAATATTGTATACAACATGAACAAGGCTGATATTAGTGCAATAATCGGCGCCAGCAGTTATGCTACCGATAATAACGGTCCAACACACCCCAGATTAGTAATTGCAAGCGGAGCGGATGCAAATCGTCCTGCTTTAGCATTCGCAGACCAAGATGGTAATTTTAGCGGACAAATTAATATGAATAAAAAAAATGGTGTTGTTGCTTTAAATAATTCTCTTGTTGGCAACAATTCCGTTGCTGTTGGCATGGGACAAACTACAAGTACAACAAATAATAATAGCACTACAACTTATAGCGGTATTGTTGCGATTGGACAAGGCGTAACAACGACAGCTAATAATGCAATTGCAATTGGACAAGGCGCAATAGCAACTGCCGAGAAAGCCGTTGCTATTGGGCAAGCAGAAGCAAATAGAACGGCTACTATTGCTATTGGTAGAAGCACAGAGGCTAGTGGTGGTTATTCAATTGCTATCGGAGATGGAGCAAAGGCACAAAATATTAGTTCTCTTGCTATCGGCGATAGCACAACTGCATCGCACAACTATTCAACGGCAATTGGTCATAATGCAGCAACAACGGCATCACATCAAATTGTATTAGGTACAAATAGTGATACAGTATACATCCCTGGACATTTGGTAGTCGGCGATGTTTTTGTAAACAACATTTCAAATTCCCAAAGAGCAGAAGGACTTATGTATCGTGCATATGATAGTTGGACGGAAGCAGGAGTAACCTCTGATATTAATAAATTTCTAACTACAAGAAATCTTTCTACTGGTAATGGTCTAAGAGCTGCAAAAGTTAAACCTGTACCAACACCTGATTGGGCTAGAAATGCTCTTTCTGACCGCCGATTGAAAAATGTTGGTGAAAAATACACAGCAGGTTTAGAAGAGTTAAAGAAACTGGATTTTTACCATTACACATTCAAAAAAGACGAAGCTAAAACTCCAATGGTTGGCGTAATGGCTCAAGATTTACAGAAAGTATTCCCTGATGCGGTAATGAAGGGGGATGATGGATTTTTGAGAATTCGTCTTGAAGATATGTTCTATGCAGTAATCAATGCGGTTAAAGAATTGGATACAAGAATCAATGATATCAAAACTTCTTTTAGTTCTAAACTTGATGCTCAAGAACAGAGAATTGCTAATTTAGAAAAACAAAACGCTGAATTACAAAAAGAAAATAGCGAATTAAAAGAAGATATTAAAGCTATCAAAAAAAGAATAAATAAGCTTGAGAAATAGGGTGTTACATTAGTTATCACCCTCATCAGAGCTCCGCTCAGCTTCTCCCCTCAAGGGAGAAGCTGTTTTTTGCGTTAGCTTAGCGCATCTTACCGCTTCGCCCTTGAGGGGAGAGCGGATTTTCGGGAGGGTGATGTCGAGCGTAAGCGAGCAAACCCGTAAGAGCATTTAACATGGAAATAACTGCTAAAATCCGTAAGGATTTGTTGTTATTGAAATGTTATGCTCGCCCGAATAATCCAAGACAAGCTGAGCGGAGCTCTGATGAGGGTGGTATATAAAATAAAAATAATTATTAAAAGGCTGGATTGTTTCGGTGCTAATCGCACCTCACAATGACGCCAAACCAGTAGTTTCACGCCACGTCATTCTGAGAAACTGTGTTTCGAAGAATCCAGCCATTTAATAACTATTACTTTTAGTCTGTAAAATACAATTTTCACTAAAAAGCCTCACAATAACTGCATTTTGCATTATCAACTTTTCTCAATTTCTTCCCCGCAAACCCCTATTAACAATACATCCAAGTCTCTTGAAAAAATAATTGTTAATAGTACAATTAAAATAAGGATATTAGGTTTTAGAAAGGATTGCGGATGCTTAAATTAAATTGCAAAAACGTTGATTCCGCGGTGATAGGCGAAGAAAACGGTTTAAATTTGTATGAAAAATTTGAAAACTACAAACAGCAAATTTCTGATATTATTAAGAATTTAAACCAACGTAAAGATAAACCGGGACAATGGCTGCAATGGATGAATTTAGGCTACAACGAAGAAACCGTTTGGTATGTCAAAGAATTCGCATCAATGGTTGAAGGCAGATTTGATAACATTCTTGTATTGGGAATTGGAGGTTCTGCATTAGGCGGACTTGCCGTAACAGAAGCTCTTTTAAAACCTTACTGGAATCTTTTAACTCCCGAACAAAGAAATGGTTTACCAAGAATTTTCTTTTTAGATAATATTGACCCTGATTCAATGAATGGGCTTTTAGATATTCTTGATTTAAAGAAAACATTAGTTAATGTAATTACAAAATCAGGCTCAACAGCCGAAACAATGTCACAGTATATGATAATTAAAGACCGTTTAGAAAAAGAACTTGGGGACAATTACAGAAGAAACATCGTTGCAACAACCGACAAAAAAATGGGAGTTTTAAGACAACTTGCAGACCAAGAAGGTTATAAAACCTTTGTAGTTCCTGATGATGTGGGCGGACGTTTTTCTGTATTCTCAGCAGTTGGACTTGTGCCATTTGCTTTAGTTGGACTTGATATTGATCAAATTATGAATGGTATCAAAGATATGGATTTAGCATTAAAAAACACTGACATCCACCAAAACATTGCAGCTCAGGGTGCATTAATTCAGTATCTTTTAGATACCGAGAAAAACAAAAATATTTCTGTTATGATGCCATACTCAAGCAGGCTAAAATATGTATCTGATTGGTATGTACAACTTTGGGCAGAATCATTGGGCAAAGAGTACAACAATGCGGGTGAAAAAGTAAATGTAGGCCCGACTCCCGTTAAAGCAGTCGGCGCAACCGATCAGCATTCACAAATCCAATTATACAATGAAGGACCTAATAATAAGGTCATTACATTTATTAGAGTTAAAAATTTTGATACAACATTGGAAATTCCTAAAATTTTCGAATATACCGGCATTGGATACTTAGGTGGAAAATCAATCAACGATTTAATTAATGCAGAAGCAGATTCGACAAGAGTTGCATTGGCGGATTATTCACGTCCTACTATGACAATTTCATTAGAAAAAATTGACGAATACAATGTGGCTCAATTGCTTTATATGTTAGAAGTTCAAACTGCAATTGCAGGTGAATTATATAATATAAACACATTTGACCAACCGGGAGTGGAACAAGCTAAGAATTACACTTATGCATTAATGGGTAGAGCAGGTTACGAAGAATCTGCGCATACGCTTCAAGAAAAAATGGCATCAGTTTAAGCAATAAAAAAAAAAGAACAAAGCAGCTCATAAGCCGTGTTCTGTTTCAAGGTAATTATCTATCTGGTATTGGAATTACTTCCAATCTCAAGCGATTTCTCCAGGCTTGGCGGACACCTTTAAAACACCTGATTCAATCTTGCATCCGACCGGGGTTTAGCTAGCCGATACCTTCCGATATCGCTGGTGAAGCTCTTAACTCACCGTTGCACCATCGCCTGTGATTAAAAATCCATCGGCAGTATATTTCCTGTGCCACTTTCCACCGGCTCACGCCGTCCGGAGTTTCTCCGGCAGTCTGTCCTTAGATGCACGGACTTTCCTCACTCTTATCGAGCGCAATTACCCGACTGCTTTGTTCTTGCTTTATTATAACATGAAGAAAGTTTTTATTTATGATTTTCTACCCTCTCCCTCGGAGAGGGGGCGTATTTCAATATTCTGCCGTCATAATATAAAAAATAAGTGCAATTTTAATTAAAATTTGTTAAAATATTACTATAAATATTTAGGAGGGTTTATATGTCAATAGAAGACGCATTAGTAATGATTTTGGCAGGCGGTGAAGGCAGACGATTATTTCCTTTAACACAGGATAGAGCAAAACCTGCTGTTCCTTTTGGTGGAAGATACAGAATTATTGACTTTGTTTTAAACAATTTTATCAATTCTGGTTTCTTTAAAATAAAAGTTTTAACGCAATATAAATCTGACTCTCTAAATAAACATATCTCTAAAGGTTGGGTTTTATCACCATTCTTAAACCAATATGTTGACTTAGTTCCGGCTCAAATGAGAACCGGAGGAGCTTGGTATCAGGGGACTGCGGATGCTGTTTACCAAAATATCTTCCATATTTACGACGAAGAACCAGATTACGTTTGCGTTTTTGGTGGTGACCATATTTATAAAATGGATGTCGGTCAAATGCTTGATTTTCATAAAAATAAAAATGCAGATTTAACAATTTCTGCAATTCCAATCCCGATTGAAGAAGCACACGAATTTGGCATTATTGAGGTTGATGAGAATTGGCGTTTGACGGGTTTTGTTGAAAAGCCTCAAACACCTCCAAAAGCTATGCCAAACAATCCTAATATGTGCTTAGCGTCAATGGGTAATTATATTTTTAATAAACAAATTCTTGTTAATGCTTTAGAAGAAGATTCTAAAATCGAAGGTTCAAACCATGATTTTGGCAAGAATGTTATTCCAATGCTTTTAAATCAAGGTAAAAATATTTTTATTTATAATTTTCATGAAAATCATTTTCCGGGCATTACGGAAAAAGAAAAAGGCTACTGGCGTGATGTCGGATGTATTGACGCTTATTGGCAAGCTAACATGGATTTATTGGATTATGAACCTGAATTGAATTTGTATTCAAAAGAATGGCCAATCAGAACATTTAATTATAATTACCCTCCGGCAAAGTTCATTTGGCAACAAGGCGATAGAGTCGGTATGGCAACA
Source organism: uncultured Candidatus Melainabacteria bacterium (assembly GCA_934747335.1). Classification (GTDB taxonomy): domain Bacteria; phylum Cyanobacteriota; class Vampirovibrionia; order Gastranaerophilales; family Gastranaerophilaceae; genus CAG-196. Next base: position 18,692 of record CAKVGS010000023.1, read on the forward strand.
AACTCTATGGTTTCAGAAGGTTGTATTGTTTCCGGCGGTATGCTTTCAAGGTGCGTACTTTCACCAAAAGTGAAAATTAACAGCTACTCTCAAGTTTCTGACAGCATATTAATGGAAAACGTAAACATCGGAAGATATTCTGAAATAAGAAAAGCCATTATTGATAAAAATGTTGATGTTCCACCTTATACAAAAATTGGCGTAGACAGAGAAGAAGACCTAAAACGAGGATTCTACGTTTCAGAAGGCGGAGTAACGGTTGTTCCGAAAAACGCAAGATTATAAAAAAGTTCTAATAATATAAAATATCCTCTATTTAAACGATTTGTTTTATTTAGAAAATTGTTATGGTATATGTGTAGAGAACTCTAGTAAGAAGGAAAGGAATAGTATGGCAAAAATTGATAAGGTATCAGGTTTTAACCTAGGTCAAAAAATCGCTAACCCTTTCAAAACATCACGTAGTATGTCTACCCCAAATCCATTCAAGTACTCTAACTTTGAGGGCAACACATTACCATTCGCTGATGTATTTGAAGGATTTGAAAACAAAAACGTAAGCAAAATGAGAATGATTTCATCTTCTGTAATGGGAAGTATGACTAAATTCCGTTCAAGCATTACTGAACCAATTGTTAATTTCGTTAATAGAATTGGTGCAGGTATTTCTAACGCTTGGGATTACGCTAAAAATACGACTGTAACCGATTCAGTTAAAGACTTAGGCAAAGGTATTTCTAATTCTATTTCTGAAATGGGTAAAAACATTTCCGAAAAAATGCCTTCATTCAATATGCCTACAATAAATATGCCATCTTTGCATATTAGCTCAAACATTTCAGGCATTGGCAAAAACTTAACTGACAAGTGGTCTAATATGATTAGTAAAATCAATATTCCGCACCACGACAAAATTTCATCAGATATGCCTGTATGTGAATTGAGATCTATGTGGGAAAACATAAATGCAGAAGCTGCAAACAAAGAAAGCATGGTGGCATAATGAATAAAAAAGTTGCTGAAATTATTGATGCTCTTGCAGCTCACCAAGACAACGCTTCTATTGGCGTTTTAGAAGAATTAGGAACAAATTCTCCTGATAACGAAGTTAGAGAATACACTTCTCGCGCTTTGGTTAAGAAAAATATTCACGATTCATTAAAAGTTGTTATTATCAACCAAGGTAAAGGTATCAATGACCTTTCTCCTTCAGTTGCTATGAGTACAATTAATGAAATTTTGTCACTAAAAGATAAATCTGAAGTTATCAGAATTTTAGATGACACAATTAACATGCACTCTGATGAGTCTGTTAAAGAAAATGCTCGTTCTGTAAAATCATTACTTGCACTAAGCTAATATGAATAACTTATAAAAAAAGAGCCTTGGATAAAAATCCAAGGCTCTTTCTTTATGTGTATTTTTTAAGTTATTGGAATGTTATGCACGCCCGAAAAATCCAATACAAAGAACAAACCCGCACTTTTACACGTCGCTAAAAAGCGGCGTCTTGTTCAGAATGAACAAGACGCCGTTTGTAATTACTTTTTTAATTAACTATTTACCCAACTTGATATTCAAACCTAATTGGAAACCAACACCCGTTCTGCCAACATTTCTGAATACGGTTTGGAAGTAACCTGCGAATCTATCGCTAAAGCGTTTTGTAAATCCAAATCCGTATTGAATATATCCTCTATCCATATACAAATGAGGAAGGCTTACATTTCCGGCTCTACCATCAACCGCGCCATTCAAATTATACATATACTGTAACGTTGCATAAATACTGAATGTTTCTTTTTCCCAAATCAAATTTAACCCTGGTGCTAAATTAATACCATTTAATGTTCCTGACATCATACCCATTTGACCAAAATCTGAATGCCAATTTTGTTGTCCAAAGAAGTTATAAGCAAGCATTAAGTTAGGTTGTAACACCCAATCTCTATGTAAACGTAAGTTATATGCACCCTTTGCAGAAGCACCGGCAAAATAATTGAATGTATTATCAGTGTGTCCTGCTATATCCATGCTATTTTGATAAACACCGCCATATACCAAACCACCTAAAACAAAGTTATTCTTGTACCAAGTTCCCAAGAAACCTGCTTGTCCACCGTTTTGATATGCACCCATGCCTGCAAAATATTGGTGTGCGCCATTATAACCAATATAAGCCGTTGGCATAAATTTCCAACCGTTTCTTAAATTTTTCAAACCAAAATCAGCACCGATAATTGTACCATAAGCGTTATTACCAACTCGGCTCAAACCTTGTGACATTTGCAATGTTTCAAATGTTCCATACATTCTGTACCAAAGTCCGCCATCTTTTTTAGAATACTGATATGGTGCGTAAACAGGATTTGCAGCAGCAAGTCTGTTGATCATTGTACCATTATCCGCCAAATCATCATCCTTAAAACTTGGTAAAAGCATTGAATGATTAAACAACATATCGTCTATTGCAAGTTGGTTCATATATTGAGCCAATGTTGTTACTTGACCTCTATATACTTGCGGATTAAATCTCGTTAAATTTAATTCATAATTACCTGTCATTCCTCCGTGATTATTTAACTGATACCAACCAATCGGAGTGAAAACTTCTTTCTTAGTCGCAGTTAGCTGAATATTTGGAGAAATATTGTTGAACTTAAAGACATTATCCAGTTTTAAATCTCTATCAATCGGCGCTTGCCATCCGAAAATATCACCCGCTAAAGTCCAATCTTCAATATTTATTGTACCATTGCCTACAAGGTTATCACCAACAAATCGGTCTGTTCCGTGTTCACCTTGAGCATTACTTCTGCCTAAAACGTCAATAGTAAAATTATTTGTACCATTAACATTAATATCTGTGATATTATAATCTGCCATTCCGCTGTTCATAGCACCAAATCTACTACCATCAGCCATTGTCATACTTTCTAAGAATGTGTTAGCAGTTCCGTTTGCCTCTGACGTTACCAAAAATTGAGAAGTGCTGTCGAGATTCAAAATACCGCCGGTTACAGCAGAAGAGTCACCCAACTTCAAAGTAGAATTATTTAAATTCAAAATACCGCCACTTTGTGAATAATAAGCTTGATTACCATCCTTTTGAGTAGAACTGTTACCCGTCGCTAATGTATAATCTTGAAGATTAAGCGTTCCATCTTGAAGAAGTTGAATGTCACCGTTTTCGATATCTTTTGTATTGTCATCCAAATTCACGGTAGAATTATTTCCGACAACAAGCAAACCACCATGAGCGATATTTAAATTAGCGGTCTTATCAACTAGTATATTACTCATTGAAAGAGTAGAATTTGAAACACCGTCACCAACATTCAAATTACCAACAAATTTTGTATCATTTATTTGTGATGTTATTGTATTAGCAATCAAATTACCGCTTGCATCAGCTCTTCCGCCAGCCACATTAATCGTGCCGTTTAAATCTCCGGTTTGATTTGATAAATCTAAATCCGAACTGTTTAAAATATTTACAATTCCATTCGTATTATTTAAACTAATTAAATTCAATTTAGCGCCATTTGTAGCAGTTAATCTTCCTGTATTTGCAACTATTGCATCTTGAACTAAACCACCATTTGTTATAAAACTTCCTGAATTTTCAAGTTCTGCACTTACATCGCTGAATTTAACAGTACCACTATTATTGACAGTACCTTTATTTACAAATTTTGCGCCATTTGCACTAACATCAATTACAGAATTTCTTTCATTGACAATATTTGCACCTGCATTATTAGTAAGAACTTTATTTACAGTTATTGTACCTGAATTCTTATTTGTAATATTTTTGTTGTTAATTAATTCGTTAGCGACACTAATAGTGTTTGAATTTATCACCGAACCTGTATTTGTTAAATCTTTTGTAATATCAAGCACTCCCGAATTTGTAAAATTGCCTGAAACGTTCATTATCGCTTGTGAAATATTACCTGAATTTGTACCATTTGCAACATTTAATTCTGAATCAACCCCGCCGGTAATATCCGCTGAATTTGTAAAACTACCGATTGAAGTTATTTTCTTATCGTTTATAAAATTCCCGCTAATCGTAATATCTTTTTGAGAAATTTCTCCGGAATTGCTTCCTCCCGCAGTCGTTAAATTACCATTACCAGAAATCGTTCCTTTATTATCAAGTGAATTATTAGCTTTTATATTACTATTATTGATAATTTGTTTTTGTAAATCATTTTGAATTGTATCAGCAATAATGTTACCACTATTATTCAAAGTTCCTTTGTTTATAATTTCAGAAATCGGAGTTTGTTCATTACCAATGTTTCCCGAATTTTCAAAAGAGCCTGATGCCAAGGTTAAATTAGTTTGTAAAATATTTCCCTTATTTGAACCACCATTTAATGTTAGATTTCCTGTTCCGTCAATCGTCTTGCCGTCTGCCAACGAAAAATCGGAATTATTTATCTCTAACTCGCCATTATTGGTATAATTACCTTCAATATAAATAGAACCGCCGCTAATTGAACCCGTATTAGTTCCACCGCTCATTGTTAATTTTGAATCAGCGCCAACATTTGTAAAAGTACCACTATTATTAAACTTTCCTGCTGTTATTTGACCTTCATTAGTAAATGTTAAATTTCCTGTCTGATTTATTATTGCTTGGCTTATATTACCTTGATTTTTGCCTTGTTCAAAACTTAAGGTTCCTTTGTCACCGATTATACTTGCACCGACTGCATTGTTTAAAGCATCTGTAACCACAGTACCATCATTTTTAATTTGTCCAACATTGGTCATTGTATTATTTATAGTAATAGTAGCATCTTTCTCATTTGTTAAAACACCGTTGTTTTTTATTACATTTGAAACTATTGAACCGCTGTTTGTAAACCCTAAACCGTTTAAGGGATTTCCACTTATATTTATTGTACCTTGTGTTATGTTACCTGTATTAGAACCATTCTTTACATTTAAAGAACCGGTAACACCACTAATTGTATCACTATTTATAAGAGTGTTGCCGTTCAATATCCCTATGTTTTCTATTTGTCCGTCGTTTTGAAGAGTTCCATTAACAGACAATTCACCGGCATTATTAACAATATTTTCATTTGTTAAATTATCATTTACAATATATCCACCACTATTCTCTATTTTCAGTTGCCCATTGGGTTTAACCACAGATACATTATCAACAGTATCATCTGCTGAAATAATCGTCTCTGTATCAATGGTTGTATCTGCAAAAACCGCACATACAGATACAGAGCCAATAATAGCCGCGGCACATAATAGTGTCTTAAACCTTTTTCTCATCTATAAAAACTCCAAATTTCTTAATTCCGTTTTTATTTTAACAAAAACACATGAGATTTGAAAAGGACTTTAATTACTAAATCTTCAACCATTTTGAATAAATTCATCCATATACACGATAGTAATTTTGTTACAAAACGTTACAATAGAATGAGACATGTTTTAGGACAGAGGGATGGAACAAGATATCTCATCATACAATAAAATAAAAAAGGTTACGAATGAAGAGTTAGCAGAAATGTGGACTCAGTATTTTGCTGACCATGATAATAAAGAATTGAGAGATGCTTTAATCCTTCAATACATTTATCTTACACGCTATGTTGTAGGACGTGTTAAAGTCGCACTTCCACCGACATTTTCTTATGAAGATATTTCAAGCTACGGCGTAGAAGGTTTAATTGATGCAGTCGAAAAATTTTCACCTAGAATGGGAGCGAGATTTGAAACCTACGCGCTTGTTCGTATTAGAGGAAATATTATTGACAAAATCCGTTCACAAGACTTTTTACCAAGAAGTGTAAGAAGAAAAATCAAAGATGTAAAAGAAGCCCAAGAAGAACTCAAAAAACAATTCGGACGTGCTGCAACCAACACGGAAATTGCAAACTTTTTGGGAATTGAAAGAGAGAGAGTTGAGCAGTTGCTTTCAGATGATACAACTGTTACTTCAATTTATGACAAAAAGGGTTCATCAGACGGGGATATTGAAATCATTGACACAATTCAGGATTCAAACAGTTTAGCTCCGCACGAAGAATTGGAAGAAAAAGATGTTAAGAAGGAGCTTGAAAACGCTTTGAAAAGATTGCCTGAAAGAGAAAGAACAATTATGGTTCTTTACTACCATGAAAACATGACACTTAAAGAAATCGGTGAAGCAATTAATGTTTCAGAATCAAGAATTTCTCAATTGCACGCACAAGCGATTATGAAACTTAAAAACTTGTTAAGCGAAAATCGTTCCGAAAGATTAAAAAGAAGTATTGTTTAGCAATATTTTGAACAAATATGCCTAAACAAAAGTTTATATAAAAAGAGGCGCAACCGATGGCTGCGCCTCTTTTTACAACTAAATTTTCTTACAAACTAAACAGCATAAACACTAACTTGTTTTCTGTCACGTCTGTGAGCTTCAAATTTAACTTGTCCGTCAATCAATGCGAACAAAGTATCATCAGAACCGATACCTACGTTGTTACCAGGATGAACTTTTGTTCCTCTTTGGCGAACAAGGATATTACCGGCTTTAACAATTTCTCCACCAAACTTTTTAACGCCTAAACGCTTCGCTTCGGAATCACGACCGTTACGGGTGGAACCCATACCTTTCTTATGTGCCATTTTTATTCTCCTTTTTTTATATCATTTTAATCGGTTGACTTTATAATTATTTATCAACCTCTATTGTAAACACCCACTTTGAAAGGGTGCGAGTCCGATTATTCTTCAGAAGTTGCTTCTGCTTTAGCTTTAGAAGCTGTTGTTCTGATTTTGCTAATCATAACTCTTGCAAAGCCTTGTCTGTGACCTTGTTTTTTTCTATAACCTTTTTTTGGTCTTTGCTTGTATACGATTACTTTTTTAGCTTTGTCATTTTTTACGATTGTACCTTCAACCTTAGCATTAGCTACGTATGGTTGACCAACTTTTGATTTTTTGCCGTTAACAATCATAACAACTTTATCAAAAACAACTTTAGCGTCTTTTTCTTCGCCTAACAATTCAACGTCTACATAACGTCCTTCTTCAACTTGGTATTGTTTACCACCTGTTTCGACTATTGCGTACATTGTATTTCCTTTCTTTTTGAGGAATCGTAGGATATTTTAAAAATCTTTAACAAAAACATTGTGCCGTCATTGTTGATTTTTAGTACCCGTTTAGACACGATTAACCTATCTAATACTATTTATACTTTAATTTAACCATGATAAGGTTTTCACTGTCAAGAGCGCAAGTTTAAATTTGTTTACAATTTGACAAAATAGATTTAATAATTGCTCAAAACATTAAATTATAGTATTATTTTAAAGTGAAATCCTGAAAATAAGGAAGATTATATGAGTGAGATTTGCAAAAATTGGACACAATGGCTTAAGCAAAATCGTTTTGCGGGCTTGACTCCTGAAATGCAAGAGCAAACTATGCGTTGGCTTGAAGCTGTAAGGGACGTTATTATGGTTTATGCAGAAATCAAACCTTATGACGTTGTGCTTGATATCGGTACAGGCACGGGGCTTTTAGCATTTAAAGCATTGGAATTACAGAATTGCCAAGGCAAAGTAATTTTTTCAGACAAATTCCAGGATTGTTTGGATGATTGTAAGCAGATTTTGGACCATGCAGGCATTACAACGGGCTACGAATTTTTGCAATGTCCGGTTGAACATATAGCGCTTCCTGAAAGCAGTGTACACAAAGCTCTTATGCGCTCCGTACTTGTTCACGTTGTGAATAAACAGCCTGCTATAAGTGAGGTTTATAGAGTATTAAAGCCAAGCGGTAAATTATGCGCATTTGAGCCTATTATCCGTTCAAACACTCGTTATTGGGAAATTCTTGACCCAATGTATATAGAAAAATATGAAGATTTCAAGCGTGTTGAAAACGAAATAATGGACAATCCGCTTGATTCACTTTGCAACTTTGACGAAGATACTTTAAAAATGAATTTGGAAATTGCAGGATTTTCGATTCCTGAAGTCAAATTGCAAGAAGTACGTTCAAAATACGTAGTTCAGCCGAATATGGTAAAAGAATGGTTTGTAAATCCACCATCACCTAACCAACCTTCGACAAAAGAAAGATATTTGAAGTATTTTGATGAAAAAACAGTAGATAAATTTATGCAAGATGTTCAAAATTACTTAACAGGACGTGAAATAAGTTTGAAAACAAATGCAGTATTTATTAATGCAACGAAATAGAAGTGAAGAAAGGAAAAGGGTTTTGGCTTTTTTAAGTTGAAAGTTGAAAGTGGAAAGTTGTATTAAACTTTTCAAATATTACATAAGTTCAATATTGAACATATTTAAATTTAAAAATTGTAGGGTGCAATTTTTTGCACCATATAAATAACTTTCAACTTTCCACTTTCAACTATCAACTAAATGAAGCTTTAATCCAATAAGAAATATGATAAAAAACGAAACCGCAATAATCATCCCGGCACGTTACGGCTCATCCAGACTTGAAGGTAAACCGTTATTAAAAGCAAATAATAAACCTATCATCCAATGGGTTTGGGAAAAAGCAAAATCTTGCCCAATGGTTGATAGAGTAATTGTAGCAACAGATGATGATAGAATCTATAACGCTTGCAAAGAATTTGGAGCAGAAGTCGAAATGACTTCAACGGAACATAAAAGCGGAAGTGATAGAATAGCTGAAGTTGCAAACCGTCATCCTGAAATTGGCTACATTATTAATTTACAAGGCGATGAACCATTAATCGAGCAAGCAAACATTGAACTTGTTATTAAAGGTGTAAAAGAAGATGCTAATGCAGACATTTCAACGCTGGTAAGAGAAATTAAAGACGCGGACGAGGTTAATAATCCAAATCTTGTTAAATGTGTTTTCGACTTCAATAATTACGCAATGTATTTTTCTCGCTCTAAAATTCCGTTTGAAAGAGCAGAAAACGATGGAAGTTGGAAGTTTTACGGTCATTTAGGAATTTATGGTTATAAGCGCGAAGCGTTATTCAAAATGACAAAGCTTCCTCAAGCACCTTATGAAATGGCAGAAAAACTTGAACAATTGAGAGCTCTGCAAAACGGAATGAAAATCAAAGTTGCGGTTGTAGATAATATTCCAGTCGGAATTGATACCGCTGAGGATTTTGAAAAATTTAGAAAAATGGTAGAAGGAAAGTGAATAGAGTAATAGTTGGATAAAATTATTAGTTGACAGTTGAAAGTTGAAAGTGGACAGTTGTATTAAACTTTTCAAATATTACATAAGTTCAATATTGAACATATTTAAATTTAAACATTGTAGGGTGCAATTTTTTGCACCATATAAATAACTTTCAACTTTCCACTTTAAACTGTCAACTCAAAACCTTTTATATACTATTCACTTAAAATAAAATGAACATCAAAACACAAATAACAAAACTACATTATACAAAAGAACCGCAAGGGGCGTTATTTAACTTGCTTAAATTCTGCTCAATATTCTACGGAATAGGTAGCAGATTTAAGAATTATTTGTATGACAAAAATATTATCAAACCTAAAAAAGTTGATGCTTTTGTAATTTCTATCGGGAATTTTACAACCGGCGGCGTTGGCAAAACTCCTGTTGTTGCGGAAATTGCAAAATATTTTGTCGACAAAGGCGAAAGAGTTGCAATAGTTTCTCGCGGATATGGCGGAAAACTTAATAACAAGAATGTTAATGTAATTTCTGATGGAATAAATCTTTATTACAAAGCAGATATGGCGGGAGATGAACCTTATTGGCTTGCCGTAAATCTCAATATGTGCGCGGTTTTGACTTGCTCAAACAGGATTAAAGCTGCTGAATATGCAATAAAAGAGCTTGGCGTTACTAAAATAATTCTTGATGACGGATTTCAACATAGAAAAATGGCGCGTGACTTGAACGTTGTTCTTGTCGATTCAGAAAAAATGTTCGGGAACGAAAATTTACTTCCTGCGGGGCCTTTACGAGAAGGTATGGAAGGATTTAACCGTGTTGATAAACTTGTAGTTGTAAGTAAAAATGTTGACCATACAAGAGCAGAGAAAATTGCAAGAATTTTGGATAAAAAGTTTATGAAAGGAAAAACCCCACCCCCTAACCCCCTCCCTCAAGGGACGGGGGCAAACACGCTTCTTTGTAAAGTTGAACCGGATTATTGCTATAACATAATTTCAGGCGAACATTTGCCAAAAGGAGGAGAAATTACGGCTCTTTCAGCGATTGGACAACCTGAACAATTCTATAAATTCTTAGAAAAAGATTATAGCATAAAAGATAAAGTAACATTTGATGACCATCATCAATATACAATAGAAGATATTGACAAGATTGAAGGTACAATTATTACTACCGAAAAAGATGCGGTAAAACTAGCACTTTTGGGCAAAACCAATATTTTTGCCTTAAAATTGAAAACTGTTTTAGATGTAGAAACTTTGCTCAAATAAAAGTTTACAATAAATCAGAATTAAGCTATAATTGGATTTATAAACAAAGAGGGGTGTCCGAGAGGTTTAAGGTGCAATCTTGGAAAGGTTGTGTGGGAGCAATTCCACCGTGGGTTCGAATCCCATCCCCTCTGTATTAAAGTCCGGTCGCATTCTGCGACCGGACTTTAATTTTATACAACCCCCGCAAACAAGCACCTTTGAGGCTTGAGTTTTACAAAGATAGACCTCAAAAGGAGACTAAATTCTCTCTTTTGCGCGCAAGTATTACAAAAAGTCTCTGTTCGAAGTGTCGGAGGTGGAATTAGATATTTCAAATTTAAATTGAAATATTAATTTTTTGTTTATTTTTATAGAATTTTATAAATAATGTGTAATAATAAAAGTGGCTATTCTAGGACATTACCCAAAATAGCCTGTAAAAATTTTCCAAATACAATTCTATATAAAAAATTTTGGTAAGTCAAATGTCCTAGTTAGCCTTTAGATATTACAAATCAGAAAGGTGATGGAGGACATGTTATGGAGTGTGGATTCGAAAAATTTGCAGATTTTATTTTACGAAGGGATAAATTTAAAAAAAATTTTGTTAAGGCAGAAGTAAATAAAACTGAATATCGCCCCGAAGAGGATTTTTATCTAAAATTAAGAACCAGATTAAAAAAGATTTTAAGACACAACCTTTCGTTAAATGAACTTGATGAACTTCTGGAAACGATCAGTCCTAAAAGAATAAAATGTTACGAAGAATCCATTCTATGTATAAAAGAATTTTTAAAAGATAAAGTTTGTCTGTGGGAACCAATCTCAAAATCTGAAATAGAGTATGGGGGATTAAAAATTATTGTAAACCCTCATATAGGCTTAAAAATTAATGGAATTCTTTATCTAATTAGAATTCACTTTAAAAAAGATGCTATTAAACTTCACAAAATCGAAATTTTACAAAAAATAATGCAAAATGCATATAAAAATGACCTTGAAAACGTAAAACTAGCAATATGGGATATACGTAGCTGTAAATTTTATGCAATAGACTTAAATGAAGAAATTCGAATAAACTATGATTTTGAAAAATCTGCGGAAAAGTGGATTGAGTACGCAAAAGAAAACGATTTTTAATTAAGGGTAAACAATGAAATCAGTAAATTTAAAAAGTTTAATTGAAATATATGAATTAAATAATGGTAAATTTCCCCAAGCATATATCAATTTCTTAGGAAGCAAAGACTATCAACTAACTGTAAAACAGAAGGAACTTTGTCCTTTAATAAGTCTGCTTAAAATATTATCTGGTGAACCTCATTCGTTACATACTAATTTATTTAACTATTTTTATGTTGGTTATGAGATCCCTCAAATAGGTAAGGAATTCGATCTTTTGCGTATAAACAATTGTAGTGTTTTAAATATTGAATATAAGAGAGAGTTTAGTGAAAAAATTACGAACCAACTGAAAAGAAATCAATATTATTTAAAGTTTTTGAATAAAGAAATGTATTTATATACCTATGTCGAAAAAGATAATACTTTATACACATTGAACTCTAAAAAAGAACTGATTCAGACTACTTTAGACAATTTAGCGAATGTAATAAAGTTACAATGCGAACAAGGAAACTTTTTTGAGAATAACTTAAATGAGCTATTTGATCCATGCAATTATTTAATTTCTCCTTTTAGAAAAACTCCAGAATTTTTAAATAATGAATATTTTCTAACTAAAGAGCAGGAAGAAATTGAACATAATATCAAAAAAGATTTAAGCGCTAATTATAAATATTTTGTTATTACAGGAGACGCAGGAAGTGGCAAAACTTTATTAACGTACCATTTAGCAAAAGATTTTAAAAATAAAAATCAAAAAATAGGTTTAATACATTGTGGAAATTTGAATGATGGACACCTAGAATTAAAACAAGAATATAATTGGGAGATTGAACCAATAAAATATTGGAAAAAGTTATTTGAAAACTCTATCCCGGAAATAATTATAATTGATGAGTTCCAAAGAATAAACAAAAAACAATTCTTCGAAATGCTAAATAATTATATAAAACCTAATGAAATTATACTAATATTAAGTGGTGATGGAAAACAAACTTTATCTAAAAATGAGGGTGAAATTTTTAAATTGTTCAATGATATAGACTCTAAAAATGTCAAAAAATATAAACTTAAAGCTAAAATCAGAACCAATAAAGAGTTGGATCAATTCATAAAAATAATGCTAGATTTAAACAACAAAATAAATTATAAGGTCAGCAATAAAAATATTAACATCACCTATTTTAATAATATAAATGAAGCAAATAGATATATTGCATCAAAAGAGTATAACTATATTTCATATACTCCAAGTCAGTATTATGAAAACAAATACGCAGATTCTGCAAAAGTTAATCCTAAAAAAATTGGAAATGCACATGCTGTAATTGGACAAGAGTTCGAAAATGTGATTGTTATACTAGGAGAACAGTTTTATTATGATGATAAAATATTAAAAGCTAGAAAGATGGATAGAATTCCATATTCTACGGCCAAAATGTTTTTTCAGCAAATAACCAGAGCTATTAATAAACTCGAAATAGTCGTTGTCAACAATTTAGATGTATTTAATAAACTAATTGAAATCTTTGATTAGCAACGTGAGTTCACACACTTCTTCCTGCAATCCTATACAACTCCTTAACTGTCAGGTTTGGAGCTTGTTTGCCATTCAAAATATCTTCTATTAATTTAGGTGGAAGATAGCGCAGGCTCATCAATCGGTAGATATAACTGCTCTTTTGCTCTTTAGAGAGTTTGCCTTCAAGCCAGAGTTTGTGATAATAAAACCCTTTGGCAACAGATTGTATTAGAGTTAAAT
>CAKVGS010000024.1 GCA_934747335.1 uncultured Candidatus Melainabacteria bacterium
TGATATAAAAGAACTTGCGCAGTTTTTGTCAAAAGAAAATCTCATTGTAATAACGGCGGATGGCATTTCGTATTCTTTAGCGAAAGAAGCTTGTTTGAAGATTAAAGAAACTTCTTACAAAAATATCAGCGCAGCTATTCTGGGCGAATTTATGCACGGGCATGTTGCCGTGTTCAACAATAAGGGAGCACTAATCTATATTGCTGTCGATGAAATATCAAAACGCTCTGTTTCAAATCTTCAAAAAATTAAAGCCGATTACAATCCAAAACTCGTTATTATCGGGCCTAGCTCTGATGAACTTAAACCTGATTATAATATAAATATCGTTTGCGAAAATGAAATTCAACAAATGTTTGCGGATGTTTTGATTTGTCAGCAGTTGGCTTTGGAAATAGCTTTGAAATTAAAACGCAATGTTGATCATCCGCGTGGATTGCATAAGGTTGTTGTGGATAAGAATGTTTGAGGGTGTTATTAACCTTCCCAACAAAAAAACATGGCGCTTCGCTAAGAAACGCCATGTGATATCCCAATTTAAATCAACTAAATCTAATTCATTCTAAAATCTTGAGCAAATTCCTGACGTTGGTTAACATAGCCTGAACTCATTTGTTCATCAGCTTCTGCACGTCTTCTTTCCATCTGCAATTGACCATTTTTTACAACTTCTTGCAATTGAGTCAAATTTTGTTCAATATTAGCCAAAACTTGTTCTGCATAAACAGTTGCACCATCTTTGATTCTAGTTGCTTCATCAATTGCTTGATTTCTAACGCTTTCTGCTTCGTCCAAAGCCTTGCGTTTAATATCTTCACAATCAGTGATAACTTGTTCTTTAATTTTTTCTGCTTCTCTTTGAACAGCTCTTAACAAATCAGATTCGCTAAGAAGTCTGTTTGCTTCTGCTTGAGCGTCAGAAATAACTTTTTCAGCACGTTGTTGAGCTTCATATTGAAGTTCGTCTTTACGTCTTAATAATGCTCTTGCTTCCTTAATTTCATCAGGAAGTGCTGCGTATAATTTATCCAAGATGTTTGTAACAGCATCTTTTTTAACAATTGAAACTGAACCTAGAAGCGGAATACCGTGATCTAAGGCTTCTTCTAACTCGTTCATTAAACCGTAAATAACATCTTGTTGTGAATTCATTTTCTACTCCGTAAAATTTGTATGATAGTTACCAAAATTGTACAACAAATAGATGAAAAAAGTCAACGAGTGAAGAGAATTCATGAATTTTTTTCTAAGTATATAATGTCTTTTTCAATAGTTTTCAAAATTATATTGATAGACATATTAGCATCCGTGCTTTGAATCATATACATATCAGAATTAAACGGACATTTTTTCTTAATAGAATCAAAAAGGTGTTTATATGCAATTATAGAAGACAAGTTTTTGCCCAAATCACTGTTCATATTTCTTTTATAAACATTTGGTAAACTGGCAAGGATGCAACACAAAACATCATCAATTTTATTTTTTTTAATGAAGCTATTATTTAAAAATTTAAAATCTATATCTCTCACAACTACGCGTTGCAGTTTTTTAAAATAATTTATTAAATCCGTCAAATCTTCCATAATATGTTTATTATATATAAAGCTTAGTAAAATAACAAGATTACAATCCAGCTAAAAAAAGAAAATGTTACGAATTGTTAAAAATTTTTGTTTGTTAAGCAATTGGGTATAAGAAAAATACTTTACATGATTATAGTGTGTTGAAAAATATTTGGACGTAATTATATAAATATAAGTCCAAGAAGTGTGAATTGTAGAAAATGACGTTTGTATCCCCAATTTTTAATAAATTGAATATTGCTCCCGTACAGTTCAGGTCGACAGCAGCACAATCTGTCTACCCGACAGGGCAAGGTTTGCGCAAGGATTCATTTAACTCTAATCCTTTGTACAGTAATTTTGCGGATAAAAACAGTATCACTCAATTAGCAAAATCAAATCCGGAAATTATGCGAATTTTGAAGGACAATAAAATTCCGCTTAAAGTTAATGTGAAAGAGTTAGAAGATTTGAAAAACGGACACTTGATGGATACGCGTGTTACGGCTGCTAAGATATATTCTGCTCTTCCAAAAGAAATGAAACAAGAAGTAAACTTAATGGATTTGCAACAAGCTGCAATGCTTCATGATTATGGCAAAGCTTTAATTCCTGATAAAATTCTAAATAAGAACGGTAAATTAACAGATTCAGAAAAACAGATTATGGAATTGCATTCAGAGCTTGGTTATGAATTGTTAAAACAGCAAGGTGTAAATCAAAATGTGCTTAATATGATAAAATACCATCATCAGACACCACAAGGAGATGGGTATCCTCGTGTTTCTCAAGATTACAACCATGATGTAGGGGCGCAAATTCTTGCAACAGCTGATAAATATTCGGCATTAAGAGAAAAGCGCAGCTATAAAGAACCTCTAAGCAAAGAAGAAGCTTTAAACATTATTCAGCAAGATGTTGAGAATAATATTATTGCGCCTGAAATTTATCAAGCTTTGGAAAAAACTGTGGTGTAAACACTTTGTAGAGTGGGAAAAGCGTTAGCGGTTCCCACCTTTTCGAATTCGGTGGGTACGCTAAGCTAAATTAATATACAGATTTACAAGCTTGAAGAAGCTTTATCCACCCTATCTTGCTATCAAAAAATTTTATTTACGATTTTTATATATAATATAAAAAAGAATATAAGGAAATTATTTTATGAAATGCAGTTTAAATCTTTTTAGTGTTATGCCTAAGAAATTTCTTGCTCCTGCTGCAATAGCAGGTCTGATGTCATTACCAACATTTTCTAATAACTTAATAAAAGAGGATGTTTTTGAAAAAAGTAATATTAAATCAGAGCAAGTTGATAAAGCATCTCAAAATGACAATGACAATGATTTAAAGAATGCTATTGATAATTATAATAAACTTGATTATTACGACCGTTCTAAACTTACGTATGAAACTTCTGATAGCGTACAAAGTAAGCTATATAAAATGGAACACAGAATTGATGATACCTTTGCAAATTGCAAAGCCTATCAAGATATATGTATTATTCCAAGATGGCATTACAGATATTATCCATATTTGCAAGAAAAACTTATAAATTTTGATGTTCAAGAAATTAGAACAAGAACGGATGCGGATATGAAGTCTTTGCAAGATTTACAAGATAAAATTGAATATGCTATTGAAGATGCTAATGGAGAAAAAGAGCACAATAAACCCGCAACAACTCATTATGATATTGAAGAATTGGCTCAAAAACATTTGGGAATGAGCTATGCAGATTTTGATGAAGAATATCATGATGAATTAGAATTTTGTAAAACAGTTACTTACGCAGATTTCAACTTAATGAACGAAAGACAGGCTTTTGTTTATGGAAAAGCAAAAGCGTATGCAAAAGAAATGTTGGAAACCACTATTGATGAAGCAAGGAATACAAGATTTAATTATGGTGAAAGACTTTTAGACGAAACAACTAAAACATCAGATGATTTAAGTACTATTACCGATTTTGAATTAGATGGTATAAAAGATGATAGTTGGACAAAATTAAAAAGCGGAATTGTAATTAATTCATTTAAGGAAGTTTTAAAGAAAAATCTTTCCGAAAATAAACCCAATGGTATTAATGATTTAATTACGACAGAACCTTTAACAACAAAATCAATCAAGAAATTTGAAAATGGCAAAGTCGTTGTTATAACACCAAACGGTTTGAAATATAATACAAATGGAACATTAATTACAAACAAAAAGTGAATTTAATCTTAAATAGAGTAAGTGTTAAAAAGCGTCAGCGGTTTTAACTTTTTAATATAGAAATTGTAGGGCGCAAATTTTTGCACTAATAGCTTTTTTTGAAAATTCGTTAGGTACGCTATACTAAATTTATATGCAGAGTTTACAAGCTTGAAGAGACTTTGCTCGCCTTACTTTACTCATAAATAAAAACAATTGTAACAAAATATCCTCCAAATGTAACAATTTTTTTAAAAACATTAAAGTTTTTGAATTTTTTGCCGATAAGAAACATGTAACGTTTAAGAGATTTCGTTACACAAATTTTGTAAGAAAAAATGGAGCGACAACATTAAAATGACAGATACTTTTGCTCTTGGTAAGAAAGAAAACATTGATTTTAATAAACTAAAAAGCGGTATTACCAAAAAAGAACTTGGAATAGAAAATAACACTATTCTTTCTAATATTTTTGATAGTATTGATAAAGGTGATGAAAATGCCGAAGGTAAAGGTAATGGTAGATTAGAGCGAAAAGAATTAATAACTTTTATAAATAAAATCAAAGAACTTGCCGGAAAAGATAGAAAACTGTCTAAAAAAGAAGCAAAAAAATACGAAATTGATGGAAATAAGTTAGGAAAAGATAAAGAGCAATTATTAGAATTTTTAAAAAAGCTTTCTGAATTAACTAAAGGCGTTCAATCTGTTGATGAAAATGAAGTAGTTTTATATGAAGATGGACATGCTGTTCAAATTTTAGCAAATGGTAATAAAAAGACAACCAGTTCAGATAAAAATAGAATTACTACAACGGATGAAAATGATGAAGTTGTAGAAGAAACTGTTGTTGATGAAGATAAGAAAACTACAACTAATTTTAAAAATAATAAGAAAATAAAAAGTGTAACAGAAAATACTGATAATGGTGAAAAAGAAACTATTATTTATAATGAAGATGGTAAAACCCCAAAATCAAAAGTTACAGATTTTGAAGGAACAACCACAACATTTATTTATGATTCTGCAAAAAATAAGTATAAACCTCTTTCAGAAGATATAAAAATTGGTGATAGAGTTAAACATACTGAATACGATTCAGAAAACAGCGATGAAAATGAGCGTCAAATTAAACAGTCTACCGTAACAAGAAATGGTCAACTTGTTGCCAAAACAAAAAACGGACATTCTGTTGAATATGACGGACAAGGTAATACTTACATTATTGTTCAACCGGATGAAAGAGATGCCGGAAAAATTGCGAAAAAATTTGGTTGCAATAAAGAAAAATTAGTTGAAATCAATAATGGTAAATATTGTTTTGAACCGGGTGAAAGAATTAAAATCCCGCAACAATTAGAGCCGAATGAAGAAGTGTTGAAAGACAGATTGTCTTCTGCGGATTCAAAAGCACAGTATAAAGAAGAATGTAGACAAAAAGAAGAAGCAGAACGTGCTAGACAACAAAGAGTGGCAGTAGCTAGAGCTAATGCTACGCGAGCTACTAAGCAGACAACAAGTGTTCGTAGTACTGCAAAAGTCAATGACTGGCAAGGTCAAAAAGGCAAAGACTGGAAATATGCTGCCATTGTTTGGGATAAAGGCGCTACACCTGAAAGCATGGCAAGAAATTTATTTAAAAGAGAAGGTATAAATAATCCTTCGGCTTCTGCTGTAAGTGCAAGAGCAAAGGCTATATATAGTGCTTTTAAAGATATTTTTGACAAAAATAGAAAAGTTGCGAAATCAAAATTGCTTTACTATCGAGTTTCAACAAAGGCAGGTATTGTTGCAACAGGAACAAACGGATATTACGTAAAAAAAGATGCTAATGGTGAACTTGTATATTTTGATAAATGGAATAGACAAATTTCAGCTTCAGAATTTAAAAAAGTTTGTCCGTCTATTTACGAAAGTGTAACTCAGACAAAACGAGGAGCTTCAATAAGAGTTCATAATAAGTATGATACAACGACTATTAGAAAACAAGCTAAAGAATTAGCTCGAAAAATTCATGCTCAAATAGATGGCGCTTCTCTTAATGAAAATACGATAAATCTATTGAGAGGTATCACGGCAGAAAACGCAGCTTTTGTAATTTCTGAATATCAAAGTATGTATAAAGTTTCATTAGCAAAAGATATTGATGATGAATGGGGACTTGATTTAAATACAGTTAAAGAACATATTTGTAAAAAACTTGTTGATCAAGCAAAAAGTTTGGGAATCAAAAATCTTTATTATGGCGATTATGCAAAACTCAATGATATTGCATCATTACAAAAATGGATTAATACCGTGTCATCAAAAATTATGGGTGCAATGGGTCAAGCCAAAACTTCTTATTACGCTACAAATGCAGAAGAAGCACAAATTCAACAATCTAAATCAAAAGAAACTGTTGCAAAAAATTCCGCAGGACAAATTGTAAATAATTTAATTCAAGAAACAAGCGGAATAAATGATGTAGACAAAATAAAACAACTTATTGCAAGAATTGATACACCGGAAGAATTGAAAGAAGTTAACCGTTTATTAACTCTTAAAGGTTATCCGCCAACTGATAAATATTCCGCGATTGAAAACTATATATATCAAGAAGCAAATAATTCTATTGTTCATACATATAATTCTTCTGATTATTTAGAACAAACTGTTCAAAAATGGATACAAAATGGAACTTTAAAAGGTCAAGCAGCTAACGAAGCTCAAGCTAGAATGGCTGCAAGAGTTTTGTATGATGGTGGCGACGGATTTGGTACTAACTGTGAAAAAATTAAAAAAGCAGTCAGATTGATTAAATGTCCGAAACCGACAGGAAATCGTCAAGCTGATAATAAACAAGCACGAGAAGTATACAGGCTTGTTAATAATCTTATTAAGAAACACAATACTTTCTATGGCTTGGGCAGCCCTTGCAAAAACTTGGTTGATTATTGCGAAGGCGAAATGTGGACTAGTGAAGTTAAATACTTAAAAGGTATTTTGGCAGAAACAAACGCTATCCAAGGAAAAGAAAAAGCACAAGCAATAAAAGATTTAACACAAGAAGCTGTCGAAGGTGCAGGTACGGATATTGAATACCTTGAACAAGCAATAAAAGGCATTGATTCACCTGAAGACAGACGCGCCGTTGAAGTTAAATTAAAACAATATTGTCAAAAGAAAGGTATTAAACCACAAATTCAAGGACAAAGCTATTTACAAGCCATTCTTTATGATGAATGCGATATAATGGGTATAAGCCGTGACCATAAAGAAATTCGTAAGTTTAATGAAATGTTGATTTCTCAAGGCGCTTACACTAAAGAAGAAATAGTTAATTTGAGAGCAGAACAAGCAGCATTACAAATTTTGGAAGGCAATTTTATTAATGCGCAAGATGCGGTTCAACAAATTAAAGACCCTAAAGTTTATGCTAAAGCATTACAATTGATTCAAAATAAGTGTGGCAAAAATCTTGATAACTTTTTATTGTCAAAACTCGGACAACAAAAAACAGATTTGGTAGAAGCTGAATTAGCAGCCAATAGTCTTATTGGTGGTGATAAAGCTGTAAATATTGCATATAGATTAATTCAAAGCTCTGATTTTAATGTTAGAGCAAAAGGTCTTATGGCAATAAGAAACGGAGATGTTGCCAGAAAAGTTGACAACATGTTAAAAGCACATGGTTCTTCTCTTGCCAAAGTGATGGAACAATTTAACAAAGAAAAAGCTGAATATAAAGATAAAGCTGCTTTATGGGATGGAATTGCAATGTTTGGCGGAGGTTTGATTGCAGAACATATTTCTGACAGATACAGAGATAATACTGATGTATCTGATAATATGTATGTTGAAGCAACAAACGCTATACCTTTAACGCAAAAACAAAAAGATGCTTATAATCAAGCTGTTAAAACATTTGAAGAATGTTTAAATAAAATGAAATCTGATTATCAACAAGCTTTAGACTCTCAAGGTGTTGTATCAGGTGCAATAAACGCATTTTGTTCTGTTTATAATTTAGGTACAACCAAAGATGAGATTGAAGCTAGAATTGAACATGATACGGAAACATTGCGTTTGCTAAAATTGGCAGCAAAAGGTAAATTGACAAAATATGTTAACGGTAGAGAAATTATTGTTTCTTTTGAAGATGTATGGAAAGAACGTCAATCTGACCGTGTAACAGCTAATGCTGTTACGCTAACAAATGCTATTGAATCGGTAAAAGGTAAAAAAGAAGTTGCTTTTGATGTAAAAAAAGTTGAAAAAGTAGAAAATAAAGCACAAACTCTTGCTGCAATGGATTATGCAAAAGATAATATTGTTGTTTGCTGGGATGAATTAAGTAGTGCAAGAACTGAAAGACAATATGCTGTTGCAATTATGGATACTTTAGAAAAACTGTCTAATATGTCAGGCAAAAAGATGTCCTTATCTTACGTTGGATGTTCTCTTAAAAATGGTATAATTGTAGATAAAACAGGTAAACCTGTTCCTACTGCGAAATTACAAGAACTTGCAAATCAATTGAAAAAAGGTTTGAGTGAAGTTTCTAATTCTTTATTTGGAACTTCACTTTCTCAAGATTCATCTAGTAACAAAGTTTCTAGTGTATTAGAAAAAGCTTATGACAAAAAAGTTGAAAACTTTAAACAAGAATATCGCGATGCTTTTGGTCAAGAATGCCCTGATGAAATTATAGAAAATTATACAACTACAATTTCAAGAGGTCTGATGGTAGCAAATGTCGGTGTGATGATTGGTGCCGTAATCGCTGCACCGTTTACGGGTGGCGGTTCATTATCAATGTTTGCGGTTGGCGCAGGTGCATCTCTTGCAATGAATGGTTTGGAACATGCTACCGATGCTGACGGTTGGACAAATTCAGAATGGACAACAGATTTATCTCAAGCAGCTTGGGATGGTGTTTTGACAGCTTGTGGTTATAAAGTCGGTCAAATAGCAGAAAGCTTTGCAAAAGGTGCAAGTCTTTTGTCAGGTCAAAACAAATGGATTGCTACAATGCTTAATAAAATGCCAAAATCACAAGCTACAAAAGCATTGGCAAAAGCCGAAGAAATTGCAAATAAAGTTCAAACTTATGCAGGCAAAGTAGGTAAGAATGTATTGCAAACTAAAAAAGCAAATTTGCTTAAAAAATATCCGACAATGAATCCTAAGACTGCGGAAAATGTAGCTGTTATTGTTGCAAGAGTTGAAGCAGCAGGTATAGAAATTGCCAGTGATACATTACAATCACTTGTTCAAATGTATTGCATGGAAGGTGAATTCAATGTTGAATCATTTACGACTGCTTTATACATGTCAATTGGTGCAAATACAGTAGGTCATGTGGTTGCAGCACGTTCTGCAAAAAAAGAAGTGAAAGCAAATAGTACCACACCTCAAGAATATCCTTCTGCACACGCAGCAAAACGAGGAGGAAGAGATGCTATTGCGGATGGAGAAGTTGCAAGAAATGCTGACCAATCACATCTGAATGCAAATGAACGTAAAATTGTAGAAGATGGTATTGATGATGTTCCGACTAAAGAAGAAGTCGATGCTTATCAACATGAAAATGGATACAAAAAGCCAACAGCGGAAGAAAAAGCTGCAATTGATAAAAATAACGCAGAAGCAGATGCAGCCAATCGTGAAGCTCATAAAGTCGAAAATAATATTGACAACTCAAGCGCTGATGCTTTAAAAAGAGCAAAAGAATCAGCTAGTGATGTTGATTTCAATAAGAATGGTGTATTCAAAAATGAAAATGCGGATTTTGTTGTTCAAAATGGTAAAGTAACCGAAATTAGAACAAAAGACGGACGCGTTATCACTGATGAACTAAAAATTGCAAAGTATTTGGATAAAAATGGAATTGAATTAAAAGATTTGACCCCAGAAAAAGTTGCAGAGCCTAAGGTTGAAACAAGCGAATTAAAGGTTGAAACAGAAGAGTCTAAAGTTAATGAGTCTAAAGTTGAAACAGAAGAATCCAAAGCTACCGCAGATGAAGCTAAAGTAAAAGCAGAGGAATCTAAAGTTAAAACTGAAGAATCAAAAACTGCAACAGATGAAGTTAAAGTAGAAGCTGAAGAGTCTAAGGTAAAAACAGACGAACCTAAGGTTGAGGCTGAAGAGTCTAGAGTTGATGTTGATGAACCTGAGATTAAAACAGGACACCAACAAAATACTGCCAAATCTTATTCTGAAATGAATGAAGATGAATTGTTTGCGACTTATTATCAGTTAAGAAATGAAGTTAAATATTCTCCATTAAGCAATGCTGATAAAGCTGCAAAAATTAATGAGTTAAAGAAAATTGAAGCAGAATTGGATAACAAAGGTTTCAGAATAGAAGGAGACGAATTAGTTTCTAATAAAAATAAAGTAAATGAAGCCAAATCTAATGATAATGTAAAATCAGAAGATATTGATATGTCTGTTGAGCCTGATTTGACAACAGAATCTGTACGCCAAAAATACGGCAAGAAAATTGCTCGTATGTATAATGCAGTTACAAATTCTATTGAAAAAATGAAGACGATTGCAGATTTTGAAAAAATTAAAAATTATATTACAAATAAATTTTCAGTAAATACTGAATTATTGCACAATTTATACAATAAATTACTGGAAAAAGCAAAAAAATTAAAGCTATCAACAGAAGAAATGTTTAAGCCAACAGCTGAAGAAATAGCTAATAAAAAAATAAATAATTCAAAATATTTTACAAAAGCTCAAGTTGAGTCATATTTAACCGGTAACAGATTACGAAGAGAAAAGATAATACCTACTTTAATTGATGCCGGCTATGTTTTCAAACAAAATGACGGTAAAGTATTACAATTATTTAATTCTCAAAAAGGCGTTTTATTAACATATAATTTTGATGATTTTGGTAAAGTAATTTCACAAAAACATTCTATATTAAAGAACGGAAAAGCTGTTGAAACTCTAGAAGTAAATTTTAATGTCGATGGAACTAGAGCTGTTAGAATATATGGTAAAAGTAATAATATTATCTTTGATAAGAATTTCGCTGTATTAAATTCTGAAAATATTAATCCTCAACGCTTACAAAAAGGACAACCTTTTGAAGTACAAGGTGATGCAAAATTAAATTTGGCAAATCAAATTAATATTGATTTGAATGATCCTAACATCAAATCAAGAATAGACAATTTACCTGAAGGTGGTAGATTGACTATTGGCAGAGATGCTGATATCAATATTAGTGATGACTTTAAGCGTGTTTCTAGAGTGCATGTAATTATTGAAAAACATAACGGTAAAATTTATGTAATTGATAATTCTTCAAACGGTACGGTTATTACACAAACAACAAAAACTGCAAAATCAACAACTTCTAATGCTCGTAAAGGAAATAACGCAGACCCTATTAGAGAAGAGGCATATAGACGTTTTAATAAAAATGCTACACCTGAAAAAATGCCGGATAACGGATTTTTAAATCGAAATTCACAATATGTAATTAATCCAAATGATATGCCTTCATTACGACTTATTGACGGTACGATGGTTGATTTAAATTCTTCAGAAATACGAAATGCTGTCTTGAATTTAAAAGATGGAGAATATTTAACATTAGGAAGAAACGGTGACTTTAAAATTTCTAATTCTTCTAATGTTTTAAGACATCATATAATTATTGCAAAAGAAAATGGTCAAATACAATTAAAAGATGTTTCAGACATTCCTGCAAGAACAAAAGTATTTAGTCAAGCAAAGCGCGAAGTTAGAGATGATGCAATTCGTAAGTTTAATAAAAATTCGCCAAATGTTGAATTAACACCAGGTACTATAATGGATGCTAACACGAATTATATATTAGATTTTAATAATCTTCCAATATTAAGGTTTAATAATGGAGCGCTTATTAATTTAAGAGATAAACAATATTATAATATAATTACAGGCCTACGAGAAGGAGGCTTTATAACTTTTGGCAGAACGGGTTTTGCAGATATTGGAATATCAAGCTCTGATACAATTTCAAGACACCATATTATTATAACAATTCAAGATGGTGAGATGTTAATTAGGGATATCTCTGCAAAAGGTGGTACATCGTATGTCGGAGACAAATACGGTTCTTATTCTGGTTCACGTTATAGAACAGAAAATTCCGATGAATCATATAACAGAGACAACTCATATCGAAGTCGTGAATCAAATTCATCTAAAATTAGTCAAGAACAAGTTAAAGAATATAAAAATCTGTTAGAAATAGATGAAAATATTGCTTTGACGAAAGATGCTATTAAAAAAGCTTATCGTAAAAAGAGCTTGGAATGGCATCCTGACAGACATCCTGACAACATTGAAGAAGCTACTGAGATGATGAAAAAAATAAACGAAGCTAAAGAAGAATTGGATAAACTGGTTGCATAACTCGTTGTTCTTTATTCACATTTAAGCAGTAGATGGTATGCAGAGCTATAAATTCATCTGTTTGTTTCCAAGATAAACACTTTTTATAATTTTCAACATTTCAATCATATTTATAAATGACTTGGCGTTAGACTTCCAAGCGTGCCGTCATTGCGAAGGCGATTAGCCTGAAGCAATCCAGCTTTTTATAAACTATTATTCGTATAACAACTTTGAATTATAAATATTTATGATATCACCCTTGAAAAGGTAACTTATTCATGTTATACTAATAATAGATATGGATAACAAACAGTTTACAGCAGAATTAACAGACGAGGCAGAAGAACAATTGTTCGCTCTATCTGTTGATAACAGAGTCAAGATAGCCGAAGCTATCAGAACATTTGAAAAAGTTGGTACACAATACAAGAATATCAACGATTTAGGAAATGGTTTGTTTGAAATAAAGCCCAACAAGGTTAGAGCGTACTTTATGTATGACCCAAACAGAAGACGAATTATAATAGTCGGTCTGATTGTTTTAAAGGAAACGCAGAAAGCACCATCACGATATATAAAGCAGGCTCGCAAAAACATTGAAAGATACCTTAACCACAGGAATTAAAGATATGAAGAAACTTAGAACATTAGAAGAAATATTAGATGATAGAAAGTTCTTTACCGAAGAACAGGCAGAGCAGGTGCGTAAGCATTCTGATAAAGAAGCCATGATGATATTGCATGGTGGAAAACGTGATAATGCAGGCAGAAAACCTGCAATTGAAGGAAACTCACGCAACAGAGTTATTAAAGTATCTGACGATACAAAAGAAGCGGTTAATTATGCTTACTCGGTTGGCATTGCAATAAACGTAGAAGATGTTAAGTTATTGCAATACATCAAGGAACATGGTTTGACGTTGGCAAATTTGAAGCAAGCTTAAGATATGTAAAGATTCTCATAAATGAAACCTATGAGAGAAAGAAAGCAGATTTATCTGGAGATATCCGTTTGTTGGAAAGTCAGATATCCAATTTCAACAACAATTCCGAAAAAGTAAATATAAGTATAAAATACTTACTGGAAGTAGTTTCTAGGATAAATGAACTTTTGGTTAGACGGCTCAAACCTAAGCTATGACATAAAAAAGACCTTTGAGATATTCCTCAAAGGTTCTTGTTGTCTATTAAACTTGGCAGGGGTAAGGACTCCGTTTGCGTGCAGAAAAAGGTGACTAAATGTCACGTTTTTCGTATAGATATACTTTTTTTAGTGGTTTAAAATAAGCAAATGGAGGAAAGAACCACCACGGTGGTGAGAATCACCCCAAGCATTAAAAAATCCCAGCGGCTAACTGGGATTAAAAATTTGGGCAGGGGTGGATTCGAACCACCGTACACTCTCGTGAACAGATTTACAGTCTGTCGCCTTTAGCCACTCGGCCACCTACCCATATTAAATTGTCATTAAAAATGCCTTTGACGAGATTTGAACTCGTGGCCTCTCCCTTACCAAGGGAGTGCGCTACCCCTGCGCCACAAAGGCATATTCCAGAAACCACTCACCCCCTTGGAGTGCTACCTCTCATAAAAGATATTTAATCTTCTGTTCGGCAGAGTCCCTGCGCCACAAAGGCAAATGCCACAAGGGCTGTAAGAGAACCTCTCTTATTAAAAAAAGCCGGTAATAGGAATCGAACCTACAACCTACGGTTTACAAAACCGTTGCTCTACCGTTGAGCTATACCGGCGACAAAATCTATATTATAGGAAACAAAATTAATTGTCAACATTTTATTTCCTTAAAATAGTCTATGTTCAACGAATAAATTTATAACATTTAACAATTATTCCTCTTTTAAAATTGTCAATATTTCAGGATATTCTTTTATCATGACTTTATAAGCGTCTTTAAGTGCAATACCGGCATTGTTTTTCTGATTAATATTTTTCAATGCTGAATTTTGTGTTCCTTCTACAAGATAAGCACTTGCATCAAATCCGTCCACCACTTGAATTTTAGTTCTGTTTAATATTGCCATGCTCCAAAAATAAACATCATCATGTGTGGGAATTGTTGTTTTGATTTTATTTATATTAGTAATATCTTTGTATAAACTGTGTGGAGGATATAAACAAGCATACATTCCAATTTGTTGATTAAAATAATTAGCATTAGAATTAGATTTATAACCGCACTTTGCACCTGAAACTCCGCTCAGTTCGTTGTTTATAAATTTTAATTGCAAACAACGTCTGGCGTATATGTTATTTTTATCATTCAAATAAGCATTATATAAATGCTCAAGCGTATCAGGTTCATAAAATACATCATCATCTGCGGTAACAATTATGTCATTTGGATAAGTTTGGATTGTGGGAATTAATTTTTTATAAGATTTTAAATCTTCGCACCAAGAAATTGTTAATCCAAAATTTTTTAATCTTAATAAATCTTTCGGCAAATCTTTTTCTTTATTTGTGAATTGTTCTTCTGCCAACCACAAAATAACCTTATCTGCTTTTAGCGTTTGGTTTAAAAGAGTGTTTATTGTGTAGTGAACATATTTAATTCTTGCAGGAAATGTGGTCAAAGAAACAATTAATCGTGGAGAACGTTTCTCTGTTGTTAACCCGTATTTGCAAACTTCGTTATAACAAAAATTACATTTGTGCTTAATTTTAAACCTTAAACCCAAAAAATTAATGACATAGTGTGAATCAATATCTTTAAATAAAAACAAATTATTCATCTGATTTATCCTTTTATAATTTCTATTGCTTTTTTCAAAATATTTTCGGCAGAAAAATCATCGCCAATTATCTTTACGTTGTATAAAGCAGGATTTGGCGCCCAAATCGGAATGGTATTTGTGCGATAGAAAATTGCAACGGTAGGACAGCTGACTGCGTATCCCAAGTGCATTGTTCCTGTGTCAACGCTAATCAGGCACTTGCTATTTTTTAAAACTCCACCGAGTTCTGAAACAGATGTTTTATCAATCAAATTTATAAATTTACAATTAGTTTTTTCTAAACTTTTTGCGTATTCTTTAGCCTTTTTACCTGCTCCAACAAAAACAAGATTATAATTTTTGGCATTTAGTTCCTGAATAATCTTAATTGCAACATCTGTTGGCATATTTTTTTCAGGATTTTTACTCAAGCAGCATAGAGTAATATAATTTTCTGTATTGTGTACTAAATCTTCAGCTTTTTGATTTGAACTATCAGGTACATTGTACCTGATAGGCAGGTTTTCAACTTTTACACCGCTTAATTTAGATAACAACATTGAGTGAGCAAGCTGAACATTGCCATCATAGAGACTTTTTGGACTTATAATTTTTTGTGTGCCTAGCAATAGTGAAATCATATAATTACGCCCGTTTTTGTATGTAAGAAATGAACAAAACGCGTGCTTGTACGGGAATTCTCTAATGAATTTTACAACGCCTTTTATTCCTTTATGAATTCCTTTTTTATCGAGAATTATAACTTCGTCAACGTCCTGTTGATATTTTGCAACTTCTTCAAAGGGTTTGTCTGCAATAAATACAATTTTTGCACTTGGAAAATTTTTGCGAATATTTTGGCATAGAGAATTGCAGAGCAGTACATCGCCAAATGCAGCAGTATTAAACACCAAAAAAACTTTTTCTTTCATATATCATACCTTCTCAAAAGCCGATTTCTCGGGAAATTTTGCTTCAAGAATTCGCTTCAAAGCTTTTCTGGAAGCATTGGTTGTTTTACGCGAATCGTTTACGCACAATAATTTGCAATTTGCGTTTTTTATTTTGCGAATGTTTTGGAGTGTTATATCAAAAGCAAGTGAAAGTTGCGGTTTCTTTAAAATAAAATCTATAAAACTATACTTGTTTTGCTTCAATATAGCTTTATTTTGTGCGATTGAATAATACATAACGATAGATCTCTGAATATCAGAAAAATCTCTAAATTTATGTGTGAGAGTTTTTTCAAACTCATCTTTAAATATTTTTTCGCATTCTAAAAATAATGATTTGCAATAAGGGTCGGCATTGTGGTGTGGAAAATGAGGAATATCCGCGCCATATCGAGTTTTTATTAATTTATAAGCTCGATTTACCGTGTATCCGTAAAGATGCTTATATTTTTTATTCAGAATTCGTTTACCTGCAATATAAACAGGCTTGTTATTTTTAAAGAAAAAATTCGGTTCGACAGGCTGCCAAAATAGCATATCGTCATTTGCATAAATGAATTGTTCGGATAAATTTCTGATGAAAGGTATTCTTGTTTCTATCGCGCAAGAGTTGTACAAAGGAAGTCTGTCTTTTGGAATAATATCTTCATGGTTTATTATTTCTATTTGCGGATTGTTTGTGTTTAACCAAGTCGGAACCTGATTATCAGTAACAATATAGATTTTGTTAATCCAAGGAATGTTTTGTTCTACCGAGCGTAGAGAATACTTTAATTCTTCATTGTTAATAAATCTGCAATTAGAAATTGCATCTTCACTACGGTTTTTAGCATAATTTTCATATAATCTTTTTTTCTTTTGCCATTCTATGTCGCTGCTATCAACCCATAAATAAACTAAATCAATTTGAGGCGCTAACTTATTCAAAATCTTTACCCCTATTTTTTATTTTTAAAACTATAAATCTTTCAAACAAAATATATAAAATTTTGTACTTTGAAATTACCCTGCTCAAAACAGTACGAGGTTCGTCTTCATTTCTTAAAATTACATCTATTAAAATTTCTTTATACATAATCTCAACTTGTAGTATAACTATTTAAAAATATAAAAATATATTGTAATACTTATATAATATACTAGAAAAACATCATAAATCAATACGTTTTTACGAGTTTTACATCGTTAAACAAAAGTATATTTTATCCAATAATATGAGAAATAAGGATAAAATATGAATATCAAAAAACTTTTAGGAAAAAGATTGCAAGAAATTAGGAAGAGTAAAAACTTTACGCAAGAAAAACTCGCTGAATTGATTGATGTTGAAACCTCAAGTATTAGCAACATTGAGGTTGGCAAGTATTATCCGACTGCTGAAAATTTGGACAAGATTTTAAAAGTTTTGGATGTTAAACCTTGTGATATTTTTATGTTTGAAAGTTTTCTACCCCAAGAAGAGCTAATAACTGAGATGATTGAAGCTATGCAAAAGAATGAAAAATTAACAAAAATAATGTATAAGTTCTTCTGTTCAATAAAGTTTTAAGGTTATTTTAAATTAGAGCTATACTAAAACTTTGCATAAGAGCCGATAACTCTTGAGCATTGGCAAAGCGGTTCAAGTTCTGCAAGCAATTGTTTAATGATTTCGTCATTTTCATGGCCGTCAAAATCGATAAACACGGCTTGTTCGGCAGCATTATCATTCATCATTTTAGAATTTATTTGTGTAATGTTGATATGATATTTAACAAAAACTTGTACAATATCTAATAGAGCTCCTTGTCTATCTTCCAAGAACAGAACCAAACTTGTTTTATCTTTGCCTGTTGGCTTAGTTTTGGCATCTCCGATTACAATAAATCTGCGTTTATTATTTTTATCATCTTCAATATGTTCTTTCAAAACATTTAAGTTGTAGATTTCTGCTGTTTTGTGTGTTCCAATGATTGAGTAGGTTAAATTATAATTGCTCAAAAGTCTTGCTGAATCATCCATACTTTCTGCAACGACAATATTTAATTGTCTTGGCATTTCGTCTTTGACAAAAGTTTTACATTTTCCTAAAGCATTCGGATTTGCAATCAAGCCTGTCAAGCTGTAAAATTCGGTAGTTTTTGACAAAATACAATCATTTACGGGAATAATTGTTTCTGCCAGTATTTGTATATTTTGGTTTTTTGTTTGAATCAAATTATCTATTGTTTCACGGATAATTCCTTTATAGGTTGTTTCAACAGGCAAAATCGCTATTGCATTGCTGTTAATATCAACATATTCTATACATTCTTTTATAGAAGTTAAA
The DNA here is from genome assembly GCA_934747335.1 of uncultured Candidatus Melainabacteria bacterium. Taxonomy (GTDB): domain Bacteria; phylum Cyanobacteriota; class Vampirovibrionia; order Gastranaerophilales; family Gastranaerophilaceae; genus CAG-196. The sequence continues at coordinate 18,149 of CAKVGS010000024.1, forward strand.
GAGCGTTGATATAAAAATAAATCGTACGCTTTAAACAGCTTGTCTTTTGCAATTTCTGAGTAAGAACCACCCATTCCTAAACATATAACTTCATTAAAATCTTCAAACATAATAAACTCCGTATCATATTTAATTATACTACAAACTGGCAAATTTTATTTTTACGTGTTTTAATTAATTATGGAGTCTATATTGAAAGGGTGTGTATGCAAATTATTCCAATTAATACAACAAACAACAATCGTACGAGTTTTCAAGGAGTTACGAAAAAATTAAGCCGTCATATATTCATTGATGGTAAAAAAGACATTTGTGCAATGCTAAATCGCACAAAACCTACAAATACTTATCTTGGTGAACTTCCGCCAGTGATGTTTTACAGTCTTCCAAAAGTCGGAAAAGAAGCAGCAATCAAAGAAATTTATTCTACATTTGCACAAGCTGCGAATACTATTAGAGATTTTGTACCATCTATACAATCCGCAAATTCGGAATACAAAAATAGAAGACCTGAAGCGGTAGTAAAAACATTGAAAGATATGTTTGTAAAGTATGGAATGCTTGACGAAGATTCTCCTTTTGATATCAAGTTTTTGGGCGCAGGAGAATACAAAAAAGCTTTTAAATTAGACGGAGTAAAAGATAAAAATACCGGTGAAGAACTTTGTTTTAAAGTTTTTCATGTCGTAGACAGAACTCCCGAATGGCACAAATACAAGAGTCATGGCACAGATGCGGAATTAAATATTTCTGCAACTTGGAAAAAACAAAACGGAATTTATACTCAAAGAGGTAAATTCTATTTTGGTGATATCAATAGCGGTTTCTTTGTTGATAAATTTATTGATAAAAATGTAGAACCTCCTCGTCGAATAGTGGACGAATATGATTTTGGATACAAAACGACAGATGAGTTTAAAGGCGGCAATGGTCACAATAAACTATATGATTACAGTATTGATCCGGGTGGTGTTAGAGTTGTAAACAGAGTCAAAAATGAAAGTGCTACTGCAAGATACGTATTGCGTAAAATTAAGCAAACGCCTAAGCCATTTAGAGAATTAGAATGGAGCAAATTTCTATACAAATATGATAATTTAGATAAGCGCCAACGTGAAGCAGGACTTGCTATAAGCATTAAACACTTGCCTAATAAAAATAAACATGTAGAAAAATGCTTGGCATTCAATAATTCTTTTGCGGACGAAGGTATTGCCTATGCTCTTAAGTATCTTGATGAAAAATCGGCAGAAAAATATTTTGAAATATTGATGAAACGAAATGATCCGATAACTCAAACCGTTTTGATGAATGAAATACCTCTTTTATCAAAAGAACGCTTAAAAAATGAAGCAAGCATTGATGATTTGGATATTCCAAAAGGAAAAATTAATTCAGATGTGTTAGCAAGATTTTATAGAATTGCGGAAAAATATGTTTTGCCTGAAGTCGAAGAACATTTGGCAAGTTATATGCATCTTTTGCCAAAAGATCAAATGATGCCTGAAGCTGATAAATTAATTGCTAAAAACGATTATAACGTTAACGACAGGCTGCTACACAAAATCAAATTTGTTAAAGAGGATGATTATTCTTTTTCTGACAAGATGGAAGTTCTCAACAAACTTGAAAAAGCTGAAACAAGCGATTTCTTGAAAGCTAAAATTAAGGCAGTAAGAACGCAAATCATTAGAGATTCGTTGGACGATTAAATCCTGAATAAAAAATGTAAAAAGCTGTTCATTTATGAACAGCTTTTTTTATTCTCAAATTTATTATTTAAACTTCTTCTTCTTTAACTTCTTGCGGAGCATCCGATTCATTTTCAGAAACTTCTGCGTCTTCGCTTTCTGTTGCTTCTTCTGATGTTTCGTCTTTAGCTTCTTCGTCTGAATTTTCTTCATCAGCTTCTTCTTCATCAGATTCGGCAGATTCTTTAATTTCTTCAGCTTTAGCTTCTAACTTTTCAGCTTCAGCCTTTAAAGTAGCTTCGATTTCTTCTTCATCTTTTGCTCTAATTACAGGAATTGAAAGCATCAAAGCAACTTGGTCGCCTTCGTGTTCAAAGTTAAGTTCTAGAAGTTCTTTATCTAATTCAACATAGCGAGAAAGTAAATCTATCAATTCTCCGCGCATTTGTTCCAAAATTTTTGGTGTCAAATTAGTCCTGTCTTGCATTAAAACAAGTTTCAAACGGTTGGTCGCTACTGATTTAGAAGCGTCGCCCTGTTCTTCTTGCGGGCGGAAGAACTTAGCCACGGTATTGTAAATATCTGTGAAAAGCCCCATTCTACACCTTCGCTTTCAATTTTGCAAAAACATTTTTAATTTTAGCTACAATTCCTTTTGGCTCATCCAAATCCAAGAAAGGAACTTCTTCACCCAAAATTCTTTGCGCTACGTTTCTGTAAGCTTTACCTGCAAGCGCGTTTTCGTCATTAACGATAGGCTCACCTTTGTTTGTAGATGTAATAATTCCTGTATCTTCAGGAATTATACCGATAAGCGGACAAGAAAGAATTTCTACAACATCATCAACGCTCATCATTTCGTTGTTTTTGATTAAGTTCGGACGAACTCTGTTTAAAAGAAGTTTGTAACTAGTAATTTCTTCTTTTGATTCTAAAAGCCCGATAATTCTATCTGCGTCACGGATTGCAGACATTTCTGGAGTTGTAACAACGATTGCTTCGCTTGCACCTGCTACTGCGTTTTGGAAACCTTGTTCAATACCCGCAGGGCAGTCAACAAGAACAAAATCATTTTCTTCTTTTAAAGTGTCACAAATGCCTTTTAATTGTTCTGCATTAACCGCTGTTTTATCTCTTGTTTGAGCAGCTGCAAGCAATGAAAGATTCGGATTCTTTTTATCCTTTACAAGCGCTTGTTTAAGTTTGCAACGTTCTTCTATAACGTCAACGATTGTGTAAACAATTCTATTTTCAAGACCAAGTAACAGGTCTAAATTTCTAAGTCCCAAGTCTGTATCAATAAGAACAGTCTTATAACCGGCTTTAGCAAGTGCCGTTCCTATGTTTGCACTTGTTGTAGTTTTTCCTACTCCGCCTTTTCCTGATGTAATTACTATAACTCGACCAGTCATTAATCTCTCCTTAATTTTTTATAAATTACTATTTTTCCTTCTTCAATTTGAGCTTCTTCCGGTGTAAACTCATTTGTTTTTTGAACGTAAGGTACATTCAATGTGTCATTTCTTCTAGCGTATAGACCTGCAATTCTTAATTGAATTGCGTTTAATTTTAATGCTCTAACTTTAGCTGTAACATTACCTAATGAACCGGCATGAGCGATACCGCCTAATATACCCCAAACTGTAATGTCACCGGTTGCAACGATTTCACTACCCGGGTGAGCGTCGCCGATAATCAAAATATTACCTTCATAGCTAACAGTTTGACCTGAGCGTAAAGTTTGGTTTATATAAAGAGTTGGCAAGCTTTCTGTGTTAACGGTGTTTTCTTCTGCGCCTTGAGGTAAAACATCACCAGTATCAAGAAGAATGTATTTGCTTGCGTCTTCATTTTTAATTAAACCTTCGTTTGTAGCAAGAGTTTCAAAATCAGTGCCGAAAGTATCAGCATGAATTACTTCTGATAACTCTTGAGTAGTTTCTTCTTCATAGATATCTTCAATACCTTCAGTAGTTGCAATTGGGCTTGAAGATGTCGGAATATCTGCATGAACTTCAACTGTTTTGTTTTCTTCAACAGTTACAGCTTCTTGTGGTTCATCAACTTCTGTTTTTACAACAACTTCTTCTTCCTTAAGATTTTCGTCAGGTTCACAAGTTACTGCCGGCTCTACATTGTCTGCAACCTCTGAAACAATTATTCCCAAGCTTACGGCAGAAGCTTCTGTCTGCTCGGAATTTGTGTCAATAAAAGCAATTGATGCGTCCATTGATTCGATTAAAGCTTTAATACTCAAAAGTTGAGATTGTTTTAAATCTAAACTTCCTAATTTTAAACAAATATTTTTTCCTTTTACATCAGGATGCTCCATAATTGAACTAAGCTCAAACACAAGCTGAGTTGTATTTTTAGCATTGCTTAAATCAATAATAAAGCCATTCTCTACAAAACCTTTTTCCATTTGATTTTCCCAAATAATCTACCACAGTTTTTAGAATAGCTTAAATAGTTTTATTATTCAATAAAGTGTGACACTTTGTAAATTTTAAATCGTTTTAATCAAAATCTTTTCTTTTTGCCATATTGATAACCCAACCGTCCGAGCGAAAATGCGCATAATTATTTTTACCGCGATACTTACCGCCTTCTGGGCTTACCGTCAACCAGTTTTCTAAAATCTTTAATGCTTTGTCAATCAAAGTATAACCGTATTTTTCAATTAAAGAATTATACTGTTTTGGTGTTAATATAACAAAATTGATTTCAGGAATTTCTACTCTGAGTGAAAAATCGGCTTTTGGTCTTCCGCCCTTTTTACCGTTTAATATGCTTGTTAAATGACGTCTACTCATCTTCTGCTCCTTCTTCTTCAATAATATTCGGTACGCCAAGTTTTCTTACAAGTTCAATCACAGTTTCTTTCATCTTGCATTTGAAAATACTGTTTTCAAAATACGCTTTGTGCAAATTGCACACAGAACATCGACAGCCGAGTTTGTAACAATCTATCGCGGTTGGTGTCCAAATCTTTGACGTTGTTTCACAACATGAAACATTGTACCTGTAATCCATTAAAATCCTCTTCCCTTGCTATTTGACATAATTGGAAATATATGCTTAAATATCAGATATAAGCTTACATTTGTATCTTATTGTAAGATAATATGATACAAGTGTCAAGCGTTAATTTGCAAATGGTGAAACATGAAACTTGACGAATTGTTATCTATACTATCCAAAAGGGTTGGCATGGCTGTTAATCAGTCTATGTTGGCTGACGCTTTGGGAATTACTCGTCAGACAATCAGCAATAGAATCAAGAATGAGAGTGAAGTTACTGTTAGCGAATTAAAGAAGGTTGAGGAGTTTTTCAATATAAGTATGTTTGGCGAAATGCCTGATGACATTACATATATTGATTATTACACAGATGTTTTTGCAAGCTGTGGTGACGGTAGCATTGTATTTTCCAGCGAAAAAACCAAACTTCCGATTTCAACTTCAATGATTAGCGGATATTCCAAAAACAAATTGTATTCAATGATTAATGCAGCGGGAAACAGCATGGCGCCTACGATTGACAATGGCGATAAACTTATTGTTGAGCATTGGTCAGGCAATCAAATACAAGACAATAAAATTTATGTTTTTTGTTATAACGGTGAATTCTTTGTAAAAAGACTTTCCAAGAATTTGGATGAAATTATTATTAAATCGGATAATCCTGAGTATCGAGTTCGCACAATTGGCGGAAAATCTGTTATGGATTTGATTTTGATTGGAAAGATTGTTGCAACCATCAAACAAGTTGGATAGTTGCAAGCTAAAAGCTGAATGAGATTTTATGAAAAATTTCACAATTTTTTCCCTACTAAATAAATGGTCGACATTCGCGCCGCGAGCGTTTTTAGCGAGCGAAAGAGTGCGGGTTCACCCGCAATATCCATTTGATTTAACAACCGCAAGGTTGTAGAAAACAATGAAAGTTTCTTCTTTTTGCTTACTTTTTCTTCTTGCTTTTTCAAAGAAGAAAAAGTAAGAATTATTTTGTAATAAAAAAAGTTTTTTAAAATATCCTTTTCTACTAAGTTAAATTTTATTAAGACATATACACCAATTTTATATGATTTGGTATAATACATATATCTATAAGGCTGATGGTCAGGAGGGATGTATGAAAGAACGTGAAAGCAACGTATTGTCGTTATTAGAAGATAGAACAAACCATTATTCACGCAAAATTGCTTTAGGTATGAAAACTCAATTTGGTTGGAAAGAGCTTACTTATGACGGTTTAGGCTTAATGTCAAGAAGACTTGCGGCTTATTTGATGAACGATTTGGGACTTCAAAAAGGCGAAAAACTTGCTATTCTTTCAGAATCAAAACCTGAATATGGCGCTTGTGTTTTTGCGTCTGTAATTTCAGGTTTAATTACAGTTCCTTTGGATATTAAGTTGACAAAATATGAACTTCAATCAATACTTTCTGACTGCTTGCCTTCAGTAATGCTTGTATCTCAATCTTATATTGACAAAGCTTTAGAATTACAAAAAATGCTACCATCCTTAAAACATATTATTGTAATGGATGAACATCCTGTAAATGATGATTTGCAAAGTATCTACACAATTCCAAATAACTATACTTGCAAATGGCGTCATCGTTCAAGCAAGTCAACTGTTTTCATTATTTATACTTCTGGAACAACAGGCAAACCAAAAGGCGTTGAAACTACTTTTGGAAATATGTTGGCACAGTTGAACGATTTAAAAGTTGAATTTGATAAAATTTTACCTCCAAAAGGTGATATAAGAATTTTATCTATTTTACCTATGAATCATTTGTTTGAAATGACAGTTGGGTTTACAACTTTCTTAAATTTAGGTTTTTCTGTTTACTATACACATAATTTAAAACCAAAAGACATTCTAAACATCATGCGTGATAGAAAAATTAATTTTATGATTGTTGTACCTGCTTTTCTAAAATTGCTTAAAACAGGCTTGGAAGCAGAAATGAAGAACACTTCTAAATTTTCTCAAAAAATGTTTCCGATTCTCTATCATTTTGCAAAATTCATTCCTTTTATTTGGATGAAAAAAATTATGTTTAGAAAAATACATAACTGTTTTGGTGGTGCTTTTAAAGGTTGCATGTCAGGTGGCGCACCACTTGACGTAAGTGTTGCAAAATTTTTCCAAAGAGTCGGTATTCAAGTATATGAAGTTTACGGTTTAACAGAAACAAGTCCTATCGCAACTATTAACATTGAACGTAATAGAGATTTGCGCTCTGTTGGTAAACCATTACCAAGCTATGAAGCAAAAATTGACAAAGAATCTGGTGAATTACTTTTAAAAGGCCCATCCGTAATGAAGGGATATCATAACCAACCTGAACTTACTGCACAAGCAATTGACGAAGACGGTTGGTTTCACACAGGCGACAAAGCCAGAATTGATGATAAAGGCAGAGTTTATATCACAGGTCGTTTGAAAAATATGATTGTGCTTTCAGGCGGTAAAAAAGTTTTCCCTGAAGAAGTTGAATCAGTTTTAGAAAAAAGTGATTTGTTTGCAGAAGTTTGCGTATTCGGTGTTTCTCGTGAAGGAGGGGCAAAAGACGGTACTGAAGATATCGCAGCAGTTGTTGTTCCGACAGAAGAACTTAAAGCAAAATATGACGATACGACTTTGGATAAGATGATGAAAGACGAGGTTAAACGACTTTCTCAGCGTTTAACACCGTACAAACGTCCAATTAATATCAATGTTCTTAAACAGGCCTTACCACGAACCAAAAAGGCAACGGTTCAAAGAAATAAGGTTAAGGAGTTGATACAAGCCTGAATAAATTGAAAATGGAAAGTTGAAGATGGAAAATTGTTTTAAAATTTTCAATTGTACCTTCTGATTTATAATGTTTTTTGGTGCAAAAAATTGCACCCTACATCAAAAATAATATTTAAAATAATTTTCCATTTTCCATTCCACATCAAACATTCGCAATTAACAACAACATGGAGAGAAAAAGGTGTACGACGAACTCGCAACAATCAAACAAAAATGTTTGGCATGCCACAAATGTTTATTGGGCGAAACTCGTACAAATGTTGTTTTTGAAGATGGTGTTCCTAATCCAAAACTTATGCTTATAGGCGAAGCTCCGGGGTTTAATGAAGACAAGCAGGGAAAACCTTTTGTCGGAAAAGCGGGACAGCTTTTGGACAGAATTTTTGAGTCTGTCGGTTTATCGCGCAAGCGTGATGTTTATATTTGTAATACAATAAAATGTCGTCCGCCAGATAATCGCAACCCTTTACCTGATGAAAAAGAGGCTTGTTGGGAGTATTTGAAGGCACAGATTGACATTATTCATCCGAAAATAATTTTGCTTTGCGGAAATGTTGCCGTGCAATCTATTTTAGGCAATGTTGGCGGAATTACAAGGATTAGAGGCAAATGGTTTGATGGGGATGATAAGGTACATGGCGCAAAACTTATGCCGATATTTCATCCTTCGTATTTGCTAAGAAACGATGCTCGTACAAAAGGAAGTCCAAAATGGCTTATGTGGCAAGATATTCAGGAAATTAAGCGCGAATTTGACAAGTTGTAGTTATAAACTGCGTGTGCTTTTAATTAAAACGTCAGGCCCGACCTTTTTTACATCATAAATAGAAAAGTTTTTTGTGTCACAGATTTTTTCTATATGGTCGCCGTCAAAACAACTTTTTGCATTGTTATCATTAAGAATTTTAGGTGCGATAAATTGATAAATTTCGTCTGCCAAATTTGATTTAATTAAAGCCCCTGCAAGCGTTCCGCCACATTCGACAAAAACTGTATAAATTCCTTTTTTGTACAATTGTTTCAATACGGCTTCTAAATCTAATTCACCGTCTTTTAGAGGAGTATTTTCTTTTGTTGCAATATAAATATTTCCTTGTTCAAGTATTTGTGCGTTTTTGCGGATTCTTGAATTTTTATCCAAAATACACTTGTTTTTATGCTCCATTTTAGGATTATCGGCAAGAACGGTGTTAGAGCTTGTCATTATACAATCGAATTCCGAACGCATTTTGTAGACTTCTTTTCGGGATTCGGTTGATGTAATCCATTTTGAGTCGCCGGTTTTTGTTGCAATTTTGCCATCCATTGTTGTGGCGGTTTTTAATACAACGTATGGTAGGTGTTGTGTCATATTTTTTATAAAAACGCGGTTAAGAAACTTTGATTCTTTTTCCAAAATAAAACTTGTTTCAATGCCTGCATCGTGTAATTTTGTTATTCCATCAACTTTCGGATTGACATCTTTCATGCCAATTACAACTCTTTTGAGTTTTCTTTCAATTATTAAATCTACACACGGCGGAGTCTTGCCATAATGGGAGCATGGCTCCAAATTAACGTATAGTGTTCCACCCTCTGCTTCATTATTTTTAAGCTTAAGCAATGCGTCACGTTCCGCGTGGTTTTCGCCATATTTTTTATGGTAACCTTTTGATACTATTTTCCCGTCTTTGTTTAATACAACGCAACCGACCATCGGATTTGGTCTAACGTTATTTTTTCCTTTTTTTGCAAGTGTGAAACACATGCGCATGTATTTTTCATCAAGATTTTTCATAGAAATTGTTGTTTGGTTTTGTGAGAGGTAAGAACCCATCAAGCTTCGCTTGATGCGTGAGACGATTCCTCGTGTCCAAGCTTTTAAAATATGCGCCTGGAGACTCTGCCGAACAAAAGGTGACTAAATGTCACGTTTTGTGAGAGGTAAGAACCCATCAAGCTTTGCTTGATGCGTGAGACGGTTTCTCGTATCCAAGCTTTTAAAATATGCGCCTGGAGGGAGTCGAACCCACGGCAGACAAGGTTTAGGAAACCTCCGCTCTATCCTACTGAGCTACAAGCGCATAACTTAAGTATACTCAATTAATATCACCTTGTAAAGGTAGACTAAAAATGTTAGAATGTAGTGTGTATGAAAAATAAGAAGATTTTAGCGATATTACCGATAAGTATTGGTGGCAGACTAACGACAAGTAGTATTATTGATGGTTTTAGACAAAATGATTGTGAAGTCAAAGTTTTTGATGAATTGTTTGACAAGAATCTGAATGATTACTTAAACGATAGCTATGATTTTATTACGGGATATGATTTTTCGGGGCTTAAAATAAAAATTGATAATAACTTGCCTTGGCGCTCTTTGAATTATTTTTCAGATGATATAAGAAGTAAGGCTTCAGGACCAGAATGGGAAAAATATCTTCCATATTTAGAGAATGATGATAATTATACTTTTTATTGGGACAAAGTTCTAACCGAATATGAAAATTTTAAGAACATAAACTACTTACCTCACTTTGTAAATTTCGAGATTTATAAAGATATGAGTGTTGAGCCGGAATTTGATGTAATGTTCGCAGGTAGACTTGATACGGATTATCGTTTAAGCTTTTTTGAAGAACTTATAACAAAACTTCCGAATTTGAAAATTGCTTGGTACGCAATAGACAGACATTTTGAGGATGCTAAAAAGCGTTCTAAATACCCTGAATTAATTACTCTTTGTTATCAAGGATTTATTGATAATGAGGAAGATATGGCAAAAGCTATAAATAATGCGAAAATTGTTTTCAATATGAATTCACAAGGGATTTCCTCGTTGAATTACAGAACCTTTCAAACAGTTGCTTGTAAAAGGTTAATGCTGAGTGATTTTAGAGAAGAGCTTGCATTATTTGACGGACATTTGCCTTTTTATGAAGATTTTTCTGATTTGATTTTTAAGATAGAAAGTTATCTTGAAGACAAAGAAGCGTATAAACGAGTTGTAGACGAGTGCTATAATATCGCTAAAATGAGTCACAATTCTAAGGACTGTACGAGGTATATGCTAAAAGTTGCAGGAGCGTAAGATTTTCAAACTGCGGTTAATACTGAGGCATTTGGGTTTTTAATAATTATTCACCTGCATGTACAACTAAAACGTAGTATCATTGGCTTCTAAATACTCTTTAACTAAATTAATCGGAGTTGCAAATCCAATTCCAATATTAGAAATGTTATTATCAGGATTATAAATCGCCTGATTTATTCCGATAATTTCCCCATTCGTATTTAAAAGTGGGCCGCCTGATGAACCTGGGTTAATCGCTGCATCTGTTTGAATTCTGTTTTTTGTGTAATCTATTCTTGACACTATTCCTTGGGTCAATGTTCCGCTAAATCCGAACGGGTTGCCAATTGCCAATACCTTTTGACCGACTTTGACTTTGGCTGAGTCGCCCAGTTTTACTGTTTTTAAATCTTTTTTTGCGTCAATTTTAAGGAGTGCGATGTCTTTATTGTCACCAAGGTGTTTTAAAACTTTGGCGTCGTAATTTTGACCGTTGCTCATAGTTACTACAACAGTATTTCCAATATCAATTACATGCGCGCTTGTCAGAATTACACCTGATTTATCAATAATACAGCCTGTTCCGCATGACAAACCGTCTTGGATTTGAGAATCCACGGTAACTATTGCGGGATTAATTTTTTCGTATATTGTCACAGGATTTTTTTCGACTTTTCCAAAAGAGAATGCAGGCAAAGATATGAATATAAGTAAAATTGCGGGAATTATTTTATTGGTCATAACGCCTCCTTGTTTATTAAAATTTTGACAAATTTAATCTCTCAAAACAATTAGTCTTGCTTGATTTCAAAGGATATGTATTGTCAGTTTTCAAATTTTAATGTATAATGAACACGATGTTATATCACAATCGACACAAAAGGAGAAAAATATGTCAAGAATTGAAAGTTTTAAAAGAGCTTTAGCTGAAAAAAGAGCAGTAAAAATTATTGCAGGTATTGATAATTTTGACGTTGAAAGCGTTAAAAAAGTTGTTAAATCAGCTTCAAACTCAGGCGCAAGCGCTATTGATATTTGTGCTAACCCTGATATTATTGCAATGGCAAGAAGCATGACTGAATTACCTTTGTTCGTTTCTTCAGTAGAACCACAAGAATTGGCTCACGCAGTAGCTTTAGGCGCTGATGCTGTTGAACTTGGTAACTTTGATGCTTTATACAAAAAAGGTCAAACTTTCACAGCTTCTCAAGTTCTTAGCCTTGCAAGAAGAACAAGAGAATTAGTTGGTGATGACGTATTTTTCTGCGTTACAATCCCAGGCGAATTGGAAATCAGCGAACAAATCGACTTGGCTCGTGATTTGGAAAACTTAGGCGTTGATCTAATCCAAACAGAAGGCCACTTCTCTAACGAAGCTCCTTCAAACGGCGTAAGAGGTTTGGTTGAAAGAGCTGAATTAACAATTTCTAATACAATTGAACTTTCAAGAAATATTGAATTACCAATTATGACAGCAACAGGCATCAACCCTACAACTGCAGCTTTGGCATTTGCAGCAGGCGCTTCTGCTATCGGTTGCGGTTCTTGCGTAAACAAACTTGATTCAGAAATCTCTATGTTGGCTGTATCAAGAAGCTTGGTTGAAATTGCTGAACGTAATGCTCAATATGTTGTTGAATTAGTTTAGTTTTTAACTTAATCAGATTAATTAAAACGACCTTCCAAATATTTGGAAGGTCGTTTTGTGTTTTGCAAATTTTAAGACATTATGAAGAAATGTAACAATTTATCAAAAATCGTCTTCAAATCCTAAAGTTTTTGCCCGAATGTGCCGTAAATCAT
>CAKVGS010000025.1 GCA_934747335.1 uncultured Candidatus Melainabacteria bacterium
CGAGCATAACATTCCAATAACAACAAATCCTTACGGATTTTTCTTGTTATTTCCATGTTATTTGCTCTTACGGGCTTACGCCCTACCGAAAATCCGTTCTCCCTCGGAGAGGGAATGACCTAAAGTCGTTCACTTAATTTTTTTATATCAAATAAATAAACGAGTCTTGCATTAACCCTCTTCAAGGGGGAGGGTAGAAAATCAAGTTGAGCATTGCGAAACTTAGATTTTCGGGTGGGGGTTCAAGCCGTAAGGCAAAAATGCAGAAATTTAATTCATCAATAGTTTATTTTTAGTTTTATGAAATCATGTTTAATGATTTCAAGTCGTTCGTTTGAATAGTTAGAACTTCTATGAGATTGCACAAAGCAATTTTTTAAGGTACAATTCTTTATAACAAGAGTTGGTTTTTTGGCTTGTTGGAGAGTTTTTAAATAAGATAAAAGAGGGTTTTTATGAATAAAATTCAGATTAAGGCGGAAATACTTGCTACTATTTCAGCACTTTCTACATCATCTCAACCAAATTCATCATTGATTACCGATTTGAAGATGATTGAAGATAAGAAAACTGTTCTTGATATTTTAATAAAAGAACTTATTAATGCGTCAGAACAAAAAGCATTAATTATTTGTTGGTTATTAACTGAATTAATAGAAAAAGAAACCCTAAATAATGAATTGTGGAACGTGATAAAGTCACCTGAATATGGTGACCATATCAAAATGATTGCTTTTAACATGCTTAAAGATTTGGGTAATAAAATTGATTACGATGTAATTAGTGGCTATTTTGAGCAGTTCAATGAATTAATAAATAAAGAAACAAAACAACTTTTAGACACTGCAATTATGAATCCAGAAGCACAAATTGATTTTATGGATTTTATGAGTGCAATTAGTGATGAAGATAAAATTATTTTGATTAAGTCTTTAGAAGAAGATTATGCAAATGATGCTTTAGCAAATATTTTAATACCGGTTTTCTTATATTATATAGGGACAGAAGTTGGTAACGTTGCGCTCGACATTTTAGGTCGTTCAAAATCACAGCTTGCATACCATGCTTTAGAAGGTGCTAAGAAGTTTGCATCTGAAGATTTGCAGGGCAGAATAAATAAAGCTGTTTCTGAATTGAAAATGTCAGGAATTCGTGTTGATAATACAGAAGAATTCTACAAAGGTATCTTAAAAGAATCTAAGCCTTATAAGGTTTATGTTTCTTTCCCTGACGGGCATGGCAACATGGGAATTGTATTCTCTAGAATCAGGGCAAATCGTACCTTGCAATTTTTGGCAATTGTTACAAATCCTCGTTACGGAATTTTGGATTCGTTTGGATTTAATTCAATGAACGAACGTGATTTTATCAAAATTGTTGATAAATTTTATAATTATCAAGAAAAATATGAAATTAATGCCGGAGTGGCAAAATATTTAATAGAGCAAGCAGAAGCCGGTTCTCATGCTAATAATGAGCCAATTCCTTATGAGTTTGTTTGTTGGCAAAGTATTTTATTGGATGTTGAGGCAGAAAAACCTAATTTGTATTTAGAAAAACGCGAGTTAAATCAAAAAGATATAGACAAACTATGTTTGAGTGATTATGTGCAAAATTGGTTTTTTGATGAAATTACATCTGAAGAGTTTAAGGTGTTTATAGATAATTTGTCTGAAAAGTATAAATCAAATAATTTTGATGTAGATTTGGATAAATACATTGCAGACAATTTTGATAGTATTTATACGGCAAAAGAGCTTGCTTATAAACTGATAACATTTAATATTGCAGCGTATTTAAGAATGTTAAAAGGCGACAAAGAGTTAGCAGAAGTTTTCTATTCTCTAGGTTCTAATTATGCATTCTTAACAAATATTATAAGAAAAAGTATTTACGAATATTATATCGGTAAACGTTATATTTTGAAAAATCAAAGAAAAACCGCTAACGTGTTTGAAAAGAGAATGCAACCGAGAACTGACGATTTTCAGCTTTTGCAACTCGATATGATAATATCAAGTATTGAAGCAAGGTGGGTTGAATAATGCATAAAGTGATGGCACTTGATGTCGGAACAAAAAGAATTGGAATTGCGCTGAGCGATTATTTGCAGGTTATAGCTACTCCGCATTCTTTTATTTCAAGAGTCCCGGAAGAAAAAGCGATTGCGGAAATTGTAAAAATCGCTAAAGAAAATCGAGTAGAAAAAATTGTTGTAGGTGTTCCAATCAACATGGACGGAACTTTTGGCGGGCAGGCAAAAGATTGTCAAGATTTTTCACAAAAATTAATTGGTTTTGATATAATATTAGAAGATGAAAGACTAACTTCCGAAGAAGCAGAAGAAAGGCTTCGTAGTAGGAAGATAGATTTCAGAAAAAATAAGGGACTTGTCGATATGGAAAGTGCCTGTGTGATACTAGAACAATATTTAGGGAAATGATTATGAGCGAAGAATTAGAAAACTACGTAGAAATTACAGATGAAGATGGTGTTTCAACAAAATGTGAAATTTATGATGTAATTGATTTTGAAGACAAAACTTATGCTTTGTTGCTTCCGCTAGAAGATGCTGAAAATGAAGATGCAGAAGTTATCATCATGGAATATGTTGAAGAAGGTGAAGGTGAAGATGCTGAAGGTTACTTCCAAAGCATAGAAGATGAAGACGAATTCAACAGAGTTTGTAACTACATCGAATCATTAGAAGATGAAGAAGACGAGGAAGAATAGTTTTGTTTGAAAGATTCACTGAAAGAGCGGTTAATGTAGTAAGCGAAGCGCAAAGACTTGCAAAAGAAATGGGATGTTCAGAAGTTAAGCCCGAACACTTGTTGCTTGCACTTGTGAATGAAGCAAAAGGCGTATCTTTAAAGCTTTTTAGAATGTATGGAGTGACGCCTGAAGCAATGGCAAAAGAAGTCGATAAGTATATTGTCAAAACTTCTAAAAACGTTGAAAACATTCCTTTTAGCCACTCTTTCAAAGAAATCTTGAAACATACTCTTGATTTGGCAAACAAATCAGGAAACAATAATATTCTTTTTGAACATCTGTTTTTGTCAGTTTTGAACGACAAGAACTCTAATATTCAGACTATTTTATCGAGTTTTGATTTTAATACATACAACTCAAAAGATATTTTGACAAAGCTTGTAGAAAAGAAAATTAAGCGTTTAGAACATCCTGAGGCTATTGATGAAGATGAAAAGAAAAGCAGTTTTGAAGCTGTTTATGAAGGCGAAGCTTTGTCTGGAGTTTTAGAGGGTGCTGTTTCAAAATTATCTGCAGCCGGTTATGAAATTTTGGGTACGGAACAGATAATGGCGTCGATTTTAGAAAACGCTAGTCCTGAACTTATTCAAACAATTAATAAGTTTGGTTTAAATGCGCAAAATTTTGAACAAAAACTTGCAGAACAACAATCAAGGCAAGCTGAATATGAAGATAAGAAAATTATATTTACACCGAATGCATTTTTTATGATGAATTCAGCATTGCAGACTGCAAAAGAATTGGGCTCTTCGGTTATCACTCCTGAACATATAGTTCTAAGCGTTTTAAAGAACAAAAAAGGCTTAGCTTATGATATTATTAAATCGCTTGGTATAAATTCAGAAAAACTATCAGAAGATATATTGAAGCCGATTGAAAAGCAGATGCCGGAAGTACTTACAATTATGAAACTTGCAAAAGAAGAAGCTCGAAGAATCGGCAGAAATGTTGTAGGGACTGAAATGTTTTTGCTTGGGCTTATTGCAGAAGGCACAAGCATTGCGTTTGAAGTTCTTAATGATTTAGAAATCAATATGAAAGATGCAAGACTTGTTGTTGAGGGACTTGTAGGATACGGTAACGAATATTTTGATAAAGAAATTGTTTTTACAAATCGTGCAAAAAAAGTTTTAGAACGAGCTTGGCTTTTAGCTAAAAAATCTAACAAACAAAAAATTGAAGCAGTTGATTTATTGATTGCAATAACCGAAGAACCTGATTCTTTGGCTATGAAGGTGCTTGACCAATTAGGTGTGGATGCGGTTGAAATTAGACATGGTATTCAAGCAAAAGTCAGAAGAATGGGGTAATTGGAGGGCGTATGGACGCGGTAACCCAAAGGGTTGCGGATTTTATTACAAAATATAATCTTCAAGATAAAACAATTATTGTTGGTTTCTCGGGAGGTTATGACTCCATGTGTCTTTTAAATATTTTATCAGAACTTAAACAATTGCCTGATTTTTTAGAAATGACAGTTGTTGCAGCGCATTTTAATCATAATTGGCGCGGTGAAGAATCTTTAAGAGAACAAGAAATTTGCAGAATTTTTGCAAGCAGTAAAGGGTTTGAGTTTTACTTAAAAGAAGCGCCAAAAGGTTTAAAGAAAACTGAAAATGATGCGAGAATTGCTCGTTATGAATTTTTTGAAGAAGCGTTTGAAGAATTTGACGCGGATGCTGTTTTTACGGCTCATAACAAAGATGATAACGCGGAAACTGTTTTATATCGCATTATTAAAGGTACGGGTATTGTTGGTTTAAAAGGTATTTCAGAAAGAAGAAAATATTTTTATCGACCGTTATTAAAAACAAAAAGGGTTGAAATTGTTGATTATTGTAATGAACACAATCTTTCTCCGAATAATGATTCTTCAAACTCAAATACAGCTTATAAACGTAATTATTTAAGACTGAATGTTATTCCGACATTAGAAAAAATTAATGAAAATGTAAAAGATGCGCTGAATATCTTAGCTGTAAATGCAAATAATGACAATGAGATTATTGAAGAATATTTAAAACCTTTAAGAAGTAAAGTTTTTGACGGTGATAAAATTATTTCTTCGGAATACAGAAAACTTATTAAGCCTGCAAAATTAAGATTTTTGCATGAATATGTACAAATGCTTGATTTAGACTATGATTTTAAAAAAATTAACGAACTTTATGAGTTTTTAGAAACTAATATTACGCAAAAAAATGGTACAACGAAATCACTCGCAACTGCTCTTTGGCTTTATGCGGATGATAAAATTGTTGAACCGATACCTCGCAGAAAACAAGTAGATGAAGAAAACAAAGATGTGACAATTTCTGTTGATGGTGAAGGTGAATATAAGTTTGGTGACAAAACTTTAACAATAAAGAATTTTGAAGAGAAGGAATTTTTTGTATTTCCTGAATCAACATCAAATTTTGCTTATGTAGATTTATCAAAGGTGAAATTCCCGCTCACACTGCGTTATAGAAAAGATGGTGATATTATATGTCCGTTTGGGATGTCAGGCACAATGAAGTTAAAAAAATATTTGAATTCTAAAGGTGTTCCAAGACATAATCGCGATAAAATCATGCTTTTATGTAATGAAGAAGAAGTTTTATGGGTTTTTGGCGTAGGTATAAGCAATAAAATTGGTGTAAAAATTAATCCGACACACGTTTTAGAGGTAAATTAAGATGAAAATGATAACAGAGAATGATTTAAAAGTTTTGTTCAGTGAAGAAGAAATTCAGAACGGAATAAAGAATTTAGGTGCTAAATTGAATGAAGTTTACGGACAAGAAGAACTTTATTTGATTTGTGTTTTAAAGGGTTCTGTGATGTTTATGGTGGATTTATCAAAACATTTAAAAATGCCTCTAAGAATGGAATTTATAAGACTTTCAAGCTACGGTTCAGGTTTTGCGTCAACAGGAAGAGTGAATGCGGTTGACATTTCTTTACCTGATTTGAACGGTAAAAATGTTTTAATCGTAGAAGATATTATTGATACAGGCCATACCGCAAAATTTTTAGTAGATTTTATTAATCATAACTTTAAAGTAAAAAGCTTGAATTTTTGTTCGTTATTGGATAAAAAAGTTAAACGTGAAGTCGAAATTGATGCAGATTATTACTGTTTTGAAATTGATGATAAATTTCTTGTAGGTTATGGCTTGGATTACGATGGATATTATCGTAATTTACCTTACATTGGGTATGTATAAATGTACAGTTGGGCTGAAAGCCCAACCTACTGTAACTCAACTCGAATGATGTTCAACATTTCCTATATTTATCGTGTTCAATGAAAAATATTGAACACAACTGACGAGCTACTGTTTTATTCTTAGTAATTGTGAGGTGCGAACAGTCGCAGTAGGTTGGGCTTTCAGCCCAACATTTACAATGTAAATTTTATATCTATAAATGGCAATTTTTTCTAATTGTTGGACTTATTATATATAATGGTAATTGGGAAATTTATACAATGCGAATTGAAAATATTCAGTTAGTACAAAATAATAATTTTGCTTCAACTCCCACAAAAAATCAAACTTCTGTAAAAACAGAAACCATAAAGGGTGATGAAGATAAAAAGCGCGCAGCTAACTATATGATAGGTGCGACTATTTTGGCGTCTGTTGTTGCGTTAGGCGTTGCAGGTTACAATGGCAAGTTGGGCTCAAATATTCAAAAGATATTAGGAGGAAAAGCTAAAGCTTCGGTAATTAAGAATCTTACTCCGCAGCAAAAAGCTCAAGAAGCATTGAGTAATTTGTATGATAAAGTAATTAATAAAGCACAAAAAGAAGGTAATACAAAACGTGTGGCCATATTTGAACAATGCAAAAATAATATTAATTCACTAGATGCTCAAACGACTTACGCAAATTTACTTGATGCGTTATACAAAGATTTGAGGCTTGGTGAATATCCGACAAGCAGTCTTGTTACAAAAAATATTGAAGATATAACTTCTAAAGGAAATAAATTTATCAAAGTGAAAAATCAAAACGGTTGGCATTACAGAATGCCAATTGGCAGAAAAAGTGCAAAGAGTGTTGATAGAATTTCTGTAAATGCATTAGCCGACGAAAAGCTTATTCAAAAATTAGATGATTTATTTGCATCAGGCAAGGTTAAGGGATATTACAAAACACCTGAAACTTCTTTGAATTGGCTAGAACGCCATGATCCGATAACAATTTATCTTGATGAAAAAGCGGATACAAAAACTTTGGAAGCAGTTAAAACTGCTTGTGAAAAGTATATCCGTTCTTCAGAGGATGTTTTGTCAGGCAAAAAATTTGCATCAGGGATGGCATTACAAAAATCGCCGGATGAACATGATATAAAAGCTATTTTAGAAGAAGCTAAAAATGTAGATTCAACTCTTGAATATGTTTTGAGAACACAGTTTACAGATAATGCGAGCGGGAAATTAATAACATCTGCCGGTTATATGGATTCGGCTCAAAAATTAATTGATTTGATAAAGAACTAGAAACACCAATTTTATGTTATAATGCATTGTGTATTGATGGAGATTTAGCTATGCACAATGTAAGAAAAATTACAGATGATTTATGTTATATCGGTTGTTCAGATAGGAGATTGAGTTTATTTGAAAGTGCTTATCCTGTAAAAGACGGAGTTTCTTATAACTCTTATGTTTTGAGAGATGAAAAAAATGTTTTATTTGATACCGTTGATAAAGTTTGCGCAGAACAGTTTTTTGAAAATTTGACAAAAGCGCTTGATGGTGAAATGTTAGATTATTTGGTTGTGCAGCACATGGAACCCGATCATTGTGCATTAATAGCGGAAGTCGTTAAACTTTATCCTGATGTTAAGATTGTTTGTACTGCAAAAACTGTTGGAATGATAAAACAGTTCTTTAATATAGATATTGATTCTCGCGCAATGGTTGTAAAAGAAGGTGACACGCTAAATACAGGAAAACACGAATTCCAATTTATTCTTGCGCCAATGGTGCATTGGCCTGAAGTTATGGTAACTTACGATAAGACTGATAAATTTTTATTCTCGGCAGATGCGTTCGGCTCTTTTGGCGCAATTAACGGTAATTTGTTTGATGATGAAGTTAATTGGGAGTGTGATTATTTAGATGAAGCTCGAAGATATTACACAAATATTGTCGGCAAATATGGTTTGCAGGTTCAAATGCTTCTTAAAAAAGCTAAAGGGCTTGATATAAAACTGATTTGTCCTTTGCACGGTTTGCTTATTAGACAAAATATAGATTTGTTTATAGAAAAGTATGATAAATGGTCAACTTATACTCCGGAAGAAAACACAGTACTTATAGCTTATTCTTCTGTTTACGGTGGAACTGAAAGTGCTGTAAACCTTGTTGCAGCAAAGCTTGCTGATAATGGGGTTAAAAATATAAAAATGTTTGATGTATCAATGACGCATTCATCGTTTGTACTAGCAGAGGCTTTTAAATGTTCTCATATTGTGTTGGCTACAACAACGTATAATGCGGGGATTTTTGAATCTATGGAAGCTTTTTTACATGTTTTGAGTGCACACAATTTGCAAAACAGAAAATATGTGCTTATTCAAAACGGAAGTTGGGCACCAACTTGCGGAAACCAAATGAGAGAAATTTTGGAAAAAGTTAAAGGTTCTGAAATATTGAATGATTCTATTTGTATCAAATCAACATTAAAAGAAGAACAGCTTGCAGAATTAGATTACGTGGTTGATGTTGTTGTAAAATCTTTGAGCTAAGTTTAAATAGTCTTCTTATTTCAAAATGTTGTAATTACAATAGAAGTTTTTATAAATTTACGTTAATATTAATTTGTAAATAAAAATTTAAAATATAAAGGAGAACATTATGCAAAAATACATTTGTACAGTTTGTCATTACGAATATGATCCGGCAGTTGGAGATCCTGATAACGGAATTCAACCCGGAACTGCATTTGAAGATTTACCGAATGATTGGACTTGTCCTCTTTGTGCAGTTGGTAAAGATATGTTTGAAGCAGAATAATAAAATAGGCGGGAGAAAAATCCCGCCTTTAATTATTTATTTAACATTTGTATTAAATCATTTGTGATATCAACTCCTCCTGAGAATACACTTCTAGAATCAATTATTGCGTCTAAACCTTTTTCCAGGCGGATTTTTTCTGTGACAGCGTGGATTCTATTATAAACATCTTCTTCTTTACGTTCTCTAAAATCATTAAATGCTTGTTCTTTTGTGCGAAGTTCAGCTTGAACCGTTGCTTCAAACTTTTGTTTTTGTACAGCAGATTCTAACTTGTTAAACTCAGCTTCTTTCATCATCAAATATTGTTTTATTTCGTTATTTTTTGTTTCAATTTGTGTAAGTGTATTTTTTGCATACTGATAATTTTGAATAACTTTATCATAATTTATATATCCAACACCACCTGCAAATGTTGGAAGAGTCAGAGTTAATAAAAGTATTGTTGTAATTATTTTTTTAATATCCATAATAATTCATCCCTCCTGTACCAAACGTGAAGTAGCCGTTTCTTGAACCATAACTTCCAGGGTTTGTAATCGGAATTCCGTAATCAACCGAAATTGGACCGACACCCGGAACATAAACTTTTAATCCGACACCGGCAGTTATTGCGCTCATAGGTCTATCATACAATCTGCTTGAAATTGTCGGGTCGAATACTTTACCGGCGTCAACAAAGAACGTTAGACGAATTTTTTGGAAGAAATCCCACTTAACTCTATCAGAGAATGGTAATGGAGTTGCAAGTTCAGCCGAACCCATGATAAACGCGTCACCCGAACCGACACCGCTCATTCTGAAACCTCTGATTGAATAAGGCCCGCCAAGCCTGAACGCCATAACTTCCGGCATGTCGTCACCATGAACTTTAATACCGCCTCTTGCATTCAAGGCAAATGATGATTTTTTGAGGACAGGGAAATATTTTGTGATACCACCGGCAATACGGCCGTTAGTATTTCTAATAGAACTTATACCGACTGCTTCAATAAATTTAGCGTTTGCAATAATACCGTTTCGAGGATTTTCGTCTGAATCAAGAGTTGAATATTTTATCCCCGGGGCAAAGTTTATAAATGTTCCGCCTGTCAACTGTTTAGCTCTTTGTGAAATGTCTAATCCTCTCAAGGCATACATTTGAGAAATTTTATTGTAGTCACCTTCACTCATACTAATATGTTCAATTCCTGTTGTAAAATCAGCCGTAACACCTTCTACGTTGCGAAATTTATGCTCAACTCCGGCGCTTATACCAAAACGGCGTTCAATCGCAAGCGGAACTTGCCAACTGCCCATATCACGATAATAAAGCTTGCTCATAAGTGAATTATCGGCGTTTAAGAACTGAGGTTCAAAGAAATTTAATTCAAATTGATAATTCATTCGATTTTTGATTGAAGCATCACTTAATAAAATCCCTGAACCTAAAATGCCCGTTGCAGAAAGTCTTTGACCTCTACCGAGGAAGTTATTTTCACTTATAGTTAAAGAACCGAATGCACCTAAACCATTATCAATACCCCCGCCGATAGCAAGGCTGTTTGACGTATCTTCTTTGACAACTACTTTAACATTATATTCGCCTTCTACCGTATCACTTGGGCAAATTTGCCTATCTACATCCTTGAAGATTTTTGTCGAATAAATTCTACCCAAATCTTCTTTTAAGTAGTTTTCGTTGTAGACAGTCCCCGGTTGAGTCATAATGTTACGCTCTATGACATAATCTTTTGTTTTTTCATTGCCTTCAATTATGATTTTGTCAATCACACCTTCGGTTAGAGTAAAAGTTAATGCGCCGTCGGGGTCATCATCAACAGAACTTACACCTGCTAAGATGTAGCCTTTCTTGTGGTAATAACCGCTCAAGTTATCAATTGCGGAATTAATGTTAGGGATGTTTTGAGGAAGTCCTTTTAAAGGCATTACAAATGGCATTAATTCCATTGTGGAAATAACAGTGTTTCCGACAATAGAAACGTCTGAAACTGCAATGTTTTCTTGGAGTTCAAATGTTAGAGTAATTGTATTATTTGAATTCAAAGTAGGCTCAATAGCCATTTTATCGGTAAAAAACCCGATAGCATAAATGCGTTGCAAATCTTGTTGCAATAAATCTTCGTTAAACAAAGAGCCTGATTGAGTTTTAATTTTTGAGGAAATTACTTCAGGTGAAAGCAGACGCAGGCCGCGAAACTCAATATCACTTATTATCTTGCCTTCTAAATCGACTTGCTCAGTATTGTTTGTATCAACTCCTGCAACATAAGTTGACTCTTCTGCTGTTTCAATGCTTGGAAGAGGCTCGTCTGCGACGTTAGGTGGCGCGAAGAAATCCGAACCTTCTTGTGTGTTTTGTTGAAGTGGCGGTGGAGTCGCAACTTGGGTTGAAGGTTCATTTGTGTTTGTTTTTGGGGAAGTTGTTGGGGTATTTTCGTCAATCTGCGAGGAGAAATAATCGGCTTCGCTCAATTCGCCGTTATATGGAATAAGCTTTGTCGTTTTAATAATTGGTTTTACAGCCTTTGTTGTATCTAAATAGAGCGGATTAACAAGTTTTATGGGCTTAACTTGAGGAGATTCTAAATATGTAAAATTTGGGGCGGAAGATGCTAAATATGGGGAAAAATCAGCAAAAGTCGGAGAGCAGCTTAAATACACCGCTAGTAGTAGCGTTACGGTTAATCTTGTATTCAGTTTTCTCTTCTTATTTTTCACTACCAATTTTCAATTTATATATCCGCTTCCGTCAACGACAACACCGCCTGATAAAACCCTTTCGGATCATTACCTGCAAAAGATGAACGTAAAACATTTGAGCCGACATTTACGGTTACAAATGTCGTTCCGTTTTCTGCATATACTTCATATTTGCCTTTACCTTGTAAATATTTGGATTTAGCACCTGTAACCGATAGAACAGGGTACGCAACAATCCCCGGGCTGTCTTTTGGCAAAGAACCCATTTTGCAGTTTGCCAAAGACTGTGATTTTGGTTTGTTTGCAAGATTTGCAAACGCTATATAAACTCTTCCGCCTTGCTCAAACATAGCTTCTTCAAATCCGCCATCAGTTATAACATTTGCTTTAAGATACAAATTCGTTGTTTCTGCACTGTTTGAAATAACTTTAAAAGTTGTAGATAGAGGCGAGTACAAATTACCGGTTCGGTCTGTAATATTTGCAGTAAGAACAGGACTTGAAACAGCTTCAACTTTTACAAAACGAGGAATTGTTATACTAAAATTCGCACTTGCAGTATTACTTTCCGCAAATGATGCTAATGTACTTAAAATAAGCACAAGAAACGATAATAATAATTTTTTCAAGACGATTTCCCCAAATCCGTTTTAGCCTTAATTTAAGGCTAAAACCATTCTCCTCTAGTCTATATTAACCTATTAATCTTTGTTTTGGCAATTTGTAACGCTTTGTAACAAAAGCTAAAAAATCCCTAAAGTTTTTTCAAAATCAGCCGTTAAACATGAAAACAAGGTTGTACATTTTTAAGAGGATATTTAACAAAAACGCTCATTCAAATAGAGTATTTTATTTTGATTTAGATTGAGGTTTTGTTACAAATTGTTACAATGAAAGTGAGAACTTTACTATATAGAAAGCTTTACTAGTGAAAAAGTTATTGATTACAGCATTATTCGCGTTTTGTTTAAGCGCACCGTCAGAAGCATCCTTTGTTATTATTGACTATCAGGGTGATACGGTTGTACGCCAACAAAACATTGAGCGTAATTTAATAATCAATAGCGACGACGGGGGTGTGTATAATATTGCGGTGAGGCCGCTTGATGATGCTGTGAGAAGCTCAGACGGCAAGGTTTCTATTCCGCTAAACAATTTGTATATCAATAACACAAGAGAAGATGTGTATTTGCGTTATAACGAGTATTCAAATATATTTGACGCATTAACAATGGGTGGCGTAGCTAAAAATATGACTGCAAAAATTCGAGATTTTGGTATGGTTCCTGCAGGAACTTATAGTATCAATTTTGAGGTTCAGGCAACCGATGTTGATACAAATCAAATTGCATCAACTACAACGTTTAATTTGCAGTTTATAGTTCCGTCTATTCAAGAAATAAGTTTGCATGGTGAAGTACCAAGGATTACAGTTGGGGCGTCTGATGCGTTTAATAAAAATAAAAAAATTACAAATGAAACATCACCTTTAGTTTATATCAATTCTAATTGTGATTGGGAATTATCTGTTAATGCTGATAATTTTGGCGATAGGGCAGGTAATTATTATATAAGAACTGTAACAGCCTCTGCGAATGTTGGCGAGCGCTTGCAAGAAAGAGTTTTGTTACAGGAAGGAAAAGAAATTATTTTAGCTAAGGGCAAAGCCCCTGCGAATAATGAATATGTTTCGGTCGAGTATTCGGTCGAAACAAAAGACGGCAAGTTTTTACCTGCCGGAAATTATGACAACAAGGTGCGCTATATCTTGCGTGAAGCTGGGTAACGCGTTCCCTCCCTAGTTAGGGAGGGTTAGGGTGGGTATTAATCCCAGACATTCCACGATGACAATGTCGATACCCATCCGCATCCGTAACTCGCTCCGCTCGAACGGCTGCGACCTCCCTAACGAGGGAGGTGTTCAAAAAGATAAGGAAATAACATGTTCAAGACACTAAACAAAAATATACTAACAACAACTCTCGCGTTATTCATGACAATACCTGCTTTCGCGTCAGTAGCGGTTTCACCTACGCGCATAGAAATTAATGCGAATAAAATCAAAAATAATTACGTAACAACCGCTATTGAAGTAAAAGGTGACTCCCAAGTCCCTATGCGTTTCAAAATTTATCCGGGGTATTTTACGATAGATAACAAGGGCGAAGTTGTAATGGTTGATAAAGCAACAAATGACCCACACGATTTGTCTAAAAAAATCCGTTTTGTACCATCAGAATTTACAGTTGCTCAGGGCAAATCTCAAAAATTGAGAATTAATGTTGCAAATTTAAATCAATTACCTGACGGTGAAAGCAGAGCGATGCTTTACATAGAAGATGTTAATCCGAAAGAAATGAATTTTCCAACAGGAAGAACCGGCATTGGTGCGCAACTGATAGTAAAAACTCGTGTTGGTGTTCCTGTTTATATTGACAAAGGTAAAGTTTCTAAAGTTGCAGAAATAGAATCTTTGAATATTTTAAAAGAAAAAGACGGCTATTACACAGATATGAAGATTGTATCTAAAGGTAACAGCAAAATCCGTTATGATATCAAAGCTCAAATACTACAAGGTAAAAAACTTATAGATGAAGCAACTTTATTTGGCGGAGTAGTTGGTGACAACAATTATTATATAAGCAAAAACAAATTACCGACTGATAAAATTAAAGAAAA
Organism: uncultured Candidatus Melainabacteria bacterium; assembly: GCA_934747335.1. GTDB lineage: Bacteria > Cyanobacteriota > Vampirovibrionia > Gastranaerophilales > Gastranaerophilaceae > CAG-196. The sequence goes on from CAKVGS010000025.1 coordinate 14,168, forward strand.
TGGCGAGTATACGGTAAGAATACTTGTTTCATATTTTGACGCAAACGGTAAAAAGATTTTTCTAAAAAAAGAAACAAACTTAAATATACAAGGTAAAGTGTAAAACACAAATTAAGAAAGGAAGGTTTACCCTATGAAAAAAATCGTACGCTTACTCCCAATAGCATTTGCATTGGCTCTCGTGAACCCTGCATTTGCTGAAAATTTGGCACCGGGCACGGCAACCGGACAAACAAACACTGATTCTGCACAACTGGAATTAACATTGCCTGAATTTATTGATATTACAAGTCAAGGCACAAATCATTCTTCAAATGTAACATACGAAGATAATTATTCTAACTTAAAAATAACAACACCATTAGTTGCTCAATTCCAAGTTATAACAAATATTAAAAGAGCTAAGAACGGTGTAAAATTAACCGCAAAAGCAGGCACATCAGATATTAATGCATTGAGAGCAACTAGTAAATCAGATTTTTATTTAGTATTTGCAAATACTTCAAACATGCCTGACGCATCTTCTATTGGTGATGCAGCCGGTGCATCTCCAACTTCTAGCAAGAACCCAAATGCGTTTGCAGTGCATATAGCAGCAAATGTAGATAGCGTAGCTAATACCGGTGCAACAGATCCTGAATTGACTGCTACTTATGGCACAACTTATGTTGATTATCCTTTAACAAACGGTATTTATACATTCACTTATGCATTAGACCAAACAGCATTAGATTCTACATTCTCAACACTTGATACAGATGGTACTTATCAAGCAACATTGACACTAACACAAGCTACACTATAAGGAAGCAATGAATAAAACAACTTTAAAATTATTATTTTTAATAATGGCTGTATCATTAGGTACAGTAAAAAGTTATGGCTATGCAGAAGCTGAACAGTCTATACAAACGACTGTTCAGCCAAGTGTGGCAATTGCTAAACAATCGTCATCTATTGATACAGGTTCAATAAATCCGATGACAGGTGTTAGTACAGGTTTAAACACGGTTTTCAGCATTCAAACAAATGGCAATGACGATGATTATGATTTTGTAGTACAGGCAACAATTCCTGTTGATGAGGGTACTGTTTCTGCTTACGGAAATGATGGTAATTTATTGTTTGCAAATATCGTTAGTTCGCCAACGGCAGAAGCAATAGAAAATGCAAAAACAGGAGGCAGCAATAATGAAAACGTAATTGCTTATCCTGTAACAATAGCAACTTCTGAACCAATGACATCAGAATTCCAAAAGAATTATGGTTTGTATGGAGATTGCTACGTAATAAGAATTAATAACAGTTCAAACGGAACTGTAACGCACATTGTGGGGCAAACTCCGGTGCAAGGCACATATAGCGTTGGGCAAGACCAAGCAGGGACTTATCAAGCAACGGTTACGTTCACGGCGTATAGCAAATAGAAAATAGAAAATCCTCCCTTTATAGGGGGAGGAAGTAGCTGTTTACGAGCGAAAGCGAGTATTACAGATACAGGTGGGGGCTTACTGTTCCCAAAAACATGTTAAATAGAAAATCAGGGCATGGATGCCCTTAGTGGAAGAATTGAACATTGAAAAAGTAAAGAGAAAAGGTTTGTTTGTTATGGATTGCCACGCCTCTTACGAGGCTCGTAATGACAGCACGCTTGAAAGTTATTTATATGGTGCAAAAAATTGCACCCTACAATTTCTTAATTAAAATATGTTCAATATAGAAGATATACAACTTTTGAAAATTTTAAAATAATTTTCCATTTTCAACTTTCCATTTTCCATTGATAGAAACCCACCCGCATCTGTAACGCTCAGCAAAGCTTCGCGAACAGCTGCGACCTCCCTGACTAGGGCGGTAACTCTTTACTTTTTCAACCAATAAACCATCATGTTAGATAGAATAAAGAAAAACTTAATAATTTCAGCAATAGGCTTGGCGCTAACCATGCCTGCTTTTGCTGTTGATTCTACTATCTCTTATATTTCTATCAACAATATGGCTTATCAGGATGTAGAAATTGTTTTGACCGAAAAGAACGAAATTCTTGTTCCGTTCAAACAATTAGCCGATATTTTTAACATCCAATACAACGCAAACCGCATTGATAAAATAATCGCCTTCAAAACTCTTGACGGAAAAGACGGTGTTGTTTCACAAAAAGGCGTTTTTATAAACGATTATGCAATTTCAAATCGCCCTACGACATTTGTGCAACAAGGTATTATGGACGGTGTGTTTAACGAAGCATATATAACAGCGGAAACTGCATCAAAAATCTTTGGTGCTAAAATCGAAACAGATTTTAATGATTTAACAATTATTGCTAATGTTGAACGCGATATTCCGATTTTGCACAGCAGTAACGTAATTACTGCAGAAGACAAAGGTCCTAAAGCGCACCAAGATGTTGTTTGTCCTAAAAAACAAGGTAAAATAACACTAAATACAATCGGTTTGCGCTCAAATTTATTAAACGATAATATGCGCATTCGCGGACAAGGTTATAATACTACGAATGATACTTTTTCAGGCGCAACTCAAGCAAGCATTAACGGGAATTTCTTTGGCGGTAAATATAGAGTTGAAGCAACAGAATACCATTATCGTTCTGACGCATTTATGTTCGGCGGTTTAAGCGCAACTTACAAAAACAGTATTAAAGATAAAGAAACGGGAAAAGACAAATATTTTTACGAATTAGGTAAAGTTAAAGGTGTGAGCGATGTAGATTCCAATATCGGTACAAATATTTTTGGTGCACAAGTTTGGAATTATGATTATGAAAAAACTCCGCCACAACAACTTAACGGTTATGTTAAACCAACAAGTTTAGTTCGTTTGACTGTAAACGATTTAGAGCCGACTTTATTAAATACCTATGCAGGATATTACACTTTGCGTGACGTACAACTTCCAAACCCTGTTAAAAATATTAAATTAGAAGAAGTTAACGAAGATGGCACAATTGAGTTGATTAAAGAAGAAAGATACTCAGTTTTCGGTAACAGACCGTTTGAAAAAGAAGAACGCGGAACTGCTTATGCAGGTGTTTGGGGTTATCAAAACAGATTCTTTAGAGAAGGTGCAAATATTTATCGTGGAAATAACAAAAAAGTTACAGCAGGTATCGGTTACCAATACGGTATTAAAGACAACGTAACTTTTGAATCAAAATTAACAGGCGATAAATTATACGAAAAAAATGGTTCAAGCATAATTTATAGAATACCGACTAACGATACTTTGCTTGTAAGCGGTACTCAAAAGAGCGTAAACTATTTAGAAGGCGCTACTTCACTTAACAGCGTTGAATGGGTAAATCCTAATAACAAAAACATCAAGGGTAGATTTACGGCAGGTGCGAGTATTGCGCACGACATTAGAGAAGAATACACCCATGCCGGCTACATTGTAAAAGGTACAGGCGAATACGAAAAAGATTTGTCAAAATATTCAGGTAAAATTCTTAAGCCAAAAAGATTCAATTCTAAAGTTGAATTATTCCAAACTTCACCTGATTTCTATATCGCAAGCAGTGATTCAACTTCTAAAAACGATAGAACAGGCGGTAAGGTTTCAGGTGGTATCAGCTTCAATTCTACAAGCGCAAGCGGTAGTTATAGCAGATATTATTCAAACATGAATCATAGATATCAAGGTGGAACTATTAAGTTTGACGAAGGTTCTGTAAACGCATCAACAAAAATTCCTAAGGTTGCTAACTTGAGATTCAACAGCTTTTATAGACGTGGTACTAATGATTTAGGCAGAAACAAAAACTATTTTTATGATGCAAACGCGTCTCGTGATATAAGTCATTGGGCTAGAGTTCAAGTCGGCAGACGTGAAAGCTTGTATGATACAAAATATGACTACGAAACATCTTTGAACAGAAATTATCACTCAAAATATGCTGATAATTATGCACAATTAGATGTTCCAATTCCAGGAAATCACGGTAGATTTACGCTTGGTCACAGTATCGTAAGATACAATACCGCTACTTATAAAAACGGTTATAATATGTTCCGCTTTGGTTACACATTCCCAACTTGGAAACGTTTAACCCTCGGAGTAGGTTATGGTTTCAGATATAGCGGTCAAGGCGGAAATGATTTTAACGTAAACCTTGGCTACCGTGCAAAATCTGGTCAAACAATGGCCGTAGGTTATCAATACTCACAAAACGGCGGATATTTTATTGATAACATGTTTACACCTACTACGAACAGACACTCAATCAATTTTGTATTCAATGACGCGTTCCAAATATTTAACCATGGTTTGAAATCAGTTGGTCAAGAAGATTTGGACAAAGGTATTTTTGAAGCAATCGCGTTTGTTGACGTTAACAAAAACGGCAAATTCGATAGAAAAATTGATATTCCGATTAAAGATGTACCGCTTATTACAAGTTGGTCAGGCGAAACTTGCTTGACTAATAAACGAGGAAGAACTTATTCTTCAAGCTTAACTCAAGGTGTTTACACAGTTTCTCTTGATATGAACCAATTACCGATTACTGTTGCACCGCTTACAAACGATTTAATCAATAAAAAAATCAAAATTGACGGCGGTTCAACTACAAAACTTGAAATACCTTTAGCAAGTACAGTGGGTTCTGTCTCCGGTGTATTAAAAATTTCTGATGAGTTTGAACGAGATTTGAAAATCACAGACTTTGTAGTTGTTCTTCTTGATTCTAACGGAGAAGAAGTTAACTATTCTACTGTTGATTCTTCAGGTGAATTCTACATTTCAGGCTTAGCACCGGGAAATTATACACTAAAATTGGATGAACGATTTGTTGATGCTTATGGTTTAGAAAGCTTGCCAAACAGTGAGATAACTATTTCTATTCCGTATGATTATAATACGCCAATAGACTTCACTGAACAAAACTTGGAGTACAAGACATTGGCTCTGTAAAATGATGGCAACTTGCCATTTAACAAAATTCTATTTAACATGAAAAATCACTAGCCACTAAAAATAGTGGCTTTTTTTTGTGTAAAAATAATAACTAAATCGGGCGGTTAAATTGTGCGATTTTTATGTTAAACTAATGGAATGAAGGATAAAAATAAAGTTTTAAACAAAATTTCGGATGCATTGAATGCAAATGATTTAGAAAGCGCAAGAAAACTTATTGAAAACGACTTAAAACGAGTTGGTTCAAGAGAAGAATATTATTTTTACCTTGCGTTAATTTCAAAAGATTTAAACAAAAAATTGGAATTGTATACTCAAGCTTTGGATTTGAATGACAAATACTTGGACGCTTGGATAAATAGAGGACTTGTTAATAATGAGCTTGGAAATTATGACGCGTCATTAGAAGATTATGATAAAGCGATTGAATTGGACGCAAAATGTGCTTTAGCTTTTAATAATCGCGGTTATACAAAATTTAAACTCCAAAATTATGAAGGCGCGCTAGCAGATTATAACAAAGCGATTCTTTTAAATCCAAAATTTCAAATGGCATTGGATAATAAGGCGTTACTTTTTCAAACTGTTTGTATGAAAGATGATAAAGATTTTGAAGAAAAGTATTATTTGAGTCTTGGAATTTCTGATGTAAATGAAGGTAATTTCGCGGATGCGATAAAAAGTTTTGATAATGTTCTTAAGCTTAATGAAAATTCTGAGCTTGCTTATTTTTATAAGGGCATTTGTTATCATAGTTTAGGAAAAACTGATGACGCTTTTGCAAATTATACGAATGCAATAAAGCTTAATAAAAACATGGTTGATGCGTATTTCAATCGTGGTCAACTTATGTTTAAAATTAATCAGAAACAGGCATTGGACGATTTTGTTTCTGCTGTTGTACTTGATGATAAATTTATTGATGCGTATTATTCGATAGCTGCAATACAAAAGAATTTGGGGCAGTACAAGGAAGCTATAATGAATTTGGATAAAATTATAGAACTTGAACCGCAAGCCGTTAATGCCAAAGCTTTGAAGAAATTGATTGAAAATAAGTATTTGTAGTTCTGTAATATTTTGTTGACTCACTCACTTGAATTGGAGTATAAATGTATTATGAAGAAGTTTTTGGGAGTGAGTTTAATACTGGCTTTGTTAACACCAATCGTGACTTTTGGTGCTGATGACGGTGTTGTGACTTTGGATAAAAACAGCGTTGAAAAACCTTCTATTGCAATTGATAAAGGTACAAAACAATTGCAAGGTTCTTTGCTTGTTAGCGACTCTGAAGATTTAGCGCAACTTATTGATACTCAAAAAGACCACGATATAAAAGACTTAGAACAGCTTTGGAAAGGTACTGTTGAGAATAACCAAGTTATTGAATTCGCATTAAAAAAGCTTGCAACGCCGGAATCTCAACGTAGAATTCATTCGTCACTTATGGCAAAAACTCTTTCTGCTGTTGTAACAGGAGCATCTTTTGTCCCTTCGCTTATGGGTGCAAATTACGGTATTCAAACATCGGCGTTTTCTGCCGGAAGACTTGCGCAAGGATTGATTAACAGAAAAAATATTCCGCAAGAAACACCATTAACAGATACGGAATTAATAGAACTCGCAAGCATGATTGAAGATTTGCAAGACTCTTTGATTAGTTCTTATTACAATTATAAAAATACTTTAACTCAGCTTAAAGATACGCGCTCAAAAATGATTTTGTACAGCAGAAATTATTCAAAAGCACTTGAGGGCGGAGATGTTTTAGAGATTGCAATTTCTTCATCGCTCTACGATTCAATGCGAATACAAGAATTTAACTTAGAACAATCTGCGAAAAAATATCACATTCAATTGCAAAGACTTGCGGGCAAAAAGATTGTTGACGGTTTAGAATTGTATCAATACGATTTTAATTCTGTGCTATATAAAAATAATGAGACGAAAGATGGAGGTAAAAAGAATGGCAAAAAATAAGATTCTTTCAACTCTGCTTTTGATTTCAATGATGACTTCGACTGCGCTTCCTATTTTTGCAGAAGTTAAAATGGAAGATTTAACTTATCCAAAAGATGCTTTTTTCAGGCTTGGAACAACTGATATCCCTGAAAACAAAATAGATGTTAATGGAAAAATCGATATTAAAGCAAATATTTCGAAAGAAGAAAAATTTTATAGCGAAGGTTTAACTTATGCGGATTTAAGTATAAAGAAAATGGCAATGGAAGTTTCTAAATCAGTAGAAGTCGACTACAACGAAATGCTAGAAGATTTATCTTTGTTGTGGCAAGGTGCTGCAACAAAAAGCGACACAATCAAGTTTGCAATCTACAAACTTTCAAATCCCGACAAGGATAAACCCGACCAAAGTGCAGTAAAAAAAGTTTTAACAACCATAGCCGGCATGTCAACATTTTTGGGTGCAGGCATGGGTAATCCTGTGTTAGCCAGTGCTGCCCTTATTGGCGGCAATACATTAGGCATAATGTCACAAGATACAAAAGCTTTAAATTACAAGTATTCGCAAGTTAATGACGCGGACATGATTTTGCTTGTTAGAAAAGTTGACGATCTTCAACAAAAGGTTGTTGATATGTATTATGACTATATGACAGCAAGACAGCTCTATGACATGACAACGGAAATGGTTGAACAAAGACGTCAAAATTATCAGAATTCTCAAAAATCAAAAAAAGAAGTTATTTTAATTACGGATACCTTTTATAGAGAAGCAATGGATGAACAAATTAAAGCAAGAGGAAGTTTCTTTGAAAAACGTTCACGACTGGAACAATTAGTCGGCAATGATGTGTTTAGACAATTTGAAGCGATTGTTGATGAAAGATGTGCAAAAAAATAACGTATTTATAACACGACATTCTGCGTTGTTAGTATTTTCCCCTCTTTACTTTTTATCCTATTTGTAGTAATTTCTAGGGTATAAATCAATATAAAATATTATATAGAATAGGGAGTAAACGAGGCGAAAAGAGAGCCATACAAGCACTTGTTATTCGAAGAATTTACTCCAAATATTAGAAAAGGAGAACTCACATGAGTGAAAGAAAATTAGTTGGAACAGGCGAAATGTTCAGAAAAGCATTAGCTGGCGGTTATGCTATCGGTGCTTACAACGTTAACAACATGGAAATTTTACAAGGTATTGCAGAAGCTGCAGAAGAAACAAGATCACCAATCATTCTTCAAGTTTCAGCAGGTGCTAGAAAATATGCTAACCAAACTTACCTTATTAAATTAGTAGAAGCTGCTTTAGCTACTACAACAGTACCTATCGCTCTTCACCTTGACCACGGTGCAGATTTTGAAATCTGTAAAGCTTGTATCGATGGCGGTTTCTCATCTGTTATGATCGACGGTTCAAGATTCCCATTCGATGAAAACGTTGCTCTTACTAAGAAAGTTGTTGAATACGCTCACGAAAGAGGAGTTTCTGTTGAAGCTGAACTTGGTAAACTTGCAGGTGTTGAAGATGATGTTAACGTAGATGCTAAAGACGCTAAATACACTAACGTTCACGAAGCTGTTGAATTCGTTAAACAAACTGGTTGCGATTCTCTAGCTATCGCTATCGGAACTTCTCACGGTGCTTACAAATTCAAAGGTGAAGCTAAATTAGACTTCGATAGATTAAAAGAAATTAAAGACGCATTGAAAGAAGCTGGTTTCGGTGATTACCCAATCGTTCTTCACGGTTCATCTTCAGTTCCTGCTGAATTCGTTGCTAAATGTAACAAATACGGTGGTAACTTACCTGACGCTCAAGGTGTTCCAGAAGATATGCTTAACTACGCTTCTAAGCACGGTGTAGCTAAAATCAATATCGATACTGACTTGAGATTGGCTATGACTTCTACTATCAGAGAATTCTTCGTTGAACATCCTGAAAAATTCGACCCACGTGAATACATGGGACCTGGTAGAACAGCAGTTAAAGAAATGGTTATGCACAAAATGCGTGACGTTCTTGGAACAGCTGGTCACGCTGACGACTAGTGCTACGCACGTAGGCATACTGTCGGTTGACAAAATGAAATTTAATATGCCGCAAAATGCAAAGCATTTTGCGGCATATTTTTATCAATTAAAAAAGCGGCTTGTTAAAAACAAGCCGCTTCAAAATTTATTCAACTAATCATCCAATGATTGATAACCTGACTTATGTGATTTTAATAACACACCGCGTTTTGAAGTTTGTATAAAGTCAATCATTTTTTCAATGTATTCATTCATAGGAATTTCAGCTTTGATTTTTTCAATTGCTTGAGAAGTATTGTATTCTTCTGAAATCAAAAGCTTGAACGCTTCATTTGTAGCAGTTCTAACTTCTTGAGAAACACCTCTGCGTTTCATCGCAATTACGTTTAAACCGCGTGGAACAGGAGGTCTGCCTTCACCTTTTGAATAAGGTAAGATATCTTGTCTGGAAGCTGAGAAACCGCTAATGATTGCCATATCACCTATTCTGATGTTTTGATGGAATACGCTCATACCGCCAACAAATGCACCAAATCCTACGTGAACATGACCACCTAATGTAACAAGGTTTGCCAAAATAACTTGGTCTGCCAATACGCAGTTGTGTGCAATGTGAGAACCAACCATTAACAAGCATTTGTTACCGATTCTTGTTGTAAAGTCTCCGCAAGCAGCGCCTCTATGAATAGTTACGTTTTCTTTGATAATTGTTTCGTTGCCAATTACAACTTTAGTTGCTTCACCTTTATAACCAAGGTCTTGAGGTTCAGAACCTATTGTTGCGAATGGAGAAATAGTACAGTTTTCACCAATTTCTGCAAATTCAATATAAGCGTTTGCGATAACTCTTGTACCTCTTCCTATTTTTACACCTTCTCCGATAACTACGTTAGGACCGATTGTAACTCCTTCTGCAATTTCTGCCGATGGGTGAATTACCGCTGAAGGATGAATTAATGATTTTTCTAAAACTGTCATTCTCTTTCTCCAATAAATTTATCTACAAACAAAAGTATAATATAAAAAATGGAAGTTTTTCCAAATATTTATATAATCTTTATCTAAATGTAAATGAAATATTAAAAAATAATAAACTTTATCCTCTAAACCGATTTGCTACCGTATAATTATCATATATAATATAATTGTAGGGGAGAATATCATTATGAAAAATCCATTTAGTTCTGATAAGAATGAAGAAAACTTAAAAGAAGAAGTTAAAATTGATGAAGAAAAAACTGCAGAAGAAAATGCAGAAACAGAAAACGAAGAAAAATTAGAAAATTCTGAAAACACAGAAGAAGAAAAGAAAGAAGAAGTTAACCCTCTTCAAGAAAAATATGATACTTTAAATAATCAGTACATAAGACTTGCTGCTGATTTTGATAATTATAGAAAACGTCAGGAACAAGAAAAAGAAGCTCTTTTGAAATATGGCGCAGAAAGTACTTTGAAAAAAATGATTGAAGTACTAGATAACTTTGAGCGCGGACTTAAAGCAATTGAAACGGTTGAAGATTGTGAAAAAGTTAAAGAATGCTATAATTTGGCTTACAAAAACTTCAAAGATGTTTTGACAAAAGCAGGCTTGGAAGCAATTAAGGCTGAAGGTGAAACTTTCGACCCTAATTTCCATGAAGCAGTAATGCAAACACCAAGCACTGAACATCCTGAACACACAATTATTGCAGAATTACAAAAGGGATATAAATTGGGTGACAAAGTCCTTAGACCAACATTGGTTAATGTTGCGACAGAAGGATAAATTAAATGGATTGCCACGGCACTTACGCGCCTCGCAATGACAACAAGTTTGATTTGTGACGCCAAGTCATTGCGAGGAGTGATTAGCGACGAAGCAATCTATTAGAGAATAAAGGGAATATAAAAATAGCTATGAGTGATTACTATGAGATATTAGGCGTAGAAAAAAACGCTAGCAAAGACGAAATTAAATCAGCATTTAGAAAAATGGCACGCAAGTGGCATCCGGACGTAAATAAAGCTCCTGAGGCAGAAGCAAAGTTCAAAGAGTTGGGAAAAGCTTATGAAACTCTTATGGATGATGAGAAGCGTGCAACTTACGACAGATTTGGCGAAGATGGTTTAAAAAACGCAGGTTTCAATTCTCAAGGCCCGTTTGCAGGTGGTTTTGGAGATTTGGACGAAGTATTTAATTCATTCTTTGGCGGCGGATTCGGTTTTGGTGGTGGAAGACGTCAAGACCCTAATGCACCACAGCGCGGCGATGATTTAAGACTTGATATTGAATTAGAATTTGAAGAAGCTGTTTTTGGCTTAAATAAAGAAATCAAAATTGATCACTTGGAATCTTGCAAGACTTGTAACGGGACAGGTGCAAAAGAAGGCGCTAAGCCAACAACTTGTTCTACTTGCGGAGGTTCTGGAAGAGTTCAACAAACTACAAGAACAGTGCTTGGTCATTTTACACAAGTTGTAACTTGTCCTCATTGTCACGGCAAAGGAACAGTGATTTCAGATCCTTGTCCTGATTGTCACGGTGAAGGCAGAAAAACAGTAGAAAAGAAAATTGAATTGAAAATTCCTGCGGGCGTTGATAACGGCTCAAAAATGCGACTTTCTCATGAAGGTGATGCAGGTATTAACGGTGGAATTGCAGGTGATTTGTACGTAGTTATTCACGTTAAACCTTCAACATATTTTAAACGTGACGGTGCAAATGTGTTTACAAAATTGGACATAACTCCTGCTCAAGCAGTTTTAGGTGATACGGTTACTATAAAAACTTTGGATGGCGAGCGTCAAGTTACTATTCCTGCGGGTATTCAACATGGCGAAGTCGTAAAATTAAGGGGTGCAGGAGTTCCTAATTTGTCTAAACCTTCTGTTCGTGGTGAACATGTAGTTGTAATTGGAATTAAAACCCCAACACATATTTCTAATGAAGAAAAAGCTCTTTATCAAAAGCTTTATGAAATTCAGGCAGGACGTAAAGCTAGAGAAAAAGAATCTATGAAAGAACGTTTGAAAGGTGTATTTAAATAAATCATTGTTACAATATCTTTCTTATGGTAAAATCTAAAAGAGGGACAATTGGAGAGATTTAGATGCGGAAGTTATTGTTAATATTGGGAGTTCTTTTAATAGGCTGTACAAACGTATTTGCTGCAAAAATTCCTACCGAAGTAAAAGATTATATAATGTCAAAAATTCCGCAAACAGATATTCGTTTCGACGGCGTAATCATTTTGCCTGACAATACTGTTTATTTGCCGTTGTATCCGTCTTTATTCTCTGATATAAAAACTCTTAAAATTAAAGAAACTTATCCTGCAAATCAGGATTTGAAACAAGAACCTGACGTTATTATTTTCAATAATGACTTTGTTCTTTTGAAAGTTTTGTCTGACGGCGAAGGTCATAGAACTGTTTTGCACATGGTCAATCCGCCATTGCAAGTTAGAACAGGTTTGCTTCCTCAAGACATGTTAGTTCCAAGCGGTTTGATTATTCCTGAAAATATCAAAGGTATTATAGGTAACCTAAAAATTGATACAAAAAACGAAGATGTAATTAAGGTTGAAAATAAAGATTCTTATGAAGATTTTTTGTCCGAAACAGAACCTGAAATAGCGCAAACGCTTATTTCACAACTTAAAGACAAGGTTCTTTTTGTAACTACAAATTATTCAAAAAACATTCAAGTTGTAGAACCTGCAAAAGCTGTTCCGAGTTATTCTTTAGCGCAAAAATCAATCCCGATTGACATAAAACCTGTAAATAACGGAAAATTTTTACTTGTAACAACTTATGACAGACCTTTTGTTGATATTATTTCTATCGCGGATTCAAGATTTATCAAGCAAGTTAACTTGTCATCTAATCCTGAAGAAATCTTGATTGATGAAGCAAACAAAAAGGCTTATGTTACTTCACCGATTGCATCAACAATCTTTGTAATTGATTTAAACACGATGTCTTTGACACAAAAAATAAAAATTAACGGATATTGTGAAAAATTAAGATTGTTTGAAGACAAATTGTTTTATGTAGACAAATTGAAAAACGAAATTTGGGCAATTGAGCTTAAAAAGGATTATGAACTGAAAGATATCGGTCAATTCCCGAATGTTTCGGATTTAGTATTTACAAATAACAAGTTGTTTTTGGCAAGCAGAACAAAAAGTAGAATTGCGGTTATTGATTATTCAACGTTAGGTTTGATAAATGAATTTACAACCGTAAATAAACCGCTATCAATGCTGTTGGAAGGCAAGACTTTATACGTTCTTGGCGCGCAAAACAATGTTATTCAAAAATTGAATACCGATAATGATACGCCAACGGGTAATATTGCAGTTGGAACAGATGGCTTTTCATCAGGTTTCCATAGAATTGATAATACAAATTTAGCGGTTATAACGGATTTAAAGAGTAATAAATACACAATTTTTGATTTATCAAAAGGAAGAGTTCTAAAGACTTATGCTTTAAATGTTCCGATTAAAGATGTAATTATTACTAATAAAGTTAATTTATTTGATTAGAGGCGAAATATGGATATAGTAATGGACGAAGTTACAGCCGGCGTTTTGGCTGAACTCGAAAAAACACAAAAAGATTTTTGGAATGTACCTAGAAAAACAGGCGTTTTAATGAATAGCTTTATTAAAATGATGAATATTCAAAACGCATTGGAAATAGGAACTTCAAACGGATATTCGGGTATTTGGCTTGCTAAAGCTTTAAAACAGACCGGCGGAAAACTTACGACTATTGAATTCTATGAAAAACGCCAAAGTATCGCAAAAGAAAACTTCAAGATTTGTGGAGTTGAAGATGTGGTTAGACCTATTCAAGGTTCTGCGTGTGAAGTATTGGCTTCTTTTGATGAAAATGAAAAATTCGATTTTGTTTTTATTGATGCTTGTAAAAGAGAATACGTTAAGTATTTTGAGATGATTAAGCCACATTTGACTCCGAAGGCTTTGATTGTAGCGGATAATATAATTTCGCATGCGGCAAAGGTTCAAGATTTTATTGATGCAGTTGATGCGGATGATGAGTTTCAATATGAAATTTTAGAAGTTCCCGGTGGAATTTTGGTTGCTTATAGGGGTTAGTTTAGGAATTGTTTCTGATTAACCTTGCTTAATTCTATATCACCCTCATCAGCCCTCCGGGCAGCTTCTCCCCTCAAGGGAGAAGCGGTTACTTGTGCGAATCTGTCGCTTCTCACCGCTTCTCCCTTGAGGGGAGAAGCTGAGCGGAGCTCTGATGAGGGTGGCAGAAACAAGAGTATGGCATAATTCCAAAATCAATAAAAACCTACTCCTGCAACTTATTCCACAAATCCTGCAACACATCATCCAAGCGATTAAAAATATCTGTATTATAGTATCTCACAACTCTATAATTTTTTTCTTCCAAAAATGCAGTTCTATTAGCATCATATTCTAATTTTTCGGGAGTTAAATGCTCGCGCCCGTCAAGTTCTATAACCAAGTTTTTGTCATAACATATAAAATCAACAATGTAGTTTCCAATTTGGACTTGACGCCTGAATTTGAAACCGCAAAACCGCCTGCTTCTGATAGCTCTCCATAGAATTTGCTCTGGGATAGTTTGGTTGTGACGAAGGGCTTTAACGAGTTTTGACAGATCTTTCATGTGCTTATTGTAGCATGATTTAAAAGTTTTGGTTATTTTTTGTTTTATTGTGTTTATTTTATTCTATGCCACCTTTTTGTTCTTTTATTATATATCACCCTCATCAGGCTTTCAGCCAGCTTCTCCCCTCAAGGGCGAAGCGGTGAAACGCGTCAGATTAGCGCAAGTGACCGCTTCTCCCTTGAGGGGAGAAGCTGAGCGGAGCTCTGATGAGGGTGATACAGAATAAGAGGGTGGCATAGAATTAAAGAACAAGAAGGTGGTATAAAATAAAAACTTTCCAAAGCAAAGCGGTCGGGGTTACACCCCGACCGCTCTTCAATCAATCCAAAACTATTTTTTGTTTTTAGTTTTATTAGCTTCTGTTTCAACCCAAGTTGTGTAGTTTGTTTTGAAGTTTTCTGTAAATGTGTCAAGTAGGAGTTTTGTGTTTAGAGTACAAGAAGATGATTCCCCTTTGCTGCCAAATATACCAAGTGTATAGATGTTTATGAGCAAATTTCCAATCTTCATCATACTTTTGCCGCCAGTGCCTGTTACGCCTGTATTTACTGCAATAGATTTTGCGTTATTAAACATTGTATTAAATACTTTTTCATCAAATGTCACGCCGTTTGCTTCGCACATAGCACGAGCTTTTTTAAGCATTTGTGATTTCATTCTTTCAACCATTTTTTCTGCTGTTGACGTATAGTAATCAGAACCCTTGCCTTCGGTAGAAATATTTTTGCCTGATGCATAAAGTGTACTCAAATCTTCACCTGTCGCATCGTCCTTAATTGCTTCACCATTTTCATCTTTACCTGCTTGAGAATAATCGATATCAATCGTATCCATATCTTTGTTAGAAGCGTTCATTTCATCAATAGCTTTGGCGATATTTGTATTAAATGTTGTAGCAAAGTTATCCAGCATTGTTTTTACATTAATATGAGCTTTGCCTTTGCTAGATAAGCCTCTAGCGCCTCTGCCTGTAATCATGCCTTCTGAATTTAGGACATCTTGTGCTGTTTGGTTGTAAACATTTTCAAATACAGTTGCAATCTTGTCAAAAGAAATACCTTGTTCTTTTAACATTGATTCAATTTGAGCTCTGTATTGAGACTTCATATTGTCAGATGTTAAGATTCCATAGCCTTCATCATAAGCTTTATCTCTTGAACCGCTCCAACCTTTGCCTCTTTGATAGATTTCTCCGCCATCAAAATATCTTGAATCAATCTTAGAATAATCAATCAATCCTGCGTTAATTTGATAAGCACTGCCTTTGATGTTAGAAAAATTCTTTTCTGCTGCTTCTGCTTGTTCTGTTTTATCTTGAGCAATAAAAGTTTCTTT
>CAKVGS010000026.1 GCA_934747335.1 uncultured Candidatus Melainabacteria bacterium
AGGGTGGTATTTCTAAACAAAATGTTAACTTTTGTAACAACAAAACCCGACTCTGAAATTTGACATCTTTGAAATACTTTATATATATGTAAGACGAATTCAGAGAGTAAAACAAAATCAAACGCTTTATCAACACGTTGTAGAAACGCTTAAAGCTTTTGATCTAAGTAAACTTATCCTTTTTAAATGATTGTTTTAAACAGGCTTGAGTAATAGTGTTTGTTTAAATGGTCGTAAAAAGGCTTAAGTAAAAACGCTCAAATGAGCAAGAAATCGAGGTATTTATGGCACTACTACAATCATATAACATAAATGCAATGGCAACACAGATTTCAAAAGAATTTTATATTAACGAAAATCCGGCAGAAGACAAATCTTACGTCTTGATGGACGAAATGCGACTTTTTGCAATGGATTTAAAATCCAGAGTAACTTTTATTTCCAGAGTCAAAAACTAAAAGTTGCTTAGTTGAGTTTAACTAATACCAATCTTACTTACTAATTTAATTTCCCCAATCTTACTAGTCTTTTAGCGCCTGATTTGATTTTTAATCAGGCTTTTTATTTTGAATAAAATATATCGTGTCAAAAATACACTATTTACTCCCCATATATAAAGTAAAAGCGATAATCAAATAATTATCGCTAAATTATGTGTGTGTATTATAGATTTTTCTTTTTAATGCTTATTATGCAATCGCACTGAATTGTTTATTTTCAGTTTGTCCCGCTTGGTCATTTTCACGAATCATATTAAATGTTCTGTATAATTTATAACCTAGAGCCTTTAATGGATTTGAACTTACTGAATCAGCGTTTTGTGCGAATTCTTGGTTGTGTTGAAATTTAACTGATGCATTTGGGTCTCTTAACATCAAAATTGCGTTTTGTGAACCCAAATCTCTTGTCATATATTTATTATTAGAATTTTCTTTAAAGTTTACGTTTGAAATTTTAGTAATTTGCATTTCTATCACCTCTGTGAACTTTCTGTTAATTAAGTGTTTGTTTTACACTTCATTTAACAATTTCATTATGCTACATATTAAATAAAAAGTCAAGGGGTTTGTTCTTAATTTGTAAACTTTTGTGAAACTCAATAAAACCAAGTGTTTGTGGATAAAATGTCAAAGATACACTTAAAAATTGCCCAACTGGGTAATGTCTATTCGGTGTATTTTTTACACTTTTTCAAAAAGAGCATGCTTTCTTTATAAACATTTGTAAATTAAAAATCTTTTTACACTAGTAAAACTTCAAAAAAATGGTAATATAATTATTAAAGGGATTTGTCGATAGAGAATGATTTTCAGAATTATAATTGATAATGTAAATTTTTTGTAACATAAAGTCAATTTTTTATCTTTATCGGTTTTATATCTCTACAATGTGAAGGTGGATGCGTGAAAAAAGAAAAAAGTTTAATTAGTAAAATTTCAGAGATTTCAAAGAACAATGCCCCTGTGACTTCACCAATTCAACAAGAAAATTTGGTTTCAAAAGTCAACTCGTTAACATTTCATACTTGTGCGAATTCTCTATCAAAACCACAAAACAAATCATTTAACAATGAAAAGGGTTATACTTTAAACCCAAAAACAATTATAGATGAGTTGGTAAAGATTTCTAATGTCACATCAGTTGCAGAACTTTTCTCAAAAATCTATTCTATTATTTGCCAAAATATAGATTCTGATTTCATGGCTTATGGTTTGTTTAAGGAAAAATCAAACTGTATTAATCTTAATTTAAAAGACAAAACGGGTAATTTTTATTCTTCAAAAGTATTTTTGAAAGATATTGATAATCCGATTATTGAAGCGTTTCAAAAACGTGAAACAATATTCAAAGACGATGTAGATTTTTTGAAACTTTCTTATTTTAAAAATCACGCGGTTGTTATTCTTCCGCTTATTTCCGTAAACAAATGTCTTGGAGTTTTGATAGTAGAAGATAATTACGCAAGGCAAAATATCGGTTTGTATAAACTTATAGCAAACTATACCGCACTTTTTGCTCACAATTTTGATTTAATTGAAAAGAGCGATGAGTATGCAAACACGGATAATTTGACACTTCTTTATAACCATCGTGGTTTTCAAGAAATTTTATCAAATGAAATTAATCGTGCGCAAACAAATAAACAAAAACTCTCTATTGTGATGATGGATATTTGTAATATCACAAAAATTAACAGAGAACTTGGTCATGCAAAAGGTGATGAAGTTATTAAAGTAGTTGCAGAAAAAGTACGTCAAAATATTAGAGAAGGTGATGTTGCGGGTCGTTACGGAGGTGATGAAATCGCAATTATATTACCTAAAACTTCTGTTGAACAAGCAAAATATGTTGCAGAATATTTAACTTATTCGCTTTCTTGCTGTTTTATTGATGAAATCGGACCTGTTAAAGTTTCTGTCGGCGTTTCAACTTATCCTGATTGTGCGGATGACAAAGAAAAATTATTGATTTTAGCTGAACAAGCGATGTATATTTCGCAAGCAAAAGGCTACAAAGACGGTATGTCAGCAATCATCAGTTCTGCGGATTTTAACTTCTGGGATGATATCGCACTTCAATCTTATGCGGAAGTTATCGGTAAACGCCACTCTCAACTTGGTGTAAACTTTGAAGAAGAATTGTTGGCGAAATTCAATGTTGACCATGAAATGTCAGGTAACAGAATTTCAGAAATCGCAACTTCTTTAGCTGGCGCTATTGATGCAAAAGACCCGTATACAAAAGGTCATTCAACATCTGTTTCAAGATTTTCAGAAGCTTTGGCGCGTGCAATTAATCTTCCTGAAGGTGAAGTAGAACGCATTAAATTGGGTGCATTACTTCATGATGTCGGCAAAATCGGTATTCCTGAATCTGTACTTAAAAAAGAAGGTCCATTGTCTGATGATGAATGGTGTATTATGAAACAACACCCTGTAATTGGTGCTGAAAAAGTATTGATGCCAAATCCGTCCCTTAGAGATTTGATACCAATTGTAAAATACCATCACGAAAGAATTGATGGTAAAGGCTATCCCGAAGGACTTAAAAACGGTGATATTCCGCTTGCTGCAAAAATCGTTGCAATAGCAGATACTTACCATGCGCTAATAAGTGATAGACCTTACAGACGCGGTATGAATATAGAAAAAGCTATTTCTATATTGGAAGAAGGCGCAGGTACACAATGGGACGGCGATTTAGTAAGAACATTTATTCAAATTGCACCATCTTTAGGTGTTTAATAAATTAATACTAAATTTGCAAAAACTGATAAAATCTATTAAAATCAATTTATGACGTATCAGTTTTTAGATAGTTCAATTGATGTAAATGATATTATTTTGCCAAGTTCTGACAAAATTCATCCGTTGTTGTTAAAAAATGATGATTTGGAAATAAAAAAAGCACTTGCTTTTTTTGCCACGGATGAAAAGTTCTTGTATGTGCATGGATTTTTAGGCACTGGAAAAAGGCAATTTATCAATTACGTTACGGATTTCTTGCAAAAAGACGTTATAAAGTTAGAATATTATTGCAAAGAATCAACCGTATGTGATGATATTTTGCTGTATTTTATAGATGTTATTGAAAAAACTGCTTTATCTAAAGCTATAAATCTGAATGCAAAAGTTACAACGCTTGCTGTAAAATTTCAAACATATATTTCTTCTATCAAGAAACCTTTTGTAATTATTTTGCATTCATATGACGATATTTTGACAGAAAATGCGAACCTTGTTTCGCAAAATTTGCAAGACGCATTAAAAAATGATAATTTGAAGGTTGTTTTATCAACTAGAGCTCTTGTTCAAGGTGTTTTGGGCGATACAAAATTTGATAAAAAAGTATTTTTAAAAGCCTTTTCTAAAGATATTTTTAAAGAATTTTTGACAACAAATCAAATAACTTGCACAGATACAACGCTTGAAGACTTTTACAAATACACGCGCGGTTATTATTATTACACGGCTTTAGCAATAAAAATCATTCAAGCTATGAAAATTTCTTTAAATGAATTTTTGGAAAAATTTGCAATTTCCGGCATGAATTTTGATTCGTATTTGGGCATGACTTATATTAACCTTATTCCAAATACAATCAGAAATTTCTTTTGGTTCTTAAGAACCGTAAGACACGGGCTTACGCTTAATGCACTTGCAGTTTTTGAACTCTATGATGAATTTTCGATTGAATATCTGAAAGCGAATTTGATGATATTTCAAGTTGGAGAAATTATTTATGTTCAAGACTATTTTCAACAAAATATAGATATTTCAATTCCTGCAAAAACAGAAATCAAGCTGCATAAATATATTATAAGTATTTATGAAAAACAATTGAAAGAGCCGTTGCAAACAAGAGAAATTCTTATTTCAAGACAGGCTTTAAGAGCAGAAATTGAATTCCACAACGAATGTATAAAAAATATTGAATCAGGCGCGACACTAGAAGAGAAACCTGCTGAAGTTCCGCCGCAAGAGCCTGTTGCAGAAAAAAAGATTATACCGCAAGATATTGATTCAATGTTGCAAGCTGCGCATAAATTATTTGAAGAAAAAAGAAACACAGAAGCTATTGAACTTTATTCGAATATTTTAAATGACGAAAAACTTGATATGCAGACAAAGAATGAAGTTCGACTTTCACTTGCTCGTGCATACAAAGCAATTGGTTCTTATTCAAAGGCGGAATATTATTTGGAGCGCGTTGAAACTGATTACAAGAAAAATAACGAAGTTATTAATCTTAATTATTTGTATTACGAACTTACGGACATTTATTTTTTGATGTACAAATGCGAAAGAGCGATTGAAACAATCAAAAAAGTTATTTATTCGGTTGATACTCCGCAATCTTTAATGGTTGCAGCTTGCACGCTTTTGGGTAATATTTATACCGCGAAGAATAATGCTGATGAAGCGTATTCTTATTACCAAAAAGCACTTGAGTCTTTGGATGAAAATACTTCTGAAGGAACTTTGGCTGAGTTGTATTTTAAATACGCACTCGCCTCTGACGATAGAGGTGACGATAAAACAGCGTTTGAATATTATACAAAATGTGTGACGATGAATGAAGATAATCCTTACAAATCGCTTGCTTATTCAAATATGGGTGCTTGTTATTTAGATAATGGTAATTTTTCTGATGCAAAAGATTGTTTAAAAAAAGCTTATGACATTGAAAAGCGTAACAACGATTACGATGGAATTTATTATAACGCATCACAACTTGCCGAAGTTTTGGTAAAATTGCACGATAAAGAAGCGTTGAATTATTTACTGGAAGCAAAACAATCCGCAGAATTTTTGGATGAAGGCTATTACATAATGGAAGCCTGTGTTGCTTTGGGTGATTATTACTACAACGACTTAAGTTTAGCCAAGAAAGCTTTAAAAGAATATTTTGAAGCTAAAAAATTTGCAATTGCTATCGGTGATGATATAGAAAAAATTGACAGCCGAATACAAGATATGAAACTTAGAATGAACAAAGAAGATTTTAGCGAGATAGAAAATAAATATGAATGAAAATAAATTTGAGATTACAGCGGATTTTAGCGAATATAAGAAGGCGTTTTTAGAAGAAAATGCCAAGCTCAACTTAATATCCAAAAATGATGAAAAAGTTTTATTTGAAAAACATATTTACGATTCTCTTGCGATTAAATTGTTTTTTGATAAATACAAAATTACAAAAGCAAATTTGCTTGATATTGGTTGTGGCGGAGGTTTCCCTTGTGTTCCTATTGCAATTGAATTTCCGGAAATTAATGTTACAGGAATTGATAGTATTAGAAAAAAAATTAATTCTATTAATGTAATGAAAGAGGCTTTAAAGCTTAATAATTTATCTACAATATGTGATAGAGTAGAAAATATAGGTAATAAACATTTTGATATAATAACAAGTCGTGCGGTTGCAGATTTAGCTAAAATATCGGAATACGCTCTTCCGCATCTTAAAAAAGACGGGTATTTTGTCGCATACAAATCTAAAAAAGCGTTGGAAGAACTCGAAGGCGCAAAAGAAGTTTTAAAGAAATTTAATGCTCAAGTTGTGGATATTATTAATTATACATTACCGTTAGAAGAAGTGTACGAACGAAATTTAGTTATAATAAAATTTAAATAAATTTAATATCAAAATAAAATATGTTAAACTGTTGTTATGTTGGATATTGATACTGGAGAACAAGTTGAAGCTCTTTACAAAATGATTGAGGTTAAGGGCGGAAAAAGGACAGAAAAATTTAAAACGACAGATTTGAAGCGTGCCTTAAAGTTCCACAAATGGTATGTTGCAAGGTATAAACAAGGTTTGCTGATGGAAATTTGTCGTCAGAAAAAACAATATAATTGGAAAGAAAAGACCGTAAATTATACGTTTGAATAATTATGACCAATCAAAAATACATAGCATTAATAGATTGTGACAGTTTTTTTGTTTCGTGCGAAAGAAAACTTAATCCAGAGCTTAAGGGCTTGCCGGTGTCTGTTGTTTCAGGTGAACGCGGATGTGTTATTGCACGTTCAAGAGAGGCTAAAATGCTTGGAATCCCAATGGGAATTCCACTTTTTCAAGCTGTTGAAAAATATCCTGAAGGGATTTATATTACAGCAAATCATTATGCGTATACAAAGATTTCCGGCATGGTAATGAAAATATTAAAAGAGTATAGTCCAAATGTAGAAGTTTATTCAATTGACGAAGCGTTTGTAGATTTTACCGGACTTACAAAATTATATAAGAAAAATTATTTTAAGCTTGCTTACGAATTGCAACAAAGAATTCTAAAAGAAGTTGATATTCCTGTATCTATTGGAATAGCACGTACAAAAACAATTGCTAAGTTGGCTTCTGATAAATCAAAAAATACAAGAACGCATATTTCTTTAGTTGGAAAATGTAAGTTAACAGAGCTTTTAAAGCACACTGATATTCAAGAAGTTTGGGGAATCGGCAGAAAACTTGGCGTAAAACTTTGGGGGCTTGGGGTTAGAACGGCTTACGACTATGTTCAAAAAGATGATGCTTGGATAAAATCAAGATTTGGTAAAAACGGACTTGCAATTAAATCAGAGCTTTTAGGAATAATGGTTTCACCAATCTCTAATGAAATTGAACTTCCAAAATCAATAAGTGATACAAAATCTTTTTTGGAATTTTCATCGGATTTGAATTTCCTGAAAAATGAGCTTTCTATTCATATCCATGATGTTTGTACGAGGTTGAGAAAAATTAATTGCAAAGCTTCGACTATTGGCGTTATTTTAAAAACAAAAGATTTTAAAACGCTTTATTCTAAAATTTCTTTGAGAGTTCCTGTAAATTTTGAATTTGAAATATCAAAAAATGCGTTCCCGATTTTGGAGAATATGTATTCTTCAAATGTTTTGTACAGAAGTGTTGGAATTGTGCTTGAGGATTTTAATTTGTGTTCGGAAGAACAGTTGATTTTGTTCGATACTGATACAAAAAGAGAACAGAAAGAAAAATTGGGCAAGAGTTTGGATAAGCTTGAGCAAAAATTTGGTCGCAATATTGTGCGGACAGGGTTTGTGAATAAAGATGTACCGTTTTCACAAGGCTTTTTAACAAGTCCGAAAGATGTTTAAAATTTGAAATTGTCGGTTGGGCATACCTGCCCAACATTAACTTTATTTATCCTTCAACTCTTCAAACTTTGCAGCCATTGTCGGATTGTTTTTTGTTAGACGCTTAATACTCAAATCTTCCGCCTTGCTGTTAGCAAGTCGCAAGTTGTTCTCAGAAGACAATAATGCTTCTTTTGTTTTCTGTAAATGGTCTATTGTTTTATCAATTTCTTCTATCGCTTTTTGAAATTTTTCGCTTGCGAGTCTGAAGTTTCTTGAAAATTTGTCTTTAAAATCGTTCATTTCTGCTTCAAAATTTGAAACATCAACATTTTGAGCCTTAATAATTTCAAGCTCACGTTTGTATTCAAGCGAATTACTTGCAGCGTTTCTCAAAAGTGTAATTATCGGAATAAAAAACTGTGGTCTTATGACGTACATTTTAGGATAACGGTGTGACATATCGACAATACCTGCGTTGTACAATTCGCTTTCAGGCTCAAGCAGTGATACCAGAACTGCGTATTCGCAATTTTTTTCACGTCTGTCTTTATCCAATTCTTTTAGGAAATCTTCATTTTTTTTCTTTGTAGAAGTTGTGTCCATTTCGTTTTTCATTTCAAACATAATAGAAATAAACTCAATTCCTTCCGCATTTTTGTCGCGATAAATGTAATCTCCTTTACTACCCGTTTTTGCGTCATTGTCTTTTTCAAAATACGCATTTTTAAATCCTGTCGCGCGTAATTGGTTAAATTCTATTTCGCAATGTTGTTCTAAACTTTCACCAACCATTTTGGTTGATAATTTTGATTTAAAATCTTTGTAGCGCGCAATTTCTTCTTCCTTGAAGCGTAATTTTTCTTCGTACTGTTCTTTTAAAGATTGTTCTTTGAGTTGGCATTCTTTTTCTGTCAAAGCTTTTTCGCCTTTAAGAGTAGCAATATGACTATCTTTTTCAGAAAGTTCCGTGTTAAGTTTGGTGATGAGTTTATTTATTTCAAGTTCTTTATCTTTATCAAAAGTTGCAAGCTTGTTTTTAAGTTCTGCAATTTCTTTGTCTTTTTTTACTTCAACTTCACTTAATTCGTTTTCTTTTTTATTCAGTTTTTCATTGAACATTTTTTCAGCTTCTAATTTAGCAAGTTGAATTGCACTTTCTTTTTCTGATTCAAATTGAGCTTCTCGATTTTGAATTTCTTTAGAAAATTCTTTATCTCTAACCTGCTTAACTATTGCAGAATAACCTGATTCATCTACCTGAAAAAC
The DNA here is from genome assembly GCA_934747335.1 of uncultured Candidatus Melainabacteria bacterium. Classification (GTDB taxonomy): domain Bacteria; phylum Cyanobacteriota; class Vampirovibrionia; order Gastranaerophilales; family Gastranaerophilaceae; genus CAG-196. The sequence goes on from CAKVGS010000026.1 coordinate 8,871, forward strand.
TTCACCACACTTAGGACACTTAATCTCTTGCATTACAAAATCCCTTTCTTAATTATATTGTAGCATTGACAAAAGTTTTTGTGTGATTTATTATTTCCTTGTACCGATATATCGATACAAGGAAATAATTATGACAAATACTTTTAACTTAAATAGAAATTGGTGGCGCGGGTTAGTTTAGACTACCCTATTTGCACTGTTCTATTTAGATTATAAAAGGGTAGTTAAGACCTTTAGGTTTTGTCTGCTTCTTTTACTTAACTTGTGTTAACGATTGTAAACAAAACCGCGAAGGTAAAGCATTTTTTTAGTTTCACAAGTTTTAGGATTATGGATTATGACAAAAATCAATGACAAAAATTTAATCAACACGTTACCAAAACCGCTCAAGCCTGCCGCTAAGTTCGTGCGACATCAAGAGCAGGCATCAGGGCTTTCAACATCTCGTTTTATTCAAGATGTTACAACGTGCTTGATTCCAAAAGCTGTTTTTTCTAGAAGTTTGGCGGATTTAACTGAAAATACGTTTTTGGAAACATCAGAAGAAACATTGATTTATTTTGTTCCGACAATTATTGGCGAAAGAGTTGCAAGAAAAGTTTTTTCTAAAGGTTTAGATAAAAGCTTAAAAAAAGAAGTTGCTACAACAGGCGTAGAGCTTTTAGAAAAAGGAAATAAAGCTAAAAATAAACAGGTTCTACCTGTAAAAGCTGCAATATCACTCGCTGCAATGGCAATACCGTTGACAGAATTTTCTTTAAACTATATTAAAAACTTAATGACACTTAAGATTTTTAATAAGAGTGATTTTAAAAATATTGCGTCTTTAGAAAACAGTCAAGAAGATACAAAACATCAGGAAAAGGTTCGAAATAGCGCTAAAAAGCATATAGGATTTGCAGCAGGACTTTATGCAGGATGTTTGGGTTTGGCAGGGCTTTTGGCAACAAGAGGTAAAGATTCAAAAATATTACAAAAAATTTCTGAATTTATTGTAGCTCCCGGAAACAAGTTATTTAAAAAATCGCCAAAAGCTAAGAATTTTATGAATAAATATTTTTGTATGGATTTTAACAGTCAAAACGGAAAATTATGCTTGAGTAAAGGACAGTTAACAACTTGTGTTTTAGTTGGCGGTGCGGGTTATTTCGGAGCTTCTGCCGATAGGGGTAAAGAAAACTTGAAAGAAACTGCAACGCGTTTTCCACTGGTAGCTTTATACGTAATTACTGGTAGTGAACTTGTGGAAAAAGGATTTAGAAAACTGCTACATAAGGCAGGCAAGTGTAAAGATTTAATCGGCAAAGATTTGAGTGTACCGAAGTTTGATGAATTGGGAAAATTGGCTGAAAAACAGGCGAAAAAAAAGAAAACAACGGTTAATGATGAATACAAATCATTAGTAAAACAAAAAGTTTTGATATCAGGTTTGCCTTACATATTCTCAATTGGCGTAATGGGATTTTTTGTTGCAGGTATGACAAATTATTTTACAAAATTAAGATATAAAAATTCTCAAAAAGATAATGTCAAGTAGGATTTTTTAGGTATACGCTTTTTATACTAGTCTGATTACAGTATCCTCATATAAAATAATGATTTTAACTTTTACGCACCGAAATACTCGATAATATTGAAAGACAGAACTCTTATAGACCATTCGGTCTATATCTTTCAATCTACCTCAAATGCTTTAAAATTAATCATTCTATTGATGAAAATATCCTCTATAAGGGGGTAATATGAATAGTGTAGAAAAGAAACAATTTACGATGAGGGAAGGAAGAGAGTATGAGACGTGAGTTTAAGAAGAAATCAAGAGTGCTTCTTATTGATGACAACTACGAACATTTAGCAGGCATCAGAGAACTTTTGAATCTTGAAGGAACTTTTGACGTTGTTGGTATCGCAACAAATGTTACAGTTGGTTTGAATTTAATTAAGAAATATCAACCGGATATCGTTTTGCTTGATATGAATATGCCTGAAAGAGATGGTTTGCAAGGTATTATTGATATCGAAAAACTTGGATTAGATACAAAGATTTTGGCGCTTTCAGGATATGATGATGCTGATTTAATTTTTAGAGCAATGAAGATTGGTGCAAAAGGCTATGTTCTAAAAACTATGGCATCAGCTCAACTTATTTATGCAATCGAAGAAGTTTTAAACGGTAAAATTTATTTACCAAACGCTTTAACTTCAAGATTCTTTGAATATTTTCAACAAACATTCAGAAACGAAAATGCAAAAGCAGAAATCGAAAAAGAAGAAAATTTGCTTAATGAATTAACTCAAAGAGAAGAAGAAGTTTTAGAACTTTTAACTCAAGGTATTACTTATAAAGGTGTTGCAAACAAATTGTTTATCTCTGAAACAACTGTTAAAACACACGTAAATAATATTTTCCAAAAATTGCAAGTTAATGACAGAACACAAGCTGTTTTGTATGCAATTAATAACGGATTTTTGAGCAAGAAGGTTAAGATTTCAGCTTAAGGGGAATTCACCCCTCACCCGAAAATCTAAGTTTCGTACCATAAATGGTTCTCAACTTGATTTTCTACCCTCTCCCACAAGGGGCGAGGGAGAGAGTGTGCAGAATGTAGGTTGGGCATTCCTGCCCAACAAAAACAAAAAATATTCAAAGGCAAAAATGAAAAAAATTGTAAGACAACAAAACTACTTAAGAGAACTGATTGATTCGCAAGAAAATCGTTTTCTATCTCGTCAAGCTTTGCGATGTGTAATTCGTGGAGTTTTAGAACCATTGCTTGACAAGCCGGAAGAAGCTGTTGTTTTACATAGAATCATTGATAAAGCCGGAATTTTGGGTTTGCTTAAAAGGCTTGAATTTTCTGAAATAGAAGATATTGATTATTCTGACGATAGCGAAAACTTAAGAGAAAAAGTTTGGGCAGGAACAGAATTCTTATGCGTTTTGACTCATAGATTTGTTGCCATTTTGATTTGGGACAACAAAACCGAGAGTGAACACACTGTAAGATATTATTCAATCTACAATTCAAAACTTCAAAACGAAGCGCTTGATATAATTAACAGAAATTCAATTTTTGATTTAAGACAATATCAAGAAAGCTTTAAACCGGACAGACGTGATAACATACTCTTGAACTCATCAATCAGACGTCTTGTAGAAAACATGGATGAATCATCCAAAGATGCGGTTTTGAAGTATGCAGAAATTCAAACTTACAAACCTGAAAAAACTGACTCTGCAAGAGCAGTTGCGCATGAAATAAAAAATCAGCTTTCGATTTGTGATTTGTATACTGAAATTATTAGAAAGTATTGCAAGAAAAACGATATTGAAGCAGATACGATTGAAAATGCCCTTAGTTGTTTGAATCGTGCAGTTAAAATGGCAAGCAATTCTTTAGTAGCATTAAAAGCAACTGACGGATTGAATTTAAAACCGCATAACTTAAAATCAATTATTGATAACGCGGTTGATTTGACGAAAGTTTACTTTGAATGCAAAAATATTAATTATGAAATTGAAAATAATGTAGACAAAGAAATTTTGGTTGATGAAAACAATTTTATTGCAGTATTAATTAATTTAGTTAAAAATGCAGTAGAAGCGTTCGGTGAGAATGTCGGAGATGGTAAGTATATTAAAATTAAGACTGAAGAGGATGGAGAGTCTGCAATAATCAGAATTAAAAACAATGCAGAACGAATTACTCAGCCTGATATGATATTTGAAGAAGGATTTACAACAAAGAAAACGGGTTCAGGCTTGGGGTTAAGTATTTGTAAAAAATCAATTGAAGAGCAAGCAGGTTTATTAAAGCTTGCGCATTCAGGCGATGATTACACAGAATTTGTGATTAAGATAGGATTGGTGTAAAAATGGACTTGATTACAAACAGAACAATGGATATTACAAAACTCGGTATGGATGGCTTGATGGAAAGACAGCATGCCGTAGCTTCTAATATCGCGAACGTTATGACACCTGGGTTTCAAAGAAAAGAAGTCGCTTTTGAGAGTCAACTTGCAGAAATTATCGAGAAAGAGGACTTAAAAGATTATATCAAAGGTCAAAACAGTATAGAATATAAACCGCCAATGGTGGATGTTTTTACCGGCGATGTTCACACTTATAGAACTCCGACATTGCAAGAGAAAGCATATTTGCAATCTAATACGTTTGAACAATTTAAACCGCAAATTGTAACCGACGTATATAGCGGAGCAAATTCATCAGGTAATAACGTTGAATTGGAACGTGAAATGATGGATTTATCAAAGACAGGTACTAAATACATGGTATTATCAAATCTGGAGAAAAGACAGTTTACGACTGTTTCAGAGGCGATTAGAGGACAGTAGTAATTAAAGTTTAGGAGTTTATAAGTTGAGAGGTTGAGAAGAAGTTATAAAAAGAGTTGAAAAGTTTGTTATAAATATTGTTATAATCAAACGAGTTCTATAAAAATGATAATTAAAACTTCTTCTAAACTCCTCAACTTCTAAACTTCTAAACTAAAAAAAGAGGTTCTTATGAGTTTTAACATATTCGACATAGCCGGTTCAGGCATGACAGCTCAAAGAGTTAAAATGGATACAGTTGCAAGTAATATTGCAAATATAAACACAACGCGCCAAGCTGACGGTTCAAAAGGTGTTTATGTAAAAAAAGACGTGTCTTTTAGAACAATTTATGAAAATAATTTGAATAAAGGTTATTCAAATTTTTCATCGAACAGTCCTGATGCACAATTTGACCCAAGAACAGGTAACATGCTTATTAATGCTAACGTTGCACTTAATAACGGCATGATTACAGGCGGGGTTCAAGTTGATGAAATTTATGAAGCAGAGGATGGAGTAAAAACTGTTTATGACCCATCACATCCCGACGCGGATGAAGAAGGGTACGTAGATTTGCCAAACATTAATCTTGTTGAAGAAATGGTTGGCATGATATCCGCATCAAAGGCTTATGAAGCAAACGCAACCGTTGCAGAAAACGTTAAGACAATGATGCAGAGCGCGATGAATATTTAAGAAAGAGGAGAAGTTTATAAGTTTATGAGTTGAGAAGAAGTTATAAATTTTCACTAAATAAACAAGTTCGATAAAAAATAATAGCTAAAATTTCTTCTAAACTACTAAACTCCTAAACTTATAAACTAAAGCGAGGCTTATAATGAATTTCACACCGAACATAACTGAATACAACTTAAACGCCATAAATGACTATAACCAATTTTTACAAGGTCATGCGTCGTTTGATGTTAAAAACAACGAGTTTGAAGAAGCTTTAGAAAAAGCTGCAAAGAGCTATCCTGTAAAAGATAAAGGTGATAAAACAGGTTTGGGTAATTTTGCTTCACAAATGGGTAATGCATTTTCAAATAGCTTGAACGCAGTGAATGACGCAAAAATTTCAGCAGATAGAATGCAAGAAGATTTAGCTATGGGTGGTGCTACAAATATTCATGATGCTATGATTGCAGCTGAAAAAGCATCTCTAAGTATGCAAATGGCAATCCAAGTTCGTAATAGATTGATTTCTGCATATACTGATATTACAAGTATGGCAATTTAAAAAATATTTTTATTGTATAATCTACTTATGGACTATCTAAACAATAAATTTGATGTAATCGTAGTTGGAGCAGGACACGCCGGATGTGAAGCAGCACTTAGTGCGGCTCGTTTGGGCTGTAATGTTCTTTTATGTACGCTTAATGTTGATAATATTGCGCTTCAACCTTGTAATCCTGCGATAGGAGGCCCTGCTAAATCGACTCTTGTTAGAGAAATTGATGCGTTAGGTGGAGTTATGGGCGAAGTAGCAGACGCTACTTACATTCAAATGAAAACGCTTAACTCGTCTAAAGGCCCTGCTGTAAGAGCTTTAAGAGCACAGTCCGATAAAAAAGAATACACGCAATACATGCGACATATTATTGAAAATACTGATAATATTTGGGTTAAGCAAACTTGTATTACGGATTTAAAAGTTAAAGATAAACAAATTGTCGGTGCTGTTGATGAATACGGAATTGAGTATTCTTGCAGAGCAATAATTTTAACTACGGGAACTTCACTTGAAGGTAAAATGTATGTAGGTTTACAGGCTTATTCCGGTGGAAGACTTGGAGAGCGCGCTGCAATCGGACTCTCTGCATCACTTAGAGAACACGGAATAATTACTAAAAAACTTAAAACAGGAACTCCGGCAAGAGTTGATAAAAGAACAATTGATTATTCAAAAATGGATGTTCAACCCGGGGATGAAAAATTAAGTTTTTATTCATTCAAGCCTAATCGTCCGATTCGTCCGCAAGTTCCTTGTTATTTAACCAGAACTAATGAAGAAACGCATTCAATTATTCGTTCAAACTTGGACAAATCTCCAATGTATCAAGGTCTGATTCAGGGTGTTGGGCCTCGTTATTGTCCTTCTATTGAAGATAAAATTGTTAGATTTGCGTCAAATCCTTCGCACCATATTTTTATTGAGCCAGAAGGTTTAAATACATATGAAGTTTATATTCAAGGTTTTTCAACGAGTTTACCGGCATGTGTTCAGGTTGAAATGTTGCGTTCTTTGCCAGGGTTAGAAAAAGCACATATTATAAAACCTGCTTATGCTGTTGAATACGATTATGTTCCTGCTGTTCAAACAAGACATTCTTTGATGTCAAAAGATATTGACGGTTTGTTCTTTGCAGGTCAAATAAACGGTACGAGTGGATATGAAGAAGCCGCAGCACAAGGTTTGATTGCAGGTATAAATTCGGTTAAATATTTGAATAATTCTGAACCTTTAGAGCTTTCTCGCGCGTCATCTTATACAGGAACTTTGATTGATGATTTGGTTACAAAAGATATCCAAGAACCTTACAGAATGCTTACTTCGCGTTCAGAATATCGTTTGCTTTTAAGACAAGATAATGCTGACGCGAGATTAACGGAAATCGGTCATCAAATAGGTTTGATTGATGAAACGCAATACAAGAGATATTTGGATAAACAGGAAAATATTCAAAAAGAAATTGCTCGATTAAAAGAAGCAAAAATCCCTGCAACAGAAGAAGCTAATGCAATTTTAGCAAAAGTTGGTGAACATATCGATCGCGGAATGCGTATGGCGGAACTTCTTAAGCGTCCTAATATTAATTATGAAATTTTTAAAGAAATTGATGAAGAAACTCGCAATCTCGGATTAGGTGAGGATATTACGGATGAAGTTGAAGTTTTGATAAAGTATGATGGTTATATTAAACGTCAAGAACAACAGGTTGAAACTTCTGAAAAATTGGAAAAATACAGAATACCTGCGAATATTGATTATTCACAAATTAAACATATTTCAACAGAAACAAAAGAAAAACTGGAAAAAATTCGTCCGACAAATTTAGCGCAAGCATCGCGAATTGGCGGGGTTAAACCCGCTGACATATCGGTATTGATGGTATTATTAGGAAAATAAATTTCTAATTCTGATTAGTGAATGCAATTATGGAATTATTTCTTGATTCCATTGTATTTGTTTGTAAATAAAAGAATTGTAACGATTTATTAAAAACATGGCAATTTTTTTTATTGAGAATACTTAAAATGAAAGGAAGGTTGTAGTATGAACAAACACAGTAAAAAGTTAATGAACCTAAAGTGGGGGTTGTAGAATCATGATTAATCCGGCAAAAATTTATTCTACATTAGGCAACCCTAATTCCCTAATTCCATTAGGCGTAAAAGATATATCAAGCTGTGTTGGCATGACGGCAGGTTCGTATGCAACAGGCAAAGAAGAAGGATTTGACAGGTTTATCGATGAGTTTGGAACAGAAGGCTTATGGCTTGGAGGTATTCCGACTCTTAAATGGATTTATGATAAAACTGTATTTAAAGCATTTGGGTTAGATGCAAAGATTGACCCAAGAAACCTTAAAGACATGGATATGTTTGAAAAGGTTAAAAAGTATGCACCGACAGAAGAAATTAGAAAAAATTTGGAAAAAGCCGGTGATAAAAAAAGATTATTCAAAAATCTTGCTGCAACAAAGTTTGTTACATCAACAGTTATTGCAGCAGGTGCTTATGTTGGCTTAACAAAATTAAAACAATACTATACCGACCAAAAAATCAGAAAAAATCTGATTAAGGAATATCAAGAGGAAGTTAAAAAGAAAGAAGCCGAAAATAAACAGGAAAATCAAAAAACAGAAAATCCGTCATTTAAAGGCTTAGGTAGAATTGTTGAAGAATTTGCATTTTCACCTGTTAAGAATATGTATATTTTAGATGGCTTTATTACTTGTGAAAGATTGAAAGATTCTAGAACATCGCAAGAATTTGTTGGTTATGCTATTAAAGAAGGCTCAATTCTTCTTTTCTTGTATTATGCAGGCAAAAAAATTCAACAGTTTATGGAAAATTCTGCCAAGAAGAAACACAACAAATCAATCACGCTTGATGCGAGAGTCTTAGAAAGCGATAATCTTAAAAAGATTTTTAAAGATGGATCTATTGAAAAAAGCATTAAAGAATTTAATGCTGCAAATCTTTCTAACGGTAAGTTATACGAATTTTTGCATGAAAATCCTGATAACGAAATTGTTAAAATAGCCAAACAATCAGATATTTTAAAATCTTATAAAAAGACTAACAAAATTGATTCCAGAGCATTTATTGATTTTGACGAAGTAAAAGATGTAAATAAAAAAGTTACAGAATTGTATGGTCAATATAAAGAAGCCTTGGCTAAAGGTGAAACTACCGATAGTTTCTTTAAACAATTAAAAAAACTAAAAAGAAATTCTATCAGAATGAATATTGGCTCTTGTATTTTGGCGCTAGGCGTTATAACTCCGTCAATTATGCTTTTAAAAAGAATGACAGACAAATCAGGCCCTGAATTTCAAACTAAAAAAGAAATTAAGGAGCAGTTGATAAAAGAAGGGGTTATCAAAGCTTAACCCAACAATTCGGTTAAAAGAGTAGCATTTTCTTCTGCTTTAAGATTGTTAGAGATTCTGTTGCGTTTGATGTAAACTCTCAATGCCTCTCTAATCAACTCACTTCTGGTTCTTTGTTCAGAAGAAGCCAAATTATCTACTTTGTTAAGAAAATCATTAGACATTGAAATTAATACTCTTGCCATATATCCCTCCAATACACCGATACTTTATTATATCATACAAATGATTTATTTCAAGAGTATATCAATATTATTGCAAACAAAAAGAACCTCAAGCGTTAATTTCCTGAGGTTCTTTTTTTATATGTTTTAATTAAAGCAATTCTTTTAAATAATTTGGCAATGCAAATCTTGCATTGTGATAATCCTTGTTATAAATCTTACAAGTTTTTGTAATTGCTTCGCCTCTTCTTTCATCCCAATAAGAAAGCGGTTCAACTTCTTCTGAACAGAACGCCCAAGCCCAATATCCACCGGGATATGTTGGAATGTTTGATGTAAATGTTGAGCAAATCGGGAATACTTTTTTAAGAAGATTATACATTTTTTTGATTTCTTCTTTGTTTACAAAAGGTGATTCTGATTGAGCGCACATAATTCCACCTTTTTTCATAGAGTTTTTAACGTTGGTATAGAATTCTTCCGTAAACAAGCCTTCTCCCGGTCCCATCGGGTCAGTAGAATCAATAAGCACGATATCAAACATATCTTTTTTGTCTTTAATATATTCAATTGCGTCTTCTACAAGAATTTCACATTTTGGATTGTCTAATTCGCAAGCAATTGTTGGAAGGTATTTTTTGCAAGCTTCAATTACCATTCCGTCAATTTCGCACAAAACAACTTTTTCAACAGTATCGTGTTTAAGAACTTCTCTAACTGTACCACCGTCACCACCGCCGATTACAAGAACCGTTTTAGGCGCTTTGTGATGCATCATAGGAATATGTGCAATCATTTCGTGGTAATGAAATTCATCACCTTCCGTTGTCATCATCAAATCATCAAGAGTAAGAACTCTGCCTAAAGTTGAATCAGATTCAAAAATTTCTACCTTTTGAAAAGGTGATTGTTCAGAAAAAAGAACTTCTTTTTGTTTAATTGCTATACCAAATCCTGATGGCGTAATTTCTTTGTAAAATTGTGTCATAGTTTAATATTCCCCGCTAATATATGTATATGCAGGTGGAAAACTTCCTGTCCTGCCTCTTTTCCCGTATTAATAACTGTTCTGTATGATTTTAAACCTGCCTTTTTAGCAGCTTCTTTTACTGTCATCATCAATTTACCCAACAAAACTTCATCATCAAGATCATTTAATGATTCAATATGTTTTCTTGGAACAACAAGCAAATGTGTATCTGCTTTTGGATTAATGTCTTTGAAAACTACGGCATATTCATTTTCATAAACAAATTCTGTGTTAAAATCGCCGTTAATTATTTTACAAAAAATGCAATCGTTCATGTGCTACTCCTTATTGTTAAATACTAATTCAAAAGATTATGTATTGCAAGAATACTATATTCTGCCGATTTGAATACATTCAATTCCGAGCTCTTTTAAACGTTTTTTGTCATACAAATTTCTTCCATCAAAAATCAAAAGTTGTTTTAAGCATTCTTTGACTCTGTCAAAATCTGGACGGCGAAATTCATTCCACTCTGTTAGCATAAGAAGAGCATCTGCATTATTTAATGCATCGTAAGAAGATTTCGAGTACACAATTCTGTCTTGGAAATATAATTTAGCGGTTTCCATGGCTTTAGGATCATAAGCCTGAATTTTTGCGCCTCTTTTTAATAACTCTTCAATTATTGTAATTGATGGAGCTTCTCGCATATCGTTTGTACGAGGTTTAAAAGATAATCCCCAAATTGCAAAAATTCTATCCTGCAAATCTTCGCCAAATACATCGATAATTTTGTTTAAATAATGCATTCTCTGTATTTTATTTGTTTCGTCAGCGGCTTTTACAATATTCATTTGGCAACCATGTTCTTTTCCCGTTTTAATAATTGCTTTAACATCTTTTGGAAAACAACTTCCGCCATAGCCTAATCCAGGAAATAAAAATTTATTTCCAATTCTCGAGTCTGTTGTCATGCCAACTCTTACCATTTCCACATCGGCACCGACTTTTTCACAAAGTCTTGCGATTTCATTTGCATAAGAAATTTTTATTGCAAGAAAAGAGTTTGCTGCATATTTTGTCATTTCTGCGGATTTAACATCCATTACAATGATTCTGTTGCCTGTGCGGAAAAACGGAGAATATATTTCCTGCATAATTCGGGTTGCTTTATCAGAGTCTGAACCGATAATAACTCTATCGGGATATAGAAAATCATCTACGGCGTTACCTTGTTTTAAAAACTCAGGATTGGAAACAACATCAAATTCAAAATTTGTGTATTGCTTAATCAGATTTTTTACTTTTTCGGCTGTGCCAACAGGGACAGTTGATTTATTAACAATTAGTTTATATCCGTTCATAGATTTTGCAATTGATTTAACAACTTCTTCAACTGCTTGCAAATCAGCTGAGCCGTCTTCGCCTAGTGGAGTTCCGACAGCAATAAAACAAACCGTAGAAGATTTTACAGCGTTGTTTAAATCTTCAGAAAAAGTCAGGCGTTTTTCTTTCATGTTGGATTGTACAAGTTCTTCCAATCCCGGTTCGTAGATGGGAATTGTTCCATTGCGAAGCTTTTCCAGTTTATTTAAATCATTATCAACGCAAATCACACGATTACCCATGTCTGAAAGACAAGTTCCGGCAACAAGACCAACATAACCTGTTCCGATAACACAAATATCCATGACTTTCTCCTTAATAAGACAGATATAAAATAAAACCCACCTTTGACGGGCGGGTTTTAAAATCGGAGACGGTGGGATTCGAACCCACGATACAGGTTGCCCCATATAACACCTTAGCAGGGTGCCGCCTTCAGCCGACTCGGCCACGTCTCCACGGCAATACAAGTATGATATCATAAACTATTTTATTTGAAAAGTACTTATTACAGAATTTTGTTGTAAAATATTCTTGGAGAGATTTTATGCTTGTAAAGAAAATAACAATGAATGTTATTGCAGGATGTGAAGCAATAACAAAAGCTGACGTAGATAGAAAAATTGTTCGCCAATTTGATACACATATTAGAAAAATTGAAAATGTAAGTGATAGGACAAAAGCGTTATATGATATGTTCATAAAAGAAGGCGGTCACTATTCCAGAAATCCGATTAAAAAATTTGTGTCCTATCTTATGTCTTGGAATGCTAATCGTAAGCACTTTTTAAATAACTAAAACCTCCAAAGCAATTCACTTTGGAGGATAAAACTCTCAACCATCTTATATCACAGACGGCTTGTTGCATGAAAAGGAGCAATAAATGCTCTATTACTTCACAGCCTGCAGTTTTGCTTGAACGCCTGATTCGGCATTGATAGTAACTGCATTGGCAATTGCCATAGTCCTTCGTTTTTTAGCCCCTCTTAATATAAATTCAACTCCGCTAAATGTGTTGTTACTTGGGGTTGTAATCTTTTTTAACATATCCTGTTGTCCTTTCCGATAAATGTATATTCTTGAGTCTTGTATTATACTTATCGGCATTTTTTTTGAAAACTTTAGGATTTTTATTTGATTTGTTACAATTATTTACAAAATTGGTTTGAACGTCAATAATTTGAGGATAGTTAATTCTATATAGAGTAAGTGTTAACTTTTGTAACAACAATTTTTATTGTTGAAATTCGTCGGTTGCAAAAAACTTTATATATAAGACATTAACAAAAGTTAGAAAATGAGAGAGAAAGAGAATTTAGCCTTCCTCCAAAGAGGAAGGCATTATTTTAAGAGTTTTTCAAGTAATTAACCAAGCCTTCCAGTGCTAAAGTATAACTTAGTTCTTTGAAACCTACAACTTGTGCAATGCAAACACCTGAGATAAGTGATGTATGACGAAATTCTTCGCGAGCATGAATATTTGTCATGTGAATTTCCACAGTTGGAATTTGTACAGAAGCAATTGCATCACGAATCACAACGCTTGTGTGTGTATAACCGCCAGCATTGATTAAAATCCCATCGTAAACACCTTTTGCAGATTGGATTTTATCGACAATATCACCTTCGTGGTTGCTTTGCCAAGCATTAACTTGAGCGCCGAGTTCTTCACCTCTTTTGATAACTGCTGATTCAATATCTTTAAGAGTTGTTGAACCGTATTTTTCAGGCTCTCTTGAGCCTAACAAATTTAAGTTTGCACCGTTTATGAGTAAAATTTTCATGATTAAATCCTTTACTGAAGCTTATAAACCCTACCCTTCACTAATTACCGTATTTATTATACAATATATTAAAGAAGAATGCGAGGACAAAATGATAAACAAACGTTGGTATGACAAAGATCCGATTTTAAAAGAAGCTTTAGAACTTTTAAGGCTTTCACCGGATGAAACTAAATCCGAAGCGGCAGAATTCATGCTTCAATTGCAAGAACAAGTTGCAGGTGAAGTTATTGAACACGTTTACGATATCATTAATACTTATCAAGGAAAAGGCAATCGTTGGTATGATAATGACCCAATGATGTTAAAGGCTGTTGAATTATTAAGAAATGCTCCTCCAAAAGTTCAAAGAGTTGCAGCTCTTAAACTTCTTATAGCTTTAGAACAAAAGACTTTTGAAGGAGTCGAAATCTAAATGAAAGACGTTCAAAATCAATCAGATAACCGCGGAGTTGATATTCAAAAAGTTGGTATTAAAGGTATTGAACTCCCATTGGTTATTCAACGTAAAGACAAAGAAGATATTGTTATTTATTCAAATGCAACCGCAGGTGTTTCTTTGCCTGCACATTATAAAGGTACGCACATGTCGCGCTTTGTGGAAGTTCTGAACGAATGGCGTAGTAAACACACATTAGGTGTTGATATTAAAGGTTGTGTAGAAGCGATTATTAAACGTCTTGAGGCAAAAAGTGGTTATTTAAAGTTTGATTTTAAATATTTTATTGACAAAAAAGCCCCTGTGACAGGTATTTCAGCGCCAATGTGCTATGATTGCTCTTTTGAGGGAATTTTAGATAATTATGGCGAAGAAGATGAAGAATACAGGTTTTTCCTTTGTGTAAAAGTTCCTGTTACGACTCTTTGTCCTTGTTCTAAAGAAATTTCTGATTTTGGCGCACATAATCAACGTGCTATTGTTTCAGTTAAAATAACTTATCCTGAAGATGAGCACATTTGGCTTGAAGATTTAGTAAGAGATATTGAAAGTTGCGCATCTTGTGAATTATATTCACTTTTGAAGCGGGAAGATGAAAAGTATGTGACAGAGCACGCTTATAAAAATCCTAAGTTTGTAGAAGATGTTTTGCGCGATGTTGTTTTAATGCTTAGAAACAATGAAATAATTGATTCTTTTGAAGTTGAATGCGAATCTATTGAAAGTATTCATAACCATTCTGCATGGGCTTATCAAGCAGAAGGTTGTTAAACGAATAAAATACATTTATTAAAAAAAGGCAAGTTTTCAGTTGAAAACTTGCCTTTTAATCTTATTCTAAAAATCGTTAATTACTTACCGTTAACAACTTCTTTGAATTTTTTACCAGCTGAGAATACAGGAACTGTTTTAGCAGGGATTTTGATTTCCTTACCAGTTTGTGGGTTTCTGCCGTTTCTAGCAGCTCTCTTACGAGGTTCAAAAGTACCAAAACCAACTAGAGTAACTTTTTTACCTTTAGAAACTGTTTTTTGAACTGTTTCGATTAAAGCTGATAAAACTTCGTTAGCTTCTTTTTGAGTAACTTTAGATTTCTTTGAAATTTCTTGTACTAATTCTTCTTTGTTCATTTAAAAACTCCTTTCTTCTATTTACAAACTCTATTATACAAACTCCAAACAATAATGCAAGCATTTTTTTCTTGAAAATACTTCATATATCTAGCTTTTAGACTAACAGCACAAAAATTTCAAAAAATCAACGACTTTTTGAATTAAGTTGTTTTGCCTAAATAGAAGCGGTTTTTAGGAGATTGTTGGGCTGAAAGCCCAACCTACTATTTTATTCCTGAACGTTAATAATACTTCCTTTGTAATCTTCATCAGCATCATAAGCTTGTTGAAATTTTTGAGATTGTTGAGATTTCTTGAGTTCTGCTTGGACTTCGGTCATGCCTTTTTCAAGTTTTTTGATGTTCTGAAGTTCTAATGTTCTTATTTCGTCCAAAATTTCATCAGCCTGCTTTAGTTCAACCGGAGTAAGTTCAAGGTATTTGCGCATGCATTTACAGCTTAAGAATAATTGCTCACGGTTTTTTATCATAGTAATTGCGCTATCAAAATCTTCATTATCAATCATTCTTGAAATATCTTCCGAGCCGTTTTTAAGCTGTTGGTATTGTAGCATCAACTGCTCAAACTGTTGTTCGTCTTGCATACATATCCCTTTCTATGCTTGCGTAGAATTATTGTTACTTGCCTGCTGTTCTTGCATTGCCTGTTCCAAAGTCGTAACTCCTGTTTGGATTTCAATAGCTTTTTGAAATCCCCAACGAATATTTGAAATATCTTCAATAACAGTATCAATTAGCGCTGCATTTCTTTGAACATTGGCTTTGATAAGATTCATTGCCATTTTGTTATATAACTTGAATAATTGTTTAGAAACGTCATTTCCGTTTTCTAAATCAATTGTACGCATAAGCTCTCTTATAATTTTTCTTGCACCATCAATATTTATGGAACGTTCTTTCAAATTTCCTTCCGCAATAGCAGCTTTCGCTTTTTGTAAAAATTGCAATGCTCCATCAAACATCATAATCATAAGCTTTTCAGGCGTTGCCGTATTGACGTTACTTGCCTGATATTGTTTTATGTACTTGTTGTATGGATTTACTGGTGGCATTTAAACCTTCTTATTTATAAATATTCCCGAAGCCATATTTAGTTTTTGAACTAACTCTCCAAGCTCGTTTCCGGAAATTGTTTCGATTAACCTATTGGTTGCACTATCATATAATTCTATTATATCATCTTTTACATTTAATTTAACATAAAAATCTTTGTTCGGATTTTCAATGTCTTCAACATCTGATAAATCGTCTTCTTCGGCTTCATCTTTAGGTTCAATCAAACCGTCTTCAAAAGTATCTTGCGGGCTGTTTTTGCCTTGTTTTTTATTGCTTTCGTCCCCTTCGTCTTTTTCTCGAACTCGTTGGTTTACACTAAGTCCGTTAACTTGGCGGTTTGAGTTTGCCTGCTCAGCTTGCATCGCTTGCTCGGTCTTGCCGGCAATTTCTGCGGAGGTGGATTCTTTTACCACACCTGTATTTGCAATAGACAAACCATCCATGCCCATATATGAAGCTTCCTTTACAAATGTTAACTTTTATTATCTTATGATATAATTTGTTTGTAGTTATCATATAAAAGAAGGATATATTTCATGAGCAAGAGTTTATTTATAAATTTTATGGAAAAAATGCTTGCATTTCCTCTTTGGATTAAGCAAACAATCTTCTTAAACTTGTCAAATGATTTGACCAATTATTTAAGTAACGAATTCTTGGATTTGCCGGAAGGCGAACTGTTCCATATTTATAAACCGGCTCTTTCGGATTTAGGTCAAAACGAGCTTTTGACAAAAGAATCTAAATTTGATGAAAGTATCTATGCTTTTATGAATTGCTGTTCAAAAGGCATGTCGCTGATTGAAATTGCAATTGAAAACAATTTTACAATGGAAGAAGTTGCAAAAGCTTTTACATTCTGCAAAACTTCAGGTTTCTTTTCTAACGAAGTTCCAAATCTTGTTAGCGCGATTGCAGGATTTATTGCAGGAAAATACAGAACAGGTGAATATTTTATCCGCGCAGGTAAAATGACAATTGAGCAATTGGACGAAGTTCTTGATAAACAAAAAGAAATGAACGAATCCGGCAAGCACGTATTCATTGCAGAATTGATGGTTCAAATGGGCTTTGTGAGAGAAAAAGACGTAAAAAGTATTATCTTTATGAAGGAAGAATCAGGAAAAAGATTTTCACTTAATCCTGATGACATTCCGACTCTTGCTTTAGAAAAAGAAAGCTTTGATATCAGAGTTGAAAATACGCGTTTGAAGGAAGAAAACGAAATTCTTAAACAAAAAATGGATGCGCTTCTTACATTTATTAAAGACCATAAAGAAGAATAACGGGGCTAAAGGATGCGTATTGAATATGTTAGGGATGGTTTGGTCGAAGAGTTTCATGAAGGGCTTTTTATGCTCTCAACCGAGCCTTACGATACAATTCCTTATTATTTACGTTCTTGCGCAAAACCTTTGCAGGCAACACTTTTAATTGATTATGGGATTGATTTAACGGAAGAAGAATTGGCACTATGTTGCGGTTCGCATGCCGGTGAAGAATGTCATATCAGAGTTGCTAAACAGATTTTGGATAGATTTGAAATTGATGAAAAGTACCTAAAATGCGGAGTCCATGCGCCACTAGCTCGTAGCATGCAGGATAAAATGCTTCTGAGTGGTGAAAAAGCCAGAGCAATTCACAATAATTGTTCAGGCAAACACATTGGCTTTTTGGTTATTTGCAAAACAAAAGGATGGGATATGGAAACTTACGACAGACCTGAACATCCTTTGCAAATCGCTATTAAAAGCAAAATAAACAATATGTGTGAAATAACTTTAAACTACCCTGTAACAACTGATGGCTGCGGTGTGCCAATTCTCAGTATGCCATTAAAAAATATGTTAATTGGCTACAAGAATTTACTTCAATATAAAAAAATCATAAACGCAATTCAAAAACATCCTTATATTTTTGGTGGTGAAAATCGTTTGGACACAGAAATCATTGAAAAAACTCAAGGCTTGATTGCAAAAGTCGGAGCCGGCGGGCTTTGTGTTGTTTTTAACATAAAAGAACAAATCGGATTTGTTGTAAAAATCAATGACTGTTCTATGGAAGCCAGACGTTTTGCTGTTTTAGAGATGATTAATCGACTTGGATGGGGAAATATTGAATTCGATAAAACTATTAAAACTCTCCATGGACAAGTGGTCGGCAATATTCTTATAAAAGAATAATTAACTAGCAAATTTATTTTTTACGAGTTTTAAAATAGATGTTATGAATATAAACAACTATTCAAAAACAAATTTCTGCTCTCAAAAGGTCAATAATGCAAATCTCAAAAGAATAAATCATTCTTTTGTTTTGCCTGCAATTAATGAGGATTCTTTTGTATCAAATAAAGAATTGTCAAATCGGTCAGAAAATTGGTTCAGAAAAAAATATTCTGAATTATTGGAAACTTTAGATGTTGAACGTAATGTTACAAAGCTGAAACAAATTGTTGATTTGGCATTGAAAGATAATGGCTTTGTAAATGAACTTTTGGCTTGCAAAGTTGGTAAAACTGATACAGATAATACTTTTTTTAGAGATATGGCACTTATCGCGCAGTTGGAAGGCAAAGAAAGAAATCCAAAATTAGAGGAAACACGAACTTTTGACAGGGTTAAAGATGAATATTCAATAACAGATATGGAAGCATTAGTAGAAGCAAAAAGTATCGATGAAGATTTGACGCGAGAGTTAATGTCGCAAACCGAAAAAGTGGAAATTAAACGCCAAAAAAGGTTTGTACCCGAACAAATTAAAAAACTTGTTATCTTAAGCCAAACCGATAAAGATTTTGCTCGTGAAGTTATAAATTCTTGTGAAAATAATTCTTATCGATTGAATTATCCTGCAATTCAGGCTGTGTTAAATAATCTTCCTAACAATAAAGAACTAATGAAAGAAATTGTTTGTAAAAAGAACGATGCAAAATCTTCTTGTCTTTTTAACAAATATGAATATGATTCTGCCGATGTTCATAATTTAGCAATAGCAGCAGAAATTGATGCTGAGTTTACAAAGGTTTTGATGCATATTTATCAACAGGATTATGGCAGAATGCATATATCAAGACGTTTTAAGTCACAAGATATTTTATCACTGGTAAGTTTTGCTAAATATGATAAACAGTTGGTAACGGATTTGATTAACGCAAGTTTTTATGATAAAAATGCCAGAGCTTATGTACCGCTTTATTATCCTGAGGATATTTCTTGGTTAATTTCCACATTGAAAATTGATAAAACCATGACTAAAAAACTTTTGGGGTTTGAAAAGGGTTCTACAATCCCAAAGAAAACTTTTTCTGCTTATAAAATAGAAAGTATCGTAAAATTTTCTCATAAAAACAATGTTTCTATAATTGATAAAATAGAAGTAGCTTGCAAAAAGATACAAGAAAAAGGATGTGAAAAGCAAGATGTTAAGGATACTTTGGTTGCTTTAACAAACGATTTAACAATGTTTGAAGATAAAAATCTTATTCTGAATAATCTTTTAAACGATGCCGATTGTTCAGAAAAATCTATTGCTGATATTTTGCGAGCAGTAAAACCTGAAAATTTAGATTTAACATTGCAACTTTCACTTTATAAAGATTTCCCAAAAGATGATATAGCACCTTTATTGAATTTGTGGGAAACGGAACACAAAGATTTTATCAATATTCTTGTAGAAAACAAAGAAGTTCCGGTAAATAAAATTTTAGACATAGTAAAAGCAACAGTAATTAAAGATGCAGATAATGTTGGCGGGAATAACGGTAAAGTGGATATATTAAAACGTGACAGATATATTCGGTTATTACAAAACCCAAAACTTTCTAAATGGGTTCATAAAATGCTGAAAAAGGGTTTTGATATAGAAACTATTACAAAATTAGCGCAGACAAAACAGAATGCTTTGTCTGAAAAAACTCTGAAACAAGCGCAAAATAGAAAAATTGATTTAAATAACAAATTTCAAGATTTGAACTTAAATCCGCTATTGGCAAAAAACTTGGAAACTCTTAATCAAATATCAGGCGCGGATTGTGTTACAAAATATAATTCAAATGTAAGAAAACAGCTGAAACAATTAATCGCTCAACTGTCCGATTCTACAAAAAAATCATTGAAAGAACAAGGCATTGATGTTGATGCTGTTTTAGGAAAATTGGATTTTAAAATTGTTAGCAAAAGCTCAAAAATGCCTAATAAGGCAAAAATCCAATCAGGTTTTCGTCCTAAATCAAAAATAAAAGGATTTGAACGGATTGTTGTTGACAAGTATGAGCCGATAGAAAAGGTTTGGCGCAGTGAAGAAGCAACAAAAGCTTGGGCGGAAGAAAAATATTTAGCAATGCGCAATTGCGAATATATTTCAACTAGAAATACCAAAGATGAACCAAGACAAGCCGAAAAAGTTACTCAAAAGCGAAAAGAAATTCTTGCTGAGTGGTATAACTTTATGGAAACGGATGATGAAATTAAAGACAATCCGTTCATAAGAGTAATTCTTTGTGATTTTATAACAAGAGGACTAACGCCTGAACGCTCAACATTACCGCCGGTTTTGAATAAAAAAATTATAAAACAGATTTTAGGTGAAGCGTCTAATTACTCTAATTTTTCTATTAACAACAGTTATGCAAAGAAAATGAAAGAATTTTCTGCTAAAAACAGTTTGGAAGAAACGGTTGAGATTAACGGTATAAAAGGAACTTGGTATACGGTGCCGAAAACAGACAGTTCTTCTCCTGACTTTAAATCGAATGTTGCAAAGATAAAATCTTTTTCTGATGGTACAAATTGGTGTATTAGAACTTGGAGAGCAGAACCTTATGTTCAAAAAGGCAATATGCACTTTTTTGTAGATAAAAATGGAATTACGCAAATTTGTATAAGAGAAGAAGGTAATCCGGGAGAGGTTTACGAAATTCAAAAACGTCAACAAGACCAAT
>CAKVGS010000027.1 GCA_934747335.1 uncultured Candidatus Melainabacteria bacterium
GCTTTCATATAATCATAGCAAATAAATTCTAAATGCTGATTATCTTTTAAATCGAAAGCATTTCCAAAGAAAGCGGTGTTATTATCTGCAATATAAAAGTGATTTATGGCTTTTGAAAGCCAACTTTTTTGTTTTTCAGATAGATTATCATAAATTTCGATATCTACAAGTTCGCCTTCAGATTGAGCAAACAAAGGTAATGCAACCCCCATAGACACTTTCATTGTCGGATTAAATCCTAAAGAAAATACCATATTCAAGCCGGAACGCGCTAAAACCTTATGGAAAGTGCTTTGCCAATCAAGGTGTGAAAAATATCTGAGCAAGCCTTTTTTTGTTATTTTCAAACGGTAGCGATAAACAGGAATATTAGGGTCAACATTCGCTCTTGTAGGATCACGATGCTCTTCAATTGAAACAATTTTTTGAGCTTCTTCTGATGCTTTATAAGGCTTTGCCATAACTTTATGTGTTTTTAAAGATGGGCAAACGCCGCATTGAACACATTTGTTTTCGCAAGTCGGTTGTAAATTGAATTCGCATCCTTGTTTCATCGCTTCTTTATACTCATTTTGCAACCATTCTTTTTTTAGCCCTGTATTAATGAAATCCCAAGGCAAAACTTCGTCTAAGTCAAAAGATTTTCTTGCATAATCTTCAAGTGTGAAACCACATTCTTTTGCAGTTTCAGCCCAAACGTTTTTGTCGAAATATTCTCCCCAAGCATCCAAATAGCAGCCTTTTTTATAAAGAGCTTCTATATATTTACACAAGCTTGCATCACCGCGAGTCAAGGCCGCTTCAATTTGTGATACAAATTTTTCGTGGTAATTAATTTTTAAACCTTTAATATGCTTAGTTTTTTCTTTCAAATAGTGAATATGTTCAGTCACTTTGTCCAAATCCATTTGCGGACACCATTGAAACGGTGTAAACGGTTTTGGTACAAAGATTGAAAGCGTACAAGTAATTTCAAAACCGTGTTTTAACTCTTTTTCACGCTTAATCAATTTTGCACGATATTTTATTTTATTAAGAAGTTCCGCCATTTCATCCATATCTTCCAAAGTTTCTGTTGGGAGTCCTGAAATGAAATAGAACTTAATCTTTGACCAGCCGTTTTCGTAAAGCGTTAGAGCTGCATTAATAATTTGTTCTTCTGAAATGTTTTTCTTTATAACATTTCTTAAACGCTGACTGCCTGCTTCCGGCGCTAGTGTCATGCCGGATTTGCGGACAGATTGAACAAGATTTGCAAGCTCAAGATTAAATCCGTCAATACGTTGGCTAGGGAGTGAAACCGAAATTTTCTTTTTATTAAAATCAACAGCCAATTCTTTTATGACTTCTTTTATGTTCGAATAATCATTTGATGATAATGAAAGTAAAGAATACTCATCATAGCCTGTATTGTTAATAAGTTCTTTTGTGATTTTTATAATATCTTCTGCCGAACGCTCTCTAATCGGTAAGGTTACGTGTCCCGGTTGGCAAAAACGGCACATTCTACCGCATCCGCGACGAATTTCCACAATCGCTCTATCATGTACTGAACTAGAAAACGGGATAGGATAAGATGTTGAGGCAGATTCTAGAGTTAATGGCGCAAGTCGCTTTTCAACAGTGCGATAAGCTCCCTCCCAAGACAGGGAGGGTTGGGGTGGGTTGCTATCCCCGCAAGGGGCGAGGGGAGTGCTACTCCAACAACCTTTTATCCTACATAAATCTTCAATTCTTTCTCTTCTTGGTAAACCTTTTGTACGTTCTAATGATGCGCATACATCCACCATCATTTCTTCGCCGTCACCGATACAAAATACGTCGATAAATTCGCACATCGGAAGCGGATTATAACAACATGGTCCGCCTGCTAAAACGATTGGCTCATCTTCTCTTCGCTCGTCATTTCTTACAGTAATTCCTGACATTTCGAGCATTTTTAAAACAGTCGGATAAGATAATTCATATTGTAGAGAGAAACCGACACCGTCAAAATCTTTGAGTGCACGCTTTGACTCTACTCCGTATAAAAATTCAGGTTTAAAATCAGGCTCGGGTGCGTAGGCTCTATCAGCCATCATGCCTTCTTGTGCATTTACCCTATCATAAATAATTCTAACCCCAAGATTGCTAATCCCAATTTCATATTTATCAGGGAATACAAATGCAAAACGAACTTTCGCTTTGTCAAAATCTTTGTTATATGATAAAAATTCTCCACCTACATACTGGTAAGGTTTTGTAGCCTTATATAAAGCTTCTTGCTGATCTCTAAAAAAACAATTCATAATAAATTTATAATATAACAAACTGTAACAATTTAGCAATTTTTTCTTACAAATTGTTTTAATATATATAAGTGTAGTTGTGCAGGAAAATATCAAAATGGTAAATTCTTACTATTATGATGGAAATCAATATATTCCACGAACGCAAGGCGACAGTTCAAAAGGTTTTATCTTGGCGTCGATTGCTTCATCTGCAATTATGGGAACTTTACCGGCTTTTTCTAAGCCGTTTTCTTCGCAACTTATAAAAGAACATTTACAGAATGACTTATACAAAGATGCATTTGAAAAATCCATAAATATCGCAGGGCTTGATAAAAAAGGAGTCCAAATAATTCCCGCACAGTTTTTAAGAGATAAATCCGATGTATGTTGCGGACAAAATGCTTATTACCTACCTAAAACAAGAGAAATTAAAATCAATACGGACAAAATTTCAATCGCGGGTTTTCACGAAGCAGGTCATGCTTTAAATGATTTAAAAGGGAAATGGGGTAAGCTTTTAAGCAAAATGCGTTGGCCCGGACGTGCAGTTGCAGGTTTTATGGGATATGTAGCATTATTTCAACGCACAAAACCGAAAGAAGCACCTAAAGACAAGATGGACTTCATTAAAGATAATTGCGGAAAAATTGCATTTTTAAGTATGTTGCCTACTGTTTTTGAAGAAGGAATGGCAAGCTATAAAGGTGTAAAACTTGCAAGAAAAACAGGGCTCGCAGAACCCTTGATTAAAAACATGAAAAAATTATACGCAAAAGCACTTTTAACTTACGTCGGTCATGCAACCGCAACAGGGCTTGCAGTAGGCGCTGCGAGCATAATTATGGACTATTTCAGCAGACCGAAAAAGATTCGGATTGAAGAAGGTTTTTGGTATTAAAATATAATACCAAATTTAAATACTTTGTATCTCTATTGAACGACAATCGCGCCGCGAGCGTTTTTTAGCGAGCGTAAGAGTGCGGGTTTACCCGCTACATCCATTTGGTTTAACAACCGTAAGGTTGTAGGAAACAATGCGTCATTTCTTCTTTTTTGCTTACTTTTTTCTTCTTTTATCGCAATAAAGAAGAAAAAAGTAAGAACTATTTTGAAATAAAAAAGTTTTTTGAGATGTCCTTTTCTTTCTCTTTTGTTGCGAAGAAAAAGAGAAAGAAAAGGACCAAAAGAAAGAGAAAACACGCTACCGCTTCCTACGCTCTTACGAGCGTTGAAAAAAATTGATGTAGCAAGCAAAGCTTGCACTCTAGCGCTCACTATTGCAGCTAATCGCTGCACGTTCGCGTCGCGAATGTCGTTCATTAAAAAAAATTAGTGAAAATATTTTTCCAAGTAAAAACACCTTTGTCTATTCAGACAAAAGTGTTTTTACTTCTTTATTTTCGTTGTCGAAAACTTTTATACCATCTCTTTCACCGTTCTTATATTCAGGTTCATAAATATTCTTAACTTTATAATCAGAAGTATAAACAGTTTCCTTTGTTTTTACACCATCTTTATATTCACTTATTACACTACCGCTTTCATTAGGCTTATCCGCGTTATAATAAGTAAATCTTGTTAAATCCGCGCCATCATAGTTGACAGTCAAATTAACCTTAGTTTTACCGTCTTTATCATAAATAAGGTGTTCTTGCCTCATGCTGTTATTTTCGTCTATGGTTTCTTTAACCAGTGAAATCACCTTGTCATCTTTGTTTTTAAGCTCATACTTGATAGGCTCTTCGGATGAATAATTCCAAGTTTCCACAAACTCAACTTCTCCGTCCGAATTAAATTTTGTGTGTTTTGTCGGGCGTTTAACGTCTTCTGAAACATCATATTCCCACAAATCTTCATCTGTGTTGCCTTCACTATATTTTGAAAGTAAAAAACCTACTTTTTCGTGCTTGCCGTCCGCAGAAATTTCCACAAATTCTAAGCCATGTCTATTGTCATCAGGATTTTCAACAACCATCACAAGTTTATTACCGTTGCGTTTTGCATACAAAACGCCTGTTAAATTATCAACTAATTCTTTTATTGTTTTATGAACATGTCCGTTCAAAGATGCAATCTCACTTATTGCAGAAAGCGGTAAAAGGCTATCCGGCACTCCCTTATACAAATCCGTTTTTATACTTAAATCTTTTTTTACTGCAATTTTTTGTTGTGGGGCAAGCGGTTTTGTTTGTTCCTTTGCAGTTTTTTCTACTTTTTTTATCTCTTTTTCAGGAATTGTTTTTTCATCCTCTTTAGTTTCCTTTGAAACAATTAAAGCCGTTAAACAAGCGACAGCCACAATTCCAAATACGATCCCACCAATAATTTTTTTTCTCATGTCAACACCCCTGCATATCAAATGCATTTACAAGAGTATTATAGTGATTATTTCTTATTTTAGCAAGCGATTATTTTACTAATTCTTCAAAAAATTCTTTATTCGCATCTAATGTATCTTGACTCGCTACTATTGAGTATATTGGCGGATTTTTGAAAATTCGTTCTGCAAAATTTGTAACATCTTCCTTGGTAATTCCATCAATCATGGAATAAAGTTGGTTTTTGTAATCAATTCCAAATTTAGAATTCAATCCACTATCCAAAGAGCGTAATTTTGCATTCGTACCTTCATCATTCAATAATTCAGCTTTCATAGCAAGTTTTGCATTTTCTAAATCTTTATCTGTGAATTTTCCATTCTTAAGTTCTTCGATTTGAGTCGTAAAACCATCTATTGATTTTTTTACGTTGTCATAAGAATATTCACCAATTTCTTTATTATCAGTTGTTGTTAAAATATTACAAGAGATTTCACCCAAATCACCTTCTCTTGAAATATCTGAAAATACAGAATAAGCAAGGTGTTGTTTTTCTCTCAAGTTATCAAACAGACCTATACTTGAGTTTGAAAGTATAGAATTTGCAATTTTCCCTAAAACAACTTCTTCTAATGTATTATCACATTTAAACTTATAAACCTGCATTATATCAGCTTGAGAATTATTATTAGCTTTTGTCAAAACTTGAGGTTTTGTATTGCCACTATACATTTTTAATATTTGAACTTTATTTGGTTTTACTTTTTTCAAGCTCTTACCAGCATTTATCACATCTGATTTGCAATTTTCTTTATCACCCATTGGAAGATTAGCGGTCACAACGCCTCTGGCGTTCTCTAAAATATAATTTTTACAATCTTCTACATCCGCAATTGTAATACTATCTAACGATTTTAAAACATCATCTTTTGAAAAAATATATGGGTTGTTTTTAGATTCATTATCACAATATAAGCTCAAAGCACTATCTTGATGCTTTTGTAAAGTATCTCTCACAATTTCTTTTGCTTTATCCAAGTTTTCTTGAGTAATATTCGGATTATACAAAAGCTCTTTTGTTTTTTCTAAAGCAAGTTTTCTATCTTCTTGAGAGGATTGAGCGAACGCAAAAATACTGTATCCGCAGAATCCTGCATTTAATTTCAAATTATTTTCTTCTTTAAAATTATTCCAGTCATTTTCGTTAATATCTTTTGTACCCATTGAATAAATAGCATTCAAAACCTCTGTTACGCCGGCTTTCTTGTGATAAGGTACATCTGAAACCAAAGACACATTATAGTTGAAGTTATTGTTTTTAGTTTCATAAAGACCTATGTCAAAATTATTTGGAAGAGTCTGTTTTTCAATATTTTTCATATCAATCGGCTGTCTTGTCTTGCCTTGAAATGAAACATTCGTTTGTTTTTCAGGATGCACAAGAGTAACTGCAGTTTTATTCAAGTCAAAATATTTTTTTACTGCATTATTTACATCATCTTTCGTCAAACTTGATAAAATATTTTCGTATTCGCTCAAATATTCCATATTGTTGTCTAACACAGCTTTTCCGATGTTATCGTTTACTGTTTGCGAAATTTCGAACGCTTCGTTTCTATCTTTGATTAATCTTTGTTTTAGGCGTTCCAAATCTTTATCTGAAACATCTTTCACATTTAAAATTGTTTCAAACAATGTTCTTAAAACTTGTTCGCTCTTTTTATCGTCAGAATTTACTGCCAAATAAGTCATTCTAGGACAATTTGGATTTGTTCCGATTTTTTCGTTATCAAAATAAGGTAACGTATTATATTTTTTCAAATTTTGTTTTAATCCGGAGGAATATGATTGTAAATAAGTTTGCGCTAAATCGTAAGCGACACGTTCTTTTACGTCACTGTTTTTAGGACCTGCAAAGCCTAAAATTATTTCAGTCGAAGTTGCTTTATCACTCACAAAATCTTTTCTAACTGTTTTATTAATTGGAATTAAATTTTCTTCAAACTTTCGACCTTTAGAAACTTTATTGGAGTTAAAATTCTTTGCTACAATTTTAATTACATCATCAGGATTAACGTCACCTGTCACAACAAGGTTCATGTTATCAGGCGTGTAATATTTGTCATAATAGTCTTTCACATCTTGTCTTGTTAAATTTTTGATACTTTTAACACTTCCGCCGACCATTTCATCAGTAGGATTTTTGATGTTATAAAGAGTTCTTACTGTTTGGTCTAAAGCAATTGTTTGCGGATCATCTAAAATCATATTAATTTCAGAACAAACAGGATTTTTTTCTTTTGCTATCATTGCGTTTGAGAGCTTTAAATCCTCTGCCATAGACGCAATAACCTGAATTTGCTTTTCTAAATCCTTTTCACCCAATAGCGGAGTAGAATTTACATAATCAGTAATTGCATAATTTGTACTTGCGTTTGCCCAACCGCCCATAGCATCAATCTTTTTGAAAGAATCTCCGACTTTCAGTTTAACATGCCCGTTTTCCCCGTTTGTTCCGTTAAACGCCATGTGTTCCAAAAAGTGACTGATACCTTTAATGTCCGCGGTTTCGTTCATTGAACCGACATTAACATAATTTTTTACAACGGCAGGCGAGCCTTCCATCGGCACAACACTTACCTTGTATCCGTTTGCAAGTTTGTAAGAATGAATTGCTAAGCCGTTATCTAGCTGAGTTATACCCAGTTTTTTATAAGGTGTCGGCAAATTAACCTTAAAATCCGGTGTAACATTCGCAAGCTCTCTTATTGAATTAGAATTTTGAGCAACATTGTTCACAGAGGTAGAATTATTTTCTTTACCTCTAAAAAACACATTATTAATATTGCCAACTTTCATAACCATATTATATATAAAACATCTAAACACTGAAAATTGACTATTTGTAAAGAAAATTTAATACAATTTTATACTTTTGAAACATAAAGATTTTTTCGAAATTCTTTTATATGTTCAGCTTGTTTTTTATAATCGCTTTCTAAAATTGCATCAATATTTTTGTCTAAAAGAGTAACAACATCTTTTATATTTTCACCGTTCATCAAAATCATATCGTTTGCCATTTCTGTATTAGAAAGCGCCAATCTTGTTGTATCGCGAAAACCGCTTGAAGCCAATTTTTGAGCAAGTTCATTGCTTTCGATATTTTTACACAAAGCTTGAGCAACGAGCATAGGCGCATGAGAAATAAGAGCAACCGCTTTATCATGTTCTTGAGGGGTTGTCATAACCGTATTTGCGCCAAAATCTTTGATAACGGATTTTAGAGTTTCAAAATCCTCTAAAGCAGTATCATCTTTCAATGTTATAGCCCAAGTAGCACCTTCAAAAAGTTCTGGGAATGAATATTCCCAACCGCTGTGTTCGGTTCCTGCCATCGGATGTGATGGGATAAATTTAAATTTATAATTCTTTTTTGATACAAATTCTTTCAGGCTGCAAACATCTGTAACAATTGTGTTTTCATCTAAGAAATTTTCCAATTTATCCAAAATCTCTAGCGTTTTATTCATCGGAGTACAAACAAAAACCAAATCACAACCCTTTAATGACGCGTAATCTTTACTCACACCTTCTTCATTAACCGAGCGCGAAACACCTATCATTTCATGTTTTTCTTTTCCGCGTTTAAAAATAGAACCGCCAATTAAACCTAAACCAATAACTCCAATTTTCATCTAAATATCCTTATGATTAAACTTCTTCACACCTTCAACATAATCTTTAACAATATCGCCATTGCCTTCCAAATTGTATTTGTAAATTGTAAGGCCTTCCAGACCGACAGGACCTCTGGCATGAGTTTTGTTTGTAGAAATTCCGACTTCTGCACCGAAACCATATCTAAAACCGTCTGCAAATCTGGTTGATACGTTATGATAAACTCCGGCTGAATCAACTGCATTCATAAAAATTTTGGCATTATTTTCATCTTCTGTCAAAATTGATTCCGTATGACCTGAAGAAAATTCATTAATATGTTCAATTGCTTCTTCAAGGCTTGAAACAAATTTGTAAGATAAAATTTTATCTGAATATTCTTTATGCCAACTTTCAGGAGTAGCAATAAGTTCAATATCCGCATCCTCAAGAGCTTTTAATAATTCCGTTTCATATTTAAAATCTTTGTGAATTAAAATTGTTTCAACAGAATTACATGCGCTAGGATATTGAGTTTTAGCATCAATTATAACTCGTTTTGATTTTTCTAAATCAGCAGAAGCGTCTACGAATATATGACAAATTCCATCAGCATGACCTAAAACAGGAATTTTTGTATTTTCTTTTATAAACTTAACCAAGTTATTTCCACCACGAGGAATAATCAAATCAATGTACTTATCCATAGAAAGCATATTTTTTACATCATCCCTTGTAAAAACTTGTGTCAAAACATTTTCAGGGAAGCCTTGCGTTTTTGCTAAAGCTTCTTGAATAACATTCATAATAGCTTTATTTGTATTTATAGATTCTTTTCCGCCTTTTAATATAACAGCGTTTGAAGATTTTATTGCAAGTGATGAAATTTGAGAAATAACATCAGGTCTTGCTTCAAAAATAATTCCAAGGACACCAATAGGGCAGGAAATTTTTGTCAAAATCAGACCATCATCAAGTTGACGTTTAAGAAGCGTTTTACCAATCGGATCTTCAAGATTTGAAATATCAACAATGCCTTGAATCATATCGCGCATTTTATTTTCGTCCAATTTCAGACGATTGAAAACAGATTGCGATAGTTTGCCGCTTTCAACAAGAGGTTTAGCTAACTCCAAGTCCATTTTATTAGCTTCAAAAATTTTATCCTGATTTACTTTTAAATTATTTGCAATATTTAAAAGTGCTTTATTTTTTATTTCAGTCGACAAAGTTGCAACTTTTTTTGATGCATTCTTAGCTTTAATTGCGATTTCTTGAAAATTATTTTCTTCCATTTCTATATGCCTCACACAATTTACAATACTTTAATCGCCTTAGGTTAATCATATTAGAAAATTTCTTTTTCATTAATTCTTCCTGTAATGACATTGCAGGTTTTTCTTCTAAAGCGTGGGGTTGTCTGACTACAAAACCTGATAAATCCATAAACGGAACTACATTTCGATAGTCCATATAAGGGTTTCGTCTTGATTGTTCGCTCATTCCTTCTCCTAAAAAATGTGATAGTTTTACCCTTTGAAAATATTTTATTAAAAATTAATTATAAGAACAATAGAATGTTAATGAAAGTAAAGATTTTTTGATTTTCTTAACAATTAAATTGAAAAAATGTTATAAATTTTTATTTTTAAACCACCCTCATCAGAGCTCCGCTCAGCTTCTCCCCTCAAGGGAGAAGCCGTCACTTACGATAAATTAGCGCGTTTTACCGCTTCGTCCTAGAAGGGAGAAGCTGAGCAGGGTGGTATAGATTAGTAACAAACTCAAATCCTCTAAAAGATTGATTGTAAATTTTAGATATAAGTTATAATCTAAGTATAAAGAGGTCTTTTGTGAACAAAAATCAATTAAAAAAACAAATACATTTAAAAGAATTACAAATCAAGCGATTACATTTACACCAATCATCATCAGATGTCTGTAATCAACTATATAATACACTGATTTTAGAAAAAGCTATTCTAAAGAAAGAATTAGAAAATTTAGAAAAGAATCCGATTATTGAAAAAATTAAAAATACATTTTCAAAAAAAGAAAAACTTATTTGCGACTTTTTCAAAAGTTAGCAAATCTATCTTACATATCTTTCAATTTCGTTCTTTTCACGTTCAAGCTTATGTTCTTCGTTATCAAGTTTGCGCTGTTCTCGGTTTAGAAAATCAATTTGTCTTTTGAGCTCGTCTTCTTCTTTATGTAATTCATCTTC
Source organism: uncultured Candidatus Melainabacteria bacterium (assembly GCA_934747335.1). Classification (GTDB taxonomy): domain Bacteria; phylum Cyanobacteriota; class Vampirovibrionia; order Gastranaerophilales; family Gastranaerophilaceae; genus CAG-196. The sequence continues at coordinate 10,479 of CAKVGS010000027.1, forward strand.
TTGTTTTCTAATATCTTCTTCTGCTCGATTTGAGTTTCTAAAATTAGTTCTGTTAATAGGTGTGCAGAATATTGGTTGAATTCTCATATAAACTCCTTAATTTTTTACTTGTAATTAAATTAAAACACGTAAAAAAAATTTTTGCTATTTATATGTTAAAATAAATTAAACTCCTCGTAGCTCAGTTGGATAGAGTGTAAGTTTCCGAAACTTAAGGTCATGGGTTCAATTCCCATCGAGGAGGTTTAATTTTTGGAATAATATGTTATACTTATTATGTACAGACAGAGGAATCATAGGATAGCACTATGAGCTTTTTTGAAAGTTTCAAAAATTTTAAAAACAAGTTAGATAAAGTAGAATCAACCGTTTACTCCGGTTCGGACTCCTTGCTTGAAGTTTATGAAAAGAACGCAAAGCTTGAAGCAGAAATTGTTGCCCGCACAAAAGAACTTGATAGAGCAAATCGTCAAATGCTCACCCTACAACACATTTGGGAAATGATGAATTCTTCCAAGCCTCTTTCCAGCGTTTTGAACGCTATTGTAAACAGCCTGCAAGGGGAATTGGGATACCTATACAGTTTTATTGTAAAAGAACGCAACGACAATGATGGAAAGTATTTACAAATAGTTGCATCTTCTCGTGACGATATGGGCGCGAAGTTCAGCGAGTATTTCAATTGTGATTTAAGTGAATATAGAATGCTTTTTCCTGAATTTGATGCAATCAAAAATGCAATCAAAAACAATCAAATTTATCAATCTAAAGAACTTACAAAACTTATTTCAGGTTTCATTCCGGATATTGACACTAATAAAGTTGGAGAATTTTTAAAAGATGCCAAAATGAAATCATACATTTTAGTACCATTGCTTTCTAAGCAAACTCATTTTGGTTCGCTAATAGTTTTTTCTTCCAGAGAAAACATTAGTGACAGCGAATTAAACTTTTTGGGGCTTTTTGCGAAACAAATCGAACTTGCAATAACCATTGCAGACTTATTCCAAGCTGTAAAAGAGCAGGCCATAACTGATGGTATGACAGGATTATACAACCGACGTTACTTTGAAGAATACATAAAGAAAGAAGCAATTCGTGCGATGCGTCAAAATCAAAAATTTACGGTTATCGGATTGGATTTAGACCACTTAAAACGAATTAACGATACATACGGTCACAATTATGGTGACATTGCTATTAAAGCCATTGCAGAAGTTTTGAAAAGCAACGCGCGTTCTATTGATATTGCAGCAAGAATGGGTGGAGAAGAGTTTAACTTAATACTCCCAGGCGTCGATATTGAAGGCGGCTGTATTGCTGCCGAACGTATCAGAAAAGCGATTGAAGCAGTAGAGCTTGAAAAAATAGGTCATATAACGGCAAGCCTCGGAGTTGCAACTTATCCCGACCAATCAGACGACATTCAAGAACTTTTAGAACTTACCGATCAGGCTATGTATGAATCAAAACGCAGTGGCAGGAATCGTGTAACAATTGCAAAACCATCTTACGAAACATCTTGGCAGGAAATTGCAGTCAACACATTTGTTGATATTTTATCAAAACATAGAATTCCTATGGATGCTGTTACATCAAGATTGTTAACCGAAAAATTGATGGATATGAACAACGACAGGCTCTATCAAGTTGCGGACACTCTTGTACAGTCATATAATCCTCAACATCAATTTGGAGGTATGAAGCAAAAAGTTGAATTGGCTACAATGCTTGCAAAACGTTTTGATTTATCAAAAGAAGCAATTGACAGATTAAAAATCGCAATATTATTATATGATATCGGCAATACTATGCTACCAAAAGAGCTTCTTAACAAGCGTGAACCGTTGAGTGATAATGATAAAAGTTCTATAAAACAACACCCTGTAATAGCAGCTAGAGAGATTTTAAAACCTATTTCAAATATAGTGGATATCATTCCAATAATTGAAAAGCACCACGAGAACTGGAATGGAACAGGTTACCCAGATAAAATTTCAGGAGATGAAATTCCAATAGAATCTCAAATTATATTGATAATTGATTCTTATTTTGCTTTAATGGAAAAACGTCCTTACAGAGAAGCTTTGAGCTCTGATGAAGCTATAAAAACTATCCAAGCCGACATTGATAAAAAATGGAATGAAAAACTTGCTAATGAATTTATTTCACTGGTAAAAACTGATTTTGAATAAAAAAACTCCCGCTAATAAACTTAGCGGGAATTTTTTACAACTAATTTTTATTTAATCAATGCTTGAACTTCTTTGAAGTTTGGATGTTTAGCACCTTTTAACCACTCGAATAATGCAATTTCCGTTGTCAAAACATGTGCGCCATTGTCTTTCATTCTGCCTAAACCAGCTGAGTATTCTAATTCTGAACGGCTTCCGCATGCATCTCTGATTACGGAAACTTCAAAACCTTCTTGAATCAATGCGTTTGTAGTTTGACTTACGCAAATATGAGTTTCAATACCGAAAATAATAACTTGTTTTTTGCCTGAGTTTTTCAAAGCTTCTAAAACTTCTTTATTTTCTAAAGCTGAAAATGCTGTTTTTTCAAAGTACTGTGTATTTTCGGGTAAAGCTTCTTTCAAGCTTTCAACAGTTGCGCCCAAGCCTTTTGGATATTGTTCAGTCACAATAACGGGAATTCCTAAAATCTTTGCTGTATTAGCAATTATTGTAGCTTTCTTTTCTAAAGATGCTTTATTAAAAACTGCATTCAAAAGTTTTTCTTGAACATCAATAATCATTACAACACTATCTTCAATATTAAGTATTGTCATCGTTAATCTCCTTCCTAAATTCTTCTACAAAATGTTCCAACAAATCTTCTAAAAATCCTGTTTCAAATTCCTTCGGGTCAAGTGAAATTCTTTTTGGCGGAATTGCTTTTGCTGATTGATAAGTTATATCAATATTGATTTTGGTAAATCCTGCGCTTGTAATAGTAAGCGTTGCACCTGCATTCCTACCCGTAATTTTCAAATACCCGTGTCCGTCAACAACATCTTGTTCTATATTCATACCAAAAAGTTTATCGTTAAATTTTTGTTGTGTCATATACAAAACAGGACTTATCGTATTATCAAATTTCTTATTGTACTCTTGACGAAATATTTTGAAATTTGTCACTTCTTTCTCTTTAGTTTCTTCGTCTGCCACATTTCTACTAAAATTAATCGCTTCATGCAATCTGTTTAAAACCTCATTAATCAATTGCTGACGCACTTTTCCGATAGCATTTGCGAAACCTGCATAGATTTTTTCAGGAATTGATGATTTGATTTTTTCCCAAAGTTTTTTAGCCGAATCGACATCCGTATCCCAAAGTAAAAGAAAATACTTGTTTGTTGCATAATTCATCAAAATATCGTTTTTGCGAATATTATTCAGAATAATAGTTTCTATTTGGTTTGCCTGAAGCAAAAATTTTGATTTGTCATTCGGTGAAATTGCTACCAACACAGCTTTTCTACCAGTAGAATTAATTACTTCCAATTCTTTATCCAAAATTGATGCGTAATCCGTAAATACTTCATTATTTTTAAGAATCAGATTATTTTTTACAAGCAGTTCTCTGTATTGCAGATTTTTCATTTGCATTGATGCGATGTTCAAAGCATTTGAAGTTATTGCCCAAAATTCTTCATCCGAAGTAAATGGAGTTAAAAATGCCAAAGCGCCCAAAGTATAAACCTGTAAGCGCAAATTGTCATTATCGTTAAACGCAAAAACTATCGCAGGAATATTTTTCGTAAGTCTTAATAATTCCAGTGTTTTTTGCGATGAATTTTCGCTGTTTATAATTAATACAGATGCCGTTAAAAGGTGAATTTTATTGGGAATATCATCAAAAGAAAATTTAAACAGTTCGTCACATTTTCTAAGATTCAGTTTTGAATACACATACTCAAAAAAATCAACATCATCCGAAATAAGTACGATTCTGCTTTGCATTTCGTTTTTATGATTCCTTATATTACCTCTATGACAATTCTGAAATAAGCAATTCTGCCTTTTGTAAAATAACAGTTCTTAAATCTTCAATATCTTCAAAATCAATACCAAGTGTTTTTATAAAATCCTTATCCAATGAATTAGGGTCATAATTATCTTGAACAAGTTTATCTACTAAACAAACTAAATTACAAGGAACAGGAATTGATGATAAAGATGGTGCATGGTGATAAGAAATTATATTTGCTAGCAAAATTGGCAATTGCCATCTTTTTGCCAATAGAGAACCCGTTTTCACGTGATCACTATCAAAATATTTTCGTTCTGCATCAAGTATATTTGTACCTACTTCTACAGCATTTAACACTTTTGTATAAAGTTTTTGGTTTGTCATATGTAAAACAATTTTACCGACATCGTGAACAAAACCTGCGATAAACGCTTCATCTGAATCCATAACTTTAGTAACATTTGCCAAGTATTCACAACCCGCAGCGACACGCATTGAATGTTTCCAAAGTTCTTTATCACCTTGGTTTGACATCATAGGCTTCATAGCAACAGCTACAATAATATTTTTCACTTTTACCATACCAAGTAGTGATAAAGCAATATTTATAGAGCTGATTTGTTGTGAAAAACCATAATAAGCAGAGTTAACCAATGCCAAGATTTTAATAGTTAAAGATTGGTCGAACATAACAATGTCGCCCAATTCTTTCATGCTCGTAGTTGGCTTTTTCATAACGTTCAACGCCTTTACAATGACGCTTGGCATTGCTTGTATGTCTTTTACACCATTTACTAATTCTATCGTTTTATCCATATTTATCACCTTAAACTTGCAAGTGTTTTTTTATTGATAACAAGCTTCCACTTGCACCAAAAGCTGTACCAATTATTAGTAGTGTAATAATAACTATATTTTGTGCATAAACAGGGTTTGGTATCAAGAAAAACTTATGCACATTCATCAACAAGCCTTGTATCCAATTCAACGGAATTACTGCAATAACTGATGAAACGAAGCCGTAAAAAGCCCCCTGCATAACAAGCGGAGTCTTGATATACCAGTTACTTACACCCATCAAACGCATGATTTCGATTTCGTCTTTTCTTGATTGAATTACAAGTTGAATAGTATTATTAATAATAGTTATTGTTAAGGCGGCCGAAATTATGATTACAAATATCATAGAAGTGTTTACAACATTTGTAAGCATCTGCATTTTCTTCGCCAATTCTTTTGCATAACCCAAATCTTCTACGCCTGCAATCGGCTTAATATTCGCAAATACTGTTCCTATATTATCAGGCTTATCAACTTTTACTCTTAATGTGTTAGGAAGCGGATTTGCAATATCATGCAAACCTAATTCCTGTTTCATACTTTCCCAAGATTCTTCTTTTGTTTTTAATGTAACAGACTTAACGTGTTCAATTTGTCTAACTCTATCTTTAACAATTGAAGGCGAAGCATCATTTTTCAAATATACAGATATCTCAAGAACATTTCCCAACTCATTCGCAAAAGTTGAAAGCGACAAAGTAAATCTAAACAAAACGCCAAAAATTGTTAAAATAGCAGCCATTGTAGTAATAATTACAAGGTTTATAATCCCTGTACGCTTAATATCATTAACAGCTTCCATTACAATGCGATAAGCTATTCTTAATTCACACAGCCAATCTTTCGGTATATGTTTTTTTACCTGTTTTTTTAACTCTTGTCTGCTATTGTCCATAAGTACCTGCCTGAATATCTCTTATTATTTCGCCTTTTTCAAGAGTTAAAACTCTTTTTCTAAATCTGTCAACAAGCGTATAGTCGTGAGTTGACACAATAACCGTAATACCTCTTTGGTTAATTTGTTCCAAAATCTGCATAATTTCCAAAGAGTTTTTAGGGTCCAAGTTTCCCGTAGGTTCATCTGCAATCAGAAGAGGAGGCCCGTTTACAAGTGCTCTTGCGATACTTACACGTTGTTGCTCACCGCCTGAAAGTTCTGAAGGTTTAGCTTTAGCTTTATCCAACAAGCCTACAACCTTCAACGCACCCGTAACACGAGTTCTGATATCAGAAGAACTTATGCCCAAGGTTCTGATTACATAAGCGATATTGTCATATACGCTTTGATTTTGAAGCAATTTGTAATCTTGGAATACAATTCCCATACATCGTCTTAAATTAGGCACTTTTTCAGGTGGCAAATTTGCAATATTAATCCCACCGATTAAAACAGTACCTGTTGTGGGTGTTTCTTCCTTATAAAGCATTTTTATAAGTGTAGATTTACCCGCACCTGATGCGCCCGTTATAAACACAAATTCTCCTGACAAAATATCAAGGTTTATGTTTTTAAGTGCGTAATTATTTTTATATTTTTTAGTAACCGATCTTAATTGTATCATTTTTTCAACTCAATAATTTTATTAGCTATACTTTCTGCATCTAATCCATAGTGTTTCAATAATTCGTTTGGAGTTCCGCTTTGTCCGAATGTATCATTGATACCGATTCTTAAAACTTTGTGCGGAGCGTTTTCTGAAAGAGTTTCGCATACTGCTGAGCCCAAACCGCCAATTATGGAATGGTTTTCAACCGTAACTGCCAAACCTGTTTTATTAACACTATTTATTATAGTTCCACAATCTAAAGGTTTGATAACGGGTATATTGATAATTTCTGCATCAATTCCTTTAGCTTTTAAAATTTCATTTGCTTTCATAACTTCTGCAAGCAAATCGCCAGTTACAAATACACTTACATCTTTGCCTTCTTTTAAAGTTACTGCTTTATTAATGTCCAAAGTATAATTTTCATCATAAATTTCAGGAACATTCATTCTGGAAAGTCTTATGTAAACAGGACCGTTATGTTCCGCTGCATATTTAACAGCCTGACGAGTTTGGTTATAATCACCCGGAACAATAACCGTCATATTAGGAAGTCCTCTCATAAGAGAAATATCTTCTAAAGCTTGGTGGCTTGCGCCGTCTTCCCCGACAGTAATACCGCCGTGCGCACCAATTACTTTAACGTTGCCTTTTTGATAGCAAATTGAATTTCTGATTTGGTCATAAGCACGACCGGTTGCAAATACAGCAAAAGTCGCTGCAAACGGGATTTTAGCTTCCAATGACAAACCTAAAGCCGTTGTCATTAAATCTTGTTCTGCAATACCTACATCGAAAAATCTTTCAGGAAACTTTTTTGCAAAAATTGAAGTTTGCGTAGAACCTGATAAATCAGCATCTAATGCAACGATATCTTGATTTTGTTCACCCAAGAATGCAAGTTCTTCGCCAAACGCACCCCTTATGGATTTTTTAACCTCATAATTTATTGTTCTCATATTCCCCCTCTATTTAAAATGATTATATCATAAATGACAAAAAAATAAAAATTATAATATTTTAATCAGTACAAATTTTGAGCCAATGTTTTCACCATTGGCTCAAAATAATTATCATATAACTACACAAAATTTTTATAATACTTCAATAATTTGTTTAATATCTTCACAAGTAACGTTATTGAGCGCTAAATGTTTGTGTTCGTCTTTTAATGCTTGTTTTTCCTTCAACAGAGTTAAAACCTTCAAAAGCAAAGTCTGATTTTGACTATCCAAAAGGGTTTCAAGCTCTTCAATGTCATCAACAAAATCAACTGCAAAAAATACGAAATCGCTTTCATCGTACAATTCTTCATAAAGTAAACTGTTCAATTTTTGTTCATTTATTTTGCTCAAAAGTTTGCCAATTGCTTGAACTTCGTCTTTCGTATTTTTATCACAATCAAACAAATATTCTTCATTAGAAAGCAATTCCGCAAACTTGTCTTTAGCAAGTCTTAGCAATATTGCAGAAGTGCTTGTTAAATTTTCATGATACAAGTTTTCAAAAATATTATATAAATTATAATCCAAAACTGCTGATGGTGGAATGATTTCAGGAATGGCATTTACAATATGACTCAAAACCAAAACACCGTCATCAAGATTATCTTTCAACAGTTCTTCCAATGATATCAAATATGGAATTTCTGACGCTATATTTTCAGAAAGCGTTGACTTTTTCATAACGTCTAAAATAGGTTTCAATGCGTCTTTTGCCTGATAAGAAACCAAAAACTTGATTGCATTATATTTTTCGAATTCATCATCAGAATTCAATTGGTTTAACGCTTCAGATTTAGAAACTTCATCATTCATTTTGGCTAAAACTTCAATGGAATTAATACTTAACGGCTCAAATGAAGATTTTGCGGAAGTTCTTAAAAGCGGTAACAATTCTTCTAAATACTCATTTGGAACAAGTGAAAAGAATTTTGTTGCATAAGCTTTTTTATTATCATCGCCGTTTATGTAAATTTCTTTAATAACTGGCAAAAGCTCAATACCGCCAAACTTGTACAAAACTTCTGCAAATACCGTATCATAAGATGATGAATAGTATTCAAAAAAGTTTAACAAATTCAAATAGTTGTCTTTTGTACAAGCCAACTGAATACGTTTTGCTACGTTATTTTTTACAAAATCAAACAAGAAATCGTCTTGTTTTACTAATTTTGCAAAAAGTGCTACATCAGAATTGTCAACAAGTGATTTTGCGACAGCCTCATACTCAGCAGGATTTTTTCCTGTGAGTTTCTTAATTAAATCCATAATTCACTAATCCAAATAGAATACTGTAACTACTTTATGATTTTCTTCAGCATAATCAACTGCTTTATGAAGAGTTTTACTTGTATGTGACAAGAAACAGATTAATTGGTTACAATCGTCAATAATTTCTCTGTTGCAAACTCTTGAAGCGTCAGCCAAAGTCATCATTGCTCTATCTGAATGCTCAACTATATTTGGAACACCTATTAATTGGTCTTGAACGTCAGAAGGTTGTTGACCAATAGTTTGAGGTAAAATAACTTTCAATTTATCAGGATTAGACTTCATTGCACCTCTAATCGCAGCTGCGTTTGTACCGCATGAACCACCAGATGTAATAATAGTGTTGCCTTGACGAACTAAAGCTGTTGCCAAAGTTTCAATCATTTGTTGGTGAGTAATAGCAAGGTTTCTTGAACCGATAATTGCAATTCTCTTGGCGGGTTGCTTTATAGTAGCCAATTCCATCGCAAGCTCATCAACTGTATCAGGAGCATGCTCTGCTGTGTCTAAATCATCCATAGGAACCATAATAGAAGGCTGTTTTTGTTCGTCGTCAATTGAATTAAAAATTTCGCTCATTGTACCACCTTTTTAAATTGAAAAATAATTATTTTTTATGTATGCTTATAAATAATATCACAAAACAGGCAATTTGGGAATAGGGGAATGGAAAATATTTTAGAAGGGCTTAATAAAGAGCAGTTAGAAGCAGCAAAAACAACACAAGGAGCTTTGCTTATTTTAGCAGGAGCCGGTAGTGGTAAAACAAAAGTTTTAACTTCAAGAATCGCATATATGATTCAAAACGGTGCAATTGCAGGCAAAATTCTTGCTGTAACATTTACAAACAAAGCTGCAAAAGAAATGAAAGAACGTCTTTCTAAAATGTTGGGTGAAAATATCGTAAAATACATGTGGGTTGGTACATTCCACAGTATTTGCGGGCGTATTTTAAGACAAGATATTGAAAACTATTCGTTTCAGTCAGGTAAAAAGCTTGATAAAAATTTTACGATTTATGATGAAACCGACTCTGTTGCTGTAATTAAACAAGCAATTAAGAAATTAAACTTAGATGATAAAATTTATCAGCCAAAACTAATTAAGGCAGTTATCTCAAACGCTAAGAACAAAATGCAAGATGCGTATACATTTGCAACTTTTGCTCGCGATTTTAAATCACAAAAAATTGCCCAAGTTTTCGAATTCTATGAAAATGCGCTAAATAACAATAATGCAATCGACTTTGACGATATGTTAATGCTTTGCGTAAAACTTCTTGAGCAAAATCCTGAAGTCAGAAAAAAATATTATGATAAGTTCCATCATATCATGGTTGATGAATATCAAGATACAAACCAAGCGCAATATCAACTTGTAAAAGCACTTTATACAAACTTACAAGCAGATATTCCTGAGTCTCGTTCGCTTTGCGTTGTAGGTGATGTTGACCAATCAATTTACAGCTGGCGTGGTGCCGATTTCAGAATTATTATGAATTTCCAAAACGATTTTCCTAAAGCAAAATTGGTAAAATTGGAACAAAATTACCGTTCTACTGCAAATATTTTGAATGCAGCAAATGCCATTATTGAAAACAATGAAGAACGTGTAGATAAAGTTCTTTATTCGCAAAAAGGCGACGGTGAAAAGATTTCACTTTATGAAGCGCAAGATGAAGCGGATGAAGCAAATTACATCGTTAAATCAATTCGAGATACATCAGATAATTATAATCAATTTTCGATTTTATACAGAACAAACGCTCAATCACGTGCATTAGAAGAAGCTTTAATCGCTGCCGGTATTCCATATAGAATATACGGCGGTCTTAAGTTCTATGACCGCAAGGAAATTAAAGATGCGATTGCTTATTTAAAATTAATCTACAACCCTGATGATTCACAGTCTTTAAGACGAATTATCAATGTGCCGAAACGTGCAATAGGCGAAACAACACTTAAACATTTACAAGAATATGCGGATGAAAAAGATATCAGCTTGTATTCAGCTATTATGGATGTTGATAATATCTCTACAATCAAATCCGGAACAGCTACTAAATTAAAAGATTTTGCAACACTTGTAGAAAAACTTAAAGAAGCACAATCAAGATACAGCTTGCCGGAATTTTTAAGTTTGATTTTAGAAAAGAGTGGTTATTTAAGAGAGCTTCAAGCAACGGGCGCGGATGAAGATCAAACAAGAATTGAAAACTTGCAAGAATTGGTAAACGTAGCAAACGAATTTGAACCGGAAGAAGTTGGAAATGAATTGGGCGAATTTCTTTCTCAAGTATCTTTGGTTTCCGATATTGATGGAATGGAAGAAATTGCAAACAATGTTACGCTTATGACTCTTCACGCATCAAAAGGTTTGGAATTCCCTATTGTATTCTTAGCAGGTTGTGATGAAGGTATTTTCCCTTCTGCAAGATGTTCGAACAGTTTATCAGAATTAGAAGAAGAACGTCGCTTGATGTACGTAGGTGTTACAAGAGCAGAAAATAAATTATACCTAACCACAGCTAAACGTCGTCAAATGTGGGGTGAATACAAATACTACACACCAAGCAGATTTTTAGAAGAAATTCCATCTACTTTATTAGATAGAGAAGAATCCGCATTCTCAGAATTTTCTGACCATAGAAGCACATTTAATAGCGCGGTTAAAAAAGTTCAAGGGGGCTATAATAAAGGTAAATTTAGTGATAGAAATAGTAGCGGTTCTTCTTTTGGCACTGCTAAAAAATCTTCAAGCACTTCGTTTAACTCTGATGGTTTTGTAAAACCATCAACAGGTTTTGGTGCAAACTTTGTTGCTCCATCTTCTAAAAATAATAACTCATCAGGATTTGGCAAAAACTTTGTAGCGCCTGCTGCTAAAAAGACTACAAATGTGGTACAAAGAACTCCGAGCAGAATGATTTTGAAAAAGAATCCGATAAATAAAGAAAAAGAAGAGGCTAAAATCAAGGCTTTCTTTGAAGACAACGTTATGAAGCGTAAATTGGAAGAAGAAAGACGTCAAGAAGCAATTCGTTTAGAAGAAAAACAAAAAGAAGAAGCTTTAAAAAACACAGCAACTCAGTATTTCTTTAATGTTGGAGAAAGAGTCTTCCACGAAAAGTTAGGTGTAGGCGAAATTTCAGACGTTATCCAAATCGGCGAAAGCACAATGTACACGATTGATTTCGGCAAAATGGGTAAAAAAGCAATGGATGCTACTTATGCTAGATTGAAGAAATTGTAATAAGAGCTTTTGTTGGGCTGAAAGCCCAACCTACCATTTCGTAAGTATTAATATAAGTAGAGTGCAGTTTTTACACTGTTAATTTGCTTTAAGTTCCTAATTTCGGGCCGTTATATTTTTCATAAAGTTTCATTACATCATCAGGAATTTTGTCACCACGCACCATTTTCGCATAAGTTTCAGCGATAAATTCTCCGATGCTTGTTTGAGCATATTCGGATACTTTACCTGCGGCTTGTTGATACTCTTGAGAATTATTACATTTACCATATTACCGAGTTGTAATTGTAATCAAAAACTTTTCGTGCTAAACTTAACGTATTATGAACAGAAAACCGATTATCGCAATAGTAGGAAGACCAAATGTTGGTAAATCAACATTTGTAAACAGATTAGTAGGAAAAAGACAATCTATCGTTGACGACCGCCCTGGAGTTACAAGAGATAGAATTTATTTTGATGTAGAATGGCAGAATCGCCCATTTACGATTATTGATACAGGCGGGATTGTTCCGGGTGATGAAGATGAAATTATGCTTTCTATTTATGATCAAGCAAAAATTGCTTGTGAAGAAGCTGACAAAATCATTTTTATTGTTGACGGTTTAGAGGGCGTTACACCTGTTGATTCGGATATCGCAAACATCTTAAGACAAAGTAACAAGCCAATCTTCCTTGCAGTTAATAAAGTTGATTCACACAATCAAATCACTATGATTAGTGATTTCTATTCGCTTGCGATAGGCGAGCCTATTGCAATTTCTGCATTGCACGGTTCAGGCGGAGTCGGTGATTTATTAGAAGAAATTACTTCTGATTTTGAATACGATGTTGAAGAAGAGGAAGATAAAACCATAAAAATTGCAATAGTAGGCCGACCTAATGCTGGTAAGTCTTCGATTGTAAATGCGCTTTTAGGTGAAAATCGTGTAATTGTTTCTGATATTTCAGGTACAACAAGAGATAGTATTGATTCTCGCTTAACTTATAACGACCAAGAATTTGTGATTATTGATACAGCAGGCATCAGGAAAAAGGCAAAAGTTGATTATGGCGTAGAAAAATTCGCGGTAGATAGAGCTATTCGCTCAATAAGAGAATGTGATGTTGCCTTGATGGTAATTGATGCAACTGAAGCTATAAACGGAATTTCAGACCAAGATAAAAAAATCGCATCTATTATTACTGATGCAGGAAAAGGTATGGTTATTGCAATCAATAAATGGGATTTGATTGAAGACAAAAAATCAAATACAATTAATAAGTTTGAAGAAAAAATTGCACATGAAATTCCATTCTTGGATTATGTACCTAAAATTTACATAAGCGCAGTTACCCATCAAAGATTAAATCAAATCTTTACAAGAGTTGTAGAAGTACAAAAAGAACGCTCGAAACGAGTTTCAACAGGTTTGTTAAATAAGGTTATTAATGAAGCTTATGCTCTTAATCCGCCTCAAACTATCAGAAACAAGCGTTTGAAGATTATGTACTCTACTCAAGCAGCAATTGAACCGCCAACATTTATTTTGTTTGCAAATAATGAAGATTTGATGAAAGACCATTACAAACGCTATATGGAAAACAAATTAAGAGAAGCGTTCGGATTTATGGGAACACCAATCAGACTTTCAGTTAGGACACGAAGCGAAAAGAAAAAATAAGTTATTTAATAATAACAATATCACCGCGTTTAACTTCTGCTGCAAGCTGTTTAATGACTTCGTTATCCATACGCATACAACCATGTGAAGCGTAGCGTCCCAAGCTGTCATAGTTATTATTACCATGAATAAATTCGCCAATATCACTTTTTTCGCCGGTTTTCGGGTCCAATTTATTTAATAAAATTATTTTAGGGCCATAAGCACCGGGATTACGCCTTCTCTTAGTATGTGCAGGAGCGGTTTTATATGGGTACGTTTCAGTATGCGTTACAACTCTAATACCTTTACTTGTTGGAGAACTTGGGCTTCCACTTGCTATCATATAAGCCATTTCAGGTTTTCCTTGAATGTTGTATTTGTATAAAACATTTTTATTTAAATCAACAACAAATTTTGCAGTCTTATCTTCACCTTGAATTTTTACATGTGGATTAGGAGCACCTGCTAAAACATCTCTAGAAGATGTTCCTTCCGGTGGAGCCGTAACAATCACAAAATCATCTTGTTCAATCGTATTTTGCGCTTGAATTTTATTATTAGCAAATGGCACAACTGCCATTGCACATCCTAAGGTAAATGTTTTTATTGTATTTGTTATTCTCATATTATTTATAAAACACGTAAAAATAAAATTTGCTAATTAAAAAAAAGGTGCATTAAAGCGCACCTTTTTTTTAATACATTCTTACAAATTTTCTAACTTCTTTTAGAACTTTTTGAGCCTCTTCTCTTGCTCTGGCTGAACCTTCGGTCAAAATCTTTTCAACGATTTCCGGATGAGCTTCATAATATCTTCTGTTTTCTCTAACTTCTTTAAATTTCTCATTTACTTTTGCGCCCAATTGACGTTTACAATCTGCACATCCGCGTTGACCTTTTTCGCATTCGCATCTGATTGTATTAACTTCTTCTTCACTTCCGAAAATCTTCCAATACTTGAAAGCTACTTCACAATCATCAGGATGACCCAAATCATCTTTTCTCATTCTGCTTCTATCAGTAATTGCAGACATAATCTTTTTCGCAGTTACTTCTTCAGTATCAGCAATCTTGATATCATTATTGAAAGATTTGCCCATTTTATTGCCGTCTAAACCGCAAATCAAAGAACAATTGTTCAACAAAGGTTTTGTTTCTTTAAAGAAATCAGTTTTATAAATATTATTAAATCTTCTTGCGATATCTCTTGTTAATTCAACGTGCGCAACCTGATCAATACCAACAGGTACAAAATCAGTATTAAACGCTAAAATATCAGCCGTCATAAGAACAGGATACCCCATCAATCCATAATTAATTTGAGATGCAAAACCTTCTTTTGAGTGCAAGATTTTTGCCATATCTTTTAAATTAGGATCTCTTTCTACCCAGTTTTGAGGAGTAATCATGCTTAAATAAATATGAAGTTCTGCAATCTCAGGAATCAAAGATTGAACATAGATTGTTGATTTTTCAGGATTAATTCCGCTTGCAAGCCAATCAATCGCAACATCTACCACGTCTTGTCTTAAAGATTCTGTTTTATCATATTTTGTAGTCAATGCATGCCAGTCTGCAATAAAATAAAAACATCTGTACTCATCTTGGAGTTTCAACATATTTTCTATTACGCCCAAATAATGGCCCAAATGAAGTTTACCTGTTGGGCGCATGCCTGTTACTACAATTTTATCCTGCATATATTATTTCCTTTCCTTAATCATCAAAACTTTAATTTCTCCGGCATCTAAATCCGTAAATAAACGTTTATGACCGGCTTTTATATTATCATTGCCGGTAATTACATCCAATACATTCTTTTTATTTATGCTTTTATCTTTTATCGTAATTTTATTTTGCGGATTTTTGAAATCCAAATTACCAACAACAATTATTTGTTCTTTATTCAATTTTCTAGTAAATGCAAAAACTTTGTTATTGCCGGTTTTTAGTTCTGTAAAATCACCTTTTGTTACTAAATCCAAATTATCATTTCTAAAAGCCAAAGCTTCTTTAAAATTGTTCAAAATTCTTTCATTTTTACCGTCAGGTTTTCTTGAGAAATTGAAAATATCTAATTTCCCACGATGCACAAAATAAGTATCATCATCCGTTTCGGATTTTTGAGCCTTAGTGTTTGCCCAGGAATATAAATACTCATCTCCCGTAAAAAAGCCGTCTATACAATAAGGATTGAACGGCAAAGTTGCTTCCAACCAAGAAATCATGATTGAAAAGTTTTCGCCATGCAAAACAACAGGACTGACTTCATCGTGAGTGGTAAAACTCATAATGACACTTTTTGGCGCTTTATAGGAATCAAGCAATTTCAAATTAAACTTGATATGTTCCATAAATTGCTCTGCATTCCATTCTTTCAAGTTAAAAAAGCTACCGTAATAACCGTCAAATCCTGCTTGAAGTAATTTATCGTAAGGTGTAAATTCTGCATACTGGCTTGGAGGTTCTCTCCAAGAATCAGACGCTTCAGCTAAGAACATAAATTCAGGGTCTTTACTTCTGGTATACTTAATAATTTCTTCCCAAAAAGCAGAAGGTTTAATCGTTGCAACATCCGCTCTAATTCCATCTGCACCGATTGATAGAACTAAGTCAACAAACTTTTTATGAGCATCTATTACATCTTGATTTAGTTTTTTGTTATTGCCTGTTTTAAGCAATCTTACGTCTGTCCAATCTGTCGGGACGATTGAGCATTGTTTATCATCTTTTATAAATAATTCTGGATGAGTTAAAAATAAATCATAAGCACCACAGCTTGGAAGGTCAATTATTACTCTTATTCCACGTTTATGACATTCTTCAATAAACTTTTTTGCCTGTTCTACATCTGTAAGTTTTGAAGTTTTATCAACCAACTGAGGGTTTATATCCCAAAAATTTTCCGCAGCATACACTGAACCTGCCGTTCCAAGAGCTTTAAGTCTTCCAACAGGAGTTATTGGTAAAACGTGAAGCGTATTTATACCAAGATTTTTTATTTCATCTAATCTGTCAATCGCATTAAGAAAATTTCCGCTGACTTCATCTTCATCAATAATTTCATTGCCGTTTAAATCTTGAGCATTAAAAGTTCTAAGATTGATACCGCAAATATTTGCTTTGTTATTTAAAAACAAAGTTCTCAAGTCGTTATTTTCACCTGCATAAGCACAAGTTGAAAATAATAATAACAACGCTAAAATCGGTAAAGAAACTTTCATCTTCATAAAAAATCCCCTGTTAAATCGTATCAAATAATGGATAAGAAGTAAACAACAGATTTTTAAAATATTATTTCTTCAAAGCATTTTCCAAAGCTTTTTCAAGAACCTCTATTTTTGATTCAAGGACTTTTACTCTTGAAGATGATTCAGTAGAAGCAATGGATTCTTTTTCCAATTCTCGTTTATATGAATTTAATTTTTCGTTTTTGACATTCATCTTTAACGTCATTAAAAATATCGCAAGAGCAAAACCTGATAAAAACATAGTTATCATTGGAATATGTCCTGTTTGATTTAAAAATGTATAGCCTGCGCATGCAATCGTTAAAAGTGACAATATAATTAGTGATACATTTTTCATTACAAACTCCTTTTGACAACATTGTACAATAAAATCCAAGTTTATGCTAAACTAATAACAATAGAAACGAAAATCCGACGGAACAAACAAAATGGGTGATGAAGATAAACAGTTTGATGCCACCCCCCAAAAGCTTGAGAGAGCAAGAAAAGAAGGGCAGGTAGTTAAATCAAAAGACGTGTCAACAGCATTGTCTTTACTCGTTATGTTTTCTTTTATTAATATGCTTGCACCTCTTATTTGGAAGCTTATTGTAGGACTTTTCAAAACCCTTTATGAACAAATCCCAAATCATAGTTTAGAAAACATCGGTATTACATATATATTAACAGTAACTCTTATTCCTGCGGTTGTTATAATCGGCGCTATTTTATTTGTAGCAGCTTTTGTCGCAATAATCGGTGATTTTATTCAAGTCGGGCCTCTGGTTGCAACAGCACCATTAGTACCAAAGCTTGATAAACTTAATCCGACAAAATATTTTAAAAATCTTTTTCAAGTAAAAACGCTGTTTGAACTATGTAAAAACATTGTTAAAGTTTTTATTTTAGGTTTAGTAGGTTGGACTGTATATAGAGCGCATTTAGAAAGCATATTGATGCTCGCCGCGATTGATAACCATTTTGCAGTTATGATTGAATTTGGTAAATTAATCGTTGAATTTATTTATAAGGCCTGTATAGCATTCCTTATAATTGCAGCAGCCGATTATGGAATGACAAAATGGAAGTTTTTAAAAGATCAAAAAATGTCATTCAAAGAAATTAAAGATGAATACAAAAACTCCGAAGGTGATCCACATGTAAAAGCTGCATTGAGACAAAGGCGTATGCAAATGTTACAACAAGGCGCAATGGATTCGGTTCCTGATGCGGATTTTGTGGTTAGAAACCCAACCCACGTTGCTTGTGCTTTAAAATATGATGCAGAAACTATGCAATCACCAATGCTTACGGCAAAAGGAACAGAGCTTATTGCAAAAAAAATCATAGACATTGCAACAAAACACAATGTGCCTGTAATTGATAACGCACCTGTTGCAAGAGCCTTATTCAGAATGGTTGATATAAACCAACAAATCCCGCCTGAATTGTACAAGGCCGTTGCTGAAATCTTATTATTTGTTTACGGTCTAAAAAATAAACAACAGGGACAATAAATTTGTGTCGTTTCTAAAAAAAAGAAAAACCCTTCAAAAAGAAGGGTTTGGAATCTTGTTTAATAATTCCTCATGTGTAGAAGGTTAGTGTGTAGG
>CAKVGS010000028.1 GCA_934747335.1 uncultured Candidatus Melainabacteria bacterium
ATCATACATCTATAAAAATAGTGATGATAACTCTTATTATGAGCAGATAGACGGAGAAACGGTTTGCATAGATGATGACTTGCCATTTGAAATCCCAGATTCGTGGAGATGGACAAAATTCGCTAACATATGTGAAATAGCGAGAGGAGGCTCACCAAGACCTATTGAGGCATACTTAACAAATGCAGAAAATGGAATTAATTGGATAAAAATTGGAGATACTGAAAAAGGTGGTAAATACATATATTCGACAAAAGAAAAAATAAAACCAGAAGGAATATCAAAATCAAGATATGTAAAAGCTGGAGACTTTTTATTAACAAATTCAATGAGTTTTGGAAGACCATATATTTTAAAAACCGATGGGTGTATTCATGACGGTTGGTTGGTTATTAATGATGATTTTAAAGTATTTGATCAGAATTTTTTATATTATTTACTAAGTTCAAATGTTATGTATCAACTATTATCTATTGCAGCACAAGGCTCTACTGTCAAAAATTTAAAATCTGATACAGTAAAAAATGTTATTATTCCAATTCCTCCTAAGAGAGAGCAAAGCCAAATAGCTTCAAGGATAGCTTCTATATTTTCTCAACTTGATACAATGCAAGAGATTTTTCTTCAATAAAAGATTATAAAACTTGAATCGCCTTTAATTGTAATGAAAAGGAGGTTCAAGATGAACGAAAAATTTAAAAATTATTTATTGAAAGAGAATCTTTCAGAAAAAACAATTACTGCGTATTTATGGACAATTAATTATTTTAATTCTACCTATGCAGAAATTAACAAATCGAATTTACTTGCTTACAAAGGTTATTTGATGGAAACCTTTAAACCAAAAACAGTAAATTTAAGACTTCAAGCTATTAACAAATATCTGGAATTCTTAAAAAAAGATAGGCTAAAACTTAAATTTATTAAAGTGCAGCAGAAAAATTTTTTAGAAAATGTTATCAGTAACGCTGATTACAAGTACCTTAAAAATCAACTCAAAAAAGACAACAATATGGAATGGTATTTTGTTGTCTGGTATTTGGCTGCAACAGGTGCCAGGGTAAGTGAATTAATTCAAATTAAGGTTGAACATGTCCATATTGGTTACTTTGATTTATATACAAAGGGTGGGAAACTAAGGCGATTGTATATTCCCAAATTATTAAAAGAACAAACAGAAAAATGGTTAGAAGAAAATAATATGGATTCAGGTTGGCTGTTTAAAAATCGTTTTGGCGAAAAAATTACTGCTCGGGGAATTTCGCAACAACTTAAAAACTATGCAATAAAATATGGATTAAGCACAAAAGTTGTTTATCCTCACTCATTTAGACATAGATTTGCAAAAAACTTCTTGGACAAATTTAATGATATTGCTCTTCTTGCTGACTTAATGGGGCATGAAAGCATTGAAACAACAAGAATTTATTTGCGACGAACGGCAAGCGAACAGCAAGCCATAGTAGATAAAGTTGTAACTTGGTAAATCGAAAGGCTCTAGGTTTTACCTATGAGCCTTTTATCATTAATTCTAAATTATCTAAATATGAAAAAATGCTTTCTAATTTATTAATAATATTACTTTGTTCAAATAATGGTGGAATTGGCACAAATACCCCTTTTATACGTTCAATTGCTAGTTTTGGCATTGCTACGTGATGAGTTTTATCAATAAATTGATTCTGTACATAATTAGATAATATTGAATACATTAGATATTTTTTATTTATTAATAAAGGAGTTACTCTTACAGCATTTTCTGTAAGATTCGCATTATTGTATTTAGAAGGTATTATACCAACATTTCCAATAGTCCCCGCTATTGTAATGTATAAATCCTCATCTGTAATTATGTATTGTTTAATTTTAGCAAACACGTCCTCTGATATGTAATGAATATCATCATCAATAATAGTATTATTCTTCATATCAACTATTCTCAAGTATGGGTGGTTGGTTTTATCATTCAATAATGACTGTCCTGATGGTAACCTTTTTCCTCCTTTTATTGTTGTCACATTATCAACTTTACACCATCTCCAAGATTGGGGAATTTCAAATGGTAAGTCGTCATCGATGCAAACCGTTTCACCGTCTATCTGCTCATAATAAGAGTTATCATCACTATTTTTAAAGATGTAAGTTTCGTTTTTATCACGTTTTAACTTACCTTCTTTGATTAATCTTTCTTTTTCTTCTCTTATTTTTTCTAATAATTTATCTGCCGGTTCATCATTTGGATCTTGAGGTACAAGCTTACCTTTTATCGCTAAATCCAATATCTTTGCCTTAGTTTGCTTGATTAGATTATACAGTATTATTTTATTATTATCTACATTTTTGATTAATGCTGATAATTGATATATATATTCGGATATTCTTTTTTGTTCGTCTATTGGGGGTACGGGAATTAACACATTGGACAATTGATTTAGATAAAATCCTTTTTGTGCAGTACCTGTTCCTTCTTTTATCATTATTTCTTGAAAAAAATTAGAATCAAAAAAATTTTTTAAATAATGATTAAACAATAAAGTAGTTATAACGGTGACACTTCTTTGAAAACACAAATTTAAATCATTATCATATACACAACTTCTTCCAAGAGTACCAACTGTTGTTAATAAAATATCACCTATTTTTAAATTTGTTCTTGCATTTTCACTTATAAAATTTTCTTTAGATAAATATCTCACTTTTTCTAGTTCAACCAATGTGTCATTATTAATATTTGTAGATGAAGCCATTATGTAATCAGTCTTATTATCTTCACCTTTTGGAGGGTTGTGTGCTCCATCAACTAATTTTATGCAAATCTCACTTAATCTGCACCATTCCCAAGATTCCGGTATCTCGAACGGGATTTCATCTTCTATACAAACTACGCTTCCATCTGCGAACTTCTCATAATGTAACTTATCAGCACCTACGAAAATATAAGATTCGTTTTTATCACGTTTTAATTTACCCTCTTTAATAAGTTGCTCTTTTTCTTCTCTAATACGTTCAAGTAACTTACATGCCGGTTCATCATTCGGATCCTGTGGAACGAGTTTACCTTTTATTGCCATATCAAGAATTTTTTGTCTTAATTGTTTTGTGTTCATTATTCTTTAACCTCTGCAATTAATTCTTGTAGTTTGGCAACGGAAGTAACAATAGAATCTGTTTTTGTTTTTATCTCTTCCAATAACTCATTAAGCGAACAATCAGGAACTTCATCTCCTGTTTTAATCCAAGATATATCCAAACTTGTCTTATCTCTTTTAAGAATTTCATCATAAGAATATCTACGCCATCTGCCATCCGGATTTTCTTCAGACCAAGTTTGTTTCCTTTTTGAAAAATCTTCAGCACAATAACATTTTACAAAATCATCAAAATCAGACTCTTTTAAAGGATTTGTTTTCCCAAATGATGGCATATTTGAACGTAAATCATAAATCCAAACTTCTTTTGTATTACCTTTATCTTCTTTTCCTCTTGTAAAGAATAATACGTTAGTTTTTACACCTTGAGCATAAAATATACCGGTTGGTAGTCTTAAAATTGTATGTAAATTACATTTTTCCATTAAGTCCTTACGGATTTTTTCTCCGTCATTATCGGCAAAAAGAACATTATCTGGTAATACAACTGCAGCACGAGCATTGCCTGTAGTTTTTAAACTACGATATATGTGCTGTAAGAAGTTTAATTGTTTGTTGCTTGTAGGGAAAGTAAAGTCATCTCTTGTTGCACGTTCTCCACCTCTTTTTGTTCCAAATGGAGGATTTGTAAGCACAACGTCATAACCTTTTAACTGTTTACCTTCGGTTGATAAAGTATCTGCAAGATAAATTTTACCCTCAATATTATGTAACATTGCGTTCATTAGTGCTAATCGATGAGTATCATGCACTAATTCACAACCTGTAAATGCTTGTTGTATTTGAAAATTTTGTTCATCTGTAGATAAATCGAATAAATCACTTGTATTATTCTTAACATGTTGGTCTGCGGCAATCATAAAGCCAAAAGTTCCACATGCTGGATCATTACACTTTTCACCTGCTTTTGGATTAACAAGTTTTGTCATAACATTAATTAATACTCTAGGCGTAAAATATTGTCCTGCTCCAGATTTCTTTTCGTTAGCATTCTTTTCTAAAAGACCTTCATATAAATTTCCAAGACCTTCTTCCCTTGCGGAATACCAATCTAAACTATCTATTGATGTTATTATTTTTTCAAGGTTTTTGGGTTCATCAATGTTGCTTATTGCACCTTGATAAATTTCTCTAATTCTACCTTGACATTCATCACCTAAATAATTCAATAATTCTTTATAAAATCTTTTTAGCTCAACACCCTTTTTTTCTACTAATTTATCCCAGCGATACTGCTCAGGGATTTTACCTTCTGTTTCCGTTTCCTTACTCATTTTTAGAAACAAAATATATGTTAATTCGGTTACGTATTGATGATATGTAATACCGTCATCCCTTAATACATCGCATAATTTCCATAGTTTTGAGACAATTTCTTTATTGTTCATGCAATATTTTCCTCGTCATTGTATAGATATTCATTTAGTTCATCTATAAGTTCTTGTAATTTCCCGCCAAACCTTTTATCAATTGCATTAAAGCCACCATTTGTTCTGAATGCACCACTATTAAGTATTTGTTTATCCATAACAGTTTCTTCAAGCAAACTTTTTTCAATTCTATCTAACCAGTCTAACTGCATTTTATTAAATTCATGATTTGATTTAATTTTTGCAACTGCATTTTTAATTCTTCTTTCGTGGCTAATTAATGGTGAACCAAGTGCTTGTTGGCGAATAAAACTGATTATATCTGCAGCAATGTCGACATTTTTCATATGTTTCCACGCAGAATTCAATAATTGTTCATTAAATTGATTTTCATCCAAAAGAAGTTTTAATTCTTTTAAGTCAGCTCTGGTCAAATCCTTTGGTCTTGTACAAACAGTTTTTAAGGCTGTAATCTTATTAATATTGTCATTTATAAAGTCTTTAAACGATTCAATATAGTCTTCAGGGCGTTTACCATTTATATAATCTCTTGTATGTTCTAATAATTTATCATCTCTATCGTCATAAACTTTTGGTCTTGGCATACTTTGTTTTTTTATATCTAAAAGCAAAAATGCTTCCTTATATCCTTGCATAAATTCTTTCAATTCTTTTGGTGATTTGAAACGAGATTCTGTTAGTATTTGTGCAGGAATTTTGCCATCTGTTTTTATTTGGAATTTCTCTAATATTTCTTTAGATAAATTCTTTTGCTTTCTTTGAATTTTTGCAAATAACAAATCCAATTGGTTTTGAATATGTGCATCATCTTCAAAAGTTTCTAAACCTTTATATAAATCTTCTATTGTTGTAGTAACATTACTTACAACGGGTTTCATAGTGTTAACAGGAGCTAATGACTCATAAACACCAACAGGATCATATATTTCAAAATGAGTTTTGCCAATCTCTGGACATAATCTTGTAGCACGACCCAACATTTGTTCAAATAAAATTCTTGATTTAATCCTTCTCATAAATACAAGCTTTGTAATTTCAGGAACATCAATACCAGTTGTTAGTAAATCAACTGTAACAACAATATTAGGATATTGTTCATTTTTAAATCTTTTTATTGCTTCTGCAATTTTCTTTTTGTTACCACCTGCAACACTACCTGTTATTTTAAGCACTGCATCATTATCAATGCCGTATTCTGAATAAATCTTTTTCAAAATATCAACAATCATATCAGCATGATCATCATTTACAGCATATATAAGAGTTTTTTCTTTGCCTTCAGGATTTATATCTTTTGCAATTTCTGCTAATACTGTTTTATTAAAATTCGGCAATACTATATCTCGATTGAATTTATCAACATCAAATTCAAGTTCATCTTCAAGTTCAGCACTATTAATAATTTCTCCGGTAACAGGATTATAAATTGCAATAGTGTCTCCCTTTTTATAATGTACACCTTCTTCGCTTAATTTTGTTTTGATAGTATGAGGTGCATCATAATCAACTAAATACCCATCAATGACGGCTTCTCTGTAAGAATAATTGAAAACCGGTTTTCCAAAAATATCCGTAGTATGCAATGCAGGAGTTGCAGTTAATGCGACTTTAAATGCATCAAAATATTCGATTACAGTCCTGTATTTTGAGACATAATCATCTTGGTCTCTGTACAGAAGCTCTTCATCGCTCATTTCTCTATCTAAAATGTAGCCACGATGAGCCTCATCAACTATAATTGCATCAAAATCTGAAACAGAAGGATAAGTTTCATCATCAGGATACATGATTCTTTTAACCATACTTTGAACTGTTGCAACCTGAATCCTTATCGTTTTATCAATATCCTTATCTTCAAGTTTGTTGATATTGTATATTTGCTCTAATGACATTAAATCTTCAAGTTTTACATCTTGAAATACATCCTGAGCTTGTTCTCCCAGTGCAGTTCTATCTACTAAAAATAAAATTCTTTTAAACCTTTTGCTTTTAAGGAAACGGTATATCATACCAAGAATAGTTCTTGTTTTACCGGTTCCAGTAGCCATTGATAATAAAGCTGTTTTCTTACCATTAGATAATGCTTGTTCTACGGCTTCAATAGCTTTTAACTGATAATTTCTTAGATTTAGCCCATCACTATCCTGCAAGAAATCATAAGGCATATTGGATAAGGCATCTTCAGCTTCTTTCTTATTTTGTTCAAGCATTTCGATTATGCCTTCCGGACTTATCCAACCTTTTAAAGCATACGGAGCATTGCTTTCATCTCTTAAATCTAAGAACCATATTCCTGATTTTGTCTCAATTTGCTTTAAATACTTTCTCCCGTTGGTTGCAAAAACAAATGGAACCTTAAAATCTTTACAGCACTTTGTTAAACAATATTTATAATCATTTTCTTTTATGCATTTTGAATAATCTTTGCATTGATAATCAATTACAGATGGTATATCTAGCATTGCCTTTTTAGCTTCTATAATACCAACTAGTTGTAGCCCGATAAATAAAGCGTAATCCGCATATCCTGTTTTAGATACTTTTGAATCAGTTGGCCATTCTGCAATTGCTTGATTAACACCTTTTTGTGGTCTTGCACCTTTTGAATATCGAAGTTCTTTTGTATCAACTGTCCATCCGACTCTTCTTAATTGCTCATCTATAAAGAATCTGGTTTCATCTTCAGAAATATCAAGACCTTCTGAAACTGTTTCTGCTTGTTTTTTACGGTCTGTACTATTTGTTTCTTGAACAACTTGCAAATGAACAATTTGTTCGTTTAAAGCATTAATTTGATCTTCTTTTTCTTTTATAATTTTTTCATAATCTATTGCAGGTATTTCTTCAGGCATTACAAATAATTCTGCTTTGTATTGCCAATTCATATAAACTTCTACAAACCAATTCGATAGATTATATGCCATTTTTAGTAATATTTTTGCATTCTCAACAGAATCTAAGCCAGCATGTACTGCATCATTTCTTCTGATACGCAAAGCATATAAAATGTCATCAATAATCTTTGGTAAAATACCTTCGCGTTTTAAAATTCTTATTTTTGTAGCTAATGTATTTTTGTCTTTTGGAATGCTTAATTTTTCAATATCAAAAACTGCATTAACGATAGTTTCACTTAGTAATCCAAGTTTGTAAATACAAGCATTAGGATCCGAATACAAATAGCACTCTGCGGCACTGCCCAATTTCGCAAGTTGTGGATAATATTTACTCAGATATTCAAAATTGGATGTTGGCAAAGTAGAACTCCTATTTAATACTTCCACATAATAATACTATCATGAACATGTAAATAATGAGGGAGTTGAAGTTTATATCTTAGATGCAATTATTAATTTTTTCTTAAAAATTATAATTCTTCCAATAAAAGCATTTATAATTTTAAATAGAGGAAGTAATGAATAAAGAAAAACCTTCAGTAGAGATTTTGGATAGTAGTAATGCCGTTTGTAATGGTTGTAAGTTATATTATATTCGCGTAAAGGTTAATAATATAAAACAAAAAGCGCAAGAAATAATGGTAAATATTCTAGATAAAAGTTGGCTTAAAGAGCTTGATAATGAAATAGATTATCAGTCCTTTCTTGCACGTTCTGAAGAAACTATTAATATTCTTACTGAAATTTTAAAAGAGATTGGAAATGAAATTGGGGCTGAATTTGGCGAATTTCTTGTTTCTTCTGTTGCTCAGTCGACATTAGAAGAAACTTCCCAACACACAAAATTTCCTTTAGCAGAGATTTGGAAAGAAAAAGTAAAAGGTAATCCTGGTTTCGATTTCCATACAATTTCAAACGAAGAGATTTTGTTTTATGGAGAAGCCAAGTTTAATATGGAAGACAATGCTTATCCTAAAGCTATTTCACAAATATGCAAATTTATAAATAAGAAAAAAGACATAATGGAATTAACCGATTTGAAAAAACTAAATTCTAGGATAAATGAAAAACATATATCTAAAAATGCGAGAGGCTATGTTGCTGCATTTTCGGTTCATAATAATTTCAAAAATATTTTCCGAACAATACAAAATAATAAAAATGTTAAACAGTATTTGCAAAAATACCCAGAATTATTTTTTATAGGTATTGAAGTATGATTAAACCACATATTCATAAAACTAAAATTATAAGAGCAAAAAATATTGATAAAGTTCTTACAAACATTATCAATAGAATGTATAAAGAAGGTCCTATTTCTAGTGTGGATTTGGAAAAACTTGCATATATTAAATTATTTCATCCAAAAATATTTAAAATTTATGAAAGTAAAATATTATATTTAATGGGGCTATTTTATAAACCCTTAACACCGCAATCTTTAGTAGAAATGGTTTATAGTGCATATGCTAAAAATATACAAGCAAATCTTCAAAATTCATTTACACCACTGCAAGTAAATATGATTAAGAATATTAATGAGAAAAAATATTTTTCTTTTTCTGCTCCTACCAGTTCTGGTAAATCATATCTTTTTATGGATTTAATTAAAAATCGGACAGATGATATTGTAATTATTGTACCTTCAAGAGCTTTAATAGCAGAATATTTAGAGAAAACTTTAAAAATATTAGACGATAATAAAAATGTACTCGTTTTACAATTTGTAGAGAATATAAACATAAAACATACCAAAAGACGTGTTTTTATTTTAACACCAGAACGAGCAAGGGAATTATTTAAATTCAAAAACTTATTTAATGTTGGTTTGTTTTTGATTGATGAAGCACAACTATCAGAAGAAGAATTGAGAGGCCTTACTTTTGATTCTTTAATAAGAAGAATAAATACAACTTTTCCTAATGCAACAAAGGTTTTTGCACATCCATTTATAAATAATCCTCAAGCACAATTTGAAAAACATAATATTAAATTTAATTGTTCTTATAAAAACTATGTACAAAATTCAGTAGGCAAAATATATTTAACACCTGTACAAGGTGATATTTTTGCATATAGACCAACTTTTAAGCCAGATAGATATTATTACACACGAAATATTATAAAGAAGATATTAAAGCAACAAAATACGACTATTTTAATTTATGCCTCAAAATCAAAAATATATAGCAAGAAACTTTTTGAAGATTTCAAAGAATACCTTGACTTATGTAATGAAATAACAGATGCTAATGCATTAGAAATTATTAAAGAATTGCAGGAATATATTGGTGCAAAAGAATATGAAAAAGTTTCAAACCTAATAACCATGATGAAAAAAGGTGTTGTTATTCATCATGGTTCCATACCTTTAAAAGCGCGTTTTTTGATAGAAAAATTTATTAATTCAGGATATGCAAAAATTTGTTTTGCAACATCAACATTATTACAAGGTATAAATATGCCTTTCGACTTAGTATGGATTGATAATTATAGATTTAAAGGTAATAAAGATAAAAAATCATTAGAAATTAAAAATTTAATTGGTCGTGCAGGAAGGAGTAAATCTACAATTGATACTTTCGACTATGGATTTGTTGTTGTACCCCAAGAAAATTATAACAATTTTTTAGAAAGAATAAATATAGATACAAAAATTAAAAAAACCTCTGAATTAGATAATGAAGACTTTACATCTTTGCCGGATGATGTAAAAGATTTAGTTGAAGCAACTCGTAATAATACATTTGACGACGAACTGCAAATTACTATATCTCAAAAAGAGCGTATAAAAAATGCGGATTTAGACGTGGATATAAAGCTAATTTTAGATAATATGTTTATTGATAACGAAATAATTAGTGCTTCTGATTATAAAAATATGGATGATAATATTAGAGAACAAGTAAAAAATTCTTTTAAAAAGATTTTTGTAAAGCATTTAAGACGTAACGATTTATCTGAAGCAGAACAAAGTGTACTAAGTGTAGCTCTTCGAATATTATTATGGAGAGTACAGGGTCGTTCTTTTAGCCAAATAGTAGCCTTTCGATATAATTATATTACTGATGATGAAAGGAGAAATCATTTAAAACGACAGTTAAAAGAAAATCAAATATCAGAAAAAGACTATCGTAAACAAATTGCATGTACAAAATTAAAGTATTCGCAAATTCCAAGCGAACTTCCTAATGCTAAGGCATTTAAGAAATCATTATTTGACAGAAATGAAACATTTAAAGATTTTGATTATGATAGATTGGTATATGATACTTATGAATACCTTGATACTGTTTTATCCTTTTCATTAAGCAATCCTATCTCAGCTGCGTTTCAGATATATTACGATAAAACCCAAGATTCCAGAGCACTAGCAATGATTAATTATTTAAAATATGGAACAAACGATTCCAAAGAAATTATGTTATTAAGGTATGGATTTGATGCCGAAGAATTAGATTGGTTAAGTCCTTGTGTTATATCTATTGATGAAAATGAAATAGTTTTTGACAATGAATCAATAGAACAACTTGAAGCTTATCAAAAAAATATTATTAGCAGGTATTGTAATTAAATAAATTATAAACAACAATAATTTACATCTAAAATTTTTGCAATATATCTTTCAAAATCTTTATTATAACGTTCG
Organism: uncultured Candidatus Melainabacteria bacterium; assembly: GCA_934747335.1. Classification (GTDB taxonomy): domain Bacteria; phylum Cyanobacteriota; class Vampirovibrionia; order Gastranaerophilales; family Gastranaerophilaceae; genus CAG-196. The sequence goes on from CAKVGS010000028.1 coordinate 11,087, forward strand.
CCGGTTATGAGTTTTGAGATATAACTTTCGGTTAGGTTTAATTTTTTAGCAAGCATTTTTTGCGACATGTTTTTCTGCAACATTTTGAACCTTATCATTCTTTCTCTGCGGTACAGAAAATGACTTCCGCCGTCTTTCATACTATTTGGACTTTTTGACATTTTTTGTTCGAGTAATTCAATCTGTTCTCTTAATTCTTTACGCATAAAAACTCCTTAAAATTAAATGTTTTCGTATTGGGGTACACACATTTTAACTCTGTTTAGACTAAATGCAAGTCTGTACATTATATTGATAAAAGCATCTTTTTCCTATAAAATCATTGTAAAAGACATTAAATAGTGGTAGTAAAAAATATAGATATTATTGATTTAAAAAATATTCTTAATGCTGCATTGAATGAATTCTATCAAAATGATGCAAAATATTTGTTAGCTGTAAAGGGAATGGAGCAAGCTTGCGTTTTTAGACTAGGTTTATATATGCAAAATATAATGAATAAGCAACCAGCATTGTCTGCTCTAAATTTGGACTGTGAATATAATAAATGTTTTAATCAACCTAAAACAACCCCTAGGCATACAAGAAGAGCAAGACCTGATCTAATAATTCATAAACGGAATTTAAACCCTAATAAACCTAATAATGAGAATATTATGGTTATAGAATTTAAAGGATACTGGAATAAAAATATTAAAAGTGATATAGAAAAATTAGAAGATTTTACAAGTTGTATATGTGGATATCATTATAAATTAGGTGCATTTGTATGTTTAAATAAAACAGATTTTGAAATTAGATACTATAAAGAAGGTGAGCAATTATATGAATAAAGAAATTGCTTTAAAAATATTAGAGATTAATAAAAATGATAATTTGTCTTATGAAGAGAAAATGAGTCAAATGGAAAATATTGCCGGAACCGGTATAGAAACACATACCAGTATAAATACAGGCTGTACATATGGAAAAAGAAATTGTTATATTCTTGAAGCTTATAAATTTTTAAAGAATTATAAATCAAGAGAGTGGATATCATCTAAAGCAGATATCATTATAAAGAAAGAAGAAGACCCCATAAAATTCAAAATATTAACAAAGGACAATAAAGAACTAGAATACGTACTATATAACTCAGACCAAATAGAAAAATATAACGAAAATTCACTTTTAAGTATAAATATTTCAAGAAGAACCTTAAATTGCCTATTAAGATTTGGAATTGATACGTTTGAAAAATTAAAAAGCTGTGATTTAGAAAAATAAAGATAGGTAAAAATATAGGTAAAACAACAATAAAAGAAATTATTAATATCTTAAAAGAATATACTGATATAGAAATTGATGAAGAAAAGTTATTATCCGATTATTCGGTTTCAAATATTGTAAAAGCTAACATTGATAGCAAAACTAATCTAAAAAAGTATCTGTTATTAATTTTAGATAACGAATATAATGATTTTTATAAAGATAGAAATAATGAAATTTTCAAATTAAGATACGGACTAAACAATAATGCAATATTAGCGTTAGAAAATATTGGAGATAGTTTTGAAATATCAAGAGAACGTGTAAGACAAATTATCAGTAAAATTATAAAACGTGTAAAAGGTAAGTGCAAAAGAGAATATAATCAAGGCAATCATAATACTTTTTCTCTGTTATACAATTATTTACAAACAATTAAAGATTTTCTGCTATCAAACTCAAAAGATAATTATCTTACTCAACATTTTGTTGATAAATTTCTAACAAAGGAATGTGAGAATAATAATTTAATATACCTAGATTTAATAAATCAATTATGCGGTACAGATTTTAAAGTAATGCAATCTAAAGAAATTATAAGCAGTAATGTTAGTGAGAATATAGACATAAAAAAGGCTATTTTAGCATGTATAAGAGAATTTAGCGGGAAATACGGTCGTGGTTGTATTGCAAAAATATTAAAAGGTAGTAACGGATTAAAAGAGAATAATCACAATAATGATTCCATAAATTCAAAATATTATGGTTTATTTAAGCAATTAACCCTTTCCTATATTACGTCTGAAATTGATGAACTAATAAGAAATGAAATGTTGGTTACTACAAAAGTTAGTTTTGGCAGACCTATTTTAAAAATCAATCCAAAATATGAGAATGAAATAGATTCTATTGCAGAAAATACTATACCGAATGATATTAATGAAACGAATGATGATGAAAATATATTAAGAGTCCTATATTTAATTAAACAAAAGAAAAATGTATTTATTACAGGACATGCTGGAACCGGTAAAAGTTATATTTTATCCAAGCTAAAAGAAAGAATACCCAAATTAGTTATTACAAGTACAACCGGAATTGCTGCAGTAAATGTAAAAGGACAAACTTTACATTCTTGGGCAGGTATTGGTATTTGTAACACATCAATAGAGCAGGCAGTTGACAGGATTTTAAAACGCTCATCTGTAAAAAATCAAATTCAAAAATGCAAAATTTTGGCTATTGATGAAATATCAATGTTGGACATTAAAACCTTTGAATATGTTGATGCCGTATTAAAGCAAGTAAGAAATTCTGAAAAACCATTTGGTGGAATTCAGGTTATATTTATTGGCGACTTTTTCCAATTACCGCCGGTTGAGAAAAAAGAAGATGTAAATCAAAAATATTGTTTTGAGTTAAATTTATGGAAAGATTTGGATTTATATTCTGTATTATTAACAAAAAATTATAGACAAAATGAAGAAAATCTAATAACAGCTCTTTCAAATATGCGTACAAATTCTTTGACAGATGCGGATATTAAACTGTTAAAAACAAGAGAGTGTAAAGAAAATATTGATACACAAAATGCCTTGCATATTTTTGCAACAAATCAGGAAGCAGATAATTACAATAATATGAAGTTTAGTAAGATTAACTCAGAAGAATATAAATTATTTGCATTCGATGGAGTTTATAAAGGCGAAAAGTTGGTAGAAAATCCTACAAACTTAAGAGAGGAAAACATCTTAAAGAGGATTGATGTAGTTTGCAGTGCCGAAAAAAGCATATCTTTAAAAATTGGGGTTAGAGTAATGCTTTTAATAAACTTGGATTTTGAAAAAGGTTTGATAAACGGCTCCTGTGGTGAAGTAAGAGAAATTAATAGCGACTATATTTTAGTATATTTTGACAATGGGCAAAGTACAAAAATTACAAGACATGATTTTGAATTTTATAACAATGAAAAATTAATTGCTCTGCGCAGACAATTTCCTTTGAGACTAGCATATGGCATAACTATTCACAAATCTCAGGGAATGTCATTAGATAAACTTGTTGTTGATTGTTCAAGAATATTTGAAAAGGGGCAGGCATATGTTGCATTAAGCAGAATTAAGACTTTAAATGGCTTATATCTACGCAATTTTAATCCGGCGAAAGTTATGGTAGATAACACTGTCGTTGAATTTTATAAAAATTTAAAAATTTTTGATCAAAAGATAGAGTTAGCTGAAAATATTAATACTCCAAATTATCAAAAAGAATCAATTTCAATAGATAGCACTGAGGATAAATCTATTGAATACTATGTTGATAAAATAAAAAATATTATATTAGAAAATAATCGTTGGATAGAAATTTTTGAAATTGCAGAAATGCTTGGTGTTGATAGGCATAAAAAATTAGTAGAAACTGATTCAAATTCAACTATTGCGCATTTAATAAATAGACGATTGAAGAAGGAAGGTTTTTTAACAAAACGAATTAACTATGATAAAGATTATAGCATAGTGGTAGCTCCTTCTGGTTTCAGTACAGACACTATTCAAGTAAGCTCATATAAAAACAGAAAATAAGACATTAATTGCTCATAAATTTATTTGTGTCGAAATGATACGAAAGATATAAATGTTAGTTGGAAACAGTTCCAATCTTCCGCGTTCGGAGCGATGAATATTAATGTTATGACAGACGAAAAATACATTACAATCAAGGAATTAGCAGAACTAAAAGGAGTAAGTACACGTGCGATCAGGCTGTCAAAAGGTAAATATATTACTCGAGAAATAACTATCAAAGGCGGAAGAAGTTTTAAGATTTTGTTATCAAGCATTGAGCCGGTGCTTCAGGAAAAATATTATTCAAAAATTATTCCGACTTATGAAGTTAAACAACTTCCTACACCAACAAATTTTCACAAACCCGATAAAGCAAAAGTTATTGCACTTGCAAGATTGGATTTATTGAACCTCTGGAAACAAGAACGAAAAAATCAGCAGAATAAAACACAATTTGATAAGGATTTTTTGAGTGCGTATAATGCACAAGTTTTGTATCCTGAGATTTATGCAAAACTTGGGAATGTTTCAATAGGCACACTTCAAAGGTGGAAAAGGATTTTAGGAAACAGTAATAATTATGAGTTACTTATCCCAAATTATCATTATGAAGATTATTCAAGAACGTGCCTAACAGAACACGAAAAGCAAATATTTTTGAAGTTACTTCTGCACCCAAACAGATTCAGTATCGGAAAAGCTATTTCATTAACTCAATATGTTCTAAAAACTCAAGGACAAGAATATATTCCGGCACCTCCAACCTTTAGAAGATTTGCTAATTGGTATAAAGCCAATTATTTTGACAAATGGACACTTCTGCGTGATGGCGAAAAAGCCTTAAAAGAAGATGTTATTCCACATATAAAACGGGATATTTCAAAAATTGAAGTCGGAGAGGTTTTAGTCGCTGACGGAAAACGATTAAATTTTCAGGTAATAAATCCGTTTACAGGAAAACCCTGCCGAGCAACATTAATTGGTTTCTTGGATTGGAAATCAACTGCGTTAGTCGGTTACGAAATAATGATAGAAGAAAACACGCAGAATATTGCATCGGCTCTCCGTAATGCAATATTAAATTTGGATAAAATCCCAAAATTTGTTTATTTAGATAACGGCAGAGCTTTCAGGGGTAAATATTTCAGGGGTAAATATAAGGACGGATTTGAGCAATACGGATTTAAAGGTTTATATGAAAAACTGGGTATAACAACAGTTTTTGCGAATCCGTATAATGCTAGAGCTAAAGTAATTGAACGATTTTTTTTAGAAATGCAAGAAAGTTTTGAAAAGCTGCTTCCAAGTTATATCGGAACAAATATAGAAAACAAACCGGCAAGACTTCGCAGGAATGAGAAATTTCACTCTGAGATTCATACAGAATTTACCCCCACAATTCAGCAAACAATAAAAATGATAAACAGCTGGCTTGAGTATAAAAATTCTCTCTCCTGCCCGAACGATAGAACAAAAAGTATCAAAGAAATGCTCGATAGCATCGAAAAACAAGAAATAAATCCAAGAGAACTGGATGATTTAATGCTGGTGCAAGAAGTAAAAACAATTACAAGTCAAGGAATAAGGTTTTTAAAATCTGATTATTATAACGATGCCCTTTATGGTTTGAGGCAAAAGGTAATAATAAAATACAGCCTGTTTGATTTAAGTTATATTAACGTTTATACAATATCAGGTAAGTTTTTATGCAGAGCAGACAGAATTACCCTAACTCATCCGCTTGCACACTATACAGGTGAAATTAATGATATAGAAGATTACAAACAGAAAATTCAAAAACAAAAACAACTGAAAAACAAGACAATAAAGGCTTGTAAAGAGTTTTTGAATATTGAGGATTTAGAAATTTTAGAGTATCAATTGGAAGAAAAAGAGGAAGAAATTTTACCCTCGCCAATTATTCCAAAGATAGAAAACAAAAAAGAAAAACCGGAAAAATATAATCCCGCGGTAAGACTGTTATTCAAAACAAGCAGAGAAAGATATGAATACCTGATGGAGCACGGTTGCACATGCAATGACGATAGAATCTGGTTTAAAGCATATAAAGAATCAAAGGAGTATAAGCAATATGAAACCGATTTTTGTTAAAACAAAGAATGTCAAAGGGTTTATTAACCTGATTCATAATCTTAAAAACAAGCCGGATAATATATCTAAAATCGGTCTTGTTTACGGTAACGCAGGACTTGGCAAAACAAAAACGGCACTATATTTATCTATACAATATGATGCCATATATGTCAGAGCAACAAATTCTATGAGTCCAAAGTGGATGCTTGAAGAAATTGCAAGAGAACTGGATGAAATCCCAAGATTTTATACTGCTGATATTTTCAGACAATGCGTTAATGTATTAAAAACAAATCCTCAGATGATTGTAGTTGATGAAATTGACTATCTGCTGAAAGATTTCAGAACAATAGAAACACTGCGTGATTTACATGATGAAACAGATGTTCTGATAATCCTAGTCGGAATGCAACTTGCAAAGCACAAACTCAAAAAGCATACACATTTATTTGACAGAATTTCAGATATTTATAATTTTACAGAATTTGAATATCCTGACATTAAACACATTACAGAAGAATTATCCGAAGTTGAAATAACAAAAGACGCTGTACATTTGATACACAATAAAGCCAAAAGTTTTAGGCAAATTGTAAATACAATTGATGCCTTTGAAAAAGCAGCACAGGCAAACGGATTAACGCAGATTGATGAAAATATAGCTCAGGAGGTGCTCGGTGGATAAAATTTTGAAGGTAGCAAAACGACTAAAAACCTTTACTCTTGAAGATATTGTTATGTTTTGCGAGGTAGCCCCAGGAATCGTCGGAACTTTTTTACAAAAGTCGGAGAATATAAGGCCTGTTGGAGATAAGTTTGAGTATGTCGAAGCCATAAAAACTGAGGATAAATTCAAGATTATTGATAAAAATATTCAGAATAAAAATTCAGATATTACCGCTATTCAAGCTTGTGAAATGTTTTTGAAAATAAAACAACAAACACTTACGGAGCAATCTTATCAGACATATAAAACATTTGTTTATTCAAAAATTATTCCGTATTTTCAAACATTCCGACTAAAAGATATAACCATTCAGGATATACAAAAATTTAAGAAGTACTTACAAGAAAATAAGGTATCAGAACGCAGAATAAAAAATATTCTTACGCTCCTGAATCAGATAATAAAATGCTTTCAACACGAAGGCTATATTGATAAAACCTGCGTTTTTGAAGTAAAAAGAATAGCCGATATTCCCAAAAGACAAATACAAGTTTTGACTCCGGAGCAATTAGCACAATTATTTAAAATCCTTAAAAAGAAATATACATACATGCTTCCGATTGTTCAAAAATTAATCACATTAAAACAGCCTTTGGACATCATTTTAACGGGAGATGAACAACAAAAGAAATCCATCAAACGCAAAATCCGAAAAGATTTTTATAAAATAAAGCTAGAAATGGGTTTGGGAAATTATCGACTTGACGATTTGAGGTTTTGTAAAAAATAAATAATAAAGTATTCCATTTGGTTTAAAAATGTGCTAATATGTAAAATATAATTATGCAAAATAAGATAAAATTAAAACAAATATTGCAAAATATACCACACGGCACTGTGGTAACTTCATTATGGCTAGAAAATCAAGGTGTATCTAGAAGTTTGCGTAGTGCTTATAAGAAAAATGGTTGGTTAAAATCTTTCGGCAATGGCGCATATTTTAAACTTAATGATAATATTGAGCTAGAGGGTTCAATATATGCATTACAGCAACAATTATACTTATCCTTTCATTTGGGTGGTGTTTCTGCGTTAGCCAAGTTAGGGATAAATCATAATATTGCATTTAATAGGAAAACATACATATATGGCTATAGGGCGGAAAAAGTCCCCAATTGGTTTAAAGAGAATTATAGCGAGAATATTGAAATAGTTAAGTCAGAATTTTTACCGAAAGAATTAGGTTTGGTGGATTTTGATAATAAAGATTTTTCTATAAAAATTTCTTCTCAAGAAAGAGCAATATTAGAAATGCTTTATTTAGCTCCGGACAAAAACAGTATTAAAGAAATTTATCAATTAATGGAATCAATGTCCGTATTAAAACCAAAGTTGCTTCAAGAATTATTAGAAAATTGTTCAAGTATCAAAGTAAAAAGAGTCTTTTTATATTTAGCAGATAAATTAAATTATCCTTGGTTTAAAAAATTAGACATTACCAAAATAGACTTAGGCAGTGGAAAACGAACTATCGAAAAAGTTGGAAAATTAGACAAAAAATACAATATTGTTATTGGGAATATTGAGGAAATATGATTAGACAAGAATATTTAAACCAAGTTAGTTTGCTTGTTAAAATTTTGCCATATATTGAAAAAGAAGACTGCTTCGCTTTAAAAGGCGGAACTGCTATAAATCTCTTCTATTCAAATCTACCTAGATTATCAGTAGACATTGATTTAACCTATATTCATTTTGACTCCAGAGATGTTGCATATACTAAAATTAATGATGCGCTGGAAAGAATTAATAACAATTTGCAATCGCTTGGATATAAATCTTTTGTTCGTGGAGATAAAGAAAAGAAAATTTTATGTCAGGATAATAACTTTGCAACTGTAAAAATAGAGCCAAATTACACATTGCGTGGTTGTATTAAAGAACCAGAATATGTATCAATTTGTGATAGCGCAGAAGAATTGTTCGGATATATCGATTTTCCGATATTGTCTAAAATGGAAACCTATGGTGGGAAAATCTGTGCAGCATTAGACAGGCAACATCCTAGAGATTTATTCGATATTTATCAATTAATTCAAAACGATGGAATTACTGATGAGATTATAAAAGGTTTTGTAGTAATGTTATTATCTGCTAACAGGCCGTTATCTGAAATTATTGCACCAAATATTTTAGACAGAAAATCTGTTTATCTTTCTGAGTTTCAAGGTATGACAGATTTTAAATTTGGTTATGAACAACATGTTGAAACTTTAAAATATTTAATCAATATAGTACAGAAAAATTTAAAAGATAATTATAAAGAGCTATTGCTAGATTTTGTTTTATTGAATGCAGATTTCGAGAGTTTTAATATCCCAAATGTAGGAAAACTTCCTGCTATAAAATGGAAAATACAAAATTTAGAAAAATTGCGTGAAATAAATCCTGATAAATTCAAACAGGAATACCGTAGTTTGAAGAAGATTCTTGACTGAAATCGATAGATTTTGGGATAAATTTTTGTTGTTTTGTAATGTATCTTGAATACAAATTTTATTGTTATTCAAATGTAGTAAACATTTCCGGCTTGCTTCCGACTTAAATAATAGCAATTTTAAATTGGACTTTTTATCCTTTTCTTATCCTTGCCTAAAATCCCGATTATATTTTAGTTTTGGCGTTTTTTACAGACAAAAAGCGTATTTTTTCGGACAAAAAAGTATAAGAAAAGTATATTTTGGATAATTTCAGTCAATTCGTAAAATATCGCCAAAAGCCAAACAAATTAGGTAATACAGGCTAATTAATTACAATCCAAATGTCCCAAATAAACCCCATTTAGTGCTTTTAACACATTTATCCTTTGAAGAAATTATTGCAGACTTAAATTCAGCCAATCCAACTTCCGCAATTTCTTGTTTTGCAAGTTTTACCAGTTTTTCAATCGTAGCAAAGGGTTTACGAAATATTACTGTAACTTTTTTGTTCTTAATTGTTGCATTCAAATAAACTTCTCGAATAATTTGAGCGACTTCTTCTGCTGAAAGTTCGGTGGCTGGAAAGCTTGCTTTGTGGCACAAATCAAGGATTTTCAAACCTGTATCCAAATAATTTGTATTTGCTTTAGAAACATTCTTTAATGCTTCATCAATTTCTTTAATTGAATATCCTTGTAGGTCAAAACAAATATCAACTTCTTTAAGTAGGTCATAAACTTAAAAATCAGTTTTAAATTAGATAGTATGTTAAAATGTAGAGCCAACCATCTTCTAAGCTATGTAAATCTTATAGATATATTTTCTACGTTCCCTCTTTCAGAATTTCCAAGTACTCTTTATACGCAAAAGTCCTGTTTCTGCTTTGGTTTGACGTTTGTTCAAGGATGCCGATATTAATCAGGTCTTTGATTACACTGGAAATTGTATTGAATGCAATATCAAGCTCTTGAGATGTTTTTTTTATTTCGATAATAGGATTTGATTCTAAGTATTCAAAAACACGCATACCATTTTTTGCACGGCGTCCCAGATTTGCAATTTTTGCACAATTCTTATCATGCAAAGCCATCAACTTATCAATAGTTTCAACTGCGTCTTTTGCTGACTCATAAACCGCTTCCAAGAAAAATTTAATCCATTGTTCATAATTGCCTTTTAGGCGAACTTCGCTCATGCGGTCGTAATACTCAATTCTGTTCTTCTTTAGAAAATACGAAATATACAAAGCCGGAGTTGTTAGTACCTTTTGTTCTATCAAAAACAAAGTTATCAGCAAACGACCAATTCTACCGTTACCATCTAAAAACGGGTGGATAGTTTCAAACTGATAATGAATTAAACCCGCTCTAATAAGCACATCTAAATTATCTTCAGCATTAATATATTTTTCCAAATCAGACATTGCCTGTTGCATATCTTCTACTGACGGCGGAATATATCTTGCATTTTGCAAAGTTGAACCTGCTCCGCCTATCCAGTTTTGGGAATGTCTAAATTCTCCGGGGCATTTGTTTTGACCTCTCACTCCTGCTAATAAAACTTTGTGAGCCTCTTTAATAAGGCGATTGCACAAAGGCAGTTCTTTCAATCTGTTAATCGCAAAATCTGTTGCTTTAATATAATTCACGACACCCCCAACAGGTCTATTGGTATTATTTTCAAGCATTGGGTCTAAAATATCTTCTAAAGTCGCTTGCGTACCTTCAATTTGGGAAGACATAAGCGCTTCTTTTCTAACGTACATTGAGATAAATAAATCAATATTAGGTATTCTGCTTGAGATACCTTCTAACAAAGCTATTTGACGATTTGCTTTAACCAAGATTTCTACAATTTCATCACTTAATTCTATTGGAGGATTAGGAGGCAAAACAGCCGGTACAAAGGAATTGTATGTCATTTCTCCTGATAAATTCTTTTTATAAGTTCCTGCTCGATTCATGATAATAACACCTAAATTGAAATAACATGTTTATTATAGCATAGTTATTTCAACTTAGCAATTGAAATTGAAATAAGAATGATTGGGACGAAGTTTTATTTCAACATTGGCAAGACAAATTTTTCAAAAAAGCAAAATAGCATTTTGGTTAATTTTTCTTATTACAATATTTTATACAATTAAATCTTCTTGTATTATAATAAAGAAAGCATTTTAATTGGTCATTAAAAAAATTTGAGGTTTTAATGAAAAAAGTATTATTTTCCTTTGTTTTATTAATTAGTTTGTTTTTACCGCTAAGTAGTTTTGCGGATACTGTTGTTTACAATACAAAAACAGGAAAATACCATGCGCAGAGTTGCGCCAGTGCAAAAAAGTGTACAGTGAATTGTATAAAAATTGATAGAAAACAAGCTATTCAACGTGGTGGTGTGCCTTGCAAAATCTGTGGAGCGAGGGGTTATTAACAAAAGCTTTCGGATAATATTTTGAAACAATTGCATCTGTGGTTTTGCTGTAAAAACGAATACTTATTAATGCGTAAATTGTAACAAAATGTTAAGAAAAATTATAAGTCTGAAATTTGTGTTTTTTTATTTACTTTATATAGATGTAAGAGATAATTAACAGAGAGTACAAATTATGACAGCAACTTATGATGCAATTGAAAGAAACAAAAAACCGGCAGGCTCTATTGATATTCCACCGGATTTTCATTGTTATTATTTAAACAAAAAAGACCGTCAAATGCGATTTAACAATGGAGGTGACCCTATTTATGCAATTTTTGATAAAATTGATAGTCGTCCATTGCATAAAATCGCAAGAGATTTTGTTAAAGAATTGGCAGATGATTCTATTAGATTTATTTCAACCATGTTGAAATAAATAAGGCTATTCTTTATAAATCGTAGCTTCAACGCTTTTGTGCGGAAGAATTAATTCGCCCATTACATTAAATAATTGAGCTTTTGTGTCAGCTTCACTAAAGCGTCCGCCTGTTACATCTGCGGTACACTTTAGCTGTGCTAAATCATCGTCGTCATGCACATTAAACGCTATGACGTCGATTTTTATGTCTTTACGATTTTTCACAAGTTCAATCGAATAATCACATGGGCTTTCGTCGCAGTTCTCACCTCCATCTGTTAACAGGATTATATGTTTTATGCCGTCATAACCTTGCAAATCTTTATTAACGGCTTGTTTAAGCGAGTATGTAATAGGTGTCATTCCTCTGGGGCGCAAGTGTGACATTTCAGAGAGAATGTTTGCAGAATTTGCAAATCCGAGAGGTGTAACGAGTTCCGAACTTCTGCAAGCATTATATGCAATAAGATTGCATGTGTGACCATAAACTCTCAGTCCGACTTTTGTTTCGGGAGAAATTTGCGGAAGAATATAATTCATCATTTCTTTTACTTGATTGACTTTGGTTTTGTGTTCCAAATATTCACCCATACTGTTTGAATAATCAAGTACAAACAACAGTTTGTCGCCATTGTCTTTGTACCGATATCCGTTTTGCATGTATACATCAAATGCAATTGCGGGAAGTGATGCCATCAATAATAAAATCAAAAATTTTTTCATATCTCAAATTAGCTCAATAACAGGGATTTTTTATTCCCCGAATCGGTAAAATTTTTCATTAAAATAAAGCATTAACTTTGAAACAATTTCATGCTATATTCAAGAAAAAGAGAGGTTTTAAATATGTACTACCAAGGTCTTATTAACAAATATAGAAAATACTTACCTGTAACGGATTCTACGCCTGTTGTAACACTTAATGAAGGCAACACACCTTTAATCAAGGCCGATAATTTGGCTAAGAAAATCGGCTTAGAAGCTAATATTTATTTGAAGTTTGAAGGTTGTAATCCAACAGGAAGTTTTAAAGACCGTGGTATGACGATGGCTGTTACAAAGGCTAAAGAAGCAGGCGCAAACGCTATTATTTGCGCATCAACAGGAAACACTTCCGCTTCTGCCGCAGCTTACGGTGCAAAAGCAGGCATTAAAACATTTGTACTTATTCCTGACGGGTATATAGCGTTAGGCAAGCTTTCTCAAGCTATGATGTACGGTGCTGAAATTATCGCAATTCAAGGCAATTTTGACCAAGCATTGGAATGCGTGAGAGAAATTTCTGCAACACATCCGATAACTTTAGTAAACTCCGTAAACCCATTCAGAATTGAAGGCCAAAAAACAGGCGCATTTGAAATTTGCGACGCCTTAGGTAAAGCTCCCGAATACCATTTCATTCCTGTTGGAAATGCGGGTAATATAACTGCTTACTGGAAAGGTTATAAAGAATATTTTGCAGAAGGTACTATTGAATCTTTACCACAAATGATGGGGTATGAAGCGGAAGGCTCAGCGGCAATCGTACGCGGAGAAAGAATTATGAAGCCTGAAACATTGGCAACCGCAATCAGAATAGGTAATCCTGCGAGTTGGAAACAAGCAGAAGCCGCAAGAGATGAAAGCAAAGGCAAAATCGGTTGCGTTTCTGATGAAAAGATTGTTGAAGCTTATAAAATGTTGGCATCCGCAGAAGGTGTTTTATGCGAACCGGCAAGTGCAGCTTCTGTTGCAGGCTTAATTCAAGCACACTCTCAAGGTCTTGTAAAAGAAGGAACTGATATCGTTTGTATTCTTACGGGTAACGGACTTAAAGACCCTGATAATGCAATCAAGTATTCTAACGCGGATGTTAAAAAGACATCTTCCGAAATGAATGATGTTTTAAAGGCAATGGGTATCTAAAATGTTAAGAAAAGAATTTATTGACGCAAAAAGAATTGTAATCAAACTTGGTACAAATGTTTTGAGAAATGCTGATGGCGAAGTTGCGATTTCTCGTATTTATTCGTTTATTGAAGATATGTCAAAACTTGTAAAACAAGGTAAAGAAGTTATTTTGGTAACTTCAGGCGCTGTTGGTTTAGGTAAAAAGAAATTGAATTTAGATTCAACCGCCGAAGATGGCGTAAAACAGGCATGTGCGGCTGTTGGTCAAAGTCGTTTGATGTCGTTTTATGAAAACGGTTTTGGTATTTTTGATGTGCCGATTGCGCAAATTCTTTTGACAGAAGATGATTTTTCTTTAAGATACAGATATTTGAGCCTAAGAACGACTTTAAATAAGATTTTGGAATTCGGAGTAGTTCCGATTATTAACCAAAATGACACAGTTTCAACAATCGCCATGAATCCGATGATGGCAGGCATGAAGGTTTGCTTTGCTGATAACGATAAGCTGTCTGCGCTTGTTGCGAGTGAACTTGACGCGGATTTGTTGATTTTATTGTCTGATATTAACGGACTTTATACCGCTAATCCAAAGGAAAATCCTGATGCGACTTTGATTAAGGAGGTTGATGGTGTGACAGATGAAATTATGTCACTTGGAACTGACGCTTCTGAAGGCGGTCGTGGCGGTATGAGAACAAAACTTGAGGCAGCTAAGCTTGTAACACGTTTCGGTGGTAGAGTATTAATTGCAAATGGTAAAATTCCTTACGTTATTAATAAGATTTTTGAAGGCGAGGATATCGGAACAATGTTCTTGCCAACTAGCGAAAACCTTCCTGATAAAAAGCGTTGGATTGGATACGCAACGAATATCATTGGCGGTCTTGTAGTTAATCAGGGTGCAAAAAAAGCGATTTTGGAACAATGTTCAAGCCTTCTTCCAATTGGGATTTTGAATGTTGTAAACGATTTTAACCAAGGCGAAGTTGTTTCGATTATGGATGAAAATAATGTTGAATTTGCGCGCGGTATGGTTAATTACAGTTCGCAAGAATGCCGTAGAATTGTTGGTTCGCATTCTAACAATATTGAAAAAATATTGGGTTACAAAAATTATGATGCGGTGATTACAAGAGATAATATTACAGGCTTAATTTAAATAAAAAAAAATAACCACTCAATTGAGTGGTTATTTTTTTTTATTTAAATTTATTCCAATTCAGAACGTTCAATTTGTTCTTCTGTTGTAAATTTAACAATATCGCCTTCTTGAATATCATTGAACTTAACGAATGATAAACCGCATTCGAAACCTTGAGCAACTTCTTTAACGTCGTCTTTAAATCTCTTAAGTTGGTCAACCGCGCCTTTAAAGATTTCTTTACCATCACGATAAATAGTTGCGGTGTCGTTTCTGTTAATTTTGCCTTCTGTAACGTAGCAGCCTGCAATTTTTTGAGTCTTGCCGATTGTGAAGATTTGTCTGATTTCAACTTGACCGGTAACAACTTCTTTAACTTCAGGAGAAAGAAGTGAAATCATTGTCTTTTCAATATCTTCCAAGATTTGATAAATAATATCGTATTTCTTGATTGTTACGCCTTCTTTTTCTGCGGCTGCTAAAGCATTTGAATCTTCTTTAACCGTAAAGCCTAAAATTAGAGCGTTTGAAGCTGACGCTAACATAACATCGGCTTCTGAAATATCACCAACACCAACGTGGATAATCTTGGTAACGATTTCTTTTGATTCAAGCTGAGCAATTGCTTGAGCAACAGCTTCTGCAGAACCGTGAGTGTTAGCTTTGATAATCAAGTTCAATTGAGGAATATCACCTTCCGCGTCACCTGATTCTCTTCTCATATGAGCAGGTAACATAGCGTCAAGGCGTTTGTTGCGTTCTTTTTCTTTACGCTTATCAACAATTGCTTTCATTTCTTTTTCGTTCTTAACTACTTCGAAGAAATCACCTGCGTTTGGAACTTCTGTCAAACCTAAAATCTCAACAGGAGTTGAAGGTTCAGCCTTAACAATTCTTTCGCCTGAGTCTGAAAGCAACGCTCTTACTCTACCGCAAGCTGTACCAACTACGATACAGTTGCCTGTTCTTAATGTACCGTTTTGTACAAGAAGTGTTGCAACTGGGCCTTTACCTTTATCTAAGTTAGCTTCAATTACAACACCTGAAGCTTCTGCTTTAGGGTTAGCTTTAAGGTCTTGTAAATCTGCTACAAGCAAGATGTATTCTAACAATTCGTCAATACCTGTACCTTGCAAAGCGGAAACATTAACCGTAATTGTTTCACCGCCCCAAGCTTCAGGAACAAGTCCGTGCTCTGTTAATTGTTGCAATACTCTGTCAGGGTTTGCTCCGGGTTTATCGCACTTGTTAACCGCTACGATAATTGGAACTTCCGCAGCTTTTGCGTGGTTAATAGCTTCAATTGTTTGAGGCATGATACCATCATCAGCTGCAACAACCAAAATTGCGATATCAGTTGCTTTTGCACCTCTGGCACGCATTTCTGTGAACGCTTCGTGACCCGGAGTATCGACGAACACGATTTTCTTTTCGTGTTTGTTATCTAGATAAACAGTGTAAGCACCGATAGATTGTGTAATACCACCGACTTCAGTTGCAACGATTTTGTGCTTAGAAGCACGAATGCTATCCAATAATGTAGTTTTACCGTGGTCTACGTGACCCATAATACTTACAACAGGCGCACGCTTCTTCAATAATTTTTTATCAACTTCGCTTAAAGCTTTTTGTTTTTGTTCTTTTTCAAGCTCTTCTTCCATGAAAGCTTCAATATCTTCTTCAAGAACTTCCAATTCGTATTCAGCACAAACTTTTTTAATTGTTTCAACATCAATAAGTTGGTTTACTGTTGCCATAACACCTTGGAACATCAAGAACTTAACGATTTCAGCAGGAGATTTATGGATTTTATCAGCCAATTCGCTAATTGTCATTGGTTGATTTACAACAATTTGTTTAACTTCTGCGAGTTCTTCTTCTTTGTGTGATTTCTTTTTGTGTTTTTGAGCAGCTGC
>CAKVGS010000029.1 GCA_934747335.1 uncultured Candidatus Melainabacteria bacterium
GCAAAAATTTTTACAGTAATAGTTAGATGTCTAACGAAAGGAGAAAACATTATGACAAACTTTAAAAAAGAAGAAATCGGAAAAATCAGCGAAGTAGGCAAAAATTATGAAAACGGCAAAGCGTTTTTGCATGATTTGTTGGGATTAACAAGTTGTGAAATTTCAGTTAGTGCAATGCCTGCCGGAGTGAAATTGCCATTCAATCATAAGCACAAACAGAATGAAGAAGTTTATATTTTCTTAAAAGGCGAAGGTTCAATGACTTTAGATAATGAAGTTGTTGAAGTTAAAGAAGGAACTTGCATAAAAGTTCTTCCAAATGCTGCAAGAACAATGGAAGCAAAAACTGATTTAGAATATATTTGTGTTCAAGCAAAATCAAACAGTTTGGAACAATTTGGACTTGGCGATGCTGAATTGTGCTAAAATTGAAAGGGGCAAGATTGCCCCTTTTTAATTAAAATTTCTCGTTTTATGTGTCAGACATTCTCAATTTATGTGTCTAGTGATAAAAATATAAAATAACAGGTAGGGCGTGATTTACGCCCCACCTGTTATTCAGATAGCGTAGTTTATTTAGCAATCGTCTCTGATTGATATATCGCAAAATTCCCTGTTTTTTGAATTTTATAGGGAAAGTGGATAATATACAGACATAAAAGTAGTGTATTTGTTGATTTTTAGCGAATTCCCTGCTCAAATTAAGCAGGGAATTTTGCTTTTTTATTGAGTTAAAGTAAGAGAAAAACTATTGCCGCTTGTTATTTTCGGAGAAAAATGCTATAATATCCGTAAAATATTCGGAGATAAAATGAAATATATCTATCAAAACCCAGACTGGCACAGTTTTACATACTTCGGAGATAAAATTCAAAATTTGTTACTTGAAATTAAAAAAGCTCAGGGATATTTGCTTGGCAAAATGGATGCTTTGGGGTTTGATGTCAAGAACAACGCTTTGTTGCAGGTTTTAACTGAAAATATTATTAAATCTTCTGAAATAGAAGGACAAATTTTAGACAAACACATTGTTCGTTCATCTATAGCAAGGCGTTTGGGTATTGATTTAGGTGGTGAAACTCCTGTTTCAAGAGACATTGAAGGTGTTGTAGAAATGATGCTGGATGCAACACAGAATTATACGCAAAATATGACAAAAGAGCGTATTATCGGCTGGCATGCGGCATTGTTTCCTACCGGATTTAGCGGAATGTATAAAATCAATGTTGGCAATTATCGAACCGATGAACAAGGTCCAATGCAAGTTGTTTCTGGTTATGCAGGTAAAGAAAGAGTTCATTATGAAGCACCGCCTGCAGAATTTCTTGAATTTGAAATGCAGGATTTGATTGATTATATAAATTCTGAAACAGAGGAAGATTGTCTGATTAAAGCTGGAATTGTTCATCTTTGGTTTGTAATTCTACATCCATTTGATGATGGTAATGGCAGAATTGCGAGAGCTTTAACAGATATGATGCTTGCAAGGAGTGATGATTCAAATTTTAGATTTTATTCTATGTCCGCTCAAATTCAAAAAAATAGAAAGAGTTATTATGCGATTTTAGAGAAAACTCAAAAAGGTACAATGGATATTACAAATTGGCTTGTTTGGTTTTTAGAAAATCTTTTGATAGCCATTCAATCAAGTGGTGAAATTACAAATAACGTTTTGAAAAGAGCCGAATTTTGGCAAAAGAATGCAAATCTCGTTTTTAACGAAAGACAGATTAAGGTTTTAAACCGCTTTATGGATAATTTTGGAGGCAACTTAACAACTACAAAATGGGCAAAAATGTGTAATTGTTCGCAAGATACTGCAACCATTGATATAAATGAATTGATTGCAAAAAAAATTCTAAAACGCATAGGTAAAGGACGTTCAACACATTACACTATGAGATAAAACTAATTAGAAAGATAAAATAATGCGCGCATATTATTCCGAAAAAGTTTCAAAATTCTTAAATTCCTCAGAAAATGAAATTCTGGGGCAATTGTCAATAAATCATTCATATTCGGATGATTTAGAACAAAAATGTGCTTGGTTGGAGCAAATTAAAATATTGAAAAAAGCTCTTGTCGATTTTCCAGATGCTACTTTGTTTTTTGAATTTGCGATTCCTAGAATGGGAAAAAGAGTTGATAATATATTAATCTTAAACGGAATTATTTATCTTTTAGAATTTAAAATATTTGCGAAAAGTTATGAAACATATGCAATAGAGCAAGTTGTAGATTATGCCCTAGATTTGAAAAATTTTCACTCAGGAAGTCATGATAAAACAATTGTTCCTATTTTAATTTCAACACTGGCACCAGAAATTAATACAGAAATTTTGTTTGCGGTGGACGGTATTTCCAATTGCATAAAAGCTAATGAAACTACATTAAAACAAGTTCTGACTGATTTAGATACAAATTATAGAAAGGAAAGTTTTAATATAGATAACTGGGAAAACTCTTCATATAAACCAACTCCAACAATTGTAGAAGCTGCACAGGCTTTGTATGCAAATCATTCTGTTAAGGATATTTCAAGACATGGAGCAGATGCAATTAATTTAACATTAACAATGAATGCAGTTGAAAAAATTATTAAAACTAGTAAAAATAATAGACAAAAATCAATTTGTTTTATTACCGGAGTGCCCGGAGCAGGTAAAACTCTGGCAGGGCTAGATATTGCTACTCAATCAGTGAGCTATCAAAAAGATGAACACGCCTGCTTTTTATCGGGCAATGGGCCATTAGTTAAAGTGTTAAGAGAAGCTTTAATAAGAAATAAGGCAGAAACAGAACACATTTCTAAGAAAAAAGCCGAACCTCATGTTTATGCATTCATACAAAATATTCATCACTTTAGGGATGAGTATTTTGAGGATACTAATGCACCAATTGAAAAAGTTGTCATTTTTGATGAAGCTCAAAGAGCTTGGGATAGAGAACAAGCTTCAAAATTTATGAATAAAAAGAGTAAGGTTAAAGATTTTGACTATTCAGAACCAGAATTTTTGATTAGCGTTATGGATAGACATTCAGATTGGTGTGTTATTATATGCTTAATTGGTGAAGGTCAAGAAATTAATACTGGCGAAGCTGGCTTGAATGAGTGGTTTAAAACTTTAAAAGAAAAATATCCTACTTGGAATGTATATTGTTCTGAAAATGCTAATTCTCCAGAAAATTTAAAAGTTTGTACTCAAAATAATCTACATTTAAGTGTCTCTCTGCGTTCTTTTAAAAGTGCGTTATTATCGGATTTTGTACAAAATGTGATAGATAATAAATCTAACGATGCAAATATGATTTATCAGAATTTATGTGAGCAATACCCTATTTTTATTACTCGCAATTTGGCGCAAGCAAAAAATTGGGTTCGAAATAAAGCAAGAGGCAGTGAAAGAACCGGTATTCTTGCACACTCAAATGCCATTCGTTTAAAACCGGAAGGCATATATGTTAAATCCGAAATAGATTGCACAAATTGGTTTTTAAATAGTAAAACAGACATTCGTTCCTCTTGTGCTTTGGAAGATTGTGCAACAGAATTTGATGTACAAGGTTTAGAACTTGATTGGACAGTTGTTGCTTGGGATGCAAATTTACGTTATAACAATGGCTGGGAATTTTTTAAATTTAGTGGAAATCGTTGGCTCAATATTAATAATGATACAGATAAAAAATACCTTTTAAATTCATATAGAGTACTTTTGACACGTGCACGTCAAGGAATGATTATATTTATTCCTCAAGGGGATAAATATGATAAAACAAGACTACCTGAGTTTTATAATAATATATTTGAATACTTATGTGAATGTGGGGTTCAAGTATTACCTGATTAAGCTTTTTTCCATAATTTATATGGAGTATCGATTTCCAGCTCTTTAGTAATCAGTTCTGTTGCCTTAATGATTAAATAGTCAATTGTATGTCTCAAGTAAAAGTCATAGCTATAAAAACTACCTTTTATATTTCCGAGTTCATCAGATTCACCTATAGTAATATGTTTTAAAAAACTGTCAACTAGAATTGTAATTCTTTTATCATTAAATTTTAATACAACGAAACCTTTATCAAAGCTCACTTCTTCCGCATAAGGAGATGTTGCAAAATAACCCAATAAAGCTCTTGATTTTTCATGTACATAACATAAATTTTCATCACCATCGTATACCTGATTAAAGATAGGACGTCTGTCGCTGTTGTTGAAATTAGGATTGTTACTCATAATAAAATTCCTTTACTTGTGTTTTATAAATTTGCATGTATCACAGTTTAGCATAATTTAAAGATAAAAATAGTATAATAATGTTTACACTCCAACTCTTTATTTCTTATATATTTTTCAAATAAGCATATTCATATAATATACACGATAGTATTTAACTGCAAAAAATAAACATTTATAACTTTTCAGATTTTTATAAAAAAGTGAAAATATTATTCACCCAGCATTCCCGTTCGGTAATATTATATAAAAATATGCTTCTTTTTATTGACTTATTCCCGAACGGGAATATTAGCTTGACAATTACATAAAAAAGGATATAATATTCCTGTACGGTAATATTAAGGTAAAAATGATAATAAAATCTGCACAAGATATCGGAAAATTAGTAAAAGAAGCTCGTAAAGCACAGAATTTTACGCAAGTTCAACTCGCTCAGCTTTCTAACGTTGGAACGCGTTTTCTCTCTGATTTAGAAAACGGTAAACCAACCTGTGAAATCGATAAAGTTATAAAAGTTTTGGCAAATTTAGGGATAAAGTTAGAGGTAAATAATGGCTAATGTTATTTAGCTTGTAAGTTAGAATATTAACTAGCAAAAGAGGTATTATATGAAAAAATTGTTGTTGCTAATAGGAATAATATTAATTGCTAACTGTTGTTATGCGGAACAAGCGGCTCAAGTTAATGATGGAAGGTTCGTAATATACCAACATCCTACATTCAGGGGTGATCAATATTTATTAGATACAAAAACCGGCAAAATATGGGAAATGGCAAAATCTAAAGATGGCGAGACAATTTGGCAGCAAGTATTCTTTGATTGTTACAAAGAGGATAGAACATACGCTGGAAGATTTGTAAATCCAAGATAAAATAATTATAAAATGAAATATGCAATATTAAACAATACGCGAGTTGAGCCTCATAAAGATATTATTGGTGCAAAATGTCCGTTTTGTGGTGAGGATCTTGTTCCAAAATGTGGAAATATAAAAATGCACCACTGGGCACACAAATCAAAAGAAAATTGTGATTTGTGGCGAGAACATGAAACTGAGTGGCATAGACAATGGAAAAATTCTTTTCCGAATGAATGTCAAGAGTTTATCTTGTATGATGATATAACAAAAGAAAAACATGTGGCAGATGTTAGAATTAATAATCTAGTACTCGAGTTTCAGCATTCATCGATAAGCGAAACCGAACAAATTTCTCGTGAAAAATTTTACAAAAACATGTTTTGGATAATTGATGCAAGAAAATATTACGAAAACTTTAAAACTAATTTAAGAATTCTAAATCATTCGGAAAAATATAAAGATTGTTTTTATTACAAATATGATAACTATGACTTAAATAAACATTGCTTCCCTGAAAGATGGTTGAATTCAACAGTTCCGGTCGTTTTTGATTTTGGAATTCATGAAAACATTGAAAAAGCTTATGACAAACAAAAAAAGTGGCTTTATTGTGTTTTCCCGCAAAAACTAGGAAATGATTTTAATTATACTATCTGTGGTATGTATTTTACAAAAGAAAATTTTTTGACAAGAATTCTTCATAATAATTTCTCATATCAAGATTACGAAAAATTATTATTATCTGAAATAAGATTTAAATATGAAAAAGAGCAAAAGTTACGAGAAAAAAGATATAAAAATTTTTTGCAACAAAAAGAAGAAGAGCAGCTAAGGTATAAAGAAACACAATTCAATTCAAAATTTCCAAACGAAAAAGAATGGCGAGAAGCAATAATACAATTGTATAAAGATATGCAAAAGAATTTTGTAAATCCGGTATTATTAAATATAAATAATAAAAATGGTAATATTGTAGATTGTAAAAATAATATCTATAATAATGTGAAAAGTATGGTATTAGCGATTAAATCAACTCCAAAACAGTATAAAAATAATCAATATATAGAAAATATTGCCTTGTTGTTAGTCCAAAACGAAAAAACAATTTTTCCTGCTTTAATAAAAATTCCAACGTCTATTATTAATGGTGGTAAATCATTTTACTTTGATGGTATTCTAAACGGCAAATATAATTATTACATTAGAACAATAACTACCATTCCTTACTATGACAAGTATTCAGTTTGGTTTGAGGATGAGGAATGGATTTGGAGTACAAAATATTTAAATAAATGCTTAAATAGTATTCGAGAAAACTTTTATTAAATGAAAATTTTCTCGAATAATCTCTATCAGATATGTTTTAAATAAAGTCATTGTACGCAAAAATGAGGTTGAAATTGTTTTGAACCAAAACATTTTTGTGAAAGTATTGGAGCTTCTTGCTCACGGAGAACAAGTTTTGATAGATTATGCAGATGATGAATTTATAACAATAACAATACCCGTTCAACTGGTAGCTGTGCCCAAAAGAGGTAACAAATTGATAATAGAGAATGAATGCCATTACAATTTAACTCTAATACAATCTGTTGCCAAAGGGTTTTATTATCACAAACTCTGGCTTGAAGGCAAACTCTCTAAAGAGGAAAAGAGCAGTTATATTTACAGACTGATGAGCCTGCGCTACCTTCCACCTAAATTAATAGAGGATATTTTGAACGGCAAACAAGCACCGGACATGACGGTTAAGGAGTTGTATAGGATTGCAGGAAGAAGTGTGTGAAATATTAGACTGGCAATAATAGCAATTGCAGTGTCAGTTATTTCAGTATTAATTTAGTTGTTTAAATAAAATTGCTTTCCACCTTCTGCATCTAAACAGAGACTTTTTGTATTACTTGCCCACAAAAGAGAATATTTAGTCTCCATTTGGAGTCTATCTTTGTAAAATACAAGCCTCAGAGGTGCTTGTTTGCGGGGGTTGTATAAAATTAAAGTCCGGTCGCATTCTGCGACCGGACTTTAATACAGATAGCTTAGTATTGGGAGCAAAAGTCTCTTTAAATACTCTACTCCTAAAAGCCACAATTAATTAAATACGAATAATCATACATGGCAAGCTGTGGACTTTTTACCATGTATAAAAATGCATTATGTCCCAGTTTCACAAAATTCCCTGCTTTTTAATTTTTACAGGGAAAGGGTAAATATAAAGGGTAAAAAGTGCCACATCTACTACCTTAAAGCAAATTCCCTGTTTGAAATTAGCAGGGAATTTATACAGTGAAAATAAGTAAAATTTGTGAAAAATTCGGAGATAACACCCGATTATCTCCGCAAATATACGGAGATAATTTTATAATATATAACTTTCCCGTACGGGAATAGTATGTGAGTTTTGGCTTCTTTTTGTTGGTTTATTACCGAACGGGAATATTAGCTTGACAATTACATAAAAAAGGATATAATATTCCTGTACGGTAATATTAAGGTAAAAATGATAATAAAATCTGCACAAGATATCGGAAAATTAGTAAAAGAAGCTCGTAAAGCACAGAATTTTACGCAAGTTCAACTCGCTCAGCTTTCTAACGTTGGAACGCGCTTTCTCTCTGATTTAGAAAACGGTAAACCAACCTGTGAAATCGATAAAGTTATAAAAGTTCTGGCAAATTTAGGAATAAAGTTAGAGGTAAACAATGGCTAAAGAGTTGTCAGTTAGATTACATGGGTTGCAAGTTGGGGTTCTAAGACTTGTTAATGGCAAAATGGAATTCACTTATGATGAAAATGCACAAAAGCCAATTTCTTTGAGTTTACCTTTGCAAAAAGAACCGTTTAAAGAAAAAGTTTGTCGAGCATTTTTTGGTGGATTATTGCCTGAGAATCCGAATATGCGCGAATTATTGGCTAAAAAGTACAATATTAATGTCAATGATGATTTTAAACTATTAAAAGAAATTGGGCGAGATTGTGCCGGAGCGCTTTCATTTCATGAGATGACAGAACCTCAAAAATCTTATCAAATGCTCAAGATTGAAGGTTCTATTCTATCAGACGAAGAATTAACTAAATATTTGGAGGAACTCCCATATCGTCCTTATTTAGGTAAAAGATTATCTTTGGCAGGGGCTCAAGAAAAAACTGCTGTTTGTGTTATTAATGGTAAAATCGCTTTACCCAATAACGATATTCCGACTACTCATATTATTAAAACGTCATTGCCAAAATATGTTCAGTCAATTCAGAATGAATATATTTGTATGAAGGCGGCGAAAGAAATCGGCTTGGAAGTTGCTGAAGTTGAAATTAGAAAAGTCGGAGAAATAGAATTTTTGCTTGTGGAACGTTTTGATAGAAAATACTCTAACAATTTAGAATGCGAGCGCATTTTACAAGAAGATTTCGCGCAAAGTCTTGGCGTTCAGGCGAGAGATAAGTATAAAGTTACTTTTAAGGATTGTTTGAAAGTATTAAATCAGACAGCAACTCCTGCTAATTCTAAATTAAGATTTGTAAGACAGGTGATTTTTAATTACTTAATTGGAAATACGGATGCTCACGCTAAAAACTTCTCAGTTTACCTGACGAATGATGGCATTACTTTAACTCCTGCTTATGATTTGCTGTGTTCAAGTATTTATGACTGCGACCAACGAATCGCAATGAAGCTTGGCAAAGCAAGATATTATTCAGATGTAACAGAAAAGGATTGGGAAATTTTTGTTCAAGATTTGGATATATCCTACAAGCTCGTTCAAGCTGAGATAGAACGACAAAAAGAATATTTGCCAAAGATTGTTGAAAAACTTACAAAGGAACTGGATTGTGAAGTCGGAGCTAAGATTTTAGATTATGTTGATTTAAAAATTTGAGTTTTAGAATCTTTTGTAATTTGCTTTTTGTAGTATTTAATGACATAATGATTAAATTTTCAAAGGAGTTTATTTAGAGTTAAAAAGTTGTTTTGCCAAGATTATAGCGCATAAAATTATTATCAATTTTATTGAGGATTAGTTAAAATTATGGATAATTTAAAACGTCAAATGATACAAAATCATATTAAGACACACTCAGAAGTATCTGAAGAAGATTGTGCTGCAATTAGTATGTTGCAAGTATTTTTAAGAGCCAATGGGAAAATTCATCCGAATTTTGCTCATGGTGATAAATGGCCAAATATTGATGGAACTTTTGAATTTGTACCAGAACCTATTATATCAAGACGACCAAAACAAAATTTTAGTGTTCAAATTAAAGGAACAAATAATTACACAGAAGAAACTAATGGTGTTGTAAAATATTCCCTAAAAAGTTTAGCATTTCCTGCTTATATATATGATCAGGTAACTTTGGATCCAGGTATTCTTTTTATTGTTCTAAATCCTGATAAACGAGGTAAAGAACGAGTTTTTTGGAAATATATGTCTACGGAATTTATTAATTCTATCAATTATAGACAGAATAGTATGACTATTGCATTTAATCCAGATGAAGAAATTGAAAATACAGAAGAAAGTGTTAATAATTTTTGTAATAAATTAATTGACATTATTGATAGACATACTTTTATTAATCAGTTAGATAATACTTTTTATTCAAAACAAGATATAAACAAACTTATTAAAGCTTGTGATGCAGATATTTGTGAAAGTATTGATAGATTAGATATTTTTAATGAAACTAGAGATGATATATCAAAAAGAATGTTAAGAAGATTACAGGATTTATGTGAATCAACATTACTTCTTAATTTAATCAATGAAAATTCTGAAAAAGTTAATATTAAGTTAGCTTATGAGCGAGCAAGACTTAGTATCAAAACCAAATATTTGGCAAGTTTTTATAAAGGATTGAGATATTTAGGTAGACGGATTCCTGATGAAGGTCAATCAGAACGACTTATGCTAAAATACTATGATTTTTTATGGCGTATAAGAAAATATTTAAAAGAATGTCATAATATTTCAATTTTAAACAATCTTGAAAAATTTCCGCTTAATACTGATAAACTTGACAATGAATATTATGAATTAGTAGCAAAAATCTTTGATGGTGCTTTGCCTAAGAGTGTACGTTTAAGTTCTTCAAGATATTATGTTCAGAAAAAAACACCATTCTTTATTAATGGAGAGCAATATTTTGAAGTTACTCTACAATTAGCTGGAGTCTATGCAACGAAATTTAATAGAATTACTGCGTACACAAAAGAGGATATATCAACTAATTATTCGATAAAAATAGGGTATGTGGACAGAACTATAAATTTATGGGGAGTTGATTCAAAAGTCAAAGTTATTATAAATTGGCAAGTTTCGATTGATTCTAAATGTTTGAATAAACTTGGAAAAATACTTAAGATAAATACTAAATTAACTTCTAGGCATAATGAATATGAGTCTTTGATGAAAGTTTTGTCGGATACAGGTTTAAGTTTTCTAGATTTAATCGATTTGCAGGATGAAGAATATTCTGAAATTATTAAAAGAATCTATTGCAAAACAAATACTCAGATTTTTAAAGAAGTCCTTGATTTATTAAAGAAAAATTATAATCAAAAGTCAACTTTGTTAGGACGAAATACTATAAGATATATAATTATGGATTTAAGAGAAGATACTCTTGAAAAAGTTTTACCATTTTCTTCCAATGTTCCATTATTATGTGATGAACTTTTGCTTTCTAGAAAATGCTATCCATTTGAAAGAAATCCTTTTTTATCCAACATTGTAGGTAAGAAATCTAGTGCAATTGGAATAAAAAAATTAGTAGATATCGCAGGTGAAAAAATATTAAATATATCTCGACCATATTTGACGATAAAAAATGCAATAAATAAAACGGGAGAAATCTATTTTGAAACTGGTATGCTTGTAGATGAAGACGATATCAACAACTACAATAATTCTTTAAGTAATTGGGAAAAAACGAATGGTTTTTGTATTAATAATGAATCTGGGCTTATTTGCATATCTTCATACGAAACAAGAACTCTTGATATTTTAAGAGAGCTAATAAAATATTCTAAAAAAGAAAATAAAGGACAGGAAGTTTTTAATAAAAATTATTTAAAAAATTCTCATATTGTATTTGAAGATTCTTTAAAAGAGCAAGCTTTGAAAGAAATGTTTGTAAATTCGCAGTTGCTTTTGATATATGGTGCTGCTGGAACTGGAAAAACAACACTAATCAATCATATTTCTAATATGATGAGTAGTTATAAAAAATTATTTCTTACTAAAACTCATACAGCTTTACAAAATTTAATTCGAAGAATTGAAAATCCTGGAAAAGAAGCCGATTTTGTAAGCTTTGATAGTTTTACTAAAAAGTTAGATTTGAATGATTATGATATTATTTTTATTGATGAATGCAGTACTATTGATAATAGAGCCATGAAAAGATTTTTTGATAAAATTAATCCTGATACTCTACTTGTTTTGGCTGGTGATATACATCAAATTGAATCTATTGATTTTGGAAATTGGTTTTATTATGCAAAAGATATTATAAAAACTCCTGGAGCAAATGTAGAGTTATTGAATACCTGGAGAACTGAAGAAGAAGAGCTTAAAAGTTTATGGCATGCAGTCAGATGTAGAGATGATTTAATAACTGAAAAGCTTGTTATAGATGGTCCTTTTTCAGAAAACATTGGAGTAAATGTACTAGATAGGCTTGGAAATGATGAAGTTATTTTATGTCTTAATTATGATGGTAAATTTGGTTTAAACAATATGAACAATTACTTTCAAAATGCCAATAAAAATGAAGAGATCTCATGGCAAGAATGGAACTATAAAATAGGAGATCCTATATTATTCAACGATAACAAGCGTTTTACCGTTTTGTATAATAATTTAAAAGGAAAGATCGTTGATATTGAAAAAAGTGAAGACGAAATAGCTTTTACAATAGATATTGATTTAATTCTTACAGAAAAGATGTGTGAAAAAGAAGATATTGAGTTTATCGATATAATCAATGAAAAAGTCACTCGAATTAAATTTAAAGTATACAAATACAATAGCGATGATAGCGAAGACGATTCTGAAATAATGCTTCGAAATTCAATTATTCCATTTCAGTTAGCATATGCTGTGTCTATACATAAAGCACAAGGATTAGAATATGATTCAGTTAAAATTATTATTCCGAGCAATAATTCTGAAAAAATAACACATGGGATTTTTTATACAGCAATTACACGAGCAAAGAAAAAACTCAAAATTTTTTGGAGCTCAGAAACTATGAATGAAATTGTAAAAAGTTTTAATTTGGATAATTCTAAAAAGAAAAGTTTAGTAAAAGTAAAATCGAAATTAGGCGATTAAAATTATTCTATCTAATAGCGGTGTTCCGTATTTAAGAACACCGCTATTGCTACTAACATCAGCTTATTCAGACTCTTCAATTGGTCTTAGTATAACTGTGCCATTTCATTGAGCCACCAATTTCTAAGAATCCTTTCTTGTTCTGGATCCATCTCTGGTTCTGCTGGCTTAATTGTTTTTCTATGTGCATAGCTTCTAGTCGTAATCCATAATTATTACAGAATTCTTGATAGACAATATACTTATTTGATCTTTTTTCTTTCTAGTAGAAACATTAAATTATAGTCAACAAGTTTATTTATTTAAATACAGAAACTCAAAATTTGAACCATTGATTAAGCGAATAACTCTTTCTTCTTCAGGTTGTCTTTCAAGTCTTTTTTGTAAATATTGATAAACAAAGTTTAAAATTGGTGCTGTTTCTTGTAATTTGGGTAGTTTCTCTGATAGTATTTCGATAAATATTTTACTTTGACCAATTCCTGCAATGTAATTTAAAACTTCATTCATGAGGAACGCTATCTGTAGATCTGTAGCACTAACAAATGATAGGTTGATAAAAAGTATTACAAATTCCTCTATATTCACATCAAACACTGCAGAGCATAGTAATGCCATTATATAATTGGGGTTATTCTTTGTTTGTAAAATACTTGCATAATTATGCCAAGCTTCTGCTGATAATAGATCATAATTAAAAATTTTATTTATATTTTGAATATTAGGATGAATTTTTTTTGTTATATATTTTTCTATTAATTGATTTGCTTTTTTAGGGAATCTTTTTTGTTTATAAACTTGAGAACTTTTTATCAAGAAATCTGTAGCAATTAATTTTAGTAGCCAACCATTTTCATCTTTTAATTTACTTTGTTCAAGTTTTTTTAAATATTCGTTAAATCTATTCAGTGCGTATTTAAAATTTCCACTATAAAGTAATGCATCTGCATATAAATTTAAAAAATCTTTTTTTTCGGATAATTTTAATGCTTTTGCATAACACAATGCGGACCATTTGTACTTTCCGCTTAAAAAAAGTATTCCCCCAAATTCTTTCCAAAAATAATCCCTTTCCAAATATCGATAATCAGATTTACGAGCTAAATTATAATATTTATATGCTTGATAATATTGGTCTTTCCTTAAAGCATTTCCTAAATTATAATAAGTATTAGCCAATGTTTCGGGATTATGTGTCTTTAGCGCATCTTTAACGTTATTTTTTAATATTTCTAAGTTTCTTTTATCAGCAAAACAGTTTGAGTATTTTAATAATATGCTCAAAATGTAAAGCTTTGAAGCGACCTGTTCCTCTTGCGAGGTTAACGAGTAAGTATATTTATTCAAATAATTTAACAACTTTATTAATGATTCCCAATTTTGATTTTTGGTAAATATTTCTATTAATAGGTCCACATATTTTATATATGTAATAATTATTTCTGAACTTATAAGAATTTCTGCCAATTTATTAGCTAAAGCTGCATAATTAATATTGTTTAATGCAATAATAAGCTGCATAATTAAGAGGTCTACAATTTCCTCTTTTGAAAACTTAATATTTTTAGGAAAATGAAAGCACCCACCACCATTGTGTAAAAAATATGCCTTGATTTCTTCTTGATTTAAAATAATTTTCCCTTGAAAATGTTTTTGAGGTTTAAATGATATTTCAATGATATTTAGATGTTCGACTTTTTCATTAAAATCAGACAAAATTAGCGCTAACGGAAAATTGGAGATGATATTTGAATTACTAGTTATTTGAAAAATAAATGGCGGTTCTATACAATGTTGTTTGATTTTAAAATAAAGCTCCAAATCTTTTTCAATCTTTTTTATTGATAATCGATCCCATTTCTCATCCTCATTCCAATAAAAAGATATTGTTTTGGAGTTTTTTGAACGTTTAGCTTTTTGTCCATTGATATTATAATATGGATCAAAATTGTGAAACCATTTGACATAAAAAGACTCAGTAGTAGATTGATAACATACCATCAATATTGGCATAATTTTATTTATATTTTGGTAATAATTTGTCTGTAGCTTTAAACTGTACTTTAAATTCTTCTCCTGTGACATTACCATTTCGAGTTATTTGAATATTGGCATCAAGACCATATTCTACACTTTCTGTTGGAGTATTAAATAACCAAGATGAAGGTATTAAGTTTTGGAATTTTCTTCTAGATTCCGCTTCTAATAAATGACTTCTGCTTCGTTTTGGTAACGTTTTATTGAGCATCATTACTAACACCTTTCCCTATTTATATAATAAAGTATTATATCACACGCCTTCTAAATAAACTGCAATGCAACACTTTTAGAAAATCTAATCTATCATTTTAATTTGTTTTAAGTCAATAAATTTCCTACCAATAAACTACTACAGAATAAATTTTACTATAAATATTGATATTAGAGAAGTTTTAAGTTTATAACTTGGATTTTAATAGAAGAATTAAGAATTAGTCGCAATGCAACTAATTCTTAATTTCGAAAAGTTGTGTTATTCTAGTTCTATTTCTCCCCTACAGAATTTATCCATTAACTCATCCAAGAGCTTCCTACGTTCTGCTCTTTGTTCTGGATCCATCTCAGGTTCTGCTTCCATTACTCGCTTGACCAACATATCTTTATATTCCAAAACATCAGTTTTAAACATTTGTTCAATAACTATCTTTCTTGAATTGCCTTTTTCACTTTTGATAGCATCGTTAATGATTGCTTTGGCAAGAAGCTCATACTTAGACATTTTAACAGCTTTCCCATTTTCTTTTATTGTAACTATATCTGCCAACTCAAGCACTATTGCTTCGTGTAAAGACTTCGGAATGGGCTTTTTCTTTCGACCGGATGGATTCCCGGATTGTCCTTTCTTGAATTGAGTTTCTTTAGGTGGTTTTCCATATCCAACTTCGTATTGCTCTGAATTGTTAATTTCTTGTTCATTAGTCATGATTTATTTCTCCTATATTTTTAACTAATTTTGCAGTTTTGCCGGTTTCTTTTTGCCAGCGCCAAATTATAACATCACAGTATCGCGGATCTAGTTTGATAATCCGTGCTCTGCGCTTACACCTTTCGGCTGCGATTAAGGTAGAACCGCTGCCTCCAAAACAATCAAGCACAATATTATTCTTTGACGATGTATCAAGCAGCAAATCTTGAATAAGAGGCACGCTCTTAACTGTCGGATGCAGCTTAAGAAGCTCTAAAGAATCCGGATTTGTTGCTCGTATTCCCGGATAATCTAAGACATTTGTGCGGTAACGACCAAATTTCCCGAGCTTGATATTATTCTGATGTTTACCTTTTTTCTTGAATACTGGGATGAGTTCATGTTGAGAACGATACAAAGCACCTTGACCGCCAACACCTTTGTTCCAAACCAGTATGTTTGATAGCTCTGAATAGATTTTATGTCCTTCATTCAGCACCGTATTAATTCCTCGCCAGTCAATAAATATGTAGTGTAAACTGCCATCGCTCGAATTTTTATGCAGATTTTTCAAAATAGTATTCAGAAATTCCGCAAACTGCTCATCTGTCATTTCACCAGAAGCCATCGCAAACTCTTTGTGATTTGTGGTGCAAACAAAATTCTTAATTTTGCAGTTGTAAGGTGGATCTGTAACGACTATTTGTGCTGTTTCGCCTTGCATAACAATTTCATACGATTTTTCGCACAGAGAATCTCCACAATAAACAAAATGGTCTCCGAGCCTAAACAAATCACCAGGTCTAACAGTTGCAGGAATATTTGCATCAAGCCAAGATTCATCCTCCTCATCCTTTTTGATAGGCGAATTTTCTTTGCTCTCAAAATGCAATAGCTTGTCATAATCTGTTGTTTCAAATCCGATATCTTCAAGCTCAAAATCCAGTTGTAAGAGTTTGTCAATTTCAAGCTTTAATACCGAAAAATCCCATTCAGAATCTTCCGCAAGCCTATTGTCTAGTAGCCTGATTGCATCTGCTTCTGTTTCAGAAACATTTTCAAGTATGATTGCTGGAATTTGAGTCATTTTTAGCTCTTTTGCAGCAAGAATTCTTGCATAACCAGCAATTAAGCCGTTCCGTTCATCAATAATAATCGGATTTGTATATCCAACCTTTTTAATCGCTTGAACGAGCTTGTTTACCTGCTTCTTAGAATGTTTTTTGCTCAAATTGTTCGGAATAATAACCTCTGTGAGAGCAACCATTTTGAAATTTGAACTGCCATTTTCTGCATAGTGACGCAGCACTTCGCTTATCTGTATTTTTACCGTTGTCGTTTTTAAGTTTGACATTCGTGTCTCCTTATATCAATACGGCTAGGAACCCCTGCCATATTAATATAAAGAATGGTTTTGATACCAAAAATCCGATTTTACTGGGCTTTGGGCTTCTGTTCAAATAGTTCGTCCGTGATTTAATAAAAAGCGGATTTTTTATGCTATATTTTTTCATAAGAGGTATTTATATGAAGAAAAATTATGAGATTTGCCCAATCTGCGGACAAAATGACGAAGTCATTTCTAATGGTAAAAAGCAATTGTTGTGCAAACGGTGTAAGCGTTATTTTAGTCCAAATTCGACAAAATTTGGCTATCCAAAAGAAATAAGATTAGTATTACACACTCTGTTGGCACTAATGAAAGCAACTCGATTAAAGGGAACAACGTATTCTTTGAAAAATTTTAAAAACCGCATAAAGAATACGCGGCATTCAGAAATCTATATTCCTCAAATTGAATATAAAATCTTTGAACAGTTGTCAGAATCAACCACCGCATCAAGAATGACAATAGATGCCGACATTCAAGATGTGTCAATTGTTATAAAAAATGAGAATTCGTTTTTTGTTGTGAATGATTTAAGGAAAGGCAAAAAAATTATGCTTAATGATTGCAATATAGAAATTGTTTAAATTTATAATATCCAAGAAGAGCCTTTATAGGCTCTTTTTGGAGTATTTGAGTATTCACTTACGCTTCAAGTATGATTTTTATGCTGACGGTTGAGAAGTTCTTTTTATGGTATTTTTGTAATTTTTTGAAAGTAGCTTCGTCCGGATATTGGGATTCATGCCAGTCACGAAACTCACGGATTTTAAACTTACTGTGATTTATTATATCAAGATAATCGTCAAAAAAAAGTCTGTTTGTAGTTTTTCCACAAACTATCTGATTCACAATTCTTATGCAGGTTTCTTCGTCATAATTTTGTGAAAGTTTGTCGTACAATTCTTCTTCCGAATAAATCAAATGCCCCCATTTATCCAGCTTTAAATTATTAAAATCAATCCAACCGTATTTAGGTGAAGAAATACTTGTATGATGTCCTTTGTGGCAAGAATAAATTGGCCCCATTAAGGCACTTAAAGAACCTCCGGAAGCTAATAAGTCGTACATATGGTTTAAAGATTCTTCCAAATTAACAATGTGCTCAAAACAATTTGTGGAAAATATTAAATCAAATCCTTCATCTTTTGTGAAATCAGAAATACATTCTTTATATGTTTTATAAAAATTAGTGTTAGCTTCGGCAGAAGTTTTACATGGGTCAACACACGACCATGAGCGCACACCAAGTTTTCGTGCTACATCAAGAGGCGTCATACCTCCAACTTCAAGAACCTTTTTGTTACGAAACATTTGTCTTGTATCACAATCTTTTATATGATTTTTCTCCCAAATCTGCAAATTTATCATATCGTCTGTAATCATTTAATTTCCTCACTTAATTTGCCGCTCTAAAATATTTTGTACCGTTTGTATTTTCTGTTAGGACAACTTCAAATATTTTTTCTGTTATAAAATTTCTTTAGAATCCCTTTCGGTTCTTTGCCAAAAGCACAGTAATTTTTATAATATTCATCATTTTCGCAAATTTTTTCATTGCCAAAATATTCACACTTAATATTTTCCATATTTTCCATATTTTCCATATTTTCCTCCTATTTCTATGCTAACTCATTTGGTATTGCGTACAGCACGGTTTCACTGAATTTGGGTGAGTAATGTCCAAGTTTGAATTTATAGTTTTCAAGATTTTCTTTTAAATAGAGTGGAATATTCACAAAATCTTCACTTGAATGATAAATTGAGATTGCTAATTGTGGACGATGTTCTCTTATCATTCTTATTCCACCTTTTAATGCCGAAAGTTCAGCTCCTTCAATATCCATTTTAATAAAATTCGGAAAAACATTTCTTTCAGCACAAAATTTATCCATTGTTGTTACATCAACAGTTCGGTATTCTAAATTTGTTGAATTTGTACCTTTTTTACTCGAAATTTCTTCACCGAAAGACGCTGCTAAATGAGCTTTATTTACACAAAAATTAATCTTTTTTGTACAATCGCCCAGTGCAAGCGGCACAACTTCTAATCGTTCGTCATCTATAAAATCTTCTATATATTCACGTTTTACCAAGTCATATATTACTTCAAAACCATAAACCTTTTGAAGATTTGGTAGTAACTTTTTAAACGCAATAACATTAAAACCATCGTTCAGTCCTAAATCAAAGATTATTTTCACGGCATTTTTATTAATTTTTTCTAAATACTGACTTTTGCAAACGTGGTATGTACCAAACCTATTAGCACGAATTTTATAATGGTATTGCTCTAAATAAGTTGTATCTAAAAGATTCTTTCTGATTTTAAAAATATTATCGTATAAGTTCTTATCATTTAAATCATCAAACATTTCAAGAACTTTTGTATGATTTTGATCGCTCAATATTTTTGCATTGTTACGATAATAATCACTAACAAATGGAGTTTGCTCCAAAGCAGGAATATCATAAATATCAAAGAAGTTCATAATCTTATTTTTATCGGTTTGTGTTGACATTATAACCATTTGACAATCCAAGTTTAAATCGATAAACTCTTTTAAACTCCATATAGGAAGGTTATTAAAGCTACCTTTTGCAAAATTGTCAATAAAACCAATTACTTTAGTTTCAGGCTTATAAATTTTTAAATCGTTCATGATTCCTTCACCTGCTTTACAAGCCCCAAATATAACAATATTACCTCTATTAGGTACTTTATTATACAAATCTTCAAATAATTTATTTTTTAGCATTTTCTCTCCTTATATTGTTTTTACTTCAATGTCTATAAAATTACTGTTTTTTAGAAAATCTTTAACTTCTATAGCTCTTTCTCTTGCAGAATTAACAATTGTTATAATTATTTCATCTGGTTTAAGCCAACTTAAATCTTTTGGCGCAAAAATTTTGTACTGTCCTAAAAATTTTCCTTGCTTAGAAGGATTTTTATCAATAACCCCAATAACATTTGAGTTTTGAATGTTATATTTTTGACAAAACTCTTCTAAAAACAAACTGGCTCCCCAAAATACAATCTTTTTCCCATTTTGTATTTGCAAATAAAGATTGGTAAACTTTGCCCCCTCTATAATTGTTTTTAGTGCCAATTCCCTACTTCGTGCAAATAAGATATCTTCGTAAAAAACCGTTTGCTTGGCATATTTCCAAAATAATTCATAGAATAATTCGAGTTCTGAATTCCAAGGTTTTTGTGGTGATGTGTAATGAATTATGCAAGGATTTTGTAGTGCAGATTTTACATCTGAAAGATAATTATCTCTTAAATAGCATAGAAAATCTTTGTTCCATATAAAAATCCCACAACAGAAATTCCATTTAGTTGATACAAATTTGACTTTGTTTTCAAAAATCACATTTAAAATATCTTGGTCTGGGTAAAGCAACTTTTCTTGTTCAAATGCCTTTTCTACTAATCGTTTATATTCGTTTTTGTCTATTGAAGAAATATTAAACATTAGCATGCCGGAATTAAAATAATTCGTTTCATTTTCGAGGTTTAAACAATGTTTTATGTGTTTATAACGTTCTTCAAATTCTTTCAGATGTAGAATTTGTGCAGTTGCATCTTTAACAGCAAGAATTTGATTATTTTCAAAATCAATATTAAACAGTTCTTCTAATGAATTATTTATAATAACATCTGTATCAAGATAAAGAACTCTTTTGTACAAAGGCATTAATAGTGGTATAAAAATTCTGTTATAAATCTCAACCGACCAGTTGTGAACACTTTTCAATTTGATAGAAGGGAAATTTGTTGAAATGAAATCTGATATATCGAAAAATCTAAGGCTAAAATTTTCTGGTAACATACTTTGAAGAAGTTTGTGATTATTTGTTGTTATATCGGAATTGAAAACTATAATATCAAATTTTTCTCCATTAGAATGTTCTATAAGGGATTGCATTAATGGTGCAAAATATCTGCAATATTTATTATCAAATGAAAATACAATTGAGTAATAATTATCTTCAAAAACAGGTTCTATTGAAAATTCTTTAACTATTTCCCAAGCTTGTTTTTGCGGAAAAAGATTTGCGAGAACCGTTTTTAGACTTCTTCTAGCTTTATCATCTGTATCTCGAGTATCATTAATACACAAAAGTTTAGGTGCATGCTTTTTTATTACATTTTCTATAGAATATTTTGATTCTAGTTTTAAATACAAGTTATCAAGATTTGTGTAAAAATCTTGTTCTGCTATTGGTGGATTTGATTTTAGACTTGCTTGTTTATTTTCTAACATAAAAAGACTAAAAATAATTCGCTGAATTGTATTTGGAGTTCTGAATTTTTGATAAAGCAATTTGTTAAATTCTTGTCTAAAAAACTCTTTACAAGAGCTAAAATAACTTTTTCTATATGCGTCAATACAATGCGAAGGGTCTGCCATAAATAAGTCTGCTTTTTTATTAAAAGCTTTATTAAATAAATCTTGAGTGTATAAAATTCTTTGTGTATATAAATTATTAGGTTCTGTCCATTTACGACTTCTTAAATTTACAATCGGATTATTGTTCTCATCAAAAAAATCATTTGGAGTAACTTTTGAAGCAAAAAACATATCATCATTTGCATATAAAAAATATTCCGAAAGTTCCGGTATATTATCTAAACAAGTTTCTATTGCAGCACTATTAAAACAAGGCAAACTATCAGAAGGCATAATATCATTGTGGTCAATGATTTTTATTTTTGAACTTTTGGTATCAAGCCAATTAGGGGCTTGTCCGTCCGTTATAATAAAAATCTTATTAATCCAAGGTGCAAACATTTGCACAGAACGTAAAGAATACTTGAGTTCATCATTGTCAGAAAATCTACAATTGTTATTTTCTTCTTCTGTTGTTATACCGAGTTTGTTTGCCCAATATTTTCGCTTTGCTTGCCATTCTTCATCTTTGTCGTTTACCCAAAGATAGACTAAATCTATTTTTAAATCTTGCAAAACTCTAACTCCTCATCAAAAATATTTGGTAACAGCTCTATGTTTGGATATTTTTCTGCAAATTCCTGTTTTAAGGATTCATAAATAGATTCATTGTTAGAAAGAACCGTCAAAATTACTCCTTCAGGTTTTAATTCAGTAATCGCTTTTGGAGTGTAAATTGTGTAATTACAGAATGATTTACCAGCTGATGCCTCGTTACGGTCGATAATTCCTAAAATATTCGGATTTTTTTCTTGCTCTTTCTCTAAAACTTGTTTGATGAACAAACTTCCGCCCCAAAGCATAACTTTTTTATTGCCGATAAAATGCCTTAAATATTCCGGTGTAATGTAGTCTTTCCTTAAAGCAGACTGATATTTTGTCCAATCATTCGGAAGCAGGTTTTTAAAATCAGTTAAGAATTTTTTGTACTCATCATCGTTGCAATAGCTGATTTCTGCACGGATATGGTTGATTACAGCTTTTTTGTAAGCGGTTTTGAGTTTTGAATACAAACCTCTAGATTCAAGAAATTGTTTCAAACATATGCAAGATTTTACAGCATCAATCGTGTGAGTGGAGCGAGTGCTAACAAGACTTCCCGGACGATTAAAACGGTAATTAATAAGCTCTTTATTGAATGCAACAATTTTATTTGCACAAGCTACAACACTGTGCATAAAAGCGATATCCTCGTAAATTGAAAGCTGCGGAAACTCAAGGTAGTTTTCTTCCAAAAATGATTTTCTAATCAACTTATTCCACACAACAGGAATCAGCAGACAAAATATCTCGTCCTTGAAATCTTGTCTGCTAAAAACCTGCTCCATAGGAACTTTATCAATGTTTATCGGAAAATTCGGACTTCCTGTTTCTGTAATATTGCCCTCATCATCAACCTTTCTTGAAGAACAAACTGTTAAATCAGAGTCAAATTTTTCTGCGTGATTGTACATTTCTTCCAAAAGTGTCGGCTCGAAATAATCATCTGAATCGAGAAACTGAATGTATTTGCCTTCTGCCAATTTTATACCATGATTTCTTGCTGCTCCTGCTCCGGCATGGCGTTGTTGCAAAATAACAAACCTATCATCTTTGCGTTTATATTCCTGTAAAATATCCAACGACCTATCAGTCGAACCGTCGTCAACACAGATTATTTCAAAATTTTGAAAAGTCTGATTAAGAATACTTTCAAGGCATTCAGGCAAATATTTTTCTACGTTGTATACAGGAATGATAACGCTAATTTTAGGCATACTTCTCTTTCTCATATTCTTATTACACTAAACCAATTTCTTGGTGATTTATGATAAGTATACAATCAAAAGTGATAACAAGTCAATCATATTATAATAATAACTTGACATGCAATAATCTTTTTATCAATATTGTAATCAAGTATACTGGTGTTGTGAGGTAATTATGTCAACATTAAGTATGCAAGTAGGAAAACGTATAAAAGAATTAAGGGAAGCCAAAGGAATGAAACAGGTTGAACTTGCCGATTTAATTGACATGGAGGCTACAAATTTAAGTAAGCTTGAAAAAGGTGTGCATTTACCAAAAGAAGATAATTTGAATAAAATTACAAATGCTCTGAATGTTGAAATAAAAGACTTGTTTGATTTTGGGCATATAAAAACCAAACAAGAATTAGTTAACGACATCAATACAATTTTTGAACAATCAACACTAGAAGAAATGCAATTTTTTTATAAAATTTTGATGTCATATAAAGAATTGAAGTAATGTTAATTATTGTGTCTTAAGCCTTGATAATTGCTGCAATAAGAGCCATTAATGTGTTTGATGAGCAAGATTGTTGATAAAAAATTAGAAAAATGGTTTGAAAAATACGGCGATTTATCACCGGAAGTTAAAATAAAACTTAAAAGGCTAATGAATGAGTTAAAGACTAATAATTTAGCCGAAGAATCAAATGTATCTTTAAAGGGAACTTCAAACAATTGCCGATTTATCAGAAATTATCAGGGACGCACGTATGAGGTTGTTTTACAGAACGGCTTGTATAGTTTTAATGGGAAACTTTATAAAAGTCTTTCAGCAATTGCTTTAGAAATCACAGGGACAAAGTGGAACGGTAACAGATTTTTCGGAGTATGCAAATGAAACAGGTAAGGTGCGCAGTTTATACTAGAAAATCTTCAGAAGAAGGTTTAGAGCTAGATTTCAACTCATTAGATGCTCAACGTGAAGCTTGCGAAGCCTATATTAAATCTCAAAAACACGAAGGCTGGACTTTGGTAACAAAACAATACAATGATGGTGGTTTCTCCGGTGGAACAATTGAACGACCTGCTTTTAAAGAATTATTAGAAGATATCAAGCAAAACAAAATTGATATTGTTGTTGTTTACAAGGTTGACCGTCTAACTCGTTCATTGATGGATTTTGCAAAGATAATTGAGATATTTGATGCGCATCAGGCTTCGTTTGTGTCTATTACACAGCAGTTCAATACAACAACATCTATGGGACGGCTTACCTTGAATATGCTTTTATCATTTGCGCAATTCGAAAGAGAAATTACAAGCGAACGACTCAGAGATAAATTTGAAGCATCGCGAAAAAAGGGATTATTTGTGCATGGAAAAGCTCCAATTGGTTATACAAAAGTTGGTAGCACTCTTGTTGAAAATCCGGAACAATCCGGGTTTGTAAGACTTATTTTTGATAAGTATTTGGAACTTGGTTCTATAAAAAACTTGCATGATTATCTCATTGAAAACGATATTAAAACCGAAAGTGGAAAGAATTTTAGAAAAGGACATTTGAATCATTTGTTGAAAAACAAAGTCTATATCGGAAAAATTGTGCACAAAGACAAGGTTTATGAGGGATTGCACGAAGGAATTATTGATGAAGATGTTTTTGAAAAAGTTCAAAAAATGTTTAAGGAAAATTCAATTGAACGAAAGTATGAAACCAACAATCCTTCTTATGCTTTACTTGCTTCAAAGTTGTTTGATGATAAAGGAAATTACATGTCACCGAGTTATAGCAATAATCGGTATAAAAAACGCTATTGTTACTATATATCACAAGCGATTCTCCAAAATCGTGAGCAAGATACGGGTACTATTAGTAAATTGCCAAAACTTGAAATTGAAACTCTCGTGCGAAAAGTCATTACAGAGTTTGTCCGAAATAAGACTGAAATCCAGCAATATATTTCCAATAAATCAATAGCTTTGCAGAAAAAAATTATTAATATGGTTGTAGATATA
>CAKVGS010000030.1 GCA_934747335.1 uncultured Candidatus Melainabacteria bacterium
TCTTCTTTGAAAAAGCAAGAAGAAAAAAGTAACAAAAAAGAAGAAACTTTAATCGTTTTCTACAACCTAACGGTTGTTAAACAAAATGGATGTTGCAAGCAGAGCTTGCACTCTTACGCTCGCTATTGCAGCTAAACGCTGCACACTCGCGGCGCGGATGTCGTTCATTTTTTTTGTAGTAAATAGCGACAGATAGATTTATATTGAGAATTTTTTTGTAACAATTTCTTAATACATCAAATAAAAAGTGTAAATTTTACATGTTTTTTATTTTTATAGTATTATATAATCGTTGGTAAAATTTTGATTGGTGCAAGAAAGCATCGGTAGAAAAGGAGGCACATGAATTGACAATTGTATCATCATCAATCGAAGAGCTTGAAAAGCAAAACTTGGACACAGTAAACTTGGGACAGCATGTCCTTGCAGAATTTTTTGAGTGTGATCCAAACATTCTTAACAGTAATGATAAAGTAGAAAAGTACATGATAGATGCGGCTCTCGAATGCGGTGCTACAATCGTGCAAAAGTGCTTTCACATGTTCAGCCCTTATGGTGTGAGCGGTGTTGTAATTATTTCAGAAAGCCACTTAGCAATTCATACATGGCCTGAATTGGGTTATGCGGCAGTTGATTTATTCACTTGTGGTACAAAATGTGACCCTAAAGTTGCTTATGAATTCTTGAAAAAGAAATTTAATTCTAAAAAGGCTTCATTTACAGAATTGAAAAGAGGTATCATTGATAGAGAAACTCTTAAACTTTCTGAACAACCTTTTGAAATTGCAGAACAATTTGAAGAATAAATGTTTTGAATATAAAAAAGCGGTCGTTTGATAATTCAAACGACCGCTTTTTATTGCCGACTTGACGAATGGTCAAAAATCTATTATTAACAATACTCTTTATTAAGGAGAATATAATTTTATGAAAATGTTGATGTTTGACTTTCGCGATACAGAAAAAGAATTTTTTGAAAATAATGAATTTGTAGACTTTGATTTGTCATTTATTGGTGAACCATTGAATGCTGATTATAAATTGACCGAAGAACAGAAAAACGAAACAGATATAATCAGTGTCTTTAGAAGCTCTAATTTAACGGATAAAGTGCTTAAACAATTCAAAAATCTTAGAATTATTGCGACACGTTCTTACGGATACAGCCATATTGATTTAGATTATTGTATAGAGCACAATATTGCTGTGCTTAATGTCGAGCAGTATGGAGAAGACGCAGTTGCACAGTATGCAATAGCATTGATTATTGTTCTTGTAAGAAACATGCTGCCTGCTATTTTAGACATGAAAGATCATAAAATTAACTATAAACACTACGAAGGTAAAAAACTCAACAATTTAACACTTGGAATTGTCGGCTGCGGACCGATCGGAAGCGCAGTTGCAAAAATTGCAAACTATTTTGGCATGAAAGTATTGATTCATTCATACATGCAAAATCCTGAATTAGATAGTTTCTGTGATTTTGTAAGTTTAGATGAATTATTAAGAGAATCCGATGTTATATCTCTGCACCTGTTGTATACGGGTGACAACTACCATTTAATCGGGAAAGAAGAATTTGAAAAAATGAAAGACGGTGTTGTATTTGTTAACACAGCGAGAGGCGAACTTCTTGATATTAAAGCACTTTATGACAATTTGATTACGGGTAAAGTCAAAGCTGCCGCGCTTGATGTTTTGGAATGCGAATTTTTAAGTACACACCCCGGAGAACTCAGCAATGTAATAAAGGATTCTGAATCACATTGTGTGGAAACTGCTCTCGTTACACAGAAATTGTTTAACATGGACAATGTAATAATCACACCGCATATTGCATACAATACGCATGAATCCGTTAACTATCTTCTAACAAAAACATTTAATAATATAAGAGATTATATAAAAGGAGTAAACACAAATCGCGTTTGTTAATAATCTACTCGACCGCGACTCTTTAAGTATTCTCTGATTTGGTTTAAAGAAAACTGAACAATTCTTGTAATTCTAGATGGCGAAAGCCCAACCATTGTTGCAATATCTTTTGCCTGCATATTTCTATAAAATCGATATTCAACAACAGTACGTTCTTTTTGAGGTAATTTTGCAATGGCTTGTTTAATAAGTTTGCTCATTTCAACGATTTCTGCTTGCTCATCAGGCAATGCTGATGGGTCTTTGATGAAATCAAACGGGGAAGCATTATCGGTCGCAGCTGCTGCTAAACCGTCAATCGAGAGAATTGTTTCATAAACTGCTTCACGAACTTTTGTCGGAGAAATGCTGAATCCCATATCATCGGAATTATCTCCGCCATTTTCTGTCACAGCATCAGATACATAACTGTCTTCGTCACCGTCTTCTTTTTTATGCTTCATCGTGTACCACTTGTAACGGTGGCGTAATTCGTTTCTTATCGCCCATTTAACAGCAGTACTTATGTATGCATCGTTATAATGAGCCAGTTGTTCTTCTGTTTTACCTTTAATCAATGTTTGAATGGCAATTATACCTATACTAACCAATTCTTCATACTCGATCATGTGGTTAGGTATACGCCTATGCTCTACTCTTGCTATTTTCTGTACAATACCGAGGTATTGTTTGATTAAAGTGTTATTTTCCATCTTCTCTTATTAAACTAACCTGAGAATATCATACCAAGATTTTTACATTTTTTCAAGATGCAACATTTTTGAGAAGATTTACAATTAACTTGACGCAAATTTTTGTTACTTGTACACTAATAAAATGATAGTTTTATTTGGGGGAGATATATGGAAGACAATGTTTTGAAACGTTTTTCAACTGCAAAAT
Source organism: uncultured Candidatus Melainabacteria bacterium (assembly GCA_934747335.1). Classification (GTDB taxonomy): domain Bacteria; phylum Cyanobacteriota; class Vampirovibrionia; order Gastranaerophilales; family Gastranaerophilaceae; genus CAG-196. Next base: position 2,821 of record CAKVGS010000030.1, read on the forward strand.
TTTTGAGTTTTGCTCTTGGATTTTTTGGTTTGCAATTTGCGTGGCAAATGAGAATTATTTTATCAGGACCAGTTACGGAAAACCTTGGTGCTTCACCATTTTTATTTGGGTTAATTTGGCTTGCAGGTCCATTCACCGGCATGGTGGTTCAACCTGTAATCGGTGCTTTGAGCGATAAAACAACTTCACCTTTCGGTAGAAGAAGACCTTATTTGTTAGGCGGTGCTTTACTTTCAGCTTTAGCACTATGGGCGTTACCAAATTCAGAATTAATTACAAACTTCATTTCGTCAACACTTCATATTAAATTTCCTGCTCTAGCTGCTCTTTGCTTTGCAGCGGTTATGATTTGGATTCTTGATGCTTGTGTTAATATTGCTCAAGGTCCTTATAGAGCATTGATTCCTGATGTTGTACCACAAGAACAACATTCAATCGCAAACTCATACATAAGTTTAGCAATCGGTTTAGGTTCTGTTTTTGCAGCTGGTACAGCACCATTTTTAAAATGGGCGTTTAATTATCAAATGTCTATTAATGCCCAATTTGTTATGGCAGCTTTAGCGTTCTCTCTTGGCATGGCATGGACTTGTTTAATGATTAAGGAACGCAGATATCAACCTAAAGAAAATGAAGAAAAAGAAAGATTTGATTTAGTAAAATCTTTAAAAGAATTTTTTGCACTATCTCCTGAAGTTGGTAAAATTTGTTGGATGCAATTCTTTACTTGGATTGGAAATATGTGTATGATGATTTATTTCACTCAATATGCTATCCATACAGTATACGGCGTACCAGATTTGTCAAATGTTTCAGAAGTTGTTAAAGCAAGCTACGATTCCGCAGTTTTAGCAGGAACAAACTTTTCTTCAATTTGTTTTGCAATTTTCAACCTTGTTTGCTTTGTTGTTGCTATTCCAATCGGGGTTTTGTCAGTTAAATTCGGCAACAAAAAAGTTCACATCATTTCAATGTTATCAATGGCATTAGCATTCTTAGGAATGGCATTTATTAAGGATGTTAAAGTTGTTGCAGCTTTGATGGCATTATCAGGTATCGGTTGGGCAAGTATTTGCGCTCTACCTTTTGCTATGCTTTCTCAATACATCAAACCTGGAACAGAAGGCTCTGTAATGGGTATCTTTAATATCTTTATTGCAGGTCCTCAAGTATTTGTTTGCACTTTGGTTTCTTGGATTATTAACAGATGCTCATTCAACGTAATTGGCGGAGTTAATTATCACTGGGAATACACTTTCTTAATCGGTGCATTCTGCTTGATTACAGCATCAATCATCGCATCAAGAGTAAAACAAAAAGAAGTTAAGGCTTAATAAATGGTTTTAGAAAATCAAAATAAGAAGGGGCGGGTTTTGTTAATATACCCGCCTTCTCCTGTAATAAATCGGGAAGATCGATGTCAGCAGCCGACAAAAGAATTGTTGGTTATACCTCCCTTGCCTCCTACGGATTTGATGTATTTGGCTTCAATTGCAGAATCTTGCGGATTTGAAGCGATTATAAGAGATTATAGTCAAGGCGGGAATTTTGAGGCGGATTTAAAAGACATTCAACCGAATTATTTAGTTGCAAACATTGCAACCCCTACTTTTAAATCTGATATGATGGCTGTACAACTGGCGAAAGAAATTGTTCCAAGTATTTGTACAATTGTTAAAGGCGCGCCGTTTTTAACTTATAACACCAATACAATTTACGAAAATCCGTTCATTGATTATGTAATTATAGGTGAAGCCGAATTAACTCTAAAAGATATTTTGGACGGAGTTCCTGATAATGAAATTTTAGGAATTTGTTATAGAGAAAATTTTCAACCCGTTAAAAATGATAAGCGTCCATTTATAGATAATTTGGATATTTTACCATTTCCGGCAAGACATTTAGTCGATAATTCGATTTATAAACGTCCTGATAACGGAAAAGTACAAGCAGTTGTTAAAGTTGCTCGCGGATGTCCGTTTCATTGTTTTTTCTGTTTGGCAACTCCCGTTTCGGGTGCTAAAGTGAGAACACGTTCTCCTGAAAATATTGTGGCTGAACTAAAAGAGTGTGTTGAAAAATATAATATCAAAAATTTTCTTTTTTGGTCTGATATTTTTAATTTTAATCGAGAGTGGACGCTTGAACTTTGTCAAAAAATCATAGAGAGCGGTTTAAAAATCACGTGGTCGTCAAATACAAGAGCCGATACGATGGATGATGAGATGGCTAGGATGATGTATAAATCAGGTTGTAGGCTCGTAAGTATCGGTGTTGAAAGCGGTTCTCAAAAGATGTTGGATAATATCGGAAAGAAAATTACGCTTGATGATATTCGAAATACGGTAAAAATTCTTAAAAAGAATAAGATTAAAATTTATAATTATTTTGTAATAGGGCTTCCTTGGGAAACAGAAGAAACAGTTGAAGAAACAATTAAATTTGCGATTGAACTCGATAGCAATTTTATCAGTTTTTATACAGCAACTCCGCTACCCGGAACAAAATATTTTGCTTATGCAATGCTGAACAAATTAGTTGAGGGCAACTTGGATTTTAGAAGTGCTTATTACGAGCCGGTAGTACGTTCTGAACATTTGAGTAAAGAACGAATTTTTGAACTCCATAAACAAGCTGTGAAACGTTTTTATTTACGTCCAAGATTTATTATAAAAACGCTTTTATCTTTGAGAAGTTTTGCTGAAGTAAAAAATTATTTTATAGCAGGCATAAATTTGTTGTTAAAAAAATAATAGATTACTTATTATTTTTTTTACAAAATAAAAAGAGCTTGAATAATCAAGCTCATATATAAGTACATATCCCAATCAACAACAAATTAAAATTTATAATTATATCAAGTTCAAAGCTATACTAGGTGTTTGGTTGGCAGTTGCAAGCAAAGTTGCAGATGCCTGTTGTAAAATTTGTGCCTTAATATAACTAGAAGATTCTTCTGCAACATCAGCATCTCTAATTGTAGATAATGATGATGTTAAGTTTTCTGATTGAACAGAAATTGATGAAATAGCAGAATCGACTCTGTTTTGAGCAGCACCTATCGCTGTAACTCTGCTAGAAATTTCACTAATCGCCTTATCAATTTCCACTAACTTATCAGCAGCTGTTTTTGTAGTACCGGCAGCATCAATAAATGTTTTAAAAGCAGCTCCTTTTGCATTCAACAAACCACTCGCGGTTGCAGCTTTGAATAAAGACGCATCAAGTTTAATAACATTTGTATCGCCTTTGTTTAAGCCTACTTGTAAATTGATAGCATCAGTTTGAGTTCCATCCATTAATTTTATACCGTTAAACTCACTATTAGCAGCAATTCTATTTATTTCTAACAATCTTGCGGTCATTTCTGATTTTATGGCAGTAAGTGAATCCGCACCATAAGTGCCGTTTGCAGCTTGTTCAGTCAAGTCTCTAACACGTTGTAAGTGCTCTGTTATTAAAGAATAATTTTCTTCAGCTGTTTTCAATAAATCAGCACCCATCGATGCGTTGTCTGAAGCTACATCCAAAGAGCCTAACATTGTTTTCCAATTAGCAGCAATTGAATATCCTGCTGCATTGTCTTTTGCGTGGTTAATTTTGTAACCGGTAGACATTCTTTCAATCGCATTATTCAAACTCGTAGTTGCAGAACTCAAATTTTTTTGCACAATTAATGACGATAAGTTCGTGTTAATAGTAAGTGCCATTCCCTAACCTTTCTCGTGTGTAAAAACACACCAACTTGCAAACAAAGATATGCACTCGTTGCTTAAACAAGTCTTAATTAATCCCTAATCTTTATATACACATTCTATATCATCGAAATAATCAATGCAATACATGTATAAATTAATTTAACAATTATTTACAATTAGAAAATTGTTATTTCGCGGTATTAATCGAACGACAATCGCGCCGCGAGCGTTTTTTAGCGAGCGTGAAAGTGCGGGTTCACCCGCTACATCCATTTTGTTTAACAACCGTAAGGTTGTAGGAAACTATGCGTCATTTCTTCTTTTTTGCTTACTTTTTTCTTCTTTTATCGCAATAAAGAAGAAAAAAGTAAGGATTATTTTGTGATAAAAAGTTTTTTTGAAATGTCCTTTTCTTTCTCTTTTGTTGCGAATAAAAAGATTTTTCACTTCACTTCCAAGTTAGTAAGTGCGTCTACAAGCTGAAAGTATTTACCCCAGAAAAGAACGAAAAGAAAGAGAAAACACGCTACCGCTTCCTACGCTCTTGCGAGCGTTTAACAAAATGGATGTTGCAGGCAGAGCCTGCTCTCTTTCGCTCACTATCGGTGCTACACACGTAAATATTCTGTCGGCAAGCATAAGTAAAATACAAAATTTCATTTTCTCCATACAAGCTTGCCTCAAAGTCACATTCCATGTTCGCACGCACGTTCGCGGCGCGAATGTCGTTCATTTGATAATGGACAGTAGTGCAGCTGTTTGCCCGTTAGGGTAAATTTATAACAAAAATATATTTGTAATTCTAAGCTGCAAATATATTTACAGCATTTTTATCAATTTGGTATTCATACAATTCATTTTGATAAGGATTCTTTTCAGAAGCTTCATTGTTTGTAGATACTATATTCCACAATTCTCCAAAAACAGGAGCCTTTTTTACTTCTTTTTTAGCATGTGATTTCAAATATTTTAAAGTTTCTTTTAATGTATCACTAATGCTGATTTGAGTTGATGCTTTAAGTACAGACAATTGAGGGTTTGTGTATTGTTCTCTTAAAAGTCTGTCACCTTCAAATAAAGTTTTTTCAACAATTTTTTGTGTTGCTTCAGGCGTAGCACCACTATTTGCTAAAATATTTTTTGCAGTATTTTTTAGAATTTCACGATTTTCCAATTGGTATGAAAAATCCATTGATACATTTAATCCCATATCCCTGTCCTTTTTTTTGTTTTCCCTTTGTAATATATATATCGGCATTTTTTTGAAAAACTTTAGGCTTTTGAGAGATATTGTTACAAATCTTAACATGTAGAATATTAAGTTTTGTAACAAATAAATGGCTTTGTGAAATCACATCTTTTTTAAATACTTTATATATATGTAAGATTTAAAAGTAAGGTGAACCAAGATGGCAATCGCAAATTTACATGAAACATTAATGAGTTACAAGTTAAGACGAAATGCTCTTAACCTTGAAATTACTCAATTACAAAACCAAAAATCACTTGCTACCTATTCACAAGCTGACGCTCAATCATTGAAAAATGCTCAAGATAGAGCTAACAGAGCTTACTTTAAAAGTGTTTATGAAGCTGATCAAGCTGATGGCGGTGCTCATAAATATGACGATTATAAAGATTATACAGAAATTCCTGATTTTGAAACAGAAGTAAATAAAATTACAGCAGATTTCCAAGACCAATTAGATGAATTAACAGCTTGGGAAACACAAATCGACGCACAAATTACAACTGACAGTGCAGAATTAGAAGAAGTTAACGCTTATATGGAATCATTGAAATCAATGTTAACAAGCAATATCCAAGAAGACTTCAACTATGGATTGAATGGCTAATAAAAACAAATAACATTTCAATAGCAAGAAAAATCACAGCTTTAAAAAGTTAATGGTGCAAAAAATTGCACCCTACCTTTCCTTAATTAAAAATACATTCAATATTGAATATACATTTAATTTAAAATTGTAGGGTGCAATTTTTGCACCATTAACTTTTTATTAACCAAATATCCAAATTCCAATCAACGCAAATGCAATTAGCGCAATATTGTAATGCAAGAATGTTGGAATGCAGGTATCAAAAATGTGATTATGTTGACCGTCTGCATTCAAACCGGCAGTCGGTCCTAACGTTGTGTCAGAAGCAGGAGAACCGGCATCACCCAAAGCCGCTGCTGCTGCCAAAAGTACCACTATCTGTTGCGGGTTAAATCCTAAATGTGTACAAACAGGAATAAACAAAACTGCCAATATAGGAATTGTACCAAAAGATGTACCAATTCCTATTGTTATAAATAATCCGATAATTAAGATTACCAGTGATGTTAGAATAATATTGTTTGGTAAAATTCCGATAACGAGATTAACTAGCGAATCAATCGCACCTGTTTCTTTCAAAACTGATGCAAATCCTGCTGCAACAAGCATTACAAACGCAATATATCCCATCAAATATATGCCTTCGTTCATCATGTGATCCATTTTGTCTTGCGGAATTACACCGAATGAAAAAATAATCCCTAAGCCGACAAGTGCGCCAAGCGGTAAAGATTGGGTTAGCAACTGAACTACGAAAGTTGCAATTGCTGCCAATATAACAATGTAATGCCTTTTGCGGAATTTTCCTTCGCCTTGTTCCATATTGGCAATAGGTCTGTCTTCATAAATTCTAGGTTTTCTATAAGTCACGAAAACCGCAACCAAAAGACCGACAATCATGCCTAACCCCAAAATAGAAGTTGATTTCCAAATTTCGCTTCTTAAAACTTGCACCCCGTTTTGAGTCATATTATCTGCAATCAAATTTTGGAAAATCAAACCAAAGCCTGCCGGTATTGCAATATAAGGCATTTTCAAACCAAACGCCAAAACACAAGCTACTGCACGCCTGTCTATTTTAAGTTTATTCATTATTTTTAATAATGGCGGAATGATTATAGGAATAAACGCAATATGAATCGGCACTATGTTTTGAGATGCCATAGCTATAAGCGTCAAAATCCCAAGTAAAACAAACTTTTTTCCTGCAACAACCTCTGTAATTTTTCTTGATAAAACATCCGTGAAACCTGAATGTGCCATTGTTGCAGCAAAAGCGCCGAGTAAAATATAACTCAAGGCTGTTTCGGAATTTCCGCCCATGCCGGAGATAAATACATCCATGATTTTTTGGATATTCATGCCGGAAACAAGTCCTGCAACAATTGTAGAAATAATTATTGCAAGTAAAACATTAACTTTTCTGATACACAAAATACATAACAAAATTACAGCAACAAGAGCAGGATTTAAACATAGCTGTAAAAGTGTATTCATTATCTTGCTTCTTCTTCCTGCAATAAATTTATCAAATCTAAAGCAACTTCTTTTTGTAACTCTTCCGGGAGAGATTTTAGGTATTCAAAAGATTCTGCAATTTTCTGATCAGTATCATACCAACGTCTGAGAACGTACGTAAAAGCATCGGTTAATATATTATCCGCCAAATCAATTCCGTTATCTTTTGATTTTTTCACAATTAAATCTGCGCATTTATACTGCGTCATGATATTAGCATTACGCATAAGACTAACTGCTAAGCTAACTGTGGGATCTACATCATACCAACGTTTATACATACAAACACCTTTTTTCTTTTATCGTATAGTTTTTAGACTATTTTGTCAATTCTGAAATGATTTTTTGTTTCTTTTCTTCATCTTTAATTGAAAATAAAAGAGTTTTTTCTTTTGAAGTGTCACCTTTAACAATTTCTATACTTGTTTTAGGAACTTTAAATCTCTTCGATAAAAATTCGATAAGCGCTTTATTTGCTTTATTTTCAATCGGTTGAGCCGTAACTTTTACCTTGATAAATTCATCTTCAATTATCAAATCATTTTTAGAAGAATTAGGAACAATCTTAATCCTGATTAACAAGCCGTCAGAAGTTTCTTTTATCATACTTTTTGGAATACCATCACATATTCATGTTTAAAAATATAGAAACCACCGGCTAAAGCTCTGTATCTCCAAAGATTTGCGGTCTTTCCTTTGGCTCTTTCATTACCTTGCATATCTTTAATTATGATAGCCTTAGTAATGAAACCTAACTTATTCATTCTTGCCATGCATTCGAAACCAAGAGGAATGTGTTGAGAATTTGCGTACTTATCACCAATAATTAAGCACGCAAAACGCCCCTTCTCTAAAAGGTCATAACCGTTTTTTGCAACTTTTTCAAACAAATCATAAAATTCTTCTGTTGTTGCACAGTTAGACAAGTCTTCTTTCTTATCAGAAAATTTGATAATATCATCATAAGGCGGATGAAGCATTAATAACTGAGCTTGTTTTCTACCCATGATGTCAAGTCTTGCTTGAACTTTTTCTTTAGCTAATTCGCTTGTTGAATCTGCGCAAATAATATTTACATCGGTTACAAGTTGTTTTGGGGTGAATTTTTCTGAAACTTTTTCTGCTAATTCGTCTTTAAGTTCAACACCGATGCAGCGTCTGTTCATATTTATGGCTTCAATACCTGAAGTGCCTGAACCGAAAAATAAATCAAGAACGATATCGTTTTTCTTTGTATAACGTTCGTAAATTTGTTGGGCAATTTGCGGAATGTAGTTGCCATGATATTCGTTTGAATGTCCGCCTTCTTTTAGTCGGTTCGGAAACTCCCACAAAGTATCAGTTTTAACGTGGTCATATTCACGCCATTTTTTTAAGTTAATATCACTGTAAGCAGTGGTTTTAACCGCACTATCATCAACCACTTTTAAAGCAGCTGAACTTTTTGCAACTTTTTTTTCTTTTAAATTCGATTTAGCCATATCTCTCCCCATTCAATACATATAGTTTAAAGTATTGTGTGAGATTTGTAATCAAATAAATAGAGGATATTATAAATTTGAGATTAGCAAAAAAGTGTAAATTTTTGTAACAATTGTTTTAAAATTGCTAAAGTTTTTCAAAAATATGCCGTAAAGAATAACATAAGGAGTAAAAATATGGCAAATGAAAGTAATCCGACCGGTGGACAAGTTCCGCAAAATACAAACGGAGGCGGAAAAGTAATAGATGAGGCAAATTATCAAATACATGCCCCAAGAGAAAAAGGCCCGACAGCTGTCGGTCGTGGCGGTGATCCGTTGTTCAGAGGTATAACAGCTACAAAAGCTCAATTAGAAGAGTTAAATAATGAAACTGCAACTGTTCAAAATTGGGTAAATAGAGAAGATTGTAACGATGTTGCAAGAAATTGCCTTAAGGAAGGTGATTTGAAGGATATTTACTATGAAATCAAAGACGGTTTTGGTGAATATGGAAAAATTTCTTTGATGGGCTTTAAGACTCCGCAGGGCGTAGAAATTCCTCGCCTGAAAATTTATGACAAAGATGGTGAAGTCTTGCAAGTTTTAACAGGACCGATGGCGATTGATGAATTGAATAAAAGGGCGTTAGCTTATAAAGAAAGTCGTTATGAGAAATTGCCTGTTCAAGAAGATGAAACCGCAGACGTAATCGCTGACTACTCCGGCAATCCGCAAGATTATATTACTTAATCGTAGCGCTTAGGCGCAAGCGCAAACATTGAATAAACATTTGAGGTAGTTCCCCATTTTTAATGGGGAATTTTGTTTTTTGTAAAAAGTTAACAAGTTGTGGTCGTTTCCTCTCCTTAGGGAGAGGGTTAGGGTGAGGGAACTACAAAACATCTAACAAACAAATCATTCTTCAATCACTAACAAACATATTAATTGACTTTTTAAATATTGCCTACGGCTTGAACCCTCTCCCTAAAATCTAAATTTCAAGCCCCCAAAAACAATCGGCTTTCAATTTGATTTTATTCCCTCTCCCATAGGGAGGGCTACGCCAACATCGAACGGCTTTTGGTCATTCCCTCTCATTAGGGCACTACTCTCCATGATAAATTTCATCAAATGAACGACAATCGCGCCGCGAGCGTGCAGCGATTAGCTGCGATAGTGAGCGTGAGAGAGCAGGCTTTGCCTGCAATATCCATTTTATAAAACGCTCGCAAGAGCGTAGGAAACGATAGCGTGTTTTCTCTTTCTTTTGGTACTTTTCTTTCTCTTTGTCTCGCAAATAAAGAGAAAGAAAAGTACATTTCAAAAAGCTTTTTATTTTAAAATAATTCTTACTTTTTCTTCTTTGAAAAAGCAAGAAGAAAAAGTAAGCAAAAAGAAGAAACTTTCATTGCTTTCTACGCTCTTACGAGCGTTGAACAAAATGGATGTAGCGGGTGAACCCGCACTTTCACGCTCGCTAAAAAACGCTCGCGGCGCGAATGATGTTCAATATTTTTTTATTGAACACGATAGAGTTGCTTAACAGATGTTTACATTTAAGTGCAATTAAGCAATTTTTCTATAATTTATGACTTTATATATATGTAAGGTTATTTAATAAGGTTAAAGTATGACGTTAAAAGTAGATGGTATTGGAACAAATCCCATATATTTGAGTAATAGTTACCCTGTTACAAATTCTTTTAGAGGTGATTATGCTCAAACGAATTCTGTTTCATTAGATACTAGTCAACTCAATACTACTAATATTGCGCCTTTAGAAAAAGATACCTTAAATATATCGGCAAGCGATAAAATTAAAACGCAACAAAAAGAAAAAGGTATGTCTACTGCTACAAAGGTTGGTTTGGCTGTTGTTGGAGGTTTGGCAACGACTTATGCGTGTGTAGTCGGTCATAGAATGCTAACAAAACCATCAATTGAAAAAGTTGCGCAGAATTTCTCTGAAATTTTTAGAAGGGATGTTTCTAAGGAAGAAGCACAAAAGATGGCAGATAGATATAAAGAAATCTTAAAAGAGAGTGATGTAGACTCTTTATGTTCAAAGTTATTTAACCAAGTAAAAAAAGATTATGGTTATGAAAACATTAATATAAAATTAAATATAGATAAAATTACAGAAGAAGCTCGTAAAAAAGAGGCTGGAGGAGGTTGGCTTCTGAGTAAAGCTCGTGTCACCCTTCGTCCAAATTGTATAAATGGACAAAAAATGACAGCTTTAGATAAAAAACACATTTTAAGCACCTTAATGCACGAGTTTCAGCATGTAAAACAATCTGAAATTGCATATAGAACAAATGCCGAAAAGTATATTCAAATTTTAAGAAAAAATAACGAATTACCAACAGGAGATAAATTAAAAAAAGAACTAGAAGAAATGAAAGCGATACTAAAAGATGAAGGTCGTTTAAAAGACTGGGCGATAGAACGCAATCAAACCGTAGAACAATTAAAAACAGATATTAATAAAGCACTAAATAATAATGACTATTCAGCTTTTATAAGTTTTAATGAAAAAGAATGTCGACAAAACCTTGACAACTTGTTTGGTAAATATCCAAAACTAAAAATAAATTCGGAAGAATATAAAAAAGGTGAAAAATATCTTGAAAATGAAGCCAATTACATAAGTGCTTATGATAATGAAACAGGTTATTTAGAGCAAATATTAGAAAAAGAAGCATACGGTGTAGAAAAGAAATTAAAACTTTTTTATGAATACATTAAATCAATTTGGTAAAGTTATGTAGGATGGGAAAAGCGATAGCGGTTCCCATCTTTATTAGTCATATAAAGTAAGTAAAATTCCGCTAGGCGGATAAATATAATTTAAATATGACATAGTATACTCACCGAATTGAAAAGGTGGAAAGCGCTCACGCTTTTTCTACCCTACCGCTAGAAATGAACGACGTTTGCGCCGCGAGCGTTTTTTAGCGAGCGTAAGAGTGCAAGCTCTGCTTGCTAATCATCCATTTGATTAAACGCTCGTAAGAGCGTAGGAAGCGGTAGCGTGTTTTCTCTTTCTTTTGGTACTTTTCTTTCTCTTTACCTCGCAAATAAAGAGAAAGAAAAGTACATTAAAAAACTTTTTTATTACAAAATAGTTCTTACTTTTTTCTTTTTAATTCGCAACAAAAAAGAAAAAAGTAAGAATCATTTTGAAAATAAAAACATCACCAAATTTCTGTAATATTGGACTATTGTCCTCTAATACTACAAAAATATTATTTTTTGATATAGAAAAAGGGAAGTAAATAACTTTAGTTATTTACTTCCCTTTTTCAAAATAATTCCATTTAATTTGCAGAACGAAGTCAAAATGGACAATTCTTCTTTTATAAGTTTCTGTAAATGCGGATGTTCTGCTACAATACTTACATTTTTAGCCATTTGGAACATTTTCAACGATTGTTTGATATAATTTGCTCTCAATGTAGATTTTGGTAATGCCAATTCTTGATAAAATTTAGCGTACTGAATATAGTCTTTAACCAAAATTGTAAGCAAGTTAAATTGTTTTGCAACAAAAATTGATTTTTCTAAATAAACTTTTGCTGAGTCAAAATCCTGTTTTGCCATATAAATTTCGCCAATAAGTTTATTGAACAAGGCTATAAAATAATAGTTATTAATATTAGGACCTTGAGCGATATCCAATGCTTTATTTGCAATATCAAGCGCAAACTGTGTTCCGCTTATAACCAATTTGATTTCTGCTATCAAGTACCAGCAAAGCAAAACTCCTGTTGCTACTTTTTCTTTAGCAAAATATGCAACTTGTTCTTCTAAAATCTCTAACGCTTTTTTTGATTCGTTTTTATCAGTGAGCATCTTAGCAAGTAGAGTCTTTAGAATATTTTTTGTAAAGCTGTCATTTACATTATTAGCATAAGCAACAACATTGAATAACTCTGTATACAAACTGTCATAATCTTTTGCTATAAATTTATTAGTGATATCAACAAAATTCCATCTTGAAACAATAAATGAGTCCATGCTATCAAGCGGATATTCTTTCAAAATATCATCCAGAATTTTTTCGGAAGTTTTAATATCACCTTTTATTGTATTTGCTAAAGCTAGAGCTAAATGAGCTTTACATAATATTGATGGCTCTTTAATTTGATTGCGTTCAATTATATCAAAAATCAATTTGATAATTTCAAACATTCTTCCATCGCCTTGGAATGTCAAAGCTTCTGCAAAATCAAAATAAACACCAATCCAAGTTAAATACAATTCTTTTAATGTAATAATTTGAGTATTTCTTCCTTTAGCCAAATATTTTTCAAAAACAGGCATGATTTCGGTGTCAATAAGATTAATAACTTGACCATAATTCCCCAGTTTTAACATTGGACGAACTTGACGCGATTTAACAAGCGTGCGCTCTAACTCCATTGTTTCGGGAACTTTATTCAAAACACTGTCTGCGCACTCAATTGCACCCCAATAGTTACCGCTCTTCATAGAAGATGAAGCCAAATAACCCAAAAGCTCAATGTGTTCAAATTCTTCATTATCGTCAAGCATCATTACTGCATTTTGTAAATATTCAAAAGCTGATTTATGGTCAATTGGTTCGAGTAATTTACCGACTCTCGTATAAATATTCTTTTTGATTTTTTGATAAAATGCGCCATGCTTATCTTCAACAAGCTTTAATGCTTGTTTTTGGGTAATAATATAAAGTCCGATATCGCCGATATAAGACGCCTGTTTCATCAAAAGCGTCCAAACAGCAAGAGCTTGATCATCATTATTAAGTTTTTGTACAATATAGCCTAAAAGCGCGATTGAAGATTGTTTATAAATACTTAGAGTTTCATATAAAATATTCAAAACTTCATAAAAACAATCATCATTTTTAACAACAGAAACAATATTTTTCCAAATTTCGTTGCTCTTGAATTCAAAAGAAAGGTTGTTAATTTGATTTATATATCCTCGTTGAACAAGATTTTCAATTATGCGTTCAAATTCTTTTTCAGAATTATTGTCAAAATGTTCAAGCATTGCAGGATAAAATTTTGAGCCTAAAACAGACATTGCAACAAGCATTCTATATGATGGCAAATCTTCTTGTTTAAGAATACCAAGTCTTGCATCTAGAATTGTTTCTAAAGATTTATATGTAATATGCTTCAAGCCGTTTCTTCTGATATCTTTATACAAAAGTACCATTTGTTCTACAATGGAAGGATTTCCGCCTGAAATATTTAGTGCCAAATTTACAAAATCATCACCGATTTCTAAGTCACTATATTGTTTTACTAAAATTTCTACTTGACTTTTTGTAAATGGCGCGATCGTTAAATCAACATAATTTTCTTCCGTAAGTTTAGGTGACGTTATACAACCCATGCCCGGTTTTACAATTTTAGAAATTAAAATAAATTTACATCTTTCCAAAAAATAATCATCTTTTAAGATTTCTTTTAGAAAATCAAAAGACATGCCATCAATGTTTTCGAAATCATCTATAACAAAAACAGCTTTAATTTTTTCAATAATTGTTAGCAAAACTTTTTTCATTATATTGAACATTTTTGCTTTATTGAAATAAATATTCTCGTATTTATCCAAATTTTCAGGATATAAAAAGTTCAACAAATCTAAAATTTCTGCATTTGAAAGTGTCGGAAAATCCTGCTTGAAAAATTTAACAGAATTTTTTTTGAGTTGTAATGTATCAGGACAAAAATTATTTACATTAAAAAATGTTAGCAATAAATCTTGAAAATAACCAAACGGAGAAAGTTGAGTCACTTGTGTACAAGTTCCCCATAACCAAAGTAGTTTAGCATTTTTAAGCTCGTTTATTGTGTATCTTAAAACTAAATCCTTACCAATACCGCTTTCGCCATTCAAAGTAATAATAGTTTTATCAGCATCTTTAATAGAATCCAAAAGTCTGGCTTTAACCTTTTGTTGAGAATTCATTTCTGCGCTGTATTCAGGCTTAGGATTGAACTTCTTTTGCGGGATAATAAATTCCATGCCACATTTTCTACAAGCCTTAGTTTCCGGAAGATTTGCAGCACCGCATTCTGTACAGATTTTAAGCAATACCTTATGACAATTAGAGCATTCTTTTGCTGTAATCGGATTTATAGTCCCACAATCTTTGCACACAGAAGCAATCTTTGTTCCGCAAAATTTGCATTTCAAAGAATTATCTTCTATTTCATTTTTACATTTGGGACACTGCATAAGCTTCCTTATTGTACAATAGCTACCAACTCATTCAAAGCTTCAATTACATTATCTTCACTCATATTAAGCTCAGATGCTACTTGAGGGATTGTAAGTTTGTCTTTGAATTTCAAATTATATACATTAATTATATTCAATTCAGGATGTTTTGATGCCAAATCTTTTATTTCATTAACAATTTCTTCTGCGTCAATATCATCATTGTATTTGTCTGTTGAATAGCTAAATACTGAATAATCAGTTGGTTTGAAATCTGTATTTTCAGAAGATGTATTTCCAGGATTTTCTAATGTTTCAGTAATAACATCGGCAATCTGTTCTAAACCGTTATCATTTATTACATCCAAAGGACTTTCTTCCAAAGAATCAACTTCTGTAAGAGAATCTTGATTATCATCTTCTTGTAAATCTAAATCCAGAGTTTCAGCAGGTTCAAGAGTTTCAAAATCATTGTCAGTATCTGTTAAATCATCAAGTTCTGATTCTTGTAACTCTTCGGTCGGCTCTGGAATTTCCAAATTATCATCAGCCATAGATTCTGCTTGAACATCTGTTAATAATTCCGTATCATCAGTTGGTTCAAGCTCCTCTGTTTCCAATACTTCAAACTCTTGAATATCATCATTTTCAGCTTCTGTTGTATCAGTTAGCGATACTTCTTCTAAATCATTAAGCTCCAAGCTGTCATTTTGATTATCTTCTACAATATTTGCGTCTTCATTATCTAAATCAGAAATCTCTAAATCCGTATCTAAAACGCTATTGTCTTCGGCTGTTTCAACAACAGGTTCCGATTCTTCCAAATCCTCTGTTTCAAGAGTTTCGGAAGTAATTATTTCATCCAATTCATTATCTTGATTGTCAGTTAATTCTTCTTGTTTTTCATTTATGTTTAAAAAATTGTCATCTGTTTCTTGTTCTATATCCGAAGGTGCATTTTCTAATGTTAGAACTGATTCTTCAGGCTCAAGCTCTGTTAATTCAGACGTTGTTTCAGGTGTTTCGGAAGGAACTTCTTCACGTTCAGGCGCAATATTATTAATCATTTTATCGACAAGTTCTGTATTAACTTTTTCAGCTCTTCTTTGAGCTGCATTTTCTAATATTTGTTGAGCATCAATTGTTCTGTGTTTAAGTTCAGGATGAAATCCCATTTTTTTGGGAACTGTAATTATTGAAGTCGAAACAACTTTTTCTAAATATGATTGAATAACGCCATCATTGTTAATAGAATTAATAATGACTTCCGAATGAGAATAAACATCATCAATAATATCGTCTAAAATTGCTTCCAAACCTTGATATTTCTTGTTTTGTTTTACTAAAGTTTCAATTACATTATAGTATTTATTTGTTTTTTCCATATCGCTCTCTTTATATTATAAATGAATGATTAAAACAGGATTGCCTTGCAAGTTTTTGAATGAATCTGAATTTACGCTCAAGTTCATTGCTAGGGCTTTATTAACAGTTTGCATTATTAAATTATCAACAGACTGTTCGCCGCTGGAAACAGTTACGCCAATAGCTTCAAACTTTTTAGTGCTGTCATTATATTTGATTTCTACTGCTATTTTGTTTGTTATAGGCGGTTTGTTTAACAATAACAATTCTGTTTTTAGATTTAATTGAATAACTTTACCCAATTTAACAAGATATCTTCTAGCGGAAGTGTTAGAAGCATATCCTGCGGGAACTTCCCAATCTACTTTTAAGTTAGAAACAAGAATTGATGCATCTAAATTTTGTTCAATAGCAGGAATTGATTCTGCCGTACCTTCATTATTATCAAGTTTTGGAGTCGTTGTTTCTACTGATTCAATAGGCATAGCTTCTTCTTGCTGTTGAGAAGCAGGAGTCTGAACAGAATCTGCCACCACATTATTGCAAATTGGTTATAACCCAAATATCCGACAGCGCCAAGAACAACCAACAACCCGATAATTGCTAACAATTTTATTGAACTTTTTTGTTTTGGTTTTTGAGATATTATATCGGGCGTATCTTCTGAATTTTCATCAGTACTGAATAAAGCTTCAATTTGTTCGGAACTGTTTTCTTCAGATTCTTCGTTGTGAACGTCGTTATTATCAGAAACTTCAATTGGTTCTTCTTCTACAACCGGCTCTTCTGTAATTTCTTCTTGTAAATTTTCATTTTCTGTAATATTTTCAGCGTGTTCGGTTTCTTCTTGATAAGGTGCGATTTCATCCGCGATACTATCAAGTTTATTTTCGTCAACATCCTGACTCAACAAGTTATCTAAATTTTCGCTAAGAGAATTTAAACTTGGTGATGTTGTTGTAGAAAATTCAAAACTGTTTGGTTCATCATTTTCAATATCCAAATTTAATTCTGAAGATTCGTCTTTATTAGCTGAATTTTCTTCAACATCTAAGTTCTCAGTTCCATCATTTAAGCTTAATTCATCAATTATATCCAAATCAGCTTGTTGAACGGGTTCTACATTGTCTATCAAATCTAAAGATGAATCCAAGTTGTCGTCAAAGTTTTCAGAAAGCGAATCCGTTTCTTCCAAAAGCATGCCATCTTGAGCAGGTTCTAAATCTAAGATTTCATTCTCTCCATCCAAACTCAAAAAGTCATCAGAAACTAAATCATTTGTAATTAATTCATCTGAAGGCTCTAATGTTTCAACAGAATTTTGTTCTTTATTTTGATTGTTAATAGAAATGAAATTAAACGCATACTGCGCTTTGACTGCTTTTGCTAATCTTAATCTGCCATCTCTTGATGCAATTAAAGATTTGTAAAACGCAAATTTGTCATTAATGTTGTTTTCCAAGTATGCAAAAATATCAGATTCACTTATATTATAAGTGTCTTCTTTAGTTATTAATAACGGTTCTATGTCATAAAAAGATACCAATTGAGTTTCATCAACGGCAATGAAACCATCTTTCGCATTAGATTGCTCAATGTTTTCAGGTTGAATAAAACCCGTAACAGTTGCACCTGATAAGTCTGGAGAAATTTTTATAAACATGTATGCAACAGGAAGTAAATTGTTATCAAAGTGAGTTTTAGGTACGCTTAATTCTTCGTCATTAAAATAAAGTCTGACATCAATATAAGAATTGTTTATGTAAATATCAGCTATATCAATATCTTCTAATACTTTTCCGATATTGTGCAAACCTGAAACCGTATCAACATTGTAAGTTTCTTTATCAAAGAAGCGTTCTGCAACCTTTGAAGCTAAACTGTCAGCTACGGCACGATTGCGAGTATCACTGTTTTCAATGACTTTGCATATATTTTGTGCAAGCTCAATATCATTCTCTTCTATCAAAAAATTATCAGTATTCACCTAACACTCTCCCATACTATGCCTTATAATATCATATTATTAAAAAAAAATCTAGTAAAAGAGCATGCCCTAAATAGTACAAAATTATTACCTAAAAATATGTTGACTTTTTTATTCCAATCATTAAATCTCTAGTATGACTAAAGATTATTATAAAATTTTACATATTTCTGAAAATTCTACACAAGAAGAAATTAAATCAGCATACAGAAGACTTGCAAGAAAATGGCATCCTGATGTTGCAGGAAATTCTGATGATGTTATTGCAAATTTTAAAGATATTAACGAAGCTTATGAAACACTTTCAAATGTATTGAAAAAAGCCGATTATGATAAAGCAAGAAGATTTTACAGCTACTCAGGCCTGGGCGCGGGGGTAAATGGGGTAAATGGGGTAAATAGTGGTGCAAATGGGGGAACAAACGGCGGAACAAACAAAGAAACTTACGAAAAAGAAAAGAGAGAAGAAAAAACAACTTCAAAACAAACTTATCATACAAAAGATAGTTTTAAGTTCAGTTGGGAAGATTTTTTCTTCAAGGCTCAAAAGCAAGAAAAAGCGACAGCAAAAAAGGGTAAAGACATTTATTCCGATATTGAAATCTCAATATTTGAAGCATTAGGCGGTACTACAAAAGTTATCAACATGCTTCAAACAAATCTTTGCCCAAAATGCCATGGCAGAAAATTTGTGAACGGTTCAGAATGTCCTTTTTGCAAAGGGAAAGGCGAAACTTCAACTTACAAAAGATTTAACGTAAGAATTCCTACCGGAATCAGCGATAAATCAAAAATCAGATTGGCAGGGGAAGGCGAAAAAGGGATTAACGGTGGAGCAAACGGAGATTTGTATTTGACGGTTCATATAAGAGAACCGAAAGGATACAAAACAGAAGGTTTAAATATTCTTAAAACAGTTCCGATTACTCCATTTGAAGCGGTATTAGGCGCAAATATTGTGATTCCTACATTAACAGGTAATGTGTCATTAAAAATTGCCCCAAATACAAGAAACGGTCAAAAAATCAGACTTTCAGGATGTGGAATTGAGCAAAACAACAAAATTGGTGATATGATAGTTACAGTAGAAATTCAAATTCCTAAAAATTTGTCAGATGAAGAAATCAGTTTGTACAAAAGATTGGCAGAAATTTCTACCAGCACCGTGCGTTAAAAAGGTTATAATATGTCATCAATTAAACTTAAAGAATTATTCGCCTCAATTCAAGGAGAAGGTCCGCTTGTTGGTTACAAACAAATATTCATGCGTCTTTGCGGATGCAATTTAAAATGCAAATACTGTGATACTGATTTTGATGTAGTAAATGCTAAAGAATACACAATTTCAGAACTTTTAGAATACGTAAAACAACATTCAGATTGTCACTCTATATCATTAACCGGTGGCGAGCCTCTCTTGCATACCGATTTTATAAAAGAATTCGCTCAAGTTTCACCGCTTCCGATTTATTTGGAAACAAATGCAACGTTATTTGAACAATTAGAAAATGTTATTGATTGTATTGAATATGTTTCAGCAGATATTAAACTTCCAAGCGCAACCGGCATGCCTGCACAATGGGATATTCACGATAAGTTTTTTGAAATAGCAAACAAAAAAAACTTGTATGCAAAAGTTGTTTTCGATTCTAAAATTACGGATGAAGAAATTGAAAACATTTGTGATTTGGCACAAAAACATAACATAGAACTTGTTTTACAACCAATGATGCTAGGGAAAATACCTTCAGTTAATTCAGAATTTATGCAACAGATTTTAGATAAATGTTTAAAAAAATACAGGCGTATTCGTTTAATTCCACAGGTACATAAATTTATTGATGTTGAATAAAAAACGCCGCTAAATAAAACTTAGCGGCGTTTTTTATTTTTAATTTATTTACTTAATTTATAATATCACCATATTCTTCAGGATTATTTAATAAATCATAATTAATTTCGTTTTCATTATCTGCAATAGCAGCTGCTACAACGGCATCAGAAGTTACATTCAATAATGTTCTCATCATATCGGTAATTCTTTCGATTGTGAATAAGAATGCAAAACCTGCAACCAATTGTTCAGGACTTAAGCCCATGCCATTAAGAACTAGTGCAATTGTAATCAAACCTGCTCCCGGAATACCTGCGCAAGTAGATGATGCAATAATTGCTAATAATGCGATTTGAATAACCAAGAATGGAGTCAAAGCAACGCCATAAGCCTGAGTTAAGAAGATTACCGCAATTGTTTGTAACATCGCAGTACCATCCATATTAAGTGTTGCACCTAACGGTAATACAAAGCTTGCAATTTTATGAGAAATACCTCTTTTTTCGCAACATGCAATTGTTAATGGAAGTGTTGCAGATGAGCTTGCTGTACCAAATGCAACCATCATAGCTTCCGCCATTGCCGCATATAACATTGTTACGGGAACTTTTGAGAATATTTTCAAAAATACAGGATATACAATAAAGAACTGAATACCAAAACCCAAAGCCAAAACGCCTAAGTATTTTGAAATACTCATAAATATATCAATACCGAATGATGAAACTGCAACCGCTGTTAAAGCGAAAACACCGGGAGCAGCAAAGCACATAATCCAATCTGTAATTTTCATAGTTGCAGCAAAAATTGATTCAAAGAAACCAACAAACGGTCTGTTAATTTCACCAACTTTAGCCAAAGCGATTGAAAACATTAACGCGAATACGATAATTGGAACCAT
>CAKVGS010000031.1 GCA_934747335.1 uncultured Candidatus Melainabacteria bacterium
TTCACCTAACTAAACAAAATATTCACGGTGATATTAATGTAAATGAATCAGAATTCAAGATAAAAGATTTAATGAAGATGCCGGTAAAAATTACGCAGGGTATTGTTGAAATCGGCAACAAAGATATTACTCTCAAAGACTTTAAAGGATATTATAACAACAAAATCAATGATACTTTGACGATGGAAGGCACGGTTAAAGATTATTGGAAAACTTGTGATACGAAAATTGTTTCGGATATTTTTGTGAATGACGATTTCTTTAGAGATTATGTTTCAAAAATGCTCGGTTCTCCAATAAATTTAGTTGGTGATGCCGGTTCAAGATTAACATTGACTTCTAAAAACGGCTCTTGTGATATTTTGTGGTATTTCTTGCTTAGAGAGGGCGAAGGTTTTAAATTAGGCGACCAATCAATGGTTTTGCAGGATTATAAAACCCTTTTCAAAGTAGATTTAAGTGTTGTAAAAAATATTTTAAAAATAAACACAATTGATTATTTTATAACAAATGAATTAAAAAAAGGCATGACGCCGGTTCTTTCTATTAACGGTAATCTTGATATGGCAGATAATATGAAACTTCAAGATATTCATTTGAAAATTCCGCGACCTTTGCCGAGTGAATTTTTAAACTTTTTAGCAGGTCAAAAGATTTTTAAAAAAGGTACTATTACAGGCGAAATGGGTGTGATTAATACGGGTGAGTTCCCTGTAATGGAGGGAGTTATAACTCTTGATAAAGTTAGAATTCCATCTCAAAGACTTTTTATCAAATCAGCTAAAATTGGTGCTAAAGGCGATAAACTCGGCGCGATTGCAGAAGGAAGATTTAAGCGCTCAAAATATAATTTTAAAGGTTATATCGTTAATGATTTAAGGTTGCCAATTATAGTAAAGTATGTAGATTTAGATGTTGATAATATTGATTTAGAAAGGTTTTTGGCGAATAGTCAAGAGAGCGTTTCAGCTCCAACATCAACCCCCACCCTAGCCCTCCCCCGTGGAGAGGGAACGGTGCAAGACGCGTCAGACAGTGAGTCAGACAATGTTGATGTTCCGACATTCCAAAAGGGTTTGATTATTGTTGAAAAATGCATGTTAAATCTTGAAAATGGTAAATACAAAAACGTTAATTTCGGCAATTTGCACGCAAACTTGACGCTTGATAAAGACGGAATTTTGAATTTGCAATCAAACAAGTTTGATATTGCGGAAGGTATTTCTACATTAAAAGTTCGTGCAGATTTAATTAAAAACAAATATTATTTAAGGCTTGGCGTAAAAGACGTTAATTCAACCGTTATGGCGGATGCGCTTTTAGGCTTACCTAGAGAAATCTCGGGAAAAGCAATGGGATTGGTGGAAATTAATTCTGATGCGAGTCTTAAACTTAATGGTGATATTAAATTTAATATTCAAAACGGTACGATTGAAAAAATCGGATACGTGGAATATATTTTAAAGGTTGCATCATTATTTAGAAATCCGCTTGTAATGATTTCTCCGACTACATTCGGTGATTTGGTTAATATTCCTGATGGCAAATTTGATGTTATTAAGGGTGAATTGAAACTCAAAGACAACGTGATTGAAAGAATGATGATAAAATCTTCTGCAAAACAACTTGGTTCATTTATTATCGGAAGATATGATTTGAACACAAATGACGCGTCTTTAAGAATTTATACAAAAATGTCTAATAAAGGTGAGGGTTTTGCAGGATTTTTAAGAAATATATCTTTGAATAGTTTGGCAAATAAAATTTCTTCAAGCGAAAGAAATGAAGGCAATTATTATTCATCTGAAATCGAACAAATTCCGCAAATTGAAGCTGACGAAAAAGATGCACAAGTATTCTTGACAAAAGTCGATGGCGATGTAATTAATTTCAACTTCTTGTCTTCTCTCAAGAGAATTAAATAATTTCTTTACCCACAATTGGCGCAATTTGTTTGATTTGTTTATACAACAAATCATATTGCCAAGGATAAAGTGATTGTGCGCCGTCACAAACTGCACTGTCAGGGTCGTGGTGGACTTCGATTATCAAACCGTCGCAACCGGCTGCAACAGCGGCTCTTGACATAGGTTCAACCTTATCTCTTAAACCGGTTGCGTGTGATGGGTCAATGATAATCGGCAAATGACTTAATTTTTTTATTACAGGAATAGCTGTTAAATCAAGCGTATTTCTTGTGTATTTTTCAAATGTTCTAATGCCTCTTTCGCATAAAATAACTTGGTTATTTCCGCCTGCCATAATGTATTCTGCGGACATTAACCATTCTTCATAAGTAGAGGATAAGCCGCGTTTAAGAATTATAGGTTTATGAGCGTGACCTAACTCTTTTAACAAATTGAAATTTTGCATGTTTCTTGCGCCAACTTGAAGAATATCAACATATTTTTCAAACATAGGAAGTTGAGAAACTTCCATTATTTCAGAAGTTACAGCCATCCCGTGATTATCGGCGACGCTTCTTATAATCTTTAGTCCTTCTTCTCCTAAGCCTTGAAAAGCATAGGGACTGGTTCTTGGTTTGAATGCACCGCCACGAATGATTTTAACATTGGAATTCTTGAGTTCTTGTGCTGTTGCGTCCATTTGGTCGTAAGATTCAACCGTACAAGGTCCGGCAATCAGACCTGTGTATTTATCACCAAATTTAACTCCGTTTACTTCTACAACAGTGTCTTTGCCTTGGCAAGCGCGTGCTGCTAATTTATAATTTGTAGAAAGTTTAATAACTTCATCAACACCGTGTAAAAGTTCAAAATCTCTTTGGTCAACATCTATAACGCCGATTGCGTGAACAACAGTTCTTGCTTCGCCGTGAGAAACTCTAGCTTCAAACCCTTTTGATTCTAAAAACAATGCAACTCGTTTGATATCTTTTTCGGTTGCATGACTGTTCATTACAACTAGCATATTCTTTTGACCTCCAATGATTGTTTAGGTTTAATTACCATATTATTATTGTACTTAAAAAATAATAAAAATGAGTTAAAAAGAGAAAACAGTTTTTTCTCTTTTTTGTAATCTATTCATTTTTTCTGCAAATTATGTTAAACTTAAATCGTTATGACAATTTTTGATGAAAATTTAATCTTAGAAACCATTAATATGATTAAGCTTTACAATTTTGATATCAGAACTGTGACGCTTACAATAAGTTTAAGAGATTGCTTAAGTGAAGATGTGAATGTAGTTTGTGACAAAATAAAATACAAACTCGATAAATACGCACACAATTTAGTTTTTTATGCGAATGAAATTGAGAACGATTATTCTATTCCTATTGTAAATAAAAGAATTGCAGTAACTCCTATTTCTTTGGTTGGTGAAGCTTGCAAGACAAAAGATTATGTAAAAATCGCTAAAACTTTGGATGAATGCGCAAATAATCTTGGCGTAGATTTTATTGGCGGATTTTCTGCACTTGTAGAAAAAGGTTTTACTCAGGGCGATGAAGCTTTAATTGAAGCAATACCTGAAGCTTTAGCTTGTACAAACAGATTATGTTCATCAGTAAATGTTGGGACGTCAAAAGCCGGAATAAATATGGATGCTGTTTTAAAAATGGCTGAAACAATCAAAAAATCAGCAGAATTAACAGCAGATAAAGACGGTTTGGGCGCAGCAAAACTTGTTGTATTTTGTAATTCAGTAAGTGATAATCCGTTTATGGCAGGTGCTTATTGCGGTTATGGAGAACCTGAATGCGCATTAAATATAGGTGTTTCAGGCCCTGGAGTTGTAAGAGCTGCTATTTTAGATTTAGATAAAAAAGCTGATTTGGGAGTTTTATCTAACAAAATTAAACAAACAGCTTATAAAATTACTACGACAGGCGAACTTATCGGGCGCAAAATGGCTAAGAAGCTTGGTATTCCGTTTGGCGTGATTGATTTATCGCTTGCGCCTACACCTGCAATTGGCGACAGTGTTGCACAAATTTTTCAGGCAATGGGTTTGGAACACGCTGGCGCGCACGGCACAACAGCGGCGTTAGCAATGCTTAATGACGCAGTTAAAAAGGGCGGAATCATGGCAAGCTCTTATGTAGGCGGACTTTCAGGTGCGTTTATTCCTGTTTCTGAAGATGCGGGAATGATAGAAGCTGCTACAAACGGATATTTAACTTTTGATAAATTAGAAGCAATGACTTGTGTTTGCTCTGTCGGATTGGATATGATTGCAATCCCGGGCGACACTCCAACTTCAACGATTGCCGGCATGATTGCGGATGAAATGGCAATTGGTATGATTAACAAGAAAACAACCGCAGTAAGGATTATTCCTGCGCTGAATAAAAAAGTCGGTGACAATGTTGTATTTGGAGGTTTGTTAGGAGAAGCCCCAATTATGAATGTAAATACTCTTTCTTCAGCAGGTTTTGTTGAAAGAGGCGGAAGAATTCCTGCACCTATACACAGTTTGAATAATTAGAATTAAGGATAAGAAATGGCAACTTTTAAAGATATGGAAGACAGCTTGAAAAGCTTTATTATACAAGAGCAATCAGACGCGCACAACGTAAAATCCGTGAATAATGCTAAGTATAACAATATAAAAGTTTGGATGGATACGTCAAAATACATACAACCACATTTTTTTGTAAGAATTTCCATTTCGGAAGCCGTTTTTAATCTTGCAGACTGTTCAAAAATTAACGGCGGACTTGGTTATGAAGAAAGATTTGTAATCAAATGGTTTAGCAGAATGGGTATCAAAGAAAAATTAAAAGATCTTTGGTCTGATGCTGAAAAAGTAAAAGAGGATAAGTAATTGCAGTACAAAGATTTGGCAGTGAATCCTGTGAGTGTAGTTTTGCAACTTGTTGGTGCAAAGTGGAAAATTCTTGTCATAAAAGAATTACTCAAAAAAGAAATGCGCTTTGTCGAACTAAAAAAACATTTGGGTTGCACGGCTAAAGTTTTGACTAACTGTCTTAAAGAACTTGAAGAGGACGGGCTTGTTGTAAGAGAAAAAGACGAAACTGCTTTTAATTGTGTTGAGTATTATTTGACGGATATTGGTTATACTTTGCGCCCTGTTGTTGATTCTATGCAAAAATGGGGACAAGAATATAAGAAGTACCGCAAATTGCAAGAGAAGTACGGGGCGAACATCGTTTAAAACGATTTACAAATACTTTGTAATCGTATTCATTAAGTCGTATTTATTTCTTAAACCGCTAAAACGTTCGACTTCTTTGCCGTTTCTAAACACCAAAAATGTTGGAAAAGAATGTATGCTATATCTTATCGCAAGTTCAACTTCTTCTTCTGTATCTACTTGTCCGATGTAGACTTTGTCCAGTTCTTTTAGAACTTCTTCTTGTTTTCTGCAATAACCGCACCATGGAGCGTAAAATTCGACAAGTTTTAATCCTGTTTTAATCTCTTCATTAAAATTATCTTTTGTCAAAGTTTTTAGCATAAAAATCCCTCCTAAATAAGATTAAGAGGGATTTAAAATTTTTACATTACCTAATCGGGCATGTTTCGCATTGTTAATATATTGCAAGATTATTAACAAATGTTAAGCAATTCGGCAATTTCTCATGCAAAATAAACTTTATATAAATATAGAAGGTTGGAAGTGTAGTGAAAATACAAAATGTTAAAAAAGCTATAAATGTGTTATCAACTCCGCAGCTTGGGGTTGTGAATTTCGCGCGTAAGCCGGAAGTTATTTCAATATTTGATACAGGCAAACTCCGTTATATTAATAATGTAGTCGAATATCCGACGCGCAAATTAATTTCGCCTGATGAAGTAAAAGAATTGTTTGTCAATGGCAAGATTGATGGCGGAGAATTGAGGAGTCAGATGTATTGGCTTAAGATGGTGATGTTTTATAAATCATTGTTTAATATTCATAACTATAAACAATGGAAACATTCTGTTAACCTATCAGCTAAAATAACTCAAAATGATTGTTCTGAGATTGCAGATTTTATGAATATGCATGAAGGAAAATTTGCAAATCTTTGGCGCGGTTATTCACAAACAGATATGATACCAAATATAGAAAAATTGGCGCTATTTACAAGAAGTCTTAAACGTATAGATAAATTGGAATTATACAAAAATTTAGATGAAAAGGCTTGGATAAATTGTATAGATGGTATTATCAATAAGCCATCAGAAGTTATTCGCCCACTTTTAGAGTATAAATATGATTCAAGAGAAATTAATGGGGCAATTAGCAATGGTACAACCTCTCAAAGGGTTAAAAATATGATTAATACAATAACGAGATTTTTGGATAAACAAATTCTAAAACATGATATGACTGTTTATCGTGGTGAAGGTGGTTTTGATGTTTTCAATTCTGTTATGTTAGATGAAAATAAAAAATACACATTGAAAAATGCTTTAGAAAAAATTACAAGTGAAATCGAAAATGGACAAATTAGTCAAAATGAAATTAATGAGTTTATAAAAATAAAGTTAAAAGATGCAAGAGTTACTCAAGAACGTTTTATGTCAACTGCAATTGATTCAGACGCGATAGAAGATTATGCTAAAAAAGTTTATTGGAAAATAAATCTTCCAAAAGGTAGTAAAGCTTCGCTAATCGAAAGCTATAATGTTGAAAGGAAATCCGAAGCAGAAATGCTGATACAGAGATTATCACAATTATTAATCAAAGACGCAAAGTATGACCAAAAGAATAAACGATGGTATATAGAAGCAGATTTGGTACAGAACAACATTGAAAAGAAGGCATTTTAATGATATAATGCAAAGGAGGTCAACATAATGAAAATAGATACAATACAACCTACAATATCTATGCAAGGAAATCTTACAAAGAATATTAAGCAAAGGTGTCGAATGTTTGGGCTCGCATTTTCAGCTTTAGGTTATGCAGCCAAAGATATCTTTGTGCCTCGCAAAAAAGTGTATGTAGAAATAGACGGCAAAAAGATAGATGAACGTGATTTGCCGAACAGTGTGTCAGGCCCAAGTGATTGGGCGGGCATGAAATGGGAAAGACCTCATTTTTCTGCAGAAGACAAGGCAAAAATGGAAAAAATGACTCCAAGTGAACGTCAAGAATATAGGGAAAAGCTAATAAAGGAAGGTAAATACACTTGGGGCGAGTATGAAGTTTGGGAATAACTAAAAATCCCTCCTAAATAAGATTAAGAGGGATTAAAGATTTTTACATTACCCAATCAGATACGTTTTTGAATTAAAGAATCAACATATTGAATAGCTAATTTTGGAATATCAACTTTTTTAGCTTTTGTACCAACTGCCTTTAAAATTTCTTGAACAGAAATTGTTTTATGCGGAAGTGATACATATTTTTCAGCAGCTTCTTTGATATTTTGCAAAGCACTCCATAATGCTTTATTTGGATCGTAAATATCACGACGGCTGATGTCAATCAATTTGCCTGCTTTTCTTTTTTCAGATAATAGACTGATTTCTTTTTCATTGTCGTAAATGTATTGTTTTACTCTGTCGCTTGAGTCTCTTAGATGAGCATAATCTTTAAATTGTTTTGTAACATCTTCTAAAGAATCTTTTACTTTATTAAATTTATTTTCCATCATTCTGGAAGAGTCTTTTGTTGTATAACTTCTACCAAAATAACTGTTTTTTAAATCATCAGCTCTGCTATAAAACATCTCTGCATCATCATCAAGATTTTTTGTTGCATTGGCAACGGCATTTTCCATACTTTCTGCTTTTTCTTTTTTCATTTCCAAAAACTTATTCAATTTTTGATTATAAACTTTTAAAGAATCTTCGCGGTTCATTGCAGGAACTTCTGTAATTGTCTTTCTAACCTTACCGTTGTCGTATTCATAATAAAATTCTGTACCCAAAATATCTTTGGCTGATTTTCTTCCATTTTTTTCTGTGTAAATTTTTTCATTGTTAGGAATACAAGTTCCAAAAACATCAATATCACATTGACGTGCCATTTTAGAATCTATTGTCCAACCATTTTTAGATTCCCAAGCGTACGGACTGTATTCCATTCTCCAATTTCCACCGTTTTGTGAGGATTTATTCGTAAATAAACCTTTAAAATTTGTATTATTTATTGCATTAATTTTCATAAAATTACTCCAAAATTACTTTTTAATTACTTTAATACCTTGAGTTGCATAAAAATTTTTTAACTCATCAAACAAGGGTGATAACTTTGTCTTTAAATCATTTATTAATTTGTTTTTATCTGTGATATTTTTTATAAGTTTTGCAGATTCTTGTTTTAAAGACTCGATATAACTTTGAATTTCTGAGATTGTATTTTCTGTGATTTTTTTAGTTGTTTGATAGTTACCAATCGTTTGATTTAATTTAGCAATTTTTTTGTTAATGTCTGATTGCTCGTTAATAAATTTGTAACCATTTTCTGTTGTTTCTTTTGCAGCTTTATAAGGTCTCATTTCTACATTATATTTTTCATAGGCATTTTTTTGCGTATTTTCTTTTTTATTCGGATATTTTGTTTCTATAAAAGCATTTTGCAAATCTTTGATATAATCCATCATTCTATCTTTTACGCTAGATTCTACCAGATTTTCACTAGCAAGGCTTTCCTGCATAGTTTTTGCAATATTTTTATAATTATCACGAACTTTTATCAAATTCTCTATCTGAGTGTTTATTCCTGACAACAATTTTCTTTCATTGGTAAGTTCCTTTTCAGAAGATAAGATTCCTTTGGTAATTTTTTCTTGTTTTTTTGCTAAAGCAGTAACTTCGTCTTCACATGTTTCTTTTCTATATCTTAAATCGCCAGCTTTGTCATAAAGAGCGCTACAATGAGCAGCTTGTGCTTGTTGATATTTTGCTTCATCTACATTTGCAAAACCGCCCATTTCTCGTCTGTAATAATAGTTTCTAATTTCTTCAAAATCTTTCTTGAAATTTTTTCTTAATCTGCCTAAATAATTTTCTCGAACTTCTCTGTTGACATCAGGGTAACTCGGTTCATTATCGTATACAATGTAATCAACAGAGTCTTTTATTCTGTCATTTACATTTTCCATTGGGTCTGCAAAATATACTTTGCCGGTTTTGTTGTTATGATATGTGCCTAATAACTCTTCAACACTGGAATTTTTCTGCCAATAGCTATTGCGTTTCAAGTCTTCTTTGCCACGATTTATATTGTAATCAGTGGTTCTGCCGAAAAAACTTGTAGCAGTTTTGATGGGCGATATTTTCATTAATAACCTCCTTTTTACACATAATTAGAAATTCACCAGATTAGTATATCATTTGTGATATAAAATAATATTTCATCCATATTAGAACAAACATGTTAAAAAGAAAGGTGTATTTTAAGAAATATTAAGGATATGATATTTTTAATTCAAAAATGCAGGTGCAATTTTTTTTTGCACCAGTAACTTTAATAAATCGTAGAAAAAGATAAAAAGAATTCTGAAATAACGTTAATCAACATTGGTAGAATCCAAATCATAATCGCTGCACCGAACACAGGTTTAAATAGGAAGCTTAATTGAAAAACGTTTACTTGTGGTGCAGTTTTAGAAATTACACCAAGAATAATATCTTGTCCTAAAGTAGCTAAAAGTACGGGAGAAGCTATTTGCAAGCCCATATAAAGTACGTTTGAAGTGGTTGTTATCAAGTGATCCATATTTATAATTTTTTCAAGCGGAATAGCAACGGCGTAGATTGGAAAAATTTCAAAACTGCGCATAAGAGCGTTAATTAACCAATAAAAACCGCCGAGTTCAATAAAAATCAGAATCCCCAAAAGTGTAATAATACGGCTCAAAATAGACGTTTGACTATTAGACGTCGGATCCATTACCATAGCTGATGATAAACCCATTTGAGTATTAATCATGTCACCACCTGCTTCAATTGCCAAAATCAAAAGTTGTGCAATATAGCCGATAATTGCACCGACTGCAAAGTTTAAAAGCAAAAGTAAAAGTGGTGAAATATCGGCAGGTGGCGCCGCAGGTTTAAGAATAGGAGTAATCATAACTGTAAGAATAAACACGAACGCTAATTTTACAAGTCCGGCAATTTCTTTACGGTTAAAAATCGGAGCAAAACGCACAAATCCCAACAAGCGCGCAAAAACGATTATGCCCGCTGAAAACCAGTGGTCAAACTGTGGAAATAGGATTGAAATTTGTTGTATAAAGTTGTCCATTTTTATTTAAGGGAATAGGGGAATAAGGCAATGAGGGAATAAGTGGTTTTAAATTTACCATTTATATATTGCGTTAAATTTGCGTATTTTTTATTAAAAAAACAATAACCTCTTATTACCTTATTCCCCTATTGCCTTATTCCCTTTCTGGTAAAACCGGTTCATCCAGTTCATACTCATACTCTTCCGGCGGTTGGTCGATTCCAAGAATGTCAAAACCATCGACATCGTCTATTGTTGTTTTATCTGCCTCGACCTTGACAGTAAACATAATTTTATCTTTATTGTTTTTAAGCACGCAAAACCTTGTTTCGCCTTCTTTAAGCGGACGTACAAGAAGCGTGTTTTTTTCGTTCATAACTGTAAAAATCGGACATACATCAATAATATCGTTATTTTCGATGCTAATATCAGTAAGTTTGCCGTCTGCTGTAATAAGACAGGTTTCGTAAGCGCAAGCTACGCTTGCGCTTAATATAAATATTAATGATGTAAGTAATTTTTTCAATTTGTTCCTCTTTAGTTTTTGTTGGGCAAGTATGCCCAAATGACATTTTCGCATGACTAGGCGTGTGACTTTCAAGTGTGCCGTCATTCTGAAGCCGATTAGGCTGAAGAATCCAGCTTTTTAATAACTATTATTTTGTTATTTTATCCTTTCGTTTGGTGGGAATCTAAATCAATTGACAATTATTTATCTTCCCAACATTTTATTAATCTCAACAAAATTTCCCTTAGGCATTGGTGCTTTTGGCGCAGTATCATATTTAATCTTTTGCGCCTTATCTATATAAGGAACTTTACCCGGATTTTTCATAACTTCCTTAACCGTTGGCGCGTCTTTAAACGAATCTTTCATCTCACCTTCAAAAGGAGTTGTGTATTTGTAATAATCCGCAGGAAGCACAAACGCGTCGTTTTTCGGAACGGAATTAAACGCAAGTGACATGCCTTCTGTAAAAAAGTTTGTAAGCAGTTTGATAAAACCCATACCGCCTATTACAATAACCAAAAATACAGCAAAGATTTTTGGTGCAGCGGCGATAGTTTGTTCTTGTACCTGTGTAACCGCCTGAATAATACCAACAACCAAACCGATTGCGGCTGCAGTCAGTACGCAAGGCATGGAGATTGAAAGCATTACCATAAAGCCTTTTGCAAGATATTCAGTTAGCATTTCCATTTTTAGGTCCTCACTCTAGTTATACTTTTTGGGTTCTTTATAATTGTCAATTTAATTATAACTTTGCACCAATCCCTGTACAATCAACGCCCAGCCGTCAACGGCAATGAAGATAAGCAATTTGAACGGCAAAGAAATGATTGTAGGCGATAACATGAACATACCCAGTGCAAGAAGTATGTTTGCAACAACAAGGTCTAATACGATAAATGGAACGAATACCACGAAGCCGATTTCAAATGCAGTTTTTAATTCGCTCAAAATATAAGCCGGTGCAACTTCCCAAATCGTAATATCTTCAGGTGATTTTGGCGGTGTTTTGTGTTTAAGTTCTACGAAAAACGCCAAATCGTTTTCTCTTGTTTGTTTCATCATAAATTCTTTTAAAGGCTTCGAGCCTTCATCAATTGTAGCAATTAAGTTTCCTGTTTTTTGATAAGGAATAGAACCTCTATCATACATTTGTTGAAAAACTCCACCCATTGTGTAAAATGTTAAAATCATACACAACCCAATTGTAACGATTGCAGGTGGTACTTGAACACCCATTGCCGTTTTTAAAAGAGAAAATACAATTGTAAATCTCAAAAAACAAGTCATACAGCAAAATACAAACGGTAAAAGCGAAAATAGCGACATTACCGTAAGCATTTGTAAAACAGGGTTCATATCTTTTATTACTGAGTCCATTTTTATTTAATCCTTTCAGCCAAATTCTTCAAAACCGACTTTCCGCCTGCATTTTTCGAACTCAGCATACTTGATTTAATTCCGATATCTGATTTATCCATGAAGTTTGGTTTTGGAAGTTTTGACATAGTT
This sequence comes from uncultured Candidatus Melainabacteria bacterium, assembly GCA_934747335.1. Classification (GTDB taxonomy): domain Bacteria; phylum Cyanobacteriota; class Vampirovibrionia; order Gastranaerophilales; family Gastranaerophilaceae; genus CAG-196. Next base: position 12,179 of record CAKVGS010000031.1, read on the forward strand.
TCTTGAAATGTCATTGGGGCTGAATTGAGATTTGCCCCTACTGGGTTAGCCCCCTCCCTAACCCTCCCCCGAGGAGAGGGAACTTGTGCAAGATTTGCCAAATCAGAAAAACTTTCGTGTGTATTATCATTGTGAGTTTCACAAGAGACATCGCAATCTTCCGCTGTTTGCAATTTAGAAATCAGACTTGTTTTATCAACATCACCTGCAATCAAGAATTTTTCCCTACCTGTTGATACTATGTAGAGTGTCTTTCTTGGTGCAAGGTTCAATGTGTCAATTATTTTTAAGTATTTAGATTTTCCGCCTGTAATTCCGCCTGATGTCGCACTTTTAAAAATCAAAAGTGCAACGACGATTACTCCGACCATTGCAAGCGTGTATACCATAAAATTTGCTAAATATCCCATTTCGTATGTCCTTTTGAGGGGAATAGGGTAATAAGGTAATGAGGGAATAAGTGGTTTTAAATTTCCTGTTTTATACTATGTTTGATTAACGTATTTTTATTAAGAATATTTCTAAAATCTCTTATTCCCTTATTACCCTATTACCTTATTCCCTTTCTTGTATTAATACCTAATATTTACTTCCTATTTATCGAAAGTCAACCTTCTTGCTCGTCTTCCACTTCAAAATCGCTATAATCGAAATCATCGCCATTTTGAGCTTGTTCTTCTGCTTCAACTTCTTCCGGCTCTTCCGATTCGTTTGAAGATTCAGAAGAAGAATCATTTACCTTTTCAATTCTTACGCCGAAACGGTCATTAATAATAACCAATTCGCCTGAAGCAACTGATTTTCCGCCAACTTTCAAAGAAATTTTATTGTCGTAAACAGAACACAAGTCAACAATCAAGCCTTCTTCAATGCTCTTAAGCTCGCCCAAAGTAATTTTAACTTTGTCAAACTCTGCTGACATGTCAACCTGAATACTATCCCACAAATTAGTGTTTGTATTATCTTCCATACCGCCTCCTCCGCTGGCATCATAAGGTTCTATTATATTAATGTTTGGTTTAACTTGAAATTTCTGAACAATATTGTTGCACACAAGTGTCATTTCAGATGAGTTGCTGTTCTCAAACACAACAATATCGCCAACATCAAGTCTTTTTATATCTGCAACAGGGAATGTTGTACTTCCCAATATTAATTTCACATCAACTAAACTATTTGCAAAATCTCTATCTTCAAATTTAGGTTCGGTTCTTTGAATTTCTTGAGGTGAAAGAATGTCTTTCGGTACTGAAATTATAAATTTTGCAGCCGAATCCGAAACTTCGCTTTTTACAAAATAAGTCAGATGCAAAATTTCGTTGTATCTTCTGTGTGGTTCAATCGTAAAATTAGGCGCAAGCGACTCGTACAAAAAGTCATTAAATGCCGTAATAATCCTTGCTTCAAGCTCTGTAACTTCTGTTAAATCGAATCTGCGGTTATTTTTACCGAGAACTTTATCCAAAATAACATTGATTGCATCTTGTGAAATTCTTATATAAACGTCATTTTTAGAGTTTATTTTAACCTTGGTTACAAAAAATGTATCGTTTTGGGAAAGTACATTCATGTTGGTGCTGATTGACGCGAGCTTGTAATCAAAGCCATCAAAAAAGAATTCACTGCTACAGTTTTCTACAACCGGTGTGAAAACTGAATCAAACCATGCAAATTGCTTATATAATTCATCGAAGAATACTGAGTTTATCATACATATCCTGTTTGGAAGTCTTTAAGTCGTTAGGTCTTTAAGTTGTTAAGTTCGTTATAAAGATTTTTATTTAAATGAACTTAGTGTCTTAAAGACTTAATGCCCTAATTCCTTTCCTTACCACTTTCCCACGCTATAGTATCAAATTTCAGCGTTCAAGACATCAACTGTTTAGAGGATTTTATTTAATATAGCTTATTTGACGCACATGTTCCTTTTTTCTATAATTAATGAGTAGAAAAAGGGGAATTATGTATGCAAAAATTTCTTAAATACTTAGGCTTTATTGCCCTTGGTGCGGTTGTTTTAGCCTATGCTGGATTTCTTTTTGTACTACCAAATGTAATTGATTTAAACCAGTACACACCTGAAATCCAAAAACTTGCCAAAGAGCAAGCAAAACTTAATGTAAATTTTGAAAATGTTAAAATTGTAACTACTCCGCTACTTGGTGCGGGCATAAAAGCTGAAAATATATCAGTTAAACTCCCTGATGATTCGGTTTTATTTTCAGCAGATAAGATTAAAACAAGAATTTCGCTTCCAAGCCTTTTATTGTTAACAGTGAAAGTTTCTTGCTTAGAAGTCGAAAAACCGTTTGTAAATTTAGAAATCATAAACGACGAAAACTTCAAAGTTGTTAAACTTGTTGAAGATTTGTTGAATGCAGGTAAAGAACAAAAGCTTGAAGAAGGCAGACAAACCGTACAAGCAGAAGCTGAAGGTTTCAAGTTCGACCCTGCTTGGATAAGAATCAAAATTCCTGCTGTTAAACTTAACAACTACAAAATCCTTGTAAAAGACCTTAAATCTAGACATTATTTAGATTTACACGGTGAACAACTGGTTTTAGGCTATTTTAACGGCAAAAGCGCCAAAGTTAAAACTTACGCAGAATTATTCAATGACGAAAACAAGAATATTACCGCAAACATTGATATAAATACATTCTTACCGCCAGTTGAGCCTTCTCTTGATTCAGAAGATGATCCGGCTGAAAGAATTGAAATCCCGTTCATAAACCCTGTTACTATGTACAGAAATTATGATTTAAAAGCAAATCTTGATACAAAATTGCGTATAAGAAATCATAATGACAATTTAACTTCTTACGGTCATTTTGATATTAATAATATCAGTTTAAAAGTCGGTAACCTAAAATTGCCTGAAAGCTACTTGAGAGCAAAAACTTTCGGTTCAAATGTAGATTTGGATACAAATATTTATGCAGCGCAAAATCAAAACATCCAACTTTTGGGTAAATTAAACTACGGTCATCATCCAAAAATGGATATGAGTATTAAAACTGCCGATATCAAGTTTAACGACTTGATTATCCTATCAAAAGCATTTATGGATTCATTACATATTTATAATGAATTGGCTCAAGTTAAAGCAACAGGTGCATTGCAAGCTGATTGCTACATCAAAACCAACTTTAAAAAATTAACTTCAACAGGTTCAATTTTGGTTAAAGACGGCGGTTTGAGCGTTAGAAACATTGGTAGCGTAATTTCTAAGGCTAACGTAAACGTTAAACTTGACGATAACGTACTAGATATTAGAAATTCAAGCTTGTTGGTCGGTAATCAACCAATCACGATTGATGGTAAAATCGACGAAAAATCAGTTGCCGACATTAATGTAAGCGCAAAGAAAATACCTTTGCCTGTTTTATTTAACGCATTTGCGCCAAGAGAAATCAGAAACGCATACAACTTTAAATCAGGCGACGCGTCTTTCGATTTAGGTTTGAAAGGTGAATTAAAGAAAGCTGTTGCAGCCGCTAAATTTGCACTTGGCAACTTAAATATTTCAGACAAAAACATGGTTGTTACAAACAACAACTTGAATGGTGAGTTTTTCTTACAAGGCAAGGCTCTAACAGGAAAAATTAACAACAGCGATTTTGTTCTATCACTTCCACAAACAAAATCAAGAATTGCTGTTCCAAAATTCAACTTGGAATTGGCGGATAATAATATAACTATTGGCGATAATAAAATTTTGTTCAATGACAAATCAACATTGAATTACGCCGGTAGTGTAATTGATTATAACAAATTGAAATCATTGAGCTTCACAACTTACGGTAACATTCACACCGATGATTTAATCAAACTTATCGGACGCGAATTCAAACCATATATTCACTCAAATGGTACAATTCCTGTAAAAGTAACGTTTGACGGTGACAAACACAAGCAAACTCTTTTTGCTCAAGCTTTAGCCGACAAAACAAACTTTATTACACCTGTTGATTTTTCAAACGTTAATGGTACAAATACTTCATTGCAAACAGTTGTTGATTTTAAGCCTAACAGAATTAAAATCAAGAAAACTGGTTTGTTTACAAGAAACGTTACAGTGGATGAAGAAGGTAATGAAGTTGTTCACTTAAATGAAATCTTAGGCGTAGATGGTACGATTGCAGGAGATAGAATAAATCTTCTAAAAATTACTATGCCAAAGGCTTTGAATGGCAAAATTCATGTATTCCCTCAATCTAATTTTGACATCAAAGGTAGAGCATTTGTATTTGGTGAAACCTCAAACCCAAGACTAAGAGGCGGATTTACGGTAACAAATCTTTCAATTCCTGAATTGATGTTGACTTTGAGAAATGCAGGTTTGAAATTCAAAGGACAAGAAGCCGACTTTGATGTACAAGATTTACTTTTAAACGGTTCTGATATTCAAGCACAAGGAACTGTTAGTCTGCTTCCTTCAAGCGTTTTGAATATTCTTAACCTTGACGTTAATTCAAGATATATGAATGTTGACAAATTAATGAACGTTAGTGATAAGGCTATGAAATATGTTCCACAAAACGGTGGTTCAAAAACATCTGCTTCTAGCGCAAGCGCAGATATTCCTGTTATAGTAAGAAACGGTTCTATTAACTTTGCAAGAATAATTTCAGGCAATATTGATGTAAGAAACACAACGGGCAGAATTTCTCTTGCCAGAAACATTTTTTACTTGAGAAATTTGAGAACAAATGTGTTTAAAGGCCGTGTAAACGGTAATATTTCAATGAACTTGATTACAACCCTTTTGAACATTCGCGTAAACGGTCAGGGTGTTGATGTCGAACAAGCTCTATTAGACGGTGCTAATATGAAAGACACACTTTCAGGTACTGCAAGCTTCAGCACTGATATTTCTTTAAAAGGTGCAACTTATGAAGAACAAATGAAAAGCTTAAAAGGAAACATTGATTTTGCAGTTAAAGATGGTCAATTTGGCCCATTTGGAAAATTGGAAAACTTAATTATTGCAGAGAATATTAGAGAATCTCAATTCTTCCAAACAGCCTTGGGTGGTGTAATTAGCGGACTTACAACGATTGATACGACTCATTTTTCTGAGTTAAACGGAAAATTGAGTTTTAACAATGGTATTTGTCATATTGAACCGATTACATCACTTGGTAATATTTTAAGCCTGCATATTTTCGGTGATTTTGATATTTTAAGAAATTATGCTGACATGAAAGTTCGTGCAAGAATGGCATCACTTGTTTCAAACTTGCTTGGTCCAATCGGTGCAATCAACCCTGCAAACTTGATTAACAGTGCTGCAAGCTTGAATGTTGTAACTGCTAAAGCATTCTCAATCTTCTGCGAAATGGTTCCTGAAGATGAAATGGCAATTATTCCAAGTTTTTCTAATAAATACGTGGATAATTCAGCTACAAAATTCCAACTTGTAGTAAGAGGTGACGCTGCAAAACCATTGACACTTATTAAATCGTTCAAATGGCTTGCAACTGAAACTCAATATCAGGATGCAGTTGATTATGTAAATTCAATTCCTGAACCTGTTGAAGGTAGTGAGGCTGAAACAATTGAACAAGCAGTTCAAGAGCATGAAGCCTTGGAAGCCGAAAAACAAACGCTTAAATACAAAGTAAGACATTTGTTTGATAAAGATGAAGAATAAATAAGAAATGCGCTCAATTGAGCGCATTTCTTATTTGATATTATAATTTCAATACTCCCCTTGTCCTTAAACCTGATTTTAGCTATAATAGACTCAAATAAGAGGTGTTTATGAAGAAATCGTTAATAAAATATCCGTTTTTAACAAAAGAAGTTGAGATTTATGAAAGAGAAAACGGGCATAAAATTGTACTTGCACACAAAGAAGGTGGAATGGTTAATATTTCGTCTTGGGTAAAAACAGGTTCAATTAATGAAAACGATAAAAATAACGGTATTTCACACTTTTTGGAACATCTTATGTTTAAAGGAACACACAAACATAAAGCCGGCGAGTTTGATAGAATTCTTGAGGCAAGAGGTGCAATTGTAAACGCCGCAACTTGGAAAGATTATACTTTTTATTATGTAACTTTACCGAAAGGCGAAGATAACGAAAACTTCTATACTGCAATTGATTTACACGCTGATATGATGACAGACCCTGTTGTTCCTGATTATGAAATGGGCGCACCGTTTGATGTAAACGATAAAACAGTTACAGACAAGCGCGAACGTCACGTTGTAATTGAAGAAATAAGAATGCGCAAAGACCAACCTTGGACAAAGGTTTATAACGCAACAAACAACGCGATGTATACAAATCACCCGTACAAACGCGATGTAATCGGTACTCCTGAAATTATTTCTCAAGTTAAGCAAGAAGAAATAATGGAGTATTATAGAACTTTTTATTCCCCTAAAAATGTTACTACAATTGTTGTGGGTGATTTTAATTCGGAAGAAATTTTACCAAGACTTGTTGATGCATTTGATTGGGGCGAAAGACCTGAACCGCCTGAACGTAATATTTTACCTGATAAACCTGTTTCGCAACAAGTTTATATAGAAAACGAAGCGCATATCAATTCGTCATTTTTGATGTTTGGATTTTTGGGTGCTTTAGCTAAAGATTTAAAGAATGTAATTATGCTTGAAATGCTTGCTATTATTTTAGGTGAAGGTACAAGTTCAAGATTGTATGTTAATTTAGTTGAAAATATGGATGAACAGATTTTCAACATGATTGACTCTGAATGTTATACCTTCAGAGATGGCTGTAATTTCTTTGTACAAGCAAACTTTAATCCTCAATATAAAGAAAGAGCGATTGAACTTGTCAAAGCTGAACTTGAAAAATTGCAATCAGGCATAACAGAAAAAGAACTTAATAAAGCTAAAAAGAAATTGAAATCGCGCTTTGCTTGTGAAGTTGAAACGGTTTCTGATATTGGCGAAACCATTGGTTATTATATGACTGTATGCGACGATTTGTCTATTGCAGAAGAATATCTTCCAATTTGTGAAGAAATCACTTGCAAGGATTTGGAAAACGCTGCAAAAAAATACTTAGACTTGAATCATGCCGTGATTTCAGTGCTTGTACCTAAAAAATAAATATTTAACAAGTAAAATTTGAACGGTTACGCTTCATTATTAGTTAACTCTGCTTCAAACACATATTCGGCCGGGCCTGATAAAAATACATCGCCATTTGGTTTGTTTGGTGCACCGTTCCAAACAACATTTACGACACCGCCAGGGAGTTGGACTTCTACTGAGTTTTCAATATATCCGTTTAGAATACCCGCTACAACGCTTGCGCAAGCACCTGTTCCACATGCAAGAGTGATTCCGCATCCTCTTTCCCAAACCGCAAGTTCTATTTTTTTGTAAGACTTAATTTTTACAAATTCTACATTTGTTTTTTCAGGAAATTCTGCGCTTGTTTCAATAATCGGGCCATATTCTTTTGCAAATTCCATAACGTCATTTTCCGGTGAAACAAAAATTACAAAATGCGGATTGCCCATAGAAATTGCGTTTCCGTCAAAAATCATGTTTTTAACAGATATTTTGTAGTTTAAATTGTGATGCGGAATGAAAGGAATTTTTTCAGGTTCTAAAATCGGCTGTGACATATTTACTCGAACAAATCCATCATCAAGGATTTCAGGTTTAATAATTCCCGCTAAAGTTTTTACAGAGAACATTTTTTTATCAACAAGTTTATTGTCATAAGCGTATTTTGCAAAGCATCTCATACCGTTTCCGCACATTTGAGCGGTTGAACCGTCTGAATTGTAGAAAAACCAACCGATGTCTGCTTCTTCGCAACTTGTATTAGGAATAATAAGCCCGTCTGCGCCAACTCCGAAGTGTCTATCACAAAGCATTTTAGCAGCGTCTGTAATTTTCATATCAAGTTTTAAGAATTCATCATAATCAATAATGACAAAATCATTGCCGCATCCTTGCATTTTTGTAACTTTTATTCCCATCGTTTCTCCAATCGATATTTACTTAATACGTTCATATAGTACAATTAAATTATATAAAGGAATTTGAATTATGGCAATAATAAAAGTACAAAAAGGAACAAAAGATATTCTTCCTGCTGAAATGCCCGTATGGCACTTTATGGAAGATGAGGCAAGAAAGATTTTTACAGAATACGGTGCAAAAGAAATCAGAACACCGATTTTTGAAGCAACCGAACTTTTTGCGCGTGGTGTTGGCGATACAACCGATATTGTTAATAAAGAGATGTACACGTTTGAAAAAAGTGAACGTTCATTAACTCTTCGTCCCGAAAACACGGCAGGCGTAGTTAGAGCATTCATTGAAAACGGTATGCACAGACTTTCTGCGCCTGTAAAACTTTGGTACAAAGGACCAATGTTTAGATATGAACGTCCGCAAGCAGGTCGTCAAAGACAATTTCACCAAGTTGGTGTTGAAGTTTTTGGTATAAAGCAAGCCACTGCTGACGCGGAAGTTATTTTAATGGCGGTTAATTACCTTAAAGCGCTTGGTTTGAACGATTTGAGCGTTGAATTGAATTCTCTCGGCTGTCCTGAATGCCGTGAAACTTTCAAAACAAAGTTAAAAGCCGTAATTAAACCATATTTGAGCGAACTTTGTCCTGATTGCCAAGCAAGATATGAAAAAAATCCTCTAAGACTTTTGGATTGCAAAGTTGAAGAATGTAAAGCAATTTATGCGAAACCTGAAATTCAAGAAGTTATTCAATCTGATTTTATTTGTGATGATTGTGCAAATCATTTTAATGAATTAAAAGGCTATTTAGACGCTTTGAATATTAATTATTCTATTAATAAACTTTTAGTAAGAGGTTTGGATTACTATAACAGAACAGTTTTTGAAATTAAATCAAACAACTTGGGCTCTCAAAACGCTGTTTGTGGTGGTGGAAGATATGACAGCCTTGTTCGTAATCTAGGTGGAGAAGATACTCCTGCTATCGGTTTTGCAATGGGTATGGAAAGATTGGCATCGCTAATCGGACAAAAAGAAGCTGAAAAAACAACGGCGTTTGTTGTTTCTAACAATACTTTAGAAGCAATTAAATTGACAGAAGAACTTCGATCTCAAGATGTTACAGCGGAATTTGATTTAACTAATAAGAAGTTTGTAAAGCAATTGGAAAAAGCTTCTAAGGTTGCAAAATATGCTTTAATATTAGGTGAAGATGAAATTTCTGCGGGTAAAGTAACGGTTAAAAATCTTGATACTTCGGAACAAAAAACTGTTGCAAGAGAAGATTTGTTGAAAGAAATTTTGTAATTGTTAAATTGAAATATGTAAGGTCTATCCCAAAGGGATAGACCTTTTTTACATGTTTTTGCATAAGTTAATAACACCCTCTCCCGTCCTCCGGACACCCTCCCCATGTAAAATAAACAAAAGGGGAGGGGGTAACTTGCGTTAATTGAGCGACTTTAGCTCCGGAGGGGTAGGGGAGAGGGTGTTATTAACTTTTTCAAAAATAATTTTCCACTTTCAATTTAGAATACCCACCCGCATCTGTAAGGCTCTGCAAAGCCTCGCCAACATCTGCGACCTCCCTAACAAGGGCGGTTTTTTGTAAAATACGTTCTATCTTGAACGCATGAAAATTTTTAAAATTGTAGGGTGCAAATTTTTGCACCAAAAACATTAAAAAAGGTGTGAACCGCTTATGCTTTTCCCCACCCTGCTAGTTTCCTACTGTGGTGGAAAACAGGCTTTCCATAAACCTGCTAAAGGATTATTTGCATTCTTGATAATTTCAATTGTTTTAGAGTCGTTTAAAACATTTTGCAAAAGCCTGCTCCCATTTGGTGTATCCATGAAATTTTGTTTTAGGATGAAATTTATATCACTAGGTGTAAATACGTTCTTTCCATCAATTTTATAATTTGCTAATTGATTTACTATTTCAGGATTATTACATATTTTACGTAATTGTGGGATTTTATGCGAGTCTTGAGTTAAATCATTATATAATTTATCTGAGATTTGTGATGGTTTGTAGCTTCTAACAATGTCTGTTTTGAAGTTCTGACCTGGCGATAATTCATATGTTAGTGTGTTGGGGTCTATTTTTATAGTAGACATCCCAGAACAAATATAATGGGGTGTGTCAAAAGTAATATTTATTTTTCCATCAGGAGTAGTGCGCCAAATAGAAGGACAAGTTCTATTATTTTTATCAAATTCTTTTAAGTTATCATTTTGTTTTAATTTTACCTGACTACTTTTATAATATTTAAAATCTCCCACTTTGTGTGGGAAATCAATAGTTTGTTCAAAACTTATTAATTTCCCATTGGCATTGAATTTAAACGCACTGCCATTTTTGTTTAATGTATAAGTGCCAGTTTGATAGTCTGTCGTTTTGTTACACAAAACACCGTGGTTATTTTTTGTATTAAATTCTGTTTTTGAAAATAGAATTCCATCTTTGTATGTAGTTATGTCTTTTATATTGCCATCAGCATTGTAATTATATGTATCAATATAATAATTATTTTCACCTGTGAATTCTTTTTGTGATACACTTAAGATTTTATGACCATTTTTGTCATAAAGTTCGACGCTACCTTCCCTAAACAATGGACCATTGCTGTTGTTTTTTAAAATTAAATTATTATTATTTGCATATTCTTTTAGTGCCGTACGAACTTCTGTATTACTCATTCCTTTAAAATTTAATAGTTCTTGTTGTGAATTTTTAGCGTTTACACTCTCTGTTTTGTTTGCTTTATAATTCTTATATCCGTCCCTTGCAGACTTCGCCGTTCCACCAAGCATAATAAGCCCCATAGAAAGTTTTTCGCCAGCTGCACCTGCTTCTTCTTTTGTCTTAGCATTCATAGCTTCTGATATACCTTCTAGTGCCATATCTGCACCTTCATAAGCAAAATAGGCGTGTACTAATAATGAGAATGCAGTTCCTACACCTACTTCAGCAGCTGCAGCAGACGCTGCTGTTAATGAAGCTGCCATCCCAATACCAGCAGTTCCTGCCAAATTATCGACTGTTCTTCCAAAAGCCTTCACATCTTCTACAACATGTTCTGCAATACTCAGATTATTGTCATCACCATCATCAACAAGTTCTGTCAATTTATCTGCCCCTGCATTAATAAATGTCATTTCTTTCATTACTTCTTTAAATTTTGTGACGCCCAATTTCTCATCTAAAACTTGCGAATCTGCCATTAATGCGTTAAAAAATGCTTTTCCTTTCTCACTTAGCGTACCATTTTTATCTGCTTCATATAAAATTTCTTGCGCTTGTTTAAGCATAGCTTCAGCGGCTTCTTTACGATATTGAATTTTAGCTTCTGTTTTCTTAAAAAATCCTAATTTTTCATCTTCAGAGGCATTTTTTAAATCAATGAATTTGATATCATTCATCAATTCTGTATAAGTTTCTTCAACTTCCGGCAAAGAATTAATATGGTCTT
>CAKVGS010000032.1 GCA_934747335.1 uncultured Candidatus Melainabacteria bacterium
TTTCGGTAGGGCGTAAGCCCGTAAGAGCAAATAACATGGAAATAACAAGAAAAATCCGTAAGGATTTGTTGTTATTGTAATGTTATGCTTGCCCGAATAATCCAAGAAAGGGTTAGGGAGAGGGTTTTACAAAGTAAAATCAAAGGCAGATTATAAAACTCAAATCGCCTTGCGGCTTGAACCCTCACCCGAATTTCTAAGTTTCGAGTCTTAAAAAAGCAGACTCTCAACTTGAAATTCTACCCTCTCCCTTGGCGAGGGGTAATTTTTTGAATACGCCCGAATGCATTTTGTAACAAAATATTGCAAAATGTTAAGCAAAAATAAAATTCTTTACAATTGCCTCAAACACTGTCATAATGCCCTACGGGACGGGACGGACCTAACTGTGCCTTGTTCGCGCAACTTTAAAAAATCTTATGACTTTATATAGGTACAAAGATCTTTGAGTTATGTAATATAAAGTTAATAGGAGTAAGAAAAATGGGAATAAGAGTTAATGCAGCAATTAGTGCGATTGAAAATTTAGTTAAGACAAATTATACAAGACAAGATGGTGTCAAAATGGTAAAAACAGAATTTGATAGGATTTTAAAAAATGGTGCAAGGCAGAACGTAACAGTTTATCGCAGTGCAGAACGAGGAGCTGCAAAAACGACAATGCACATTGAACAAGATTTTGAATCTTTAAAAAGAGTTTATGATAAACCACAATTATGGGAAACGGGTGTGTATGATAGAATAACAAAACAATCTCATGATTTGTATAAGACAGGTTATCAGGAAACATACAAAGGTTTAATTCCGGACGGTTCAGCTATTCCAAAGGTTTTGGAAACAAAACAAGTTACAAGAACACCAATTGCATCATCTCGAGAGGTTAAAATTGTAGAAGAAACCCGTAGAAAATCTGCGATATTGAATGATAATCCGCAGGGTGATGCTACTATGCTAACCTACAAAGATCAATATATTGCGAGACCTTATGGTACTTATGGGTTAACAGCAGGACAATGTACTATTGGCAAACCGAGTTATTCTAGTAAAGGATTGCACAAAACTAAACCAGTAATTTATGCAGGAGAAGATGGTTTAAAACGTTTAACCGATGTTGCATTTGTAAAAAATAATAATAAACAAACACGATTGTTGCTCGGTAATGAAACTCCTGAACAATTGTGCACAATGGGATTTAATCCTGTTCCGTATTATAAAATAAATTAGCTAGTTGGTCTGTCGGTTGGGCATACCTGCCCAACAAAAACTTAAGAATAAAAAGCCATGATTTATTTAAATCATGACTTTTTATTAATATTCCCCACTTGTGTAATCCCAAATTGTCGACTTGTCTAATAGCGCCACAATCTTAATCGGAGTTAAATATAAGTATATTAAATCTTTTTCATACTTCCAGCTATTCTTAATTCCAGAGCCAATAAGGCTCTCTTTTTTTATATTTTTATCAAGTCTTCTTTTATCAATTGTTTAAAATTCTCAGTGATATTATTCAAATCAATAATATCTACTTCGTACGGAAGAGTTGAAGCTTCAAAAAATGCTTCGATTTTGGATTTTATTTCCGGGGTTAATTCTGTCGAATCAATTGCAAGATCTATATCAGAATATTCTTTTGCATTATTTTTAGCTCTAGAGCCAAAAATATAGAGTTCATAATCTCTTAAGTAGTTTGCAATTGTTTGTTTTACAAAATCAAGGTATTTTTTTTCTAAATCAATCATAAATTTTTCTTTAATTGTGCTAATAAAAATTCAGCTTCATTTTTAAAATCAGGAATTACTGATACGACTTCAATTGCAACTCTTTCGTCATAAGTATGCGATGTTGCATTACGTTTTTGCCTATATTCGGTCCATTTTTCTAAATTATTTTTAAGCAAACCAAGCTTGTTAGCTTTGCGTATAGCTTCATTAAACGTCATATCCGGTAATGTTTCCGATGATTGCATATTAATAAAGCGTATTATCATTTTTAAAGCAAGTGAATATGTGTATTCAAATCTTTGTATAACTGCATCCCTAATATCAATATCGAAATTGTCTTTTTCGTACCTGTTTAAAATTGATTCTAGGCTTGTTAATGCTTTTTCAAAAGGTGTAATATCTAAAATTTCCATATACCTAAAATAGCATTTATTATTGAAAAAATCAAATATCGCGTTCGATATGTTGTCTTTTATAATAACTAAAATTGTATTGTTTAAATTTTAACGCATCTTGGTTATTCCCTTTCCTTGGGAGAGCGGATTTTCGGTAGGGCGTAAGCCCGTAAGAGCAAATAACATGGAAATAACAAGAAAAATCCGTAAGGATTTGTTGTTATTGTAATGTTATGCTTGCCCGAATAATCCAAGAAAGGGTTAGGGAGAGGGTTTTACAAAGTAAAATCAAAGGCAGATTATAAAACTCAAATCGCCTTGCGGCTTGAACCCTCACCCGAATTTCTAAGTTTCGAGTCTTAAAAAAGCAGACTCTCAACTTGAAATTCTACCCTCTCCCTTGGCGAGGGGTAATTTTTTGAATACGCCCGAATGCATTTTGTAACAAAATATTGCAAAATGTTAAGCAAAAATAAAATTCTTTACAATTGCCTCAAACACTGTCATAATGCCCTACGGGACGGGACGGACCTAACTGTGTCTTGAGTGCGCAATTTTCATTTTTTTTAATCCTTTTACATGGTAAGAAGGTAAAACAAGTTTGCAATAGTAGACTAGAAAGGATTGTATATGGGTTATTTAAATGTTGGAAAAATGGGATTAGAAGGTTTTACAAAGTATGGTAAACTTCTTGGCGAAGGAAAGCAAAATGGGATGAAAGTTTTTGAAAAAAAATTCCCAGGTAAAAGAGTGCTAACATCTGTTGATCAAAATGATAAAGTTGTCAAAAAAGTTATTCAGCGATCCTATGTAGATTCTAATATTGTAGAATGTTTTGAGAATAAAGTCGGGATTAATAACTTTTATGCCGGTTTACCAAAAGCTGCCCAACAAATAGTAGATGCTACAAAATCTCATATAGCTTCGATTCAACTAAATAATGTGCGTATGACGCGTGTTATTAATTCTAAATCAGGTGAAAATGTTTTGCATTTTTATACTCCAACTCATGATTACGATAGAATCGTGCGAGCTGATAAAAATGGGACTGTGGAATCTTTTGTTAAAAAAAATGCTGAGCATCTAGATGATAGTGATAGAATATTTTTTTCATATAATCCGCAACAAAATAAATATATTTGTGCACGTAAACCAAAAGGGTTCAAGCGTTTATGGGTAGATAGTTTTCAATTAAATAACGGAAAGCTTGGAGAATATGAATTAAAAGAAGGAGTTTCAATTCCAAATGATATAAGCAGAAGTCCATATGGTTGGCCAAGGGAGTCTCAAGATGTATGTAGTGGTGATGGAGATTATAATTTAGCAGAGCAAGTTACAGATTATTTTCAAAAATTATTAAAAGGTTTAGCTGGAGATAAGATAAGGTAATGTCGGTTGGGCTTTCAGCCCAACAATAACTTAAAAAAAGTCATGATTTATTTAAATCATGACTTTTTTCTATCAATATCCCTCATTTGGGCAATCCAATATTGCCGATGTGTTGAATAGCGCCACAAACTCAATCGGAGTTAAATATAATTATTAAATCTTTTTCATACTTCCAGCTATTCTTAATTCCAAGAGCCGATTAGGCTCTTTTTTTTTGAAAAAGAATAAACTTATACAAAAATAGTCTGTTCTCTATCAGGACCTACGCTTATGATTCCAATTGGTGCACCGATTAAATCTTCGACTTTTGCGATGTATTTTTTTGCATTTTCAGGCAAATCTTCATATTTTCTTATGTCGCTCAATGATGTTTTCCATCCGGGCATAGTTTCATAAATTGGTTCTAAGTATTTATGAATAAAAACATCTGTTGGGTATGAAGTATAAACTTTATCATTTCTGCAATCTTTGTAAGCTGTGCATATTTTGATTTCGTCAAAAGTATCAAATACGTCAATTTTTGTTAATGCAACTTTTGTAATTCCTCCAACAAGTACTGCGTATTTCATAATCACAGAGTCAAACCAACCGCATCTTCTCGGACGTCCTGTTGTTACACCGAACTCATGCCCGATATCTTGAATTTTTTTACCGATTTCGTCCGTAAGTTCGCTTACAAACGGGCCTTCGCCAACTCTTGTAACATAAGCTTTTGAAACACCTACAACTTCATTTATCATAGTAGGACCGTAACCGCTTCCTGTTGCAGCGCCACCACCAATAGGGTTTGAACTTGTTACAAAAGGATATGTCCCGTAGTCTATATCAAGCATAACACCTTGTGCGCCTTCAAAAAGAACGGTTTTGTCTTTGTATCTGTTAAGCATATCTTGCCAATCAAAAGCAACAAAAGGTTTGAATAATTTAGCGTAAGTTTCGCATAATGACATTATGCAATCTTTTGTGTATTCTTCTAAACCGTAAACGTTTTTAAGCATTTTATTTTTTATTGGAAGAATCATGTCCAATTTTTCGCTTAGTGCTTCATAAGAATACAAATCTTGAATTTTTAATCCGATTCTTGCCATTTTATCGGTATAAGTAGGTCCGATACCTTTTTTTGTTGTACCGATTTTGCCTTTACCTGCTGTTGATTCGCAATAACCATCGATTTCTATATGATATGGCATTGTAATTGATGCCAAAGGAGATATTTTAAGATTTTTAAAGTTAACGCCTTCTGCTTTTAATTCTTCCATTTCTTTTTTGAAAGATTCAGGATGAATAACAGTTCCAGCACCAATAAAGCAAACTGTATTATCATATAGAATTCCTGATGGTATAAGATGGAATTTGTATGTTTTTCCATTTGTAACAACAGTATGTCCTGCATTACAACCACCCTGATAACGGATAATCAAATCTGCTTTTTGAGCAAGTAAATCCGTGATTTTAGCTTTTCCTTCGTCTCCCCATTGAGCGCCAATTACAACAGTATTATTCATCTTAATTCTCCAGCATTAAACAAAGTAAAACAGAAGCAACTTTTACTACTTCTTAAAAAAATCCTCTCTTTAGTTATAAGAGGATTTTTAGGATTAATCGTTATTTTGTTGTGCTTGTCTGGCTTTAGCTTGTTTAGCCTGAACATCAAGCATAGAATTATGCGCCATCATGTAAACAGAGCAAATTTTATAGTTCTTCAAATACCATGCGCAATTTTCTTGCATACATACAATTTCAACTTGTGAGCCAACGCTCATAAGAGGGCATAAAGGTATTGATTTTTCTTGATCACGAGGTGCCATTTCTATCTCCTATATTATTTAGCCATTTTTAATAAATTACAATTTTCTGAACGTTTGCGTTCTTGGTCTTTATAAATCTTTGTTCGGTTGATAACTTCATCAAAATCAATTTTGTGAGCATCAAAATCAGGACCATCAACACAAGCAAACTTGGTTTCTCCGCCAACAGTTACTCTGCAAGCACCACACATGCCTGTGCCGTCAACCATTATAGGGTTCATGCTTGCTTCTGTATAAATTCCTTTGTCGCGTGTCATGTTTGCAACCGCTCTCATCATTGGCATTGGGCCGACTGCGATTGCGTAATCAACTTTTTCTTGACTCATAATCCGTTCCAGAACTTGTGTTACAAAGCCCTTTTCGCCTAACGTTCCATCATCAGTTGTTATAAATAATTCTGAGCAAGCATCCTTCATCTTATCTTGCCAAAAAATTAAATCTTTATTTCTTGCACCCATAATCATATAAACTTTGTTGCCTGCTTCTTTAAAAGCTTTAGCAATCAAGTAACAAGGTGCTGCGCCGTAACCGCCTGCTAAACAGACAACAGTTCCGTATTTTTTTATGTGAGTAGGTTGACCAAGAGGACCTACAATATCTACAAGTTCATCTCCAACTTCAAGAGTTGCAAGTTTTTTTGTAGAATAGCCGACAGCCATAAATACAAGAGTCAAAGCTCCTGTTTCTTTATTAACATCAGCTATTGTAAGAGGAACTCTTTCTCCATCCTCTTCTGCTCTAAATATAATAAATTGACCTGCCTTTGCGTTTCTGACAACGTAAGGTGCATCAACCGTAATTTCAAATTGGTTTGGGCAAAGCTCTTTTTTTGATAATATTTTGTAACCCATTTTTAAGCTCCTCTTTACTGTGACATCATATCACAAATATCTTGTACGCTCAATATGTAAATTTATAAACAAGACCTTACCTCCTCTTTTATGCTAAAATATACTTATGGATTTGTTTACACAATTGGAAGAAATAAATAAACAAACGCCTTTGGCAGAAATTCTAAGACCTAAAACATTGGATGAATTTTTAGGACAATCAAATGTTGTTGCGCCGAATTCTCCGCTGTTAAATCTTTTAAAAACTCAAAGGCTTTTTTCGCTTATTCTTTGGGGAACTCCGGGATGTGGTAAAACAACTTTAGCAAGATTAATTGCAACAAAAGTAAATGCCCAGTTTATAGAATTATCAGCTGTGACTTCAGGAATAAAAGAAATTAAAGAAACTGTTGAACAGGCGCGTCAAGCTTTAAGAGCAGGACAAAAAACTATTCTGTTTATAGATGAAATACACCGTTATTCAAAAACTCAGCAGGACGCTTTGTTGCCACACGTAGAAAACGGTACTATATTTTTAATTGGTTCTACAACAGAAAATCCATCATTTCAAGTTGTTCCAGCCCTGCTTTCAAGGGTTCAAGTAATCAGACTTAATCCGATTAACGATGTAAGTATGGCAAAAATTGTTAATCGTGGGTTTGAATACTTAGAAAAGCATTATCAGCCGATACAATTTGATGATGAAGTTACAAAATTTATTGTAAATAACGCAAGAGGAGATGCAAGATGTGCGTTAAATCTTGTTGAAAATTCGTACTTTGCAAGTAATTTTTCTAATGATACGAGACTATTAAGTGTTGATATTTTAGAAAGTATTACGCAAAAACGAAATACCAGATATTCAACTCAAGAACATTATGATTGCGCTTCTGCTTTTCAGAAAAGTTTAAGAGGTTCTGATGCAAATGCGGCAATATACTATTTAGCAAAAATGATAGAAGCAGGTGAAGATCCGAGATTTATTGCAAGGCGTTTGATTGTTTGTGCGGCAGAGGATGTCGGATTGGCAGATCCAAATGCAATGAATATAGCTGTGAATGCTTATCGTGCGGTTGAAATAATAGGACTTCCGGAGGGGCGTATACCACTTGCGAATGCGGTTGTTTATGTCGCGAATGCACCTAAATCGAATAAAATTATAATGGCAATAGATAAGGCTCTTGCTGATATTGAATCAGGTAAAGATTTTCCGCCTCCAATGCATTTAAGGGATGCACATTACAAGGATGCTAAAAAATATGGTTTTGGAGAAGGATATATTTATACTCATGCAGCACCGGATATTGAGCAACAATTTATGCCGGATGAACTTATAGATGTAAAGTATTTAGAATAGTAAATTTTACGTGGACAGTGATTTTTGTTTGTAATAAAATTGACTTGCCGAGGCTATTTTTTAGGGAGAAATTTATGAAATTACATAACTCTTACACAAATCAAGTTGAAGAATTTAAACCGATTGAAGAAAACAAAGTAAAAATGTATGTTTGTGGACCAACCGTTTATGATAACGCTCATTTAGGTCACGCAAGATGCTATATCACTTGGGATGTTTTATACAGATATCTAAAATTCAAGGGATATGATGTAACTTATTGCAGAAACGTTACGGACGTTGATGATAAAATTCTTAAAAAAGCTGAGAAGGAAGGTAAGACTCCTGAAGAAGTTTCTCAATTTTGGTATAAAAAATTTAGTGACAGCATGAAGGCTTTAAATAATTTAAAACCTGATATTGAACCTTTTGCGACAAAAACATTGGGCGAAATGATTGCTATTAATAAAGATTTGATTAATAAAGGTTTTGCTTATGAAGCAAACGGAGATGTTTATTTTAGAGTAAAAAAATTCCCTAAATATGGTTATCTATCAAAACAACCGATTGACCAATTAGAAAGCGGTGCAAGAATTGAAGTTGGCGAACAAAAAGAAGATCCGCTTGATTTTGCATTGTGGAAAAAAGATGAAAAATTCGGATATAAATCACCTTGGGGCGTTGGACGTCCTGGATGGCACATCGAATGTTCTGCAATGAGCAGAAAACATTTAGGCAAAACTATTGATATTCATGCAGGTGGCGCGGATTTAATATTCCCACACCACGAAAATGAAATTGCACAGTCAGAGTGCGCTAATGGATGTAAATTCGTAAACTATTGGTTACATAACGGGTTTGTTACAATTAACAAAGAAAAAATGTCAAAATCTTTAGGTAATTTCTTGACTATTGATGATTTGCTTAAAAATTATGATGCAAATACAATCAGATTCTTTATTTTAACAAATCATTACCGCATGCCTGTTGAATTCTCTGACGAAGCGCTTCAAGCAGCAGCAAACGGAGTTAAGAGAATGCTAAACGCAAAAAGAACTCCGATTGATGAAACATTAGATTTGACTCAATTTGATGAATACAAAGAATTTGTAGACGCTATGGATGATGATTTGAATACGTCAAAAGCTTTAGCTGTATTATTTGATTTGACAAATAAAGCAAATAAAGATGTTCCTTATGCGTTTACTTTGTTGCATAAACTTGCTGAAACTCTTGGTTTTACATTTGCTAAAGCTACTTTATCAGAAGATGAATTAAAAGCTAAATTAGAAGAAATAAGCAAAGAGTTGGGTGAAAATTATGATTCAATGGAAGCTGTAATTGAAACAAGAAAACAAGCAAGAGCAGATAAGAATTGGGATTTAGCTGATAAAATACGTGTAGCTCTTGATAAAGTAGGTATTGTACTAAAAGATTCTAAGGAAGGTACAACTTGGGAAGTAAAATAAGAACGCTTGCGATAGCTTTATTGCTGTTTGCAAGTTTAGTTGGGGGAGTGAATACAGCTTTTGCTGCAAATACTGATGTAGTAAGAGTAGGACTTACAGATAATAAGTTTCAAAACGTATTGAAACAAACTGTAACCGTATATGGAACAGCGGATTGTGACATTTGCGATAGAGAAACAAGAAAAATCGTTTCAAGAATTTCTGCTAATACCGATATTGTAATCAGAAACGGTGTTACGGGGCTTGATGTTACAACAAACGGACGCAGTGCAACTTTAAGAGATTTTGTAGTAATTTGCCCACAAGGAGTTTTGGGTGTTAAAGATTTGACAAGAAAAGGTAAACCTGCACTTTATCACGGCGCTTTTGAAGTTATTCAAAAAGATGATAGAAAAGGTTTTTATCTTGTAAATCTTGTAGAAACTCAAGAATACTTGAAAGGGGTTGTCCCAAATGAAATGCCTGTAAGATTCGGGCTTGAAGCATTGAAAGCACAAGCAGTTGCAGCGAGAAATTATGTTTTAACTCCAAGAACGCAGGCTTATAAAGAATTCAACGTTGTTGATAGTGTGGCAAGCCAAGTTTATTATGGAGTGAATACCGAAGCTGATTTGGCAACACGCGCAGTTATGGAAACCGATGGCATTGTAGCTTTGTATAATAACGAACCGATTTTGGCTTTATACAGCTCAACGGCAGGAGGTTATACAGAAAGCTATTCACATGCGTTTTCAGACCCGTTAACTAAAATGTTTCCATCAATAAACAAACCTTATTTAACAGCAGTTCCTGATAAATCAGAGTTTAAAAGCTTAGAAGATGAGAACGACGCTAAGAAGTTTTATGAAAGCAAAGTACCGTCTTTTGATATTGAATCACCATATTACAGATGGCGAAAACAATGGGCGGTTGGTGAACTTGAAAACGTTTTAAAAACGACTATGATTGCTCAATCTAAAACAGGATTTATACATCCTGCGTTTAAACAGGGTGATGATTTAGGCAAAATTAAAGACATCAAGGTTATGAAGCGCGGTGCGTCAGGGAAAGCGGTAGAAATTGAACTTATGACGACAAAAGGTTGTTATAGAATAGCAAAAGAACTTGTAATCAGAAGAGTTTTTCAAAAAGACGGAGTGTCACTACCTAGCGCAAACATTGTATTTGAAAAGAAAGTTGACAGTTACGGTAATGTAACAGATATTACAATTTTTGGTGGCGGTTTTGGACATGGTGTAGGAATGAGCCAATATGGTGCCGGTTATATGGCAACGAAACTAAATCAGCCTTATTATAATATATTAAGACATTATTATACAGGCATAAATCTTGGAACTATGCCGAAAACTATTTGCGGAGAAGAAGTTAAGGAAACTTTTTGGGCGCCGATTGGTAGAGCGCAGTTAGTTATTACAAATTCTACTGCAGCAAAAATTGCGGTTAAAATTAATGGAAAAACTTTAGAATTTCCTGTAACAAAGACGATTTTCCAAAAAGATTATAGAATAGATATTTCAAGATATATTGAGGATGGAGAAAATACTATTGTTTACTACCCTCCGACACTTGGTAGAGCAGTAACTTTATACGTAGAATTGGTTGAAAAGTATGGAACATAAAGAAGTTAAGATGGTTAAAGATGAAACCCCGAGCGTGCTGAAAGCTGCATGGCTTATTGCACTTGTAACTATTGCAAGTAAATTTATGGGGTTTGTGCGAGATATGGTTGTTGCAAATTTCTATGGTGCAACGCTTGTTTCAGACGCTTATTTTTACGCACTACAAATTCCATCATTAGCAATAATTATTTTAGGCGGAGTCGGCGGGCCGTTTCATAGTGCTGCGGTCGCAGTATTTTCAAAACTGATTCCTGATTTTGATTCCAAGCCTGATGAATTTGTGAATAAGCTTTATAACACGTTTTTAACTGTTTCATTTTTGTTTTTCGCAATTTGTTCAATTTTAGGCTTCTTCTTTGCTGATAAAATAATGGGCATAATTATTTCGGCAGGTTCTCCGGAATTAGTTGCATTAGCATCTGCTCATTTCAAAATCATGTCACCGATTATTCTAATCGGCGGTATTATTGGGATTTACTATGGACTTTTGATTTGTCATAAGCAATATATTTTACCGAATTTATCACCAATGATTTTAAGCCTTGTTGTTATTGGCGTAATTTCTGTTGTCCATAACGATAAATCCGGCATGGCACTGGCTTTTGCAACGACTTTGGGGGCGGTATGTCAATTGTTGGTTCAGTTTCCTAAATTAAGACAAATAGGATACAGGATTAAACCGAATTTAAATATAAAAAACAATCCGCAATTTAAAAATATCTGTGAACTTCTTTTTCCTGCAATTTTGAGTTCAACAATAGGGCAAATAAGTATTTATATTGATATGTTTTTCGCATCAACTCTTGTAGAAGGGGCGTGGACTTCTGTTGTATTTGCAAACAGAATATTCCAATTCCCGGTTGGGATTTTGGTAACTGCGTTTTTAGTTCCATTGTTCCCGATTTTTTCAAGACTGGCAGGCGAAGGCGATTTAGAGTCTGTAAAAAAATATTTCAACAAAGGTGTTGGAGTGCTATTTTTTGCCGCAATGCCAATGATAATTCTGATTTTATTATTAGCAAAAGACGGGATTTCTTTGATTTTTGAACGCGGTGCGTTTAACGCAAATGCTGTTTATATGGTTTCAGAAGCTTTATGTTTCTTGTCATTCTCAATATTACCTTACGTATTTAGAGATTCCATAACAAGAGTTTATTACGCGTTTAATGATTCTAAAACTCCGTTTATAATTGCGATTTCATCAATTGGTTTAAAGGCTGTTTTAAACTGGCTGTTAATTCTAAAATTTAATATGGGAATTGCCGGAATTACGCTTTCAACTTCGTTTATAACCTTATTTAATGCAACTTTCTTGGGATTATTTATTTATAAAAAAGTTCGACTGGATTATAAAACATTGTTTGTAAATTTTGCAAAAATGGTGTTAGCCGGAATTATAACTTTTGTTGCGTGTTATATTTTATGCGTAGCGTATGATAAAATTCAACTTCCTAAATATGTATTTGAGTTCTCAAAAATCGTAGTTGTAATGATTGCATGTTTAGGACTTTATACAGGCTTAAATCTTTTGTTCAAAATGGATTATGCAAAAGAATTAGCAAACAGGGTTTTAAAGAATAAATAATAGCAAAAAATATATTTATAAGTTTTTAATAAGGTATGAAAATAAGGACACAAAATATATTTTCTAAATTTGCAATGCTACCGTTTGATATGGTGAAAGGTAGTGTGAAAGAACGTGATAAAAAGGCTTGGAAATGTTGGAATCATTTTGTAGATAATTTTATTCAAAGTGATGTATATAATGTAGATTCTTTTAATTCTGCGCTAGATGCTTCTATCGCACCAAACAAAATTTCTTATACTGTTTTAAAAGAGTATAGAGCTTGTTATAGTGGTAGTTTATTAACAAAAATAAAAACGATGTCAGATAAAAAAGGTAATATAATAGTTAATCACTATGGTTATAGATTTCGTTTACCTTTAGATAAAGAACAAAATATTACAAATGATTTGACAGCAGTACATGAAGCTCGACATTTTTTTGAAAATTTGTTTCATCCAAAAGCTGCTTATACAAGATGGCAAAATCTTATAAACCATGAAGAATATGAAAAAGATGTGGATGAATTTAGAAAACTTGTAATGATGGATTATCAAGGGGAAATTAGTAAAAAAAATTTTTGTAAAAAGTTTGATGAAATAATTAGTCGAATACCGGACGATGTTGCAATTGATGCATTGCAAAAAAATAGGTATTCTTTAAAAAGTGAACGTAATGCTACGTTTAGTGAATTATATTTTTTATTAAAAAATAAACCATTAAAAAAAATAGTATACATAATAGACACTTTATTAACTATAAGAGAGTGGCATTTTAGCACTCGTGAAAAAATTTTAGAAAGAAAATTAAAGGATTTATTAACGAAAGTTCGTGCAGAAATGAAAAATTCTCAACCTCTAGGTTTGTAAATTTCTTTTCCGCTGTTAACATATTCTTTTAGAACATTTTCGCCGGCTTGTGGTTCTATGTTTCCATAAACAGTAATTCCACGTTTTTTAAATTCTCTTATCCAGTTTGGTTTGTAGCCTTCATCAAAACCTGTAATTTTTTCGACTTTGCTTGATGGAACTCCAAAATAAACAGTTTTTATGCCTGACCACATAATAGCGCCTGCGCACATAATGCAAGGTTCAGCATTTACATAAATTGTTAAATCTTCAGGTGCAAGGCTGTATTCTTTAAATTTTTCGTGTGCTTTTTTTATTGTATTAACTTCTGCATGATATAAACAACATTTATCTTCTACAACACTGTTGGAAGATGCAACTACAAAATTCCCGTTTTTGTCATAAATTTCTGCATAAAAAGGACCTTTGCCGTTTTTTATTCCTTCAGCTGTTTTTGTTTGCACATTTAACATAATTTTTTTTGCATTGTCTAAATCTGTTTTAGAAATAGAAGAATTCGCAGTAATTCCCATTTTTGCAAGGTCTTTTACAGAATATGTTTCGTTTGCAGAAACAGAATTTGCAAACATTATAATAAAACAAGTTAATACTATAAAAATTTTATTCATAATCAATCCTTTTTTTTCAAAACTAAAGCCACCTAATGGTGGCTTTAAAATGGAGGAGGAGGTGGGATTCGAACCCACGGTACGCTCGCACGTACGACGGTTTTCAAGACCGCTCCAATCAACCGCTCTGGCACTCCTCCAAAGGTATTCAATTGGTTACTTTTTAATTCTACACAAAACAAAATTTATTGTAAAGAGGGTAGATGGAATTTTTTATTTTCAATTGATTTTGATATATAATTATCTAAAAGATATTTATGGGCGAATATATCTTTTGCCTTACTCTCTTTTGAGTAAGAAGGAATTTGGGGAGAAAAAATGTTTGATTATTTTAGAGGATTAATTACTGATAAAAAGCGCACTTCAAAAGGTACTTTTATTACAATAGAAGTCAGTGGAACGGGGTATTTATTGGAAGTTACGGAGCATGATTTCATGCTGTTTTCAGTGGACGAAAATAATTCAGTAAAAGCTTATGTTTTGCTTGCTCATAGAGAAGATGCCATGTCTTTGTATGGTTTTTCTAATAAAGAAACTCGTGATATTTTTCAAATCCTGCTTTCGGTGTCCGGCGTTGGTGCAAAAATGGCAATTGCTTTGCTTAACGAATTTGATGCATGCGATTTGATTTCGCTTGTTATTGATGGTGATTTTAAAGAACTGACAAAAGCAAAAGGTGTTGGACCTAAATTAGCGCAAAAAATAATTTTAGAACTTAAAGATAAACTAATAAAAACAGAATTACCTCGAAGTAATTCAACTCTGCCTCAATCTCAGGCTATTGGTGATACTCAAGCGGTGTTGTTATCATTAGGTTATGAAGACAAAGAAATTGAAGACGCTCTTAAAAAAGTCATGCCGACGGTAGAAGACAGTTCTAATTCCGAAGAAGTTTTAAGAAAAGCATTAACTTGTCTTTCTATGTAGATAAAGTTTTTGTAAATTATTGTAACTTTTTTCTAAAAACTAGCAAAAAATATTTTTACAAGACTTTAAGCTAGTGTAGAAGAAGAAGGTGAAAATGGACATAAGAATAGCAGCAAAAAATTTTAATATTTCAAAAATTAATTTTAAAAGCGGTGATAACAAGCAAAACGTATCAGTTCCAAATGATTCCAAGCTTGAAAAAACTCCGCAATTTGATACATTTGAAATTTCTGTCGGTTATGTTAATGACGAGCATGGTCAAACTAATAACATGATGAGAATTTTATCCGGTTTAAAGGGTGATTTAAGGCTTTCTGCCGGTGATAATGATATTGGAGATGAAAAAAATAAAGCTATTCATAGAGCAACTATGAAGTTTTTGAACCTGGGCAAAATTACCGCAACAGCATTGGGTAATCATGAGTTGGATACAACGCAATCTGATTTAATGGATTCAATACAGGATTATGAAGGTGATATTTTAGCAGCGAATGTAAATCAAGAAGATTTGGAAGATGAAGATCCCGAAGATATAAAAGAATTAGGTAGAGCTCCGCTTATTAAAAATTTAAAGAGTTCAAAAATTGTCGAAGTAAAAGGGGAAAAAATTGGTCTGGTAGGTGCTTCTCCAAGTGATATGTTGGATAGACTTACACACCCTAACTATCACACTGATTGTTCAATTGATGAATTAGAAGATACAATTGATGATATTCAAGATGAAGTAGATAAAATGAAAGAACAAGGTGTGAATAAGATTTTCTTGCTTTCGCACTTAGGACATCAAAAAGACCAAATCGTAGCCCAAAATACAAAAGACATTGATGTGATTATTGGTGGTCATACGCACGAATTAGTAAAAGATATTAAAGATGGTGAAAACCTGTTCTACAACGAAGATGGCGAACCTGTTGTTTTAACCGAAGCAGGACGTGACGGTGCTTATTTCGGAAAATTAGATTTAACATTTGATAAAAACGGTGTAATTACAAAGGCTCAAAATAATTTGGGCGAAACAAGATTGTTCCACAAAAACATGATTAACCAATACATTTTTGATGAAATTTTAGGTAAACCTGAAAAAGTCGGATTTATAAGACAAGCTCCGCCACCTCCAACTACTTTGATAGAAGAAAACCCGCATGCAAATTTTGTTTGTGACGCAATGAAAGAAGAAATGGGTGCTGATATTGGAGTTTGGAACAATAGCGGTATTAGAAACTTTTTCCACGAAGGTGTAATTGATTCTCGTGATATCAAGGATATTGCTCCGTTCTTTGACAGAATGTCATTAGCAGAAGTTTCAGAAAAAACACTTGTAGATATGTTTAAGGCAACCGTAAAAACAACATATACAAGCCATGGCAATAAACCTGGACTAATTGCAGTATCAGGATTGAATTATACAGTAAGTCCTAAAAAGGGCGAGCTTACAGCAATGAACTTTGTAGACAAAGACGGAAAAGAAACTCCGATTGATATCAATAATCCAAGAGCGGATAAGATGTATAAAGTTGCAACCGATGAATTTATGATGTCAGCAGGTGCAGATTATGCAGTTCTCGCACCTGAAGATAAATGTATAGAAGTCAGACCGTATGATAAAGATGGTTTGACTTGTGAATATATAAAGCGCTTAGACAAACCAATTGATATTAATCAAACGGGTCGTATAAGATTTGAAGATTAAAACTTGCAAACAACCTTTATTATTGTGTATAATTGGTTAACACGATAAAAAGAAGAGGTTGTTATGGTAAAATTGGGAATAATCGGTTATCCTTTAGGACATTCAATTTCTGCTGTTATACACAAGGCAGGACTTGCAAGTATCGGACTAGAAGGTTCTTATGATGTTATGGAAACTCCTCCCGAGGATTTGATTAGCAGAATTAAGTACATTAAGTCAAACGGTTATGATGGTTTTAATGTAACAATACCTCTTAAAGTTCCGATGTCATTATTTCTTGATGACATTGATGATTATGCAAATATTGCAGGATGCGTTAATACTGTAAAAGTAGGTGAAGATAGAAGCTTTTTCGGTTTTAATACTGATATTTACGGTTTTAAAAGAGCGATTCCTGATGAAATTAATTTGGAAGGAAAAACTGCGAGTATATTAGGAACCGGTGGGGCTTCAAGAGCCGCCGTGGTCGGACTTGCAGAAAGAGGGATTGCAAATATTGATTTTTATTCAAGAAATATTATAAACTCCAGACAAACATTGGAATATGTTCGCGCAAAATTTCCTGAAATTAATTTTAACGTATATCAAATACAAAATATAAGAAGCTTAGCTAATTCTGCAATCGTTGTAAATGCTACTCCGATTGGCATGCGAGGTTTTATGGCGGATCAAATGCCGTTAGAAAGAATAGATTTAGATAAGTTAAATCCTTCAACAATTATTTATGATATAGTCTACAATCCTGTCAAAACTGTTTTAATACAGGAAGCGCAAAAAAGAGGTTTGCAAACAATTGGCGGTTTGGATATGTTGATTTATCAAGCAGAACGTGCCATTCAGATTTGGACAGGAAAAAATCCTGATGTAAAATCAATGAAAATAGCAGCTTTGGAAGCTTTGCAGTAGGTGAGGTTTTGTTATGTTTATATTAGAAAAACCTTATGTTTCAGAATTTTTAACCGATACAATCGTTAAAAACGAATGGACAGTATTAGATAATTCTGCAATTGAAAATGTTGATATAGAAGAAGAAGCACTATGTTTAATAACTTCTGATAAGGCAAAAAAATATTATTTGTCACAAGAATATCCTTTTATTTACGGAAATTCAGACGCATCGGCATCTTGGGTGAAGACAAATTTGCCTGAATCTAATTTGGCAAGCTATATTGAAATTTTCAGAAATAAAATTAATTTCAGAGAATTACTAAAAGAAAAATATCCTGAATTTAATTTTAGAGCATTGGAAGTTGAAGATTTAAGAGAGATAGATGTCGCAGAATTGAAATTCCCTTTTGTAATCAAGCCGGTAGTTGGATATTTAAGCAATTGTGTTTATATAATAAAGGATGAAAAAGAGTGGAAAGAAACGTTGGATACGTTAATAAAAGATGTAAAAAGTCATAAAGGGCTTTATCCGATTGAAGTTTTGGACACATCTCAATTTATCATGGAAGATTATATTGATGGCGAAGAGTTTGCAATTGATGCATATTTCGATAGAAATGGCGAACCTGTAATTCTTAACATATATCAACATCCTTATTTGAATGCAAAAGATTTGAGAAATACTGTTTATTTGATGTCTACGGGCATTATGATAAAATATATGGGAAAATTCGGACTTCTTTTGCGTGAAATCGGTCATTTGGCAAATGTTAAAAATTTGCCTGTGCATGTAGAACTCAGAGTTACGAAAGATGAACAAATCATTCCGATTGAAGTTAATCCGATGCGCTTTGGTGCATGGTGTGTTTCGGATGTTGCTAAGTATGCTTGGGGAATAAATGTTTATGAAATGTTTTATAATCAAACCTATCCTGATTGGAACGAAATTTTAACCGAGTCAGGACGCGGTGTTTTTTATTTCTCTACGGTAGAAGTTCCGCAAAGTCTTGATAAAAAGAAAATCACAGGTTTTCAGTACGACAGATATTTATCAAATTTTTCAAATATACTGGAAATTCGTAGGATTGATGCTACGGAAAATCCGTTAGCTTTGATTATTTTCGGCTCAACATTTAATAAAAATGAAATCCTAAATATTCTGTCATTAAAAGTGAATAATTATTTTATAACAAAGTAGTAATGTTTTCATAATAAAAAAGGATGGTATTTGCCATCCTTTTTTATTATTTCTTTAAAATTTACTGAAAGTTTTCTATATCGTGTACTCTTAGTGCAAAGTAAGGTTTTTCTTTACCTTTTTCTTTTAAGAATAAGACAAACGTATCGTCGAAATAAAACATTCTAGGGGTTGCTTCAGGTTCTAATGACATTTTCATTATAGTCATAGCAGCTTCGCTTTTTAATTTTACGCCGGTATTGTCCATTTCAAACTTAACAGTTTCCATTGCTTGATCAATCATTAAGTTTGTACCTTTTATTCTTTTTCCGCAAACCTCATCAAAAGATTTTTCTTCAAAGAATTTTAGATTAGGAACTTTTAACTCGTCAGCATTGTTGAACAGAGTGTCACCTTTGAATGCTTTTTGTTTTTTTATCATGTCAGAATAAATGTAGTTAAATGTTTTAGTGTTAGGAGTTTTGTATAAATAAACTTCATCTTTTCCTAATGTATCAAGAACTACTGCAAAATCTGATGGTGCATTATAAAATAAAACTTTTACGTTTTTATCCAATGCTTCGTTTGATTTAGAGTCAATGCCAAAAAATTCTGTTTTCTTTCCTCTAAAATCAGATTTTCCAAGCTTGTCAAATGCAGATGTAAATTGAAAATCTTTTTTCAACATTGCATAGACAATGAATCTGTCTTTAGTTGGTGTTAAATCTAATTTGTCCAACAAATCGCTTGATTCATGGAATTTCTTTTTAATAGCTTTTGCTATTATTCTTTTTGTGTTCTTTTGGATTTTACCGACATAGCGATAATAACAGTTTTCACTAAGTTCGTTTACTGTAAACTCTTGTTTGTTTAGTTCGTTTACTGTATCGGGAGTTCCTTCAGGGAATTTTACTATCGTATGTGCAACTTTGTCCATAAAGTCATTCCATACAATTTGGAATGTCCCAACCCAAACTCGGTCTTGTACGTTTGTTTTACTCTGCATAGTAGGTAAAACTTCGATGTTTGTGGCTTTCGCCTGTTGTCCGAACAACAATAATGTTGTTAATAAAGTAATAAATATTTTTTTCATAGCAAAAGTATTCTAACAAGAAAAAATATTTATGACAATGTTGAACTTTTAGAAATTTTAGTTTGAGGTCATGTTGGACAATTATTCTCCAACACGATAATAACATTGCAAACATTTTTGTCGTGTTCAATGAAAATGTTGAACACGACCTACAACTTTTTTGTTACTTTTTTCTTCTTGCTTTTCCAAAGAAGAAAAAAGTAAAGACTATTTTGAAATAAAAAGTTTATTTAATGTCCTTTTCTTTCTCTTTATTTGCGAGGCAAAGAGAAAGAAAAGGACCAAAAGAAAGAGAAAACACGCTACCGCTTCCTACGCTCTTACGAGCGTTAGATAAAATGGCTAAATAGCAAGCAGAACTTGCACTCTCTCGCTCACTATCGGTGCTACGCACGTAAATATTTTGTCGGCAAGCATAAGTAAAATACAAAATTTCATTCTCTATACAAGCTTGCCTCAAAGTCACATTCCATGTTCGCACGCACGTTCGCGGCGCGAATGTCGTTCATTTTAAGTTTGGATGATAACTATATTAAATTTATTCTATTTTAGTAATTTTAATGATAGTTAGTAAGTGTTTTGCTAAAACATGTATAGTGATTAATCATACAACATTTGTGCCATCGCATTGTATGTCATAATTTTAGTCACATCATCTTTTGAGATATTGCCTTTAGTTGTTTATCATTTTCTTTAAAAGATCTAAAATAAACATTTTTATTATATAATTAATCCTATGGAATTAATTTTTTTAGAAGAGGTTGAGTCGACAAATAAATATGCAAAAGAGCATATAAAAGATTACAACGACATGACCCTAATTTACACTGATAATCAGACAAACGGACGCGGAAGATTAGATAGAAAATGGTCTTATGCAGGCAAAGATAATATTTATGCAAGCATAATTTTAAAGCCTTCAGAAGATATGAAAGAAATCTATTCAAATTTAACACAATTTTTGTGTTTAATATTAGCCCAAACCTTTGAAGAATACGGAGTTACACCGACTATAAAATGGCCAAATGATATTCAAATTAACGGGAAAAAAATATCCGGAATTTTAGCAGAAGGTGTTATTGAAAATGGAAAACTTGAAGGTTTGGTTTTAGGTTTTGGAGTAAATTTGAATACAAAGATAGATTTTTTATCAAATATTAATCAGCCTGCAACATCATTAAATATTGAAACAGGGAATTTTATTGATAAGAAAATTTTCTTAAAAAAACTGTTAGAAAAATTTTGTTTGTTATATGATTATTTTATTGAGAAAGGTTTTTTATTGATTAAAAATGATTACGAGAAGAGAGCCGGGTTTCTCAATAAGGAAATTACTGTAAAAGTTTTTGATAAACAAATCAGCGGGATTGCTGAGGGTATAACTGATACAGGCGCATTAAATTTAAGAGATAGAGATAATAATTTACATACACTTTTAATAGGAGATATTTTATGAATGAATTGTTAGCACAAGGTTTAGCCGTAATGTGCATTGGTATGGGAACTGTTTTAGCATTTTTATGCACAACAATCCTTTCAATGTTTGTTATGTCTAAAGTTGTTAGAAAATTGAACGAAATTTTTCCGGAAGTTATTCCACAACCGGCTGGCGGAAAAGTTAAAAAATCAGTTGCAGATGATGCAGAAATCGCAGTTGCAATTTTGTCTGCAATGTTCAAGAAATAAACTAATCAAATTTTAAAACAATATAAAAGGAAAGGTAAAATTATGTCAAAAAAACTAATTAAAGTTATGGATACGTCATTCCGTGATGGTTTCCAATCAATTTACGGGGCAAAAGTTCTTGTTGATGATTTTATTCCAGCTTTACAATCAGCTGTCGGTGCAGGCCTAAAACATTTTGAAACTGCCGGTGGCGCAAGATTTCAAGCTCCAATATTTTTCTGTAATGAAAATGCTTTTGAAACAATGGATAAAATCAGAGCAGCAGTTGGACCTGACATCAAATTACAATCTTTAGCAAGAGGCGTTAATGTAGTTGGTCTTAACTCTCAACCTCGTGATATTATTGACTTGCACGCAAAAATGTTTGCAAAACACGGCGTTAACGTAGTTAGAAACTTTGATGCTTTGAACGATGTTAACAACTTGGTTGATTCTGCAAACTCTATTAAGAAATATGGTATGCAACACGAAGTTACAATTACAATGATGGAACTTCCTTATGGTTGCGAAGGTGCACACGATGTTGCTTTCTATGAAAGAGTTTTGAGAAGTATCTTAGATTCAGGTTTACCATTTGATAGCTTGGCATTCAAAGATGCATCAGGTACATCTCATCCAAGAAAAGTTTATGAAACTGTTAAAATGGCTCGTGAATTATTGGGTCAAGATGCTCATATACGTTTCCACTCTCACGAAACAGCAGGTACAGGCTT
>CAKVGS010000033.1 GCA_934747335.1 uncultured Candidatus Melainabacteria bacterium
ATTTTAAAATAATTCTTACTTTTTCTTCTTTGAAAAAGCAAGAAGAAAAAGTAAGCAAAAAGAAGAAACTTTCATTGTTTTCTACGCTCTTACGAGCGTTGAATAAAATGGATATAGCGGGTGAACCCGCACTTTCACGCTCGCTAAAAAACGCTCGCGGCGCGAGTGATGTTCAATATTTTTTTTTATTGAACACGATAGAGTTACTTAACAAATGTTTACATTGCCAGTAAAATAAAGCAATTTTTCTATAATTTATGACTTTATATATTTGTAAGGTTATTTAGTAAGGTTAAAGTATGACATTAAAAGTAGATGGTATTGGAACAAATCCCATATATTTGAACAATAGTTACCCTGTTACAAATTCTTTTAGAGGTGATTATGCTCAAACGAATTCTGTTTCATTAGATACCAGTCAAATCAATACTACGAATATTGCACCTTTAGAAAAAGATACTTTAAATATATCGGCAAGTGATAAAATTAAAACGCAACAAAAAGAAAAAGGTATGTCGACCGCGACAAAAGTT
The DNA here is from genome assembly GCA_934747335.1 of uncultured Candidatus Melainabacteria bacterium. Classification (GTDB taxonomy): domain Bacteria; phylum Cyanobacteriota; class Vampirovibrionia; order Gastranaerophilales; family Gastranaerophilaceae; genus CAG-196. The sequence continues at coordinate 534 of CAKVGS010000033.1, forward strand.
GGCTTGACTATTATTGGAGGATTGGCAACAACTTATGCGTGCGTTGTTGGTCATAGAATGCTAACAAAACCATCAATCGAAAAAGTTGCGCAGAATTTCTCTGAAATTTTTAGAAGGGATGTTTCAAAAGAAGAAGCACAAAAATTAGTTAAAAGGTATGAAGAAATACTAAATATAAAAAATCCTGAAGAATTTTACAAAAAAGCATTTGAGCAAATAAAAAAAGATTACGGATATGAAAAAACACCAATAAATTTTCGCATAAATAAAACAAGAAATTATGTAGATAGTGGCAATGCTAGTTGGAATAATGCCGAAGCAAAATTTGAAATCAATGCATTTAGTGAAGATGGTAATAATATATCTGCTATGAAAAAACGCACGAAGAAATGTGAATTGCAAAAAATAATGCATGAATTTCAACATGTTAAACAAACTGAAATAGGTTATAGAACCTCTCGCAATAATTTAGCAGAAGCCATTCATAATCAAAATCGTACAGTTTCTGCAATGATAACTAATGCAAAATGTATATTAAAAAATAAAACTAAGTTAAAACAGTTCGCTAAAGAATCTGGAATAACAGTTGATGAATGCAAAAAAGAGTTAGAAGAAAATATTAAACTCTTAGAAAGTAAGAAAGACGAAATAAAAATATCATTTGACAAAACCCAAAGAATTAAATTAGACGATTTATGGGAAAAGTTACCAAAATATGACAAAAAATCTGATGAATATAAAATGGGATTAAAATATATTGATAATACTAAACATTACATTACTTCATCTGAAGATAGAAAGAAATATGAAACACAACTTCTTGAAGCTGAAGCGTTTGGATGCGAAGAAAAATTTGAAAAAATATATAATTATTTTGCAAATCCTTGGCGCATACCTTGGTTTCAATAGTTATGTAGTTATGTAGGATGGGAAAAGCGATAGCGATTCTCATCTTTATTAATCAGTAAGGGAGAGTAAAATTCCGCTAGGCGGATAGATATAATTTAAATATGGCATTGTATGCTCACCGAACTAAAAAGGTGGAAACCGCTCACGCTTTTTCCACCCTACCGCTAACAAACATATTCATTGTATTTTTAAATATTGCCTACGGCTTGAACCCTCACCCTAAAATCTAAATTTCAAGCCCCCAAAAACAATCGGCTTTCAATTTGATTTTATTCCCTCTCCCATATAGAGGGGCTACGCAAACATCAAACGACTTTTGGTTATTCCCTCTCCTTAGGGAGAGGGTTAGGGTGAGGGAACTACAAAACATTTAACTAATAAATCATTCTTCAATCACTAACAAACATATTTATTGAATTTTTAAATATTGCCTACGGCTCGAACCCTCTCCCTAAAATCTAAATTTCAAGCCCCAAAAAACAATCGGCTTTCAATTTGATTTTATTCCCTCTCCCATAGAGAGGGGCTACGCCAACATCAAACGACTTTTGGTCATTCCCTCTCCTTAGGGCACTACTGTCCGTGATAAATTTCATCAAATGAACGACAATCGCGTCGCGAACATGCAGCGGTTAGCTGCGATAGTGAGCGTGAGAGTGCAAGCTATGCTTGCTAATCATCCATTTGATTAAACGCTCGTAAGAGCGTAGAAAACGATAGCGTGTTTTCTCTTTCTTTTGGTCCTTTTCTTTCTCTTTACCTCGCAAATAAAGAGAAAGAAAAGTACATTAAATAAAAAACTTTTTTATTACAAAATAGTTCTTACTTTTTTTTGTTGCGATATAAAAAGAAAAAAGTTTTTAATTCTATTTTAGAGATTTTTCTAAAAATTATCTTGGACAGTAATGCCTAACAAGGGAAGAAGTTTGCATCAAAAGTGATTTTTATTAGTAATAAAAGCTATTATATTGCCATGTTTGACTTTACTCTGCATTTGGCGTTAAATAATCCTATGAAGATTATAATTTTCGGTGCAAATGAACTCGGTTCAATGATTGCAACAGAGTTTTATACAGATAACGATATCACGGTAATTGATGATGAAAGATTTAAAGTCGACGCGTTTAACAAGCTTGATGTCGGTTTTATTTCGGGTAACGCATCAAATATCGAAATTCTTAAACAAGCCAACATCAAAGATGCAGACGTATTCATTGCTTGTACAGCGTCTGATGAGTTGAACATTGTTGCTTGTTTAACTGCAAAAAGAATAAGCACCGTCCGTACAATGTGTTTTGTACGTAAAGAAGAATACAAGTCTTCTTTGGGCTTGGCAAAAGATGCGGAATATAACTGTGATTTCTATATCGACAATATTATTTGGCCGGAAGAACTCATGACGCAAGAAATTTTTAGAATCATTACTGTTGCTAAGGCTTTAGATGTTGAAAACTTTGCAGACGGACGCGCAAGGCTATTAGAATATAAAATTGCCGAGAATTCAATATTAGTCAATAGTATGATTAGAAATTGTGAGTTTCCAAAAGATACTGTTATTGTTGGAATTACAAGAGATAGTGAATTATTTATACCGAATGGTGAAACGGTGCTTCATGAAGACGATAAAGTCATATTCATGGGGCTTTCTCATTCTTTGGATATTTTAGCGGGTAAATTTTTCCACGAAAAAGAATTTGTAAAAACCGTTGCAATTATTGGCGGTGGAAATGTTGGCTTAAAATTGGCAAAAAGTTTGGAAGCATTGAAGCTTAATATCAAAATTGTTGAAAGAGATGAAGAACGTTGCAGATTTTTAGCGCAGGAACTTGAAAATACGCTTGTAATAAACGGCGACGGAACTGATATTGAACTTTTAAACGAGGAAGAAATTTCTGATGCGGATGTTGTTGTAAGTGTTACAAACAATGATGAAAAGAATTTATTGTGTTCTCTTCTTGTAAAACACATGGGCGCAGGCCGTGTAATTTCAAGAGTTTCAAAGAGTACAAACGTAGCGTTGTTTGAAAAAGTTGGAATTGATATTGCAATTTCATCAAAAACTGCTGCGCTAAATGAAATTAAAAATAATGTAAAAGAAACAAATATCGGTATTTTGGCGACTGTTGAACAAGGCAAAGGCGAAGTTTTGGTTATCGAAATTCCTGAACATTATGAAACCAAAAAAATTATGGAATTAAGATTGCCTGTTAAGGCGATTGTCGGTGTTATTCAGCGTCGCAAAAGAATTATCATTCCAAACGGTACGACACAGGTTATGAGTGGCGATAATTTGATTATATTTACAACAAGTGAAAATGCGCCTGTTATAAGGGAATTTTTCGAGGAAATTAAATGAGATTAACTTATTTAGCATACTCTTTCAGCCTTAGCATAATGTATTTCAGCATTGTTTTGCTTGTACCGATTGCGGTAGCACTTTTTTATCGTGAATATACCGCAGTTTTACCATTTTTAATTGCTTGTGCTACGGCGTTTTTTATATCAGTAACTCTAAGAAAAATTGTTAAAGGAACTGAAAACATAAAATCCATTAACGATATTAAAAAATCAGAAGGGCTTTGCGTTGTAACATTTTCTTGGTTGTTTGCGGGTTTATTGGCTGCAATTCCTTATTTATTTTTTGGAATAAGCCCTTTGAATGCTTTGTTTGAAGCAACATCAGGAATTACAACCACGGGTGCAACGATTTTAACAACGTTCGATTATCCAAAAACGCTTTTCTTTTGGCGTTCGTTAACTCAGTGGCTTGGCGGTATGGGAATTATCGTCTTGTTTATTGCGATTTTGCCACAATTTGCGATTGCGGGCAGACAATTGTTTTTTGCAGAAGCGCCGGGACCTACTGAGGATAAATTCACTCCTCGAATAAAAAATACAGCGGCTGCTTTGTGGAAGGTTTATGCGGGATTAACAATTTTAGAGATTTTGCTTTTAAAATTTACCGGCATGAGTGGGTTTGAGGCGGTTTGTGATGCGTTAGCCTCTGTTTCCGGTGGTGGACTTTCTCCAAATGCGAATAGCTTGGTTGGTTTCAATAGAGCTATTTTATCAGTTATTACTTTCTTTATGTTTTTTGCAGGTGTAAGTTATAATTTACAATACCGAGCTTGGGTGAAACTCAATCCGCTTGTGCTTTTTAGAAACGAAGAATTTAAAGTTTATTTTAGTTTTGTAATGCTGATTGCACTTGCATTGAGTTGTTCGTTGTTTGGCAATATGCATTATAATTTGTGGGATTCTTTAAGCCACGCATTTTTTAACGTTGCGTCAGTAATTTCTTCTACCGGTTTTTGTAGTGTAGATTTTGCAAACTGGGATTATGCAAGTAAAGTTCTTTTATTTGCAACAATGATGTTCGGAAGTTGCGCAAGTTCAGCCGGTGGCGGTTTGAAAGTTCTAAGATGGATGCTCGTGTATAAGATTATGAAATCCGAAATGATGAAGATTTTACATCCGAAAGCGATTGTTGATATCAAAGTCGGCAGATATTCTGTTCCGAAGGAAATTTTGTATCAAACTTTGATGTTTGTATTCTTTTATATTGCGTTTTTGGTGGTTTCAGCATTCTTGCTCGGTTTGATTGAAAAAAATACCGTTGTTGCAATTACCGGTGCAGTAAGTGCTGTCGGTAACATAGGCCCCGGTTTCGGCCTGCTTGGACCTTTGCAAAGCTTTGAACCATTGCATGCTGTTTCTAAAATAATTTTAATTATTGATATGTATGTAGGTCGTTTAGAATTAATTCCGTTTTTGGTTTTGTTCCAAAAAGATTTGTGGAGTTTTAAGAAATAGAAACTATTTTCATTAAATGAACGACATTCGCACCGCGAACGTGTGTGCGTTTAGCACACGATAGTGAGCGCAAAGTGCAGGCTTTGCCTGCGGCATCCATTTGGTCAACAACCGTGAGGTTGTAGGAAAAAATGCGTCTTTTCTTCTTTTTGCTTACTTTTTCTTCTTTTATCGCAAAAAGAAGAAAAAGTAAGAAGAATTTTGAATTAAAAAGTTTTTATGTGCTTTTCTTTCTCTTTATTTGCGAAATAAAGAGAAAGAAAAGTACCAAAAGAAAGAGAAAACACGCCATAGTTTTCTACGCTCCTACGAGCGTTAGACAAATGGATGTTGCGGGTGAACCCGCACTCTTTCGCTCGCTAAAAAACGCTCGCGGCGCGATTGTCGTTCAGTAAAAAGATATTTATATTAATTCCTCTTTTATGCTAAAATATAGAAAAAAGGGAATAAATATGTCAGTAAAAAAAGTTGTTAAATATGGTACACCTTCTTTAAGACAGCCATCTAAGGAAGTTCATAAAGTTTCACAAAAAATCAAAGTCTTAGTAGAAGATTTATTAGATACAATGTATGCTCAAAACGGTGTTGGGCTTGCTGCACCGCAAATCGGTGAAAATTACAGAGTGTTTGTAATTGATGCTTCTACGGGCAACGAACCGTTAAATCCGATGGTTTTTATTAATCCGAAGATTATCAAAAAATCAGGTGCCGTAATTAGTCACGAAGGTTGTTTGAGTTTTCCTGAGGCGTTTACCGATGTTAAAAGATACGCAAACGTTATGGTTAAAGCTATGGATAGAAACGGTCGTTCTTTTGTGTTAGAGGCAAAAGACGGAACTCTTTTAGCTAGAGCTATTCAGCACGAATTCGATCATTTAGACGGCATTTTATTTATTGACCACGTTATAAATCGTTTTGAAGCAGAAGAAGTTTTAAAGAAAAATAATCTTCCAAGTCTTGATGTTGAAAAAATTCTTGATGAACCTGAACTTTCAAAAGAAATTGAAGTTTTATTGAAAGAAAAGATTGCAAAGGAAGCTGAAAAGGAGGCTTAATGAAAGTACAAGCGATAAGCTTTTGCGGTGATATTTCTAAAGGCAAAAAAGAATTTGAAAAATTGCCTTTAATGAAACAAGTTGTATTAAAATCTGTGGAAAAATTCAGACAAGATTTTAATGCTAAAAACTTCCCTCCAATTCCTGCAAAGGATAGCGATTTGGCAGAATATGTCAGACATGCGGTTTTTGTCGAAGAATTAATTAAAAAAAGAGCAAAGGATATATTCGCAAATTTAAGAAAAAATATGGGAATATAAGATTTTAGGATGACACTTTGTCCCAACCCTCTATTATAAGGAATAACATGATAAACATTGTATTTTTTGGAACACCGGATATTGGTCTACCATCATTAGAACATTTTTATAACTCAGATAAATTTAACGTTCAGGCGGTTGTTACTCAACCTGACAAACCATCAGGACGTGGTCATAAACTTACACCGAGTCCTATTAAAAAATTTGCGCTTGAGCATGATATTAAAATTTTTCAGCCAAAATCAATCAGAAAAGAGCCTGAAATTATTGAAGCGTTAAAAGAACTTAAGCCTGATTTCTTTGTAACTTTTGCTTTTGGTCAAATTTTATCGCAAGAAGTTTTGGATATTCCAAAATATGAAACAATTAATCTTCATGTTTCATTACTTCCAAAATACCGTGGTGCAAATCCTATTCAGCGTGCGATTATAAATGGTGACAAAAAAACAGGTATTTGTACAATGATTACTGAACTAGGACTCGATTGTGGTGATATTTGTATGAAATATCCGATTGAGATTACAAAAAATATGAATTGTGTAGAACTTTTTGAACTATGTGCATCAAATTCTCCCGAATTATTGGAAAAAACGCTAATCGGCATAAAAGACGGTACGTTAAAACCGACTCCTCAATGCGAAGATGGTGTTTGTTTTGCAGACAAACTTAAAAAAGAAGAATGTAAAATCGATTGGACAAAATCCGCTGATGAAATCCACAATTTAGTTCGCGGAGTTTACAAATGCCCCGGAGCGTTTTTTGAATACAACGGAAAAATTATAAAAGTGCTTGAAACAGAACCTCTTGAAACAACTAATGATAATGGCGTTCAAATTGGTGAATTTGCGAATTTTTCTAAACAGGGTATTGATGTTAAAACAGGTAACGGGTATTTAAGATTAATTAAAATTAAGCCTGAAGGCAAGGGTGAGATGTTGGCAAGAGATTGGGCTAACGGAATTAAACATTAATCATTTGTTGGGCTGAAAGCCCAACCTACCTTTAACTCACAACAGAAAGCTCCTTTCGGAAGAGAGGCAAAAGGAGCAAGGCTAATATTATGAAGAAAAGATTTGGTTTTTAAAGAAGTAAGTCGAATACACACACAATGCCTAATCATAACATAACGTCGAAATCCGACAATTCACTAGTTGCCTTCGACTTACATTTATATTTTAGCATTTATTTTAAAAGTTCTTAATCTTCTAAAGGAGTAATTCGTTAGGATTATTTATTTTTTATATCTATCAATTTCAGGCCCAACGTATTTCCCAATCAAAACTTCTTCTACAAAATGATCGATTGGTTTTATTGCCAAGCCTAAAGCAACAAATCCGCCTATTGTTTTAATCGTTTTTCCTTTTAACATTTTATTTTGTTGAAAATTAGTTAAAACACTTTTTACAGCAACACTTGAAGTTTGCCCTTTCTTTAAATCAGATTTATATGCTTTAAACCATTTGTCATTTTTAAATTCTTCTGAAGGTTTCAATAAATTTTTTCTTAATTGAATCAAATCTTTAATAGTTTTTTCTGAATATTTTTCAACCTTTTCTTGGCTATCAAGTCTAAAAATCTTAAATATATTTTTTATGGAAGATTTTTTATTGCTATAATCTCTTGAATCAAGTACATTTTCACAAAATTCTTTTATGCATTCTTCATCTTTTCCATCAAAAGCACGCATTTTACCATTTGCTATAAAATGCTCTGCTGCTTTAGAAACATGTTCTTTTGATGTAATACTGATTTTGTCTTCAGAAAATTTTCCGGCTTGTGCGAATACATTTTGTCCTGCTTTTACTGCAATCAAAGGTAAAAAGATACTTGCCATACCTTGGAAAATTGCTTGTTTCAAGCAACGTCTTGAGTCAGGACTGTACTCGGTTTGGTCATTTTTATATTTATCATAAACATCCGCCCCAATGTATAGAAGAGCCGGCGCCCAGCTTAATGTTGCATAACCACCGATGACAGGTCTTAAAGCTTCACCGACTTCGTTTGTAAATGCAGCACCACGGAGCGGCCATTGCATCAACGGATCCCTATATTCACCTGTTTCGTTTTTTGTTCTGTTATCAGCTTTAAAAGTCTGTACGTTTGCGCCAAGCGGTTTTATCATTCGGCGTAATCTCCTTCATACATTGCGCTATTTATTTAATAACTTGTAAAGAATTTTATTTGCGCTAATTTTTACATTTTTTTACATTATTGTGAACTAGCAAGTGTAATTATAACACGAATTCTTTATAATTAACACTTTTTAAATGCTTAGGCAGACATTTTTTGTTCTTGTAATTTTGCTTGTTCTGCTTTTCTCTTTTTATCAAGAGTATTCGTAATATAAATATTCAAGTTTGGAATACCGAGACCAAGAACTAAGCTGGCTGTTAAATAACCTGCAACCTGAGCAATATTTAATGTTCTCAAACGTTTTTTAGTAGCTTTTTTAAGAGCTTCCGGCAATTTATCCAAATCCTTAGTCATTTCATTGAATTTCTTATTAAGAAGTTTACCATTTTCTGTTTTTGTTGTAGAAATACCGTTGTTTGCAAGAGTTTCTACAAGAACTTCATCTCTTGTTTTTAAGCTACCATTAAACGTACGTTTAAATTTGCCTGCATTCTTAGAATCTGCTCTGTAATTCATTGTAGTTTTATCCAAACCGTCTGCAACAAGTTTGTTTACGATATCACCAAGAATCAACCAGCTTACGTAACCTAAAAAGTCTTTTGTCAAACTTTCTCTAAGCTCGTCTTTATCACGAGTAGAGAAAATTCTTGAAATAATTGTTAAACCATACAAACCTTTTAATTGGTTAATAGTTGGCATTTTACCATTGAATGACATTTTTTCCATAAATTTTGCCGGTGATTTTATGAATGACGCAGGTGACATATTTAATGTACTTAGAATCATAGAGAAGAACGCTGCCGAACTTGCAACTTTAATAGCTTTAAAGCCTGCACTTTTATCTTTTGAACGACCTTCTACACCAACAAAACCGTCAGAACCTGTTTTCAATTTTGTTAAATACATGTTAATAGGCTGAACTGAAAATCCGATTGCAGTTGCTATTCCAAAACCAATTGCAGAACGAGTTTTCATAAATTTTGAAAGTTTTTGAATAAAAGCATTATCTTTTACGCCTTTTCCAGCTTTTATTTGTTCTGTAAATGCAGCTTTAACTTTATCTTTATTAAAAGAATCTGAAACTATATAAATATCGTTTAACAAAGATTTTAAATTAGTTTTACTTACAGATTTTTTATCCAAAGATTCAAGAATATATTCGGATTGCGCGCCTGTGCTTTCTGTTATCTTATTCATCATTGCTTCTCTTGAAGCATGAGTTGTTTTTTTCGTCCAAAGATTAAAGTTAACTTCTTTATTTAAAGACTCGTCTAAATATTTTGCAACTTCATCAATTTTTTCTTTAGAAATTCTTGTATAACCATCCTTATCCGCAGTTTTTGAATCAGGATTATATGCTTTTACGTTTTCTAAAGTTGTTTTAATATAATCTAATTGTGATTTATTTTCTTTAATTTGTTGAGCTTTATTTTCTGATAATATATTTAATGTTTCAGGAGCTGTAAATATATTATTTACATTCAATCCAAATTTTTTGTTTAAACTTTTTGCAATTAACCAACCGGCACCTGCACCAAACAAGCCGATACAAGAGTCGTTTACGGTTCCCATAATTTCACGTCTACCGGTTTCTAAACCGGCAGCCGGACCTCGTTGAACAAAATCAATTGCTGTTCTTGGTGCTACCATTGAACAAAAATCTACACCATTTGCACCAACTGCTTGGTTTGTAGCTAAATATCTCAAACCTGTATCAATTGGACCTTTAAATTGAGGGTTGTAATTTTGTTGTTGATTAAATTGTACTTTCATATTTACCTTGCTAGTTTAGTATCTGCTCTAAAACCTGCTGTAAGCTTATGATACTTCACGTTTAGAGGAGTCACTTGTTCTTTTTGTGTTTCTTCGATTTGTGTAGTTTGTGCTTTTTCTTGAGCAAGCTTTAGTGCTTCTTCATGTTTTTTCTTAGTTTTATGTCTGGTATAAAGTGGAACGATAATCCCTAATAATGCTAATGATACACCAAGGTTGGCAACTTGGCAAGCAGAACGCAAATCACGTGCGTGCTTTAATTCTTTTTCTATGGTCTTAAGTTGCGCATCGGTTGGTTTTGCACCGTTTAATGCTTGCTGAGTTTTACTTACAACTTCTTCTGAAGATTTAATATTTACATCTTTAACCCAATGCCAAGCTTTTTTAAATACATTTTCATCGCCATTCAGAGGTTTTGTATCGTTAAGCAATGATACACCTGTTGATTTCTGAATAAGTGTAGCCGCGCCTTTTGCCGCATAATCACCTAAGAAGTATAAGCCTGAGAATGTTGCAATATCTCTTACAGTAGCTTCTGCCAGTTCATTTTTGTCATCAGCTGCTGCCATACGAGATGCAAATGTTGTTGTTGAAATTATTCTTGCCTGATCCATTGTCGGGAACATTCCCTTAAATTCAAGCATATTCATAGTTGGACGTTTCATCATGGAAAGAAGTGAAACTCCGACCATTGAAGAAATGGATATCAGTTTTTGTTTTAACAAACCTTCTTTTGCCTTAGCTGTTTCTTCAACATTATCTTTTTCTTTTCCAAAATCATCATAAATTGGTGCACCTTTAACACCTGAAACTTTTCCAGTAATCCAACGGTTAATGTATTGCATAGAAGCAGCTAGCGGAAGAATTACTGCTAAACCTGCTAAACTCTTAGTTTTAACAAGTTTTTTACTCTTTTGAGCAAATTCTTCTATTCCGATGCCTGATTTTTGAAATTCTTTAAAGTATTTAACGGAATCTTCTAACATTGAATTTACTGACAAAGCATTTACAATTTTTTCATTATCTGCCAATTTGACATTATCTGCAACATGCACCTTTTCAATAATCTGACTTGCAAGTTTTTTTACTTCTTTACGAACAGTTCTATCATTTTTCGTTGAACGTGACAATTCAGCCAGTTCTTTTGAATATTTTTCAATTTCTTCCGCTTTTAAAGCATCTTTAAATACAATTTTATTTTTGCCTTCAAAGCCTTCAATATTACCTAAAATATTTTTCAAAGATTCTTGGACTTTATCTGAAGACTGAGCATTTTTATAATAATCAGAAGCTTTATCGATTAAAGAACTGTCCGCCCAACTTCTCGACATATTTACACCATTTGGCATAATCGCAGGATTGATACACTTTGCAATTCCTAAAGTTACAAGGCTCGGAATTAAACAGTTTACAACAAGTCCTGAGGATTCTCTTCTAAAAGCTTCAAAACCGGCAAACCAGTTTGTCATAGATTCGACAATTGTTCTTGGAAGAATTGCAGACAACATATCAATGACAGTAACGTTTACCATAGGCATTCTTTCACACGCCTGAATTCCAGCCAAAGCAATAGCTCCAACACCTTTGAAGTTTGGATTTTGTTTGCTCTGTTCTTTTTGACGAACATTATTGCTATTTATTTTGCTAGTATTGTCTACACCGATTTTGTTTATCATACACATTACTTCTTCACACAGGGATATCAAATCCGTGATATAAATTGATTATATCAACTTACATATATATTTAAAAGCGCCTGAAAATAAAAATTGCCATGTTTTTCGCTTTTGTAAAGGAAATGTTAAGACGAACTTCTGTATATTTTTTTTAGGTAAAGAAAGTATTCTTAAAAGCACATCATTAAACAGTATTATTAAGATAGCAAGTAAAAAATTACAGCTAAATCTTTGTAAAAAATCACCCAATTTAATTGTAAAGTTTTGTAACAATTTTTTTTATAATTTCTGTTATAATAAAAATATCCAGGAGAATTTTAATGAAAATACTTATATCAAATGACGATGGAATATTAGCTAATGGCATTCGAGCATTAATAGAAGCACTTTCACCATATCATGATGTCTATGTTGTAGCACCCGACAGAGAAAGGAGTGCCGCAGGACATTCACTTACACTTCAAACACCTTTAAGAGTAGAGGAAGTTGACGCAAAATACGGCGCAAAGCGTTGTTGGATGACAACAGGAACTCCGGGGGACTGTGTAAAATTAGCAATTAATGCAATCTTGGAAAAAGATGAACTTCCTGATTTGGTAATTTCCGGCATTAATCATGGACCAAATTTAGGTGCGGATATTTTGTACTCAGGAACGGTAAGTTGTGCGATGGAAGGTGCCATGATGGGGTATCCCAGCATTGCAACTTCATTAGCCAGTATGAGCACGGAATATGAAGCGTTTAAAGTTGCAGCAGAATTTATAGCAACACTGTTAGATAAGATTGACATAACAAAATTTCCATCTAAAACTATTTTGAATGTAAATGTTCCGGGCTTAGAAAAAGAAGACATTGGCGGTGTAAAAGCGACGGAATTAGGCAGTCGTATGTTCACAGATGCATATGAAAAACGGGTTGACCCGCGTGGTAAGATTTATTATTGGATGGCAGGTGAATTAATTAATGAACCTGAAAACGCTTCTACTGACATTGCCGCTATTCGTAATAATAAAATATCTATAACGCCGGTGACTTATGAAATGACAAGAACAAATATTATTCAGGAATTGGAAGAAGATTTGTGCAGAGAAAAACTTTGCAATTGGTTTATATAAAAATTTTTTATTTTTGTAAACAAAAAAGACGCCTGTTACAGACGTCTTTTTTACTTATAAATATTAAAATATTAATATCTGTAATGAGCAAACGCTTTGTTAGCTTCAGCCATTCTGTGGGTATCTTCACGTTTTTTGCAAGCTGCGCCGTTACCGTTAGAAGCGTCAACTAATTCACTTGTAAGTTTTTCTACGAATGATTTACCACTTCTATTTTTTGCTGCTGCAATAATCCATGAAGAAGCTAGAGCGAAACCTCTATCAGGTTTTACATCGATAGGCACTTGGTAAGTAGAACCACCGATACGTCTTGCTTTAACTTCCAATAATGGAGTAGCGTTTGTAAGAGCTTTTTGGAAAATTTCCAAGCCTTTTTCGTTTGTTCTTTCTTCAACCTTAGTAATTGTTGAATAGAATATTTTTTCAGCAAGTGATTTTTTACCACGTCTCATAACTCTGTTGATGAATTTTGAAACATCTACGCTGTTATAAATAGGGTCAGCTGAAGGAATTCTTCTTTCCGGTTTAGATCTTCTAGACATTATTTCTTACCTCCTTTAGCTCTCTTAGCACCATATTTAGAACGGCTTTGTGTTCTATTAGCAACACCTGCTGTATCTAAAGTACCACGTACGATGTGATATCTTACACCTGGAAGGTCTTTAACTCTTCCACCTCTGATAAGAACAACACTGTGTTCTTGTAGGTTGTGTCCGATACCAGGAATATAAGAAGTTACTTCAAATCCGTTAGTAAGTCTTACTCTGGCAACTTTTCTCAAAGCTGAGTTTGGTTTTTTAGGGGTTGTTGTATAAACCCTAGTACAAACACCGCGTCTTTGTGGACATTCCATAAGAGCCGGTGATTTGGTTTTGTCTTTTAGCTTTTTACGTTCTGAACGTACAAGCTGGTTCATAGTAGGCATAACTTTTTCTCCTTTTACCTTTTCTTTTTTCTTTTCATTGAGCCGTTTCAAGGCTATTGCCTGACGTTTTCAATTTAGCTCCAAGCCGTCAAATCCGGCAGAAATTTCGACTAGAGTAATTTTATGTTAAGACGAACATGAGTAAGTGTCAATTAAATTAGAATTTTTGTTAAAAGTTATTAAGATTTTTATTAAAAAAACATAAGAAAAACTGACCCATGCTCTGAGTCAGTATCACTATTCTCTATTAATTTTGGGAGGAGATTTGGGGATAGTTGATACATGGCATGTTAGTATAAATTTTAAATTCATGAAACATGGTGTCAAGAAAATTTTACAAAAATTTACAAAAATTGTTACAATTGACTCTAAAATAGTAATTACCTTGTTTTCTTATTCACTTTCTAAATTGCTTATAGTAATATATTGTTATGAAAAGAAAAGTATTAATTTGTTGTTTAGCTATATGTGCAGTATTAGGACAAAACCAAGTTTTTGCTGCGCCAAACGGAGCTTTTGCCGAGCATTATAACGCAGGTCAAAATTATTTGATGTCTAATCAGTATTCTTCTTCAATCGTAGAATTTAGAAAAGCTTTAAGAATTAATTATCTTGATAATTCTGCAAGAATCGGACTTATCAATGCTTATCTTGCAAGAGCAACTTATTACGCAAATCAGGACAAAAATTATGATAAAGCCGCTAATGATTTTAGAAGCGCACTTTTTTACCTTAAAATTTATCCGAACAAAGAACAAACTGTTCAAAATTCAGCAGGCATGATTGCTTCAGCTTCGGAGAATTTAAATCAATGTTTAAAAGTAATTAGTTTTGATTCAACACCGAGCGGAAGATATAAACGCGGAGAAGAATTGCGTGCAATGGGAAATTTATCAGCCGCTGCGTATGAATTTTCAAGAGCTGCGCAAGGAGATAAAATGGCATCAGATGCTAACATGCAAGTTGCGGATTTGCTTAAACTTTTAGGTAACGAACCTCGTTCTGCCGATTATTACAAAATCGCACTTGATTTAAATCCAAACAACGGCGTGCTTAGAATGAAATACGCAAGAACTTTGGATAAATTAGGACGCTATGATGATGCAGTTGCACAGTATAACGAAGCTTTAGCAAATTCAAAAGGCGACATGGAAGTTTTATACGCACTGGAAAGAATTTATCTGAAAAAGCTTGCCGTAACTCCATCAGATGCCGAACTTAACGCAAACTTGGGTGCTATTAAACAAGCACAGGGCGATTATGAAACAGCTTTAAGTTATTACGGAAAAGCTGAACAGATTAATCCTTCTAACGTAACAACTCGTTTGAATGTCGGAACACTTTTCCAACAAAGAAAAGAATACCAAAAAGCTATTCAGTCGTACGATTCTGTTTTGACTTTATACCCAAACAACACTCAAGCACTTTTATATAAAGCACAAGTGTTTAAAGAAATGGGCGATAATAAAACTGCTTTAAATTTATATAAACGTATTCTTGCAATCGACCCTAATAATGCAGGTGCGAAAGCTGAAATTTCAGGCGCGATGAAGGATGCACTTTCACCATCAGAATATATTGCATACCTTAACCAAAACGGTACGGATGAAGAGATTTACGAATACTCATACAAATTGCACCAAGATAATAAAATTGATGATGCGATTAGCGGTTACAAGGCTGTTATTTCTAAAAATGCCTCAAATATTGATGCTTATGTAAATTTGGCGATTTGTTATGCATCAAAAGAAGATTACAATAATGCTATCAGCACACTAAACTCAGCTAAAGCAAAGTTCCCGACAAATAATTTGGTACTTAAAACTCTGCAAAGTGTTCAGAATGACTCTGTTTCAACAAAACTTGCGACAGCATCTTCAAGTTTTGATAATAAGGATTACAAAAAAGCTATTCAACAATATTTGGCAATTAATCCTGCAACAGAAGATTCTATGCTCGGTGTGGCATCATCTTATCAAGCTTTGAACGATTTTAACAGTGCAATTGAGTATTACAAAAAAGCAGAACAAATTAATCCTAAAAATGCAGAAATTCCTTACTATATCGGATATTTGTACTCTGAACAACAAAACTGGTCACTTGCTGAAACATATCTAAAAAAAGCTGTCGGACTTAATCCTAATTCTGACGCAAAAGAATTGTTGACTTATGTTGTACAAAACGGTTCGGTTGGAATTTTAAACGAAGGTATTGATTTGTTTGAGAAAAATAATTTCCAAACTGCTATGCTAAAGTTTAATGACGTAATCAAAAAAGATGCGCAAAATGCTTACGCATATTATTATAGAGCGTTGATTTACGATGAGCAAAAACAACCAAAACTTGCGATTAATGACTATTTGAATGTACTTAAATATTCAAAAGAATTTCCAATTGCAAATTACATGGTAGCGGTTGATTATGACAGCTTGAACAATTATAAAGAAGCTTATAAATATTATCAAAAGTTTATTTCAAGCTACACAACAGATGATGAATACTTAAAATACGCAAAAACAAGAATGGGTGAATTAAAGGCTTATGCAGGATAAAAACAAGGTTCAAGCATTAATATCAAGCAGGGTTTCGCTTGCACCAATGGCAGGAATTACCGACTATGTTTTACGCTCTCTTGTGCGTGAATATTCAAAAAATTGTCTTTTAACAACAGAGATGATAAGTTCGGAAGCTTTGACACAGGTTAAAGACACTGACATAGTTGCTCGTGGCGAAGACCATTCACCAATATCGTATCAATTAAGCGGACATAAACCGAAAATGATTGCCGAATGCGCAAATTATCTTCAAAAATATGCTGATATGATTGATATTAATATGGGATGTCCCGTAAATAAGGTGGTTAAAGGAACTGACGGTTGCGCGTTGATGAGAAATGTAGAATTAGCGCAAGAAATTGTTCGTACAACGAAAGCTAACATTTCAATTCCTTTAAGCGTAAAATTCCGTTTAGGCTATACGTTTGATGAATTAAATTTCGTTGAATACGGTCAAAAAATGCAAGAAGCAGGCGCAGATTTTATTACAATCCATGGCAGAACTCGTTCTCAAATGTACGGAGGAAAAGCTGACTGGAAAAAGATTGCAGAGCTTAAACGTAATGTTGATATTCCTGTTTTTGCAAACGGAGATGTGGTTTCGATTGAAACAGCCGTTCAATGCTTGGAAGAATCTCAAGCTGATGGAGTTGCAATCGGGCGCGGTGCATTGGGTGACCCTTCACTTTTATATCGAGTAGAAAAATATATTAATTGCGGAGAATATATCGCACCACCAACTTTAGAAGAAAAAATTGTAACTCTAAAAAAACATTTGAATAAAGAAGTAGAGTTTCGCGGAGAAGATATTGGTGTGAAATTTTGCAGAAAATTTTACCCTTATTACGTAAATGGTTTCCAAGGCGCATCAAGATTAAGAGGAGAATTAGTTTTGATGAGTGATTTAGTAGAAATCTTTAAAAAATTAGATGGAATTTTAGCATTAAAATAAAATTATTAGTGCAAGATTTGTGTGTTTTTATTAACTAAAATATATTTTTAACCTTTTTTAAAAAGCCCCTCTTGATTTTTCTTAAAAAGAATGTTAGTATTAATGTGTTGCAAATGCAACATGTTGTAAAAATAACATATTATTAATAAAGGATAGTTTAGAAAAGATGCAGGAACATTTTACTAATACAATATTTTATCAAATAGAATTAACTGCTAAATATTGTAAACTTTTAGGTTCGCAAGTCTTTGAAAAATATGGTACAGAGATAAGTTGTGAAGAATATTCAGTTTTGGACGTTCTTGCAAACAGCCCTAAAATGTGTCAAAGAGATTTAGCAAAAATTATTTTGAAAGACAGAGCTAACACAGGAAAGCTTTTGGACTCTTTAGAAAAGCGCGGTTATGTAACAAGAACGCTTTCAATAAAGAATAATCGACCGGTAAAAATCGTTGAAATTACGAATGAAGGGGTTAAAAAAGCAGAAGAAGTTTTAGAAAAAATCAAACCACACTTTCAACGTGTTATGGAAAAAATTAATAATAGTGATGTTGGAAGAGTTAGTGATTTGTTAAAAGAATTAAGAGAAATTTTAGACGAAACTTTGGAGATACAAATTTAATAAAAGGGAATAAAGTAATATGGTAATAAGGGAATAAGAGATTTAAAAAATATTTTAAATAAAATGCGTACAATAAAAGGGTAAACAGATTGCTACGAAAATCTCACGATTTTCTCGCAATGACAATTTAAGCGACGACGCAAACCATAATATATCCTGAAAATTGAGCGCAAAGAACAACTAAAAATTAATACCACTTATTCCCTTATTGCCCTATTACCTTATTCCCTAACAAAATGAAAGGAATATATAAGTGAGCGACGAAAATAAAATAGAAGAAAAAGATACAAAAAAATTGCCTGTGAAAAAGAGATATTTTTTCACATTACTAGCAATAGTAGCAGTTATTGTAGGCGGTTACTTTTTATATGATACATTAGGTTCTGAATCCACAGATGACGCGTATGTTGATACAACAACGGTTTCAGTTTCGCCTAAAGTATCAGGACAAATTGTAAAAGTTCTTGTAAAAGATAATCAGCCTGTAAAAGCAGGGCAAGTTGTTGCGGTTATTGATAAAATTGATTACCAAGTAAAATTAGACCAAGCAACTGCGGCTTATGAAAAAGCTTTGTTAAATCAACAAAATGCACACGCAAATTTAAGTGCTGCTAATTCAGAAATTGAACTTGCAAGAAAAGATGTCGAAAGATACGAAAATCTTTATAAAGCAGGTGCTGTATCCAAACAAACTTTGGACAAAGCAAGAACAAATTTAGAAACAAAACAAGCAAAACAAACAACTGCTGATCAGTCTATTTTTTCTAAAAATCCTGCAAAGAGCGCAAAAGTTGCAGATGCCGATTTGAATGTATTGAAGGCTCAAAAACGTGCAGCAGAATTAGCTTTAGAATATACGGATATTAAAGCGCCGATTGATGGTACTGTTTCTAACAAAAAAGTTGAAGTTGGCATGATGGTTCAACCGGGAAGCCCATTGTTTGTGGTTGTTCCTCACGATGTTTGGGTTGTAGCTAACTACAAAGAAACTCAACTTACAAAAATGAAAGAAGGAATGGATGTTGATGTTAAAATCGACGCTTATCCTGATAAAGTTTTTAAATGCAAAATCGACAGTATTCAAAGAAGTTCAGGTGCTAAAGCAAGCTTATTCCCACCTGAAAACGCAGTTGGTTCTTTTGTAAAAATTGTTCAAAGAATTCCTGTAAAAATCGTATTTACAAATAAGGAAGACTTACAAGAATATTCTGTAATTCCAGGTATGTCTGTTGTACCAAAAGTTAAGATTAGGGAATATTACAAGGAAAGGAAATAAGGTAATAGGGGAATTTAATTAATTGAAAATGAAAAATTGAAAGTGGAAAATTATTAAATTCACTTCGCTCATAAAATGTAGAATTGCAGTAGGTTGGGCTTTCAGCCCAACAACATATTTAAAACAAAATTATTCCTCTATTGCATTCAAAAATTTTAAACTATTTCAGTATTACGACTCTGCGGGTTTGAGCTTTCTCAAGCCCTTTTTATTTTTCTTAAATCTATATCCTCTTTACATTACAACATGTTTACGCTTAAATAGAGTTACTGAGGTTATTCCTCTAGTTCTTTAGAAAGTGAATTACAAATATTTGAGTAATCCAAATATCAAACTGGCCAAATTTGCAGGTTTCTGCTACGGAGTAAAAAGAGCAGTAGAAACAGCAAAAAAATTGAAACAAGAAAACCCTGATAAGAATATTTATATCTTGGGTGAACTTATTCATAACACAGATGTAATCAATGAACTTGAGTCATTAGGGATAAAAACTATTTATGACATTCCTGCTCAAGGCGATGGAATTTGCATAATCAGAAGTCATGGTGCGACTCCTGAGGTTTTTGAACAAATTAAAAACGCAGGTTTTGAAGTTGTCGATTTAACTTGTCCTGACGTCAAAAAAGTTCAACAAAGAGCCGTTGAACTTGCAAAAAACGATTATTTTGTAGTAATTGTAGGCAAGCCTAATCATCCTGAAGTTATGGCAATTAAGGCAAATGCCGATTTATATTCTGATAAAGTTGTTGTGGCAACTTCTATTGAAGAACTTACTCCTTATGCCACGCAAATAAAATCACACAGAAAAGTTGGAGTTGTTGTTCAGACTACACAAATGGTTTCTTCTCTGAACCTTGTTGTTAATTATTTGAACACGTTAGCAAAAGAAGTTTTAATTTATAATACAATTTGCCAATCAACTGCTATGCGTCAAAAAGAAGCGAAAGAGCTTGCAAAAGAAAGCGATTTAATGATAGTTGTTGGTTCAAGAAAAAGTGCCAATACAAGTCATTTGGCAGAAATTTTAAAAGATTGCACAAAAACAATTCATATCGAAAATGATACCGAATTAAATAAAAACGATTTAGAAGGAGTTAAATCAATCGGAATTACAGCCGGCGCATCTACTCCACAAAAGATTATTGATAAAGTAATTGATAGGATAAAAAACTGATGAAAAGTTTATGAAAAGTTGAGGAGTTGAAAAGCGGAAAGGTTGAACAGTTCATTAAGTTCGCAAATGCTCACATTTTTATATGATTTATGACCGAAGGGAATTAAATAAACTATTCAACTTTTCCACCATTCAACTTTTCAACTAGAATAAAAGAAATACACAAAAGAAAGGAAAATAAAAAATGACAACAGAAGTTAAAGACGAATTTGAAATGCTGTTAGAAGAAAGCTTTGCTAAATCTAACACAGTTGCTGATATCGTAGAAGGTACAGTAATTAAAAAAGAACAAGACGGTTATCTTGTAAGCGTAAAAGGCGCTAAAATGGAAGCTTTCTTGTCAAACAGAGAATTATCAAGCGACGTTGAAGAATTAGAAATCGGTGACGTTAGAGAATTCTACGTATTAAAAGAAGAAAACAATGAAGATGCTATGCAATTATCTCTTAAGAGAATCGCATTTGCTCAAGCTTGGGCTCAACTTAATGACGCTAAAATCCAAGGCGATACAATCCTTGCTAAGGTTGTTTCAACTGTTAAAGGCGGCGTTTTGGTTGATGTTGCAGACCTTAAAGGCTTCATCCCATCTTCTCAATTAAGAACAGGCACTCCATTTGACGGTTTAATTGATCAAAAAATCGAAGTTAAAGTTCTTGAAGCTGATCCTAAGAAAAACAAACTTATCTTATCTCAAAGACAAGCTGT
>CAKVGS010000034.1 GCA_934747335.1 uncultured Candidatus Melainabacteria bacterium
TTCATTGGTAAAACTGCAATTAAATTATCATTATCAAAAAACATCAAAGAATTATCTATAAACCTATCAGAATGATATTCCATAAAATTCCTATTAAACATAAAAATACCATTTTTGGAATTTTCAATAAATTCATTCCATATTGCTTTATTTTCAGACAAGTAAGGTTTAATAGTTATCATCAACTATTTACCTCTTTTAAAAACTCGTCATAATCTCGTATATATTCTTTTTCATCATAGTGCGTGCTAGCCAAGACCATAAGCTTGCAACCATAAGAAAAATGTCGCATCTCTCTCCACATGTTTTTACCAATATACAAACCGACGTCAGGCCTATTTAACCAAACAGTTTCTCTTGTTTCGCCATCGTCCAATACAAATTGACAAGCCCCATCCATTGCAACGATTATTTGTTCCAATTCTTTGTGCGCGTGTTTTCCTCTCTCTTGGTCGGGCAATGTGTCAAAAATATAATAAACTCTTTTAATGTCGAATGGTATATTTTTCCCACCTTCCAAAGAAACAAGTTTACCCCGTTCATCGCCGAATATTTTCATATTTATTAGCTTATAATTCATTTTGTATTCCTTATTAAAATGCCTCTAATAATTAATGCTCTACAACCCAACTCCTTCTCTAAATCTCAAGTTCATGTTTTCTTCGACCCCGATAAATTTAAGCGTGTCTTCTACTTTGGTTTGATTGAAAAGCCATTGTAGATAGGACAAATCTCTGTATTTTTTGTAATAGTGATACGCAAAAGTTTTGCGCCAAGAAACCACGGAATACTTATCTTGCAGCCCCAACTCCATACATATCATTTTAAAAATATAAAACACCGATGTTCTATCCAATCTTTCTCCGCTTTTGTTCTTAAATAACGGCTCTTCCAAGCGTCGCCCATTTATATATTCAGAAATAGAGGCTTGCAACTCTTCGCTCAAAGGCACAATATGCCCCTCGCCAATCGCTAAATATTGCTTATTTTTTACATCTTTTACGTTTAACTCTAAAAGATCTTTTAGGTTAATTCCCGTATTAATAGAAAGTGTGAACAACAAATAACCTCGATGATGTTCGCGTTGCTTAAATAAATCTTTTATTTGATTTATAATTTCTATTTCTTTTATCGGAGAATTTACCGCCACTACTCAGTTTGACCCTCTTTTTTCTTGCCAAAATCTCTTAACTTTTTATATCAAGTGTTAAGAGATTTTTTTCGTATAAAAATTCTAACACAAAAGCTTTTATTTATATACGTTTTCAAAAAATAATTTACAATGTAAATCCTAATATATTGGTCTTTAAGAAATTTTGTCAAAAAAATTCAAATTTTTCAAAAATAGAACGCACTAGCGACGCGAATTTCGCCAATCTCTTAACACTTGATATAAAATGTTAAGAGATTTTTGTTTGTAAAGATGAATTAATTTATTTATTTTTTATTAATTGATAATACCCTCTCCCGCCTTCGGCACCCTCCCCCGAGGGAGGGGATTACTTGTGGTTGTTTAGCGCATAGTAAATCACAAAAAACGAACGACTTTAGTTCCCTCCCTCGGGGGAGGGTGCCGAAGGCGGGAGAGGGTATTATTAACTTTTGATTCTACAAACTAAAGAGCAATTTACACCAAAGCTCTGTACATATCCAAATACTTTTTAGCGCTTTCTTTCCAACTGAAATCAGCTTTCATTGCACTTTGGCGCATTGCATTAAATGTGTATTTGTCTTTATAAACATTCATCGCGCATAAGATTGCATCTTTCATTGCATTTCCGTTATAGCCCCAGAACTTAAAGCCGTTAGAATTATCTAGCGGATAGCCGGTTACGGTGTCCTCCAAGCCGCCGGTTGCACGAACGATAGGTAATGAGCCGAAACGCATTGCAATTAGTTGAGAAAGCCCGCAAGGTTCAAACTTTGATGGCATCAAGAAGAAATCGCTTCCTGCATAAATTAAGTTTGCCAAATCCGCCTTATAACCAATATAGGCTCTGATGTTTGGAGTATTATTTGAAAGCCAAATAAATAGATTTTCATAAGATTTGTCACCTGAACCTAAGAAAATAAAATCGGCATCAAGGTTACGCAAATTATTTTCTTCTTGTCGGATTAAATCTAATCCTTTTTGGTCAACTAATCTTGAAATTAAAGCAATAAGTGGTCTTTCCGGGTTGTATTTTAAGCCAAAATATTCAAGAATTTTCTTTTTGTTATCTTCTTTGTTTTCTAAAGAACTTACGTCATAATTTTTAGCTAATGTTTTATCAGTTTTTGGATTGAAAACATCATAGTCAATTCCGTTTACAATCCCCACAAGTTTATCGGTATGACCACGAAGTGTGTAGTCCATTCCTTCACCGTATTCCGGTGTTAATATTTCTTTTGCATAATTCGGAGAAACCGCAACTACTTTATCTGCATAATTTATTGCGCCTTTCATCCAATTAACGCGTCCGTAGTGTTCGCATCCCCATTCATTAAACACGATATCTTTTCTCATATTGGCAAAATCCAAAATATCTTCAAACCAAACTCCTTGATAAGCCAAGTTATGGATTTCAAAAACATTTTTAGTTTTAGACCAAAATTCATCAAACTTATAATTCGCTTTGATATACAAAGGAATCATTGCAGTATGCCAATCGTTTGAATGAATTATATCGGCTCTAAAATTAAGTTGTTTTGCGTATTCTAATGTAGCAAGAGAAAACGCAATATATCTTTCGTGTTCGTAACGCGGGTCAAGCCAGCGCGGATAAACCTCTTGAAAACAAGAAAAATACCAATCACTTTGAACAAAAAACACATTTATATTTGTGTTCGGAAGTTTTGTCATGTGGAGTTTAAATTTTTGAGGCGAAGAACCGAAAGTTATCCACATTTCAGAATTTTCTAACTCTTTAATACCCCACTTATCTCTATCAATACATCCGTGTAGAGGAGTAAAAATTGCAATTTCAGCGTTTTTTTCTAAAGCTTTGGGTAAACTTCCGACAACATCAGACAAACCGCCTGCTTTTGAAAATGGTGAAACTTCTGCGGCTGCAAATAATATTTTCATAAAACTCTACTCCTTATTTTACGCTTTTGGGGTTGCTCTTTGCATGAAATTATAAAACGTTAAAAGGTTAAAATCAATTGTTATAAAGCAAAATTTTATGAAAATGTTTTTTGTTGTTTTTTTTAAGAAAGCCCGTTTTTATTGGGCTTTCTGGAATAATGGTGTATTTCTGTTTTGCAAACAGACTCCAAATTGACAGCTGGAATTGTAATTAAAATTGTTTTCTGTCGGTGTAAAACTATTAGCTTCTTTTCGAATTTCACTCCTGTTTAGAGGTGCTAGGCGAGCTTCAGGGGAACCTGAAAACTCTTTTATGTTGCTGTTTGGGTTATAAATTGGCGAAACTTTTTCTCTAAACCCTGGAACGGAACAAACTGTTGCATCATCATCAATTGGACAAGTTGCAAAACTTGGTAAAAATACACTGACGATTAGAATGGATGATAATATAAAAATCTTTTTCATAATTGTTTTCTCCTTTTTTTATAAAACCTTGTTTGAGTATATTGTAAGACTATTTTCAGAAATATCATTAATCTGTTCGGCTAAGTAATTAGTATTAACTTAAATTGAAATAATAAACTTTGTAATATCTCTTGCTATATAAAACGCTTTAATGTATTATTGTAAAGCAGAACAGACTAATTATAAGGGGATATATTTATGAGCGGACACTCAAAATGGTCAACGATTAAACATAAAAAAGCTAAAACAGATTCATTAAGAGCTGCAGAATTTCAAAAATTTTCAAGAGAAATTATTGTAGCATCAAAACTTGGCGGGCCTGATCCTGCAGGCAACTTCAGACTTAGAACTGCTATTGAAAAAGCTAAAGCTGCAGGACTTCCAAACGATAATATTAAAAGAGCTATCGAAAAAGGTTCTGGTGCCGGTAACAGTGAAAACTATGATGAAATGGTTTATGAAGGCTACGCAGCAGGCGGCGTTGCAGTTGTAGTAGAAGCTATGACTGACAACAAAAACAGAACGGCCGGCGATGTTAGAAGCTATTTTACAAAATTTAACGGCAACTTGGGTGAAACAGGTTGCGTTGGTTGGATGTTCGATAAAAAAGGTTGTATTACTTTTAACAAAGATGATGTGGATTATGAAAAACTTTTCGAAGCTGCAATTAATCTAGACGCAGATGATATTGTTGAGGAAGAGGATGAATATAAAGTTTACACTTCTATTCCAAACTTGCAACCTGTAACAGAAGGCTTGGAAGCAGAAGGCTTCAAATCAACTTCAGCAGAATTCACAAGAGTTCCACAAAATACAATTGAAGTATCAGATGAAAAAACTGCAATCAGCATCATGAGATTGTTAGGTAAATTAGAAGAACATGACGATGTTCAGAATGTTTATGCGAATTTCGACATTGATGATGATTTAATGGCAAAAATAGAAGAACAACTTTAGGGAGTACATAGGTAGGAGGAAATCAACTATGATGAACATGATGAATATGATGAAACAAGCTCAAAATATTCAAAAAAGATTAAAAGAAGCTCAAGATGAACTTAACAAAATGGATATTTCAGGCGAAGCAGCAAACGGTTCTGTAAAAGTTGTTTGCGACGGTAAAGGTTTATTCAAATCAATTAAACTTTCTGCAGAAGCTATTAATCCGGAAAACCCATCTTCTGTTTCAGAAGACACTATTGAAATGTTAGAAGATATTATCACAACAGCTATTAACCAAACAACAGGTAAAGCTCAAAAAGTTATGGAAGAAAAAATGAAATCAGTAACAGGTGGTATCAGTATACCAGGGTTATTTTAATTAAATTAGGTTCAATAGTTTAGAAGTTTAGAGGTTGAGGAGTTTAGAAGAAATTATAAAAATTTAAAGAGATGAACATGATTTATAAAAAGTAAATAATCTAAAATTTCTTATAAACTTCTAAACTTATCAACTCCTCTACTTAGGAGAAGTTTTGATTTATCCAAAATCAATAGCAACATTAATAGAACAATTTCAAAAATTTCCGTCCGTTGGACCGAAGTCTGCACAACGGATGGCTTTTCAGGTGCTTAAAATGCCATTAAGTGAGGTTGAAAAATTTGCCAATGCGATTTTGGAAGCAAAGAAAAATTCAAAAACTTGTGAAATTTGTTTTAATATTTCAACCCAAAGCCCTTGTGAAATTTGTTCTTCAACAAATCGTAATCGTTCGGTAATTTGTGTGGTTGCTGAAACGAAAGATTTGATTGCGATTGAAAAAACAAATGAATATAGAGGACTCTATCACGTTTTACAAGGTCTTATTTCTCCAATGGATGGAATAGGTGCAGAGGATATTAGAATAAAAGAATTACTCCAAAGACTTACAAATGAAGAAGTTCAGGAAGTTATTTTGGCATTATCACCTTCAGTTGAAGGCGAAGCGACAAGTTTGTATTTAACAAAATTAATCAAACCGTTTGGCATAAAAATTTCTCGTATTGCTTTCGGGTTGCCTGTCGGAGCGGATTTGGAATACGCTGACGAAGTGACTTTAGCGAGAGCTATCGAAGGTAGAAGAGAGTTATAGAAAGCTAATGGTGCAAAAAATTGCACCCTACATCCTTTATAAAAATACGTTCTATATTGAATTTATATTAATTAGGCAAAGTAGGGTGCAATTTTTTGCACCATTAGCTTTTTATTAAAAAAAATAGAACAAATAGCGTATGTTTAATATTCTAAAAGTGCTATAATTCTAACTATGAGAATAGTTACAAACAAAGAATTGAGTAATTATAAGGTTTTACCTTTTGATTTGTACTCAGAAAATAAAGGAAAAATTCTTGAAGCTGGTGAAGTTCTTACTCCTGGAAAACTTATCATGATAAAAAATCATGTAAATGTTTATACTGAAGAATTTCACTCAGAAGCAGAACAAGAAGAAGAGGTTACTCAAGCTCAAAATACAAACAAAAAAATGCCGTCAAAGTTGTTGAATTTTTCTTACGATAGCTTGGATGCTACCGATTTCCAAACTGTTCTCAACAAAGATGCTTATGTGAAAATGGAAACTCAGGCTAAGATTAAATATTTTTACAAACGTATTTTAGATTTATTTTTAGAAGGTTATTTTGAAGAAGGCTTGCTAAAATTAAATTCTCTTATTGGAGTTTTAAAAACAGAAGTTTATAAACAACTCAACAAATCAAGCAAAGGTTCTAGGATTAGGTTTTTAGGTGAATACGAGCTTTGTCATCCTCTTAATGTTGCTGTTATGTCAGGCTTAATCGCGACTAAACTTGAGTTTACGACTTCTGCAATTGACCAAGTTATTTTGGCTGCGCTCTTGCATGATATAGGTAAAATTAAAATTGATATGCCTGATATGCAAGCTTTGATTACAATGAACGAAGATTCTGTAAAAGAACACACAATTCTTGGTTATAAACTAATTAAGGATGCTCTTGAACTTCCTGAAGAAGTCGCTATTGTTGCTCTTGAACACCACGAAAATAATGATGGCTCAGGTTACCCGCAAGGTTTGTCAAATGATTTTATTTCTGAATACAGTCAAATAATTAATGTTGCGAATTTCTATGACAATTTGGCATTTAATAGAACTCACACCGTAGTTGCTAATAACAAAGAGGTTCTTCGCACTATGCTTGAAGTAGGTTCTAAAAAGTTTTCTGCTAAAATGCTTTATACATTTATTCATATGTTTAACTATGATGATGCAAAAGACTTTAACGATATGGTCGTTTAATTTCATCTAAAAGTAGTATTTTTTCTATGTTATTTAAAGCGAATGCATTGTTGTGCCGTTTATCATGTTGACTTTGTCAAAAATTTTATTAAACAATAAAACGTAATCAAATAGGAGATTCCGCTATGGGAATGGCAGCTTCGCAAGCAAGATATTTAGCACTAACAGCAAGAAAAACCAATACTGAATGGGAAGGACAGCAGATTAACCAAGCCAGAACTGCGCTTGCTAATCAGAGTGCTAATTTGTTTAACAGACTTTTAGGGCTGGAAGTTCCTAATGCTCCTAAAACCACGGATTATACAGAATTACAATATTCATATAAAGATGGTGAAAACGAATCTGTATTAGAAAGTTGGCAGCAATTATCCAGTGCAGACCCAAATTATAACTACATTGTAAACAGCTACTATTATGCTAATGTTTATACCGGGTCTAAAAAATTACTAGAGAATCCTGAAGTTCAATCAAAAAATATCGCAAAAAAAGAAACTTATGATAACGAAGGACAAGTAAATCCTGTTGTATCCCTTTCAGGTAATACTTACACAATCATAAATAATGATACGGGAGAAACTTTGGCTGGGCCGTTTGAAGCATTGAAAGATAAAGTAGAAACGGATAAGACTTTAGAAGAATCTTTGCGCGATTTTGAAGTCGCAAAAGGCATGGCAACAGCAGATGGTGTCTTAAACACAGATGATGTTTACGGTTATCAAGATGCGTCAGGGACTTGGCACTTTTTTGTTCCGAATGAAAATGAACCTGTTTCATATACGACAGAATATAAACCTGCTTATGTGGGGAATTCAAAGCTAACTGAGTTAAGTAAATTAACAAAAGATGAAAATATAGACCAAGTAGCTGAGCTGGCTCAAATTCTTAAAGATTGCCCTGACTCCTCTATTAAGGATTATTTAAGTTTTGATGATAACGGTAATCTTATATATAAAGGTGAAGGAATTTATACTTTTGATTATCAAGGCAAAACTTATTTTACGACAGAAAAAGATTTGCAAAATAGCATTCAATCTCCAAACAGTGCTGACAAACCTATTGAAGTTCAAGATAAGTTGGCTTATTATAACGCATCATATATAAAAACAAAAATAGAACAAACAAATCAAGCGCTTTTAGAAACAGACAGTAATGGTCGTTTTAAGTCTGTGAAATTCGATAATAATAGTGTAGTTTATGATTTGAATGTTGAAACTGTTACTGACGAAGCGGCTTACAAAGATGCGATGAACGAGTATAATTACAAAAAAGAACAATACGAAAAAACAATCGCTGATATTAACGCTAAAACATCTATTATTCAACAAGAAGATAGAACGTTAGAACTTCGTTTGAAACAGTTGGATACAGAACAAAATGCGCTTGCAACCGAAATGGATGCTGTTAAGAAAGTTATCAAAGATAACGTTGAAAAGACTTTCAAAACATTTAGCGATTAGTTATAAATCTCTATATTATGTGCAAAAAACATTTTGTCATGGTAGAATCTATTTATGGCAAATGGTCAAATTTTTAAAATTCATTCAGATTTTTATTACGTTAATTCTAACGGTGAAGAATATGAATGCAAAGTACGTGAAGTGTTAAAAAAACAAAAACAAAAGATTTTTGTTGGAGATTTTGTTGAATTCGCGGATGGTGCAATTGAAAAGATTTTACCAAGAAAAAATTTCATTACTCGTCCGACTGTTGCAAATGTTGATAGAGTAATTATTATATCTGCTGTCAAAGAGCCGGATTTAAGCTTTTCACAATTAAACAGATATATCAGTTTTGCCAAATATCATAATCTTGAAACGATTCTTTGCTTCAACAAAAATGACCTTTCAAATGATGATAAAACGATAGAAAAAGTTTTTTCAATTTATCAGCCTCTCGGTTATGATATTTTATTTACTTCGGCTTTAGAAGGTTTTGGAATAGAAGAGTTTAAAGAGATTTTATCCGGAAAAACTTCTGTTCTTTGCGGTTCGTCAGGGGTTGGAAAATCTAGTTTGATTAATGCTGTTTGTCCGAATTTGAATTTGCGTACAAAAGAAATTAGTGAAAAAACTCAACGCGGAACGCACACAACAAGACACTGTGAAATTATTCCGATTGATAATAACTCAAGAATTGTTGACACCCCGGGATTTAGTAATTTGAAATTTGATTTTTTAATGCCAAACGAAGTTGACTTACTATTTCCTGAAATCAGCAAATACAAAGAATTTTGTAAGTTTCAAGACTGTTTGCACTTATCTGAAACAGGTTGCTGCGTAAAAGAGCATTTTGATGAAATTGATGAAACGCGCTATCAAAGCTATGTGGAATTTGTTAAAGAAGCTCAAGAATATAAAGAGCGCGTGAAATATCAAGGTGTTAAAACAGAAAGCACTCATAAACAACAGCACAACAAAACGGCTGTAAAAATCAGTTCTCGCAAGCGTGAAAGCGCAAGAAACACATTAAAGCAAAATATTTATAAGGACATTGAAGATGAAGGAATTAATTAATTTAGTAAACGAACATTTGGACGAATATTTACAAATCGTGTATCCCGAAGATATTTTTAAAGCTATGAAATACACGCTTATGTTACCGGGGAAACGCTTAAGACCCGTAATGTGTTTGGAAACTGCTCGAATATTGGGAACAGACATAAAAAAAGCACTTCCTTCCGCTTGCGCTATTGAAATGCTGCATGTTCAAAGTCTCATTCATGACGATTTACCTTGTATGGATAATGACGATTTCAGACGTGGCAAACCTTCTAATCATAAAGTTTTTGGCGAAGCTAACGCAGTTTTAGCCGGTGATGCGCTTTTAACTTTCGCACCGCAGATTATTATTGAAAAATCAAAAGATTTGCTTTCAATGACTCAAATTGTAAGAATTTTGCACGAATACACAAGATTTGCGGGAGCTTACGGGCTAATTGCAGGACAAGTTGTTGATATTGAATCAGAAGGCGGGAAGCTTGTTAAATCGCCTGAAGAAACTTTGGATTTCATACATTTGAATAAAACTGCCGTGTTATTTCGATTGGCAGTCAGAATCGGTGCAATTGTTGCAGGAGCAGATGACGCTACACTAAATGAATTTGATGATTTTGCTAAAAAGTTTGGTTTAGCGTTTCAAATATACGATGATATTATGGACGAAGTTTCTTCGTTTGAAGAGTTGGGCAAGACCGTTGGCAAGGATAAAAACTCTGGAAAGCTTACATACGTTTCATTGTACGGATTAGAAGAGGCTAAACACAAATTCAATTACCTAATTAAGGAATGTTATGGTATAATTGAAAAGTACAATTCTGATATTTTCAAAGAAATATTAGACAAATTAGAGAATAGGGTTGGGGATTAATGGATTTATCACAAATTTACGGTACAGGCTATGAAGTAATATTCGTCGCTTTTTCAGGCATTGTAACCGCACAAATTATCAAATGTTTTTTGCATCTTATAGTTAAAAGAAATTTAGATTTAAGATTATTTACAACAACAGGCGGCATGCCAAGTTCTCACTCTGCTGGTGTAATGGGGCTTTCGACGGCGGTTGGCCTGATTAAAGGTTTTAGTTCTATTGAATTTGCAATCGCGCTTGGCTACGCGTTTATTGTAATGTATGATGCAGCTGGTGTAAGACGTGCAGCTGGCAAACAAGCTGCTTGCTTGAATAAAATCATTATGGATTTGTATAAACAAGATTTGCAAGAAGCAGGCGGAAAATTGAAAGAACTTTTGGGTCATACGCCAATGCAAGTTTTGGTTGGTGCTATTTACGGAATTTTGTATGCGATTTTGATACATCATTTTTTAGGTTAAATTAATATTTATTAACTAGCAAATTAATTATTTATGTGTTTTATAATAAACGGTAAATAAAATTAAAAGAAGGAAATCTAACATGAATATCAACAAAATTTCAGTACCAACAAGTGTTAAAGCTTTAGCAGTAGGAACATTGCTTTGCGGTAGTGTTGCAATGTGCCATCAAGCAAAGAATAATTATGTGAATGCTCTAAAAGATAGAGTTAGAGAAAGCGTAGAGCCAGAAGTGTACCAATATTATGAAAATCAAGCTGCAGAATTCGGTACAAATGAAGAAGAGGTATTTAAAAACGCTTACGATTCAATTAAACTTGCAAACAGAAATTATTTTGAAGGTTCACAAAACGTAAGAAGTTTTGAATATTAAGTAGGTAAGTAGGTTGGGCTTTCAGCCCAACAGTTATCTCAACGCCAAAATTTCTTCAGCTTGTTTCTTGCTCAAAAGTTTTGCGCCACCTAAAAGATGTGTATTTAAAACGACTTGAGCATAAGATTCTGCAAGCTCAAGCTTCATATACGCATCTTCAATTGTTTTGGAAGCAACAACAAAACCGTGGTTTGCCATTAAAACTGCATCAAATTTGTCAAAAAATTTAACTGTATTTTCAACCAATTCCATCGTTGAAGGTAGGGCATAATCAGCAAGTGGAATCCCGCCAAAATAGAACACATTTTCTGCCATAATCGGTGCCATTAAATCTTTACCTGCTGATGCAAAACTGCTCAAGTATGGCGCATGCACATGGATGATATAATTTATATCAGGTCTTTGTTTATAAATCTCAATATGCAAAAACTTTTCGCTGGAAGGCTTTTTACCTTCTTCTAAAGATTTACCTTCAAAATTTGTATATACAATCTCGTTTTCTGATAAATATCCGTTAGAAGAGCCGGAAGTTGTAATAAGCATCCCGTCTTTATAACGAGCAGAAATATTACCGGAATACCCGGGAGTATAATTTTTTTCTCCGCACAATTTGCCGTATTCAATAATTTTTTTAACTTCTTTAGATAACATCTTCCACCGTTTTTACATCTTCTACTACTGCATGGTCAAGAACAGGAGCTTTTTCTGAATTCTTGAACGAATTTTCATCCTCGTCTTCTAAATCCATTTCTTTCTTAGCTTTCTTGCCTTGCTTAATTTCTAATTTATCATAATCAATCTTAGTGCCTTTTGCATCCATCATCACGGCAACGGTAAAGAAGGTATTTTCTCGAATAAAGTCATATCCAAGGTTAAACTTAAAATCTTCCGGTCCAAATGATACATAGAAAGAGTTTTCTTGGAAAGGTTTACCATTTGGTGAATCGCCTGATAAGTTGATTGAACCAAACCATGAAACTGTAATATAACGGTTTAATCTCAAGTATTCTCTTAAATATACGTTAGATTTACCATATCTGTAAGCATCGAATACAGGCAATGGTGAATTGTCGTCATAAACAGATTGATAGTAACCGATATCTTGCATCCAACGTTTGTATTGTGTGTGCAATCTTGGACCGATTCTGCCGATAACCTGAGTATCTCCTGTGCCATATAAAGCAGCTGCCAATTGAGAAGAAATATCAAATTGAACGGATTTTTGTTCTTCTTCATTAGTATAATTGAATAAGTTTTGATCGGCTTGCATCATATATCTTAAACGTAATGTACCAATTTGTGCGCCGTGTAGTCTGTCAAAGTTTTTATCTTCATCAATATCGTGATAATAACCAAAATCTATTCTATGAGCGAATTGTGAAGTATGACCTTTTATCAAGAAATCATCACTTGAATATCCTTTTTGGTAAACCAAATCCAAACCGTATTTAGGACGTCTGCGGCCTAAGAACCATTCGTTCATATAATCATTCATACCATATTGCAAGTATAAATTATCATCGAGTTTTTGTTTGCCTCTAATTAAGAATTTACTTTTTGCCGTACCATAAGCGATTTGAGTTCTGTTGGTTGCGCTTTGGTAACGACCGATACCACCAACACCGATACCGTGATTATAGTTTAAAATCGGTATGGCTTTTAATACGGCTCCGTGAGGGGATGTGAATACAAATCCAGGCCCGATGTACATACCCAAGCCTCTAAGAGAACCCAATTCCCAAGAGTTTGATTCTGCAAAATCGTTATTTTTGTTTGTGTAAACCTTAATTGCGGGAACTTTTATTATTTTTCTTTTACCTTTAAATAAAGTCCCATGTCTTAATGCAATTGTTTCCAAATTACCGTTTTGAGTAATTTTTAACTCTTTAGCCTGCAATCTGATAATACCTTTTTCCATATCGGCAGACATGGTTTGGTCTTTTGGAACTATCATTTGAGAAATATTAGGTCCTGCCATGCTTGAGCGGAAATTAATAGGGAATGATTCATCTACCGTAATGGAACCGTGTTCTTGAACGATTTTATCACCATAAACATAACCTTTTTTTGCTTTAATTTCAATATTTGCAGTCTGAGTTACAGGATTTTCAATCAAAGCGTTTTCTTCGTTCATATCAACGAAAATATAATCACCGTTAATTGTTTGTCCGTTCTTTAGTATACGAACATTTCCTTCTGCTTTAATTGTATTATTCATTCTGTCATAAGTGATTTTATCCGCCTTAATAACAGTTTCTTGTTTAACGAATTCAACATTAACATTGCCTGTTGCAACCATGCAATAAGTTTCTGTATCATAATCCATATTGTCGCAGTCTAAGATTATGTTTTCAGTATCTTCTTGTTCAGCAACTTTTTCGGCTTTTTTCTTTTTGTGCCAAAAATGGTGTTTTTGTTCTTCCGCTGATTGTTCATCAGCTTCAAAACCATCAGGCATCATATCTTCGTCAAAATTTTCTTTTAAATCTTTAATCGCGTATTCGGATGTTGAAGCTTCAGCAGAAAAAATATCATCTGTTGGAGCTGTTGGAGCTTGTTCATATTTTTTCGCATCACGTTCTTTTAATTTCTTTTTTACAATTAAGCGAGCCTTCTTTAGAGGTGGCATAGTTGCTTTTCTCTGCGGAGCATTAGAAGCGTTTTCTTGTTGCTCTTTTATTGCAGGAGGTATGAAAAATGCATCCCCTGTAAAATCAGCAGGGTCAACAAATGAATAATCAGCAAACACTGCGTTTGCTGCTACAAGAGATGATATTAATAATGCAACTAACTTTTTATTCAAAATTCCAATTCCTATATATAATTCAACGGATTATTTGGTTGTCCGTTTACCCTGACTTCAAAGTGACAATGAGGTCCTGTACTGTAACCTGTTGTACCTTCATATCCTACAACTTGACCTTTAGAAACTCTTTGACCGTTTGATACGGCAATTGAGTTCATGTGCGCATACAAAGTTGTAATCGGTTTGCCGTTTACGATGCCATGTTCAAGAATAACAACTTTTCCATAGCCGCCATACCAACCCGAATAAATAACTTTGCCTGAGTTAGAAGCCCTGATTGCACCCAAGTTCGGTCCGCCGATATCAACTCCTGAGTGGAAAGATTTACTGTTAAATATCGGGTGAGTTCTCCAACCGAATGGTGATGTGATTCTGCCTTGGATTGGCTTAATGAAGCCTGACGCAACGTGAACATCAGATGCTTTTGCAGTTTTATTGATATATGAACCGATGCTTGCAGATTGTTTTGCAAGCTCTCTTTCAGCCTTTTGGTAAGCAACTCTGTCTGTTCTAAGTTTATTAATCATGCTTTCGTTTTTGGCAATTGCACGGTCAATATAAGCCTTTTCACTGTTAATATTTGCAACAGAACGTTCTAAGTTGCGTTTTTTAGCTTCTATATTGTATTTTAAAAGAGCAATTTCTTGCGCTTTCTTTTTCGCAGCAGCCATTCTTTTGTAATCATCTTTCAAAAGAATTTTTTGGAAATACACTCTATCGACAAGCATATTAATATCTTCTGAAGAAATTAACAATTCAAAGAAAGCTTTCCTTTGAGATTTGAAAACTTTTCTAATATGACCGGCTAATACATAGTTTAAGCTGTTATATTCACTTGACGCTCTATCAAGCTGTGCTTGCATTCCGCTTAATTCTCTTTGAGCACTGATAATTTGCGTCTTAGATTGTTTCAAATTATTATTAGCATTTTCCAGTTTCTGTTGATTTTTATAAAGCTTGTTTGTTTCAACATTTTCCAACCATTTAAGGTGATTAATTTTTGCTCTTGTTTGTTTTTTCTTCGTCTCTAAATCCTGCGCAGCATAAGAAGTGCAACACGCAAGTGTGTTGAACGCAATTGAAAATAAAACAAATAGGCTTAATAGTTTCTTCAAACAGCTATCCTCCACAAAAAATCTACTTGCTGAACACCGGAAGTAGCATCAACAAGCCCATGCCTGCTGTCCAAAGAATAAACGATACTGTTATAAGTCCTACTATTAATTTTTTATGATTTCTAAAAAAATCCATCTTCACCTCTCAACAATATTCTAATACAAAAAAGCACCCTTGGCAATTTTGTTACGTCTTTAAGCATTGCTTTCTTGTTTTTTAAATTGCATTTCATAAAGAGCCTTGTATTGACCATTTTCAATACTCATAAGTTCATCATGATTACCGAGTTCTACAAGTTCACCTTCATTAATAACTGCAATTCTGTCTGCGTTTTTAATAGTAGATAATCTGTGAGCAATTACAAATACGGTTTTATTTTTAATCAAGTTGTCTAAAGCTTTTTGAACAATTGCTTCTGATTTGTTATCAAGAGCCGAAGTTGCTTCATCCAAAATAACAATCGGTGTATTTTTAATCATAGCTCTTGCGATTGCAACTCTCTGTCTTTGACCGCCTGAAAGCGTCATACCTCTTTCGCCCAGCAATGTGTCTAAACCGTCAGGTAAGTCCGCAACCATTTCTTGCAAGTGAGCGGATTCAATAGCTTTTTCCAACTCTTCTTGAGTTGCATCAGGATTTCCCATAAGAATATTTTCTCTGATTGTACCTGAGAATAAGAAATTGTCTTGGAAAACCATTGCAATATTGTGTCTTAAAGAATTGATGGTCAAATCTCTAATATCAACTCCGTCAAATTTAATTGAACCTGATTTGATGTCATAAAATCTTGGCAAAAGATTTACTAATGTTGATTTTCCGCCGCCTGAATTACCTACAACAGCAACAGTTTCATTTTTATTAACCGTTAAACTCAAATTCTTTAACACAGGTTGATTTGGAACGTATTCAAACCAAATATTTTGGATTTCGATTTTGTCATTCAAACCTTTTAGTTCAGTAGCATTTTCTCTGTTTTGAATTTCAGGTTTCAAATCGAATAATTCAAATACCCTGCCCATTGCAACGAAGATGTTTTGAATATTAGTAAGAGTACCGCCCAAAGTTTTAACAGGTTTATATAACAACAATAAAGAAGTTACGAATGATGCAAAACTACCTGCTGTCATTTGACCTGACGTAATTAAGTGAGTACCGTAAGCCAAAACCAAAGCAATACCGCAAGATGCGATTGTATACATCAACGGTGACATCCAAGCTGCACGCTTAGTTAAAGACATATTTACATTGAAAGATTCCCAAATTTGGTTTTTGAAATATTCTTCTTGTCTTTCTTGAAGTTCATAAGCAGCCATAACCTTGTTGCCATTATATGTTTCGTTAATGTTTGTTGTAATATTACCGCCAATAACCATGTTTTTGTTAGAAGCAGATTTAATTCTTTTTCTTATTAGTGCAACAGGAATAAACGCGATGCATAAAACTAAAACACCGATAAATGCAAGTTTCCAAGAACTGTATAGCATAACGGCGATTAAGCCTAATGCTCCAAAAAGGCTTGTTGTAATTGTTTTAATTTGGTCAACAATACCTGATGAAGCGGTTTGCGGGTCGCTCATATATCTTGTGATAATGATACCAGATGGATTTTCATCAAAGAATTGAGGATCCATATAGATTAATCTGTGGAATAAATCAATTTTCACATCGTTTGTAATTCTTTGTGAAGTCCAAGCTGAAATATAATCATTCAGATATCTCAAAATACCTTGAAATGCCGCAAATGCAATCACGCCAAATGGAATTATTAAAGCAAAAACTTGCCATGTAAGAGTGAATTCATGACCAAAAATGTGGAATATCCAATCTTGCTTGCCAACAACGTAGTCCATAAAAGGTTTAAGTGCAAATGCTGTTACGCCATCCAATAAACCTAGCGGAATTGCAACCAAAAAGCCACAAATAATTCTAAACATGTAAGGTTTTATATACGGAAAAATTCTCTTTAATAACCAACCATATTTAAATGAGTTTTTCGCAGTTGTCATATCAAGTTTCATATTCTCATATCCTATTTAAACTACTCCCTTTTTTATTTAAACATAAACGGAGAATATTTAAAAGTTTTAATCAAAATTGCGAATAGAAAATTAGGTAAATAAAAAAGAATTGAGTGTAAAACCCAATTCTTTTTGTTGTTTTTTATTTATTTATTTATTTATTTTACAAAAAATGTAGCATTAACGTTTGCGTTAATTTTTACTACGCCGCCTGAAATTGAAGTTGGAGAACTTCCTGTTGCTGCTTCATCCGCTACTGCAGAAAGCATATTTTTGGCCATATATAATCTCGGAGTATTATTGTTGTTGGCATTGCAACTTAAATTAAATGATTGAATCCCATCAAGAGTCGTAGAAAGGTTTTTTGCAACAACATTTGCTCTATTTTTTGCTTTTTGTGTTGCAATTCCTAATAACTGGTCGCATTGTGCATCATAATTTGAAACAGAGAATGTTAAATTATCAACATTTGTAGCTCCTGCTTCTATTGCCTTATCAATCATTGTTCCAACTTTGTCTAAAGATTTTGTATGAACAATTACGCGGTTTGAAACTTCGTATTTGTCAAGATTTCTTTTGCTTCCTGAATAAGAATAAATAGGAGATGCGCTAAAATCGGAAGTCTTGATATAATCTCCGTTATCTGTTTTTAACATAGCTTTCAGCGTAGATAAAACTTTGTCCGAAGTTTCTTTGTTTAAAATGGTCGCTTTTTGCATAGATTTTGTATCAGAAGTAACAACAGCAAAAGAAATTTCAACTACATCAGGAGCGAGTTCTGTGTTTGCAGACGTTGAAACATGAATAGTTCCTCTCTCCGGTGTTGTTTGAGTTACAGCTTGCGTAGAAAGTGTTGCACAACCTGCTAATAAGCTTAATACAGTAATTGCTAATAAAGTTTTTTTCATACTAATCCTCCATACATATATAACGATTATAAAATAAATTTGTTCATATTAGATATGATATCACCTATGATGCCCTAGATAATACGGAAAAGAAATCTTATGAAGAAGGAGTTAAGATTATCAAAACGTTGAAAAATGCCTACTGGCTTTATCAAAGACAATCTAATTCTGAAAAGAGAAAAATGCCGGATTATTTACTTTCGAACGTTACCTTAGAAGGTGAAAAGGTAAGCTATGATTATAACTTACCTTTCTCATATTTCGTTAATTTTGACTCTTGTCGCAAAAAAAATACGCCTGCCGCGATTCGAACGCGGGACCCTCTGCTTAGAAGGCAGATGCTCTATCCAGCTGAGCTACAGACGCATAAATTTTTATTCAGTTTGTATAAATAGAATATCACATCAAACTTTTTTTGCAAGGGTTTTATTTTTCTTGTTTTCATTGTTATTATTATAAGGAATTTTAAGAGTTTTATAAAGCAAAGTTGGGCTTAATATATTAGCAAATTTATTTTTTACAAGTTTTTGTTTATATATAAGGGATTGAAAATGTCTAATAATATATCTTTTAACGGCTATGATGCAAGACCATTGAAAGGGATTTTTACAAGAGATGGTGGTTTTGGCAAGTCTTTTTATGGTTTAGCAGCACAAACGGCTGAAATTTTAAATAAAGAAGGTGTTGATGTTTTTGTTCAGACTCCTAAAAAGATAATTAAAAATGATTTTTCGGATATCAAACCGAATTTTTCAAACTTTTGGCCTTGGGTACAGGACAGATTGGCATTTTTCCCTAACAAAACAATTGAATCTAAAGGTTTTACTCGTGAAGATACAAATTTAAAAGATATAAAAGAAATGTTTAGTCTTCCGATAAAAGAAATAGGTAATCATATAGAGGGAGGCAATTATTTTTTTATAAAAGATGGTGGTAAAGATATCGTTCTTTTAGGCAAAGAAGAATTAAGCATAAAAAAACCTAAATCTATTCAGGATTTCTTTGGAAAACATAAAGTTATGACACTCTCACAACCGGATTTTCATTTGGACTTATCTATTCGCCCTTTGAATAATAAAAGAATTTTGGTAAATGATCCTAAAATGCTAATGAATGGACTGGATAACGGTATAAAAAGAGCAAAAGAAGTTTATGCAAAAGAAAAAGATTCGCAATTGGAAGCTGTTATTAGAAAATTAAATTATTTAAAAGATGAAATTTTAGAAAGTAATCAAGAATATGATACGTTGAACAAATATAAAACATTACAGCAAGAATTAAAATATAACAAATTTAATGTAATAAAAGTCCCCGGTTTAATAGTTAAACCGAACTCAGGTGGTGCTATTTGTGGGGATATTCCTTCGTTTTTAGAAGATATAAAATATAAAATGAATTTTATGAATGCGATTGTTCATGAACGAGCTGATAAATCACTTGTATATGTAGCAGGAAAAT
>CAKVGS010000035.1 GCA_934747335.1 uncultured Candidatus Melainabacteria bacterium
TTATATAAATTTGCTAAAATAAATTTGTGAAAATAGTAAAATTTTTTAAAAATAATATTAATAAATACAGTTTTCAAACAATTATTTGGGCTTTTTGGGTACAAATAGCATTCTTGTTAGTATTCATACGTAATCTAAGCCATTTTACAGATCATTCCGATTTTATTATATTTTTAGCACTATCCTTGCCCGTCTTTGTTATTCCAATTGCAAACTTGATATTAATTTTAGTGTACATTTTATTTAAAGAAAAAGAGAAAAACTCTAGTGGATTTGTCATAAAAAACAAAATTCTAATAAACAATCCTATTTACAAGCTGTTATGTATCTTATCATTTGGTTTTATTGTGATATTCTTAATCTCTACAACAATACTAAGCATATATTTTGTCATTTGGAATATTCAGGATGGTTTTTTGACATTTGTCATTTTTACTTTGCCAATATTAATTATCATATTTTTGCTATATCTATTAGCGAGAAAATTTTTTATTTATAAATAATCCAATCATCTTTTTCTATTTGGAATTGAACTATTTATATAAATTTGCTAAAATAAATTTGTGAAAATAGTAAAATTTTTTAAAAATAATATTAATAAATACAGTTTTCAAGCAATCATTTGGGCTTTTTGGAGTTTGCTTTGCTTTGCATTACTAACTATTTTTCTATGCTATATAACGTTTAGTATGCTAAAGATTGATGTCTTCACGTATCAGTCTATATTATGGTTGCTAATAATACTTTTTCTTACTGTAATATTACCAATTCTAATTTTTACAATTGTTTTAATCTTTTTATTTTTTAAGGAAAAGGAATTTTTCTTTTCGGATTTTTTTATAAGAAATGAATTTTTAACAAAGAATCCGCTATATCTATTTATTTGTATACTTTCATTTCTACTGGAAATTGTACTTATTCTATTATCTTTGACATTGACAATTAGAATGTTCGTTGTCGATACAGAAGGAACTTTTTTTATATTTATTCATTTTGGTTTTCCGATACTGATTATAATATTTTTGCTGTATCTATTGGCAAGAAAAATTTTTCTTTATAAATAATCCAATCTCATTTTAAAAATGTAGGATTCATTTGTTTTTTTGTACAAAAAAACAAATATTCTTGGTCCTTCCCTCTCCTTGGGAGAGGGCTAGGGAGAGGGTTTTATATAAAGATGGGAATCGCTCACGCTTTTCCCACCTACCTACTTTTAAATTATTGTCGTGCTCAATGAAAACGTTGAGCACGACCTACAAACTTCATATTTTGTTACAAATTGTCAATTTTTAATCAAAGAAAATCTTTTTATATATAAGGGTTAGTTAAATAGGTAGATATATTTATGATTAATGCTGTAAAAGGTCTAAAGTTAGTTGAAAATACGATTATGACAGCTGCTAAACATCCAACGGACATTCCAAAATATGGTCAAGCACATAGACAACTTACATCAATTTATGACGAGTTGGTGGGCGGTACTAAAATGTTTAA
This sequence comes from uncultured Candidatus Melainabacteria bacterium, assembly GCA_934747335.1. Lineage (GTDB taxonomy): Bacteria > Cyanobacteriota > Vampirovibrionia > Gastranaerophilales > Gastranaerophilaceae > CAG-196. The sequence goes on from CAKVGS010000035.1 coordinate 1,495, forward strand.
TGATTGTCGAAATGGTAAATTAGGTGAAGATGCCGGTTGGAATTTTTTAGAAAAAATTATGAATTTAACACAATCGAAAACTTGGATTGGTGCTAATATTAAGAAACAAGTTGGAAAACATAAAATTCCGCGTTATTTATATCACGTAACTACAAAATCTAATTATGAATCTATGTTAAAAACAGGAACCTTAAGAGTTACGAATGAGAGTGGGTTAGGTTCTGGTGTTTTTATGCTTGAATTACAAAATATGATTAAACATTATGGCAATCATAAAGGCTATCGTGGATTAGAAAGATTGTTGGGACAAGGACGCTTTCATCAAGATTCCGAATTGGTTTTATTAAAGATTCCCACTGCAAAGTTAGATGCAAGCCGACTCTCAATAAGGGATAATGGAATGCCAAGCGTTGCTTGTATTCCAGATTTAACAGTTGCATTAGGAGATTCAGCAGTAAGTTCTAAGTTATATAAACAAAGAAAAGTCGGATTAGAATATATTTATCCTCATGATATACCAATCAATGAAATATCTGTTGTTGGGTCAGCTAAAACAAAAGATTTAGCTGAAACTATGAGCGACACAGAAGCTTTAGAAATATGGAAAACACTAACACAAGGGAATCCTGAACATAGAGCTTTTGAGGTGCTAGGTTAAAGCCGTAACCATTGGTCGTGTCCAACTTTCTCATTGAACACGACTAACCCCAAACCAAACGCAAACGACTCCCCACCTTAAACAAACCTATTCACATATTAACCTTTAAAAACAATTTTCCACTTTCAATTTTCAATTTTCCATTCCTCAAACCCTACTGCGCGCCACCTTCATTCACCGCGCCCAAAAACCTTTCCGGACTATCGACCCCTTTTTGCTCAAAATACCAAATAAATATTTCCTGCAAATTCAAAGGTATCAAGGACGAAAATTTCTCAATCGCTTGTATCACAATGTCTGCCTGTTCGGATTTTTGCGTTGTCATAGAAGAATCCGCATACATGTATTTATAATCGCCTTGACGAACAAAATCATCAATTTCAATTACTTCTTGCTTGTTTTCATGGTTTACAAAAACGGTTTCGATGCCGGATTTAAAATCCGCGCACAATTTTGCAACTTTTTCTACGTTTGGAATAATCAAATCTTGGTTAATCGTATCCACAAGCATTGCAAGACGTATCATTTGACCTTGTGTTTTTGTGTTAATTTCTGTTGCTGTTTTTGTGCCACTTGTTTCAACAGAGCCAATCATATTAGGGAAAATTCCTGAAACTTCTGCCATTAAATCGTTTAAGAATTCAATATCTTGTAAGAATATATTTGAATTAAATGTCAATTGCTGAAAAGCACCGCTCGGAGTCAAATTGTCACCATATTCGATAATTTTACCCGGATAAAGATTAATTTCATCCTCATCAAAAAATCCTTCCGGCGCAAGAAGTGGCGGATTCTCGTTAAGCGTTTGCAAGTTACAAGTCCTGTTCATCAATTCCTCTTGCAAATGCGCCAATGATAAAACAGAGTACAACGGACTTATACCGCGCTTAGTTTCAGGGTCGGTGATAAACGCACCATAAGAAAACGGGTTAATAATGCTTTCATTTTTACCGAAAAATGCCAAATACTTACGTGCAACAACCACTGCATGCCAGTTATGCAATACTACTCCATTAGACAATTTTAAATCACCCCAATGTTCTAAAACTTCTATTGTTGAACCGTTTACAACATCTTTTATTTTCGGTTTTTGACTTGCGCTTGTCGGAAGCTCTAAAATTTCGGCTTTTTCTTCGTCCGTAAAATTATAATACTTGTTATTAATAATTTCACTTGCGGTTTTATAAGACCTGTAAATTTTTGGGCAAGAATCCCAATTATCTTTTTGTGATGAATCAAAAACTAAATCGGCAGGATTTACGGCGTAAATAAAAGGATTGTCGTAAATTTTACGTGAATCTACCCAATAATTTTTGCCATTTTTTATAGCTTCTAATATTTGCGGAAGCTTCGCGAAATCTTGTGAAAAAAGGTTTTTAAAGAAATCAATAGGACGTCGATATTCTTCATATTTCTTTTTCCAAGCCGTGAAAGAAATCAATTCACCATAAAGTAAAGCGTTATCAATGATTTGGTCACAGGTCTTTTGGTAACCCATTTTTTCAAGAATGTCCACAAGCATTGCTTTTTGCTTATTTGACGCGTTGTTGGAGTCGTGATTTTCACCTGACACGTCGAACATAGAATTAACATTTGCATAAGTATTTCTCCAGATAAAAGCTTTTAGGGTTTGATAAAACATGAAAGTCTTACACATTTTGATTTTTGCTTTCCATTTTTGGTTTTTGTCAGTTAGTGATTTAAAATCATTTTTGAAGAAAATTTCGTTGGCAAGATTTGATGCCATTTCTAAATTCTCTGAACGTTCGCTGTTTAGCGTCACGAATTTAGAAGAAATTTTACTTACTAATTGCTCTTTTTCTTCTTGCGTAAGCTTTTTGATTTTTTCATCCTGATTAATGATGTATTCAAATGACATATTTTTCCTTTCCGGAGTATACTCCTAATAATTTGTCGTGTTGGATGAAAATTGTCCAACACGACCTACATATCGCCAACCACCGTAGGTCGTGTTCAACTATTGTCATTGAACACGACAAAAACTTTTCAAAAACAAACATTTTATTATATAATCTAACAATGCAATATAAGAGATTATTCATTGAAAATTCATACGTTTTTATTACAATCGTAACCGCAAAACGACGCAAAATATTGCTTGAAAACATTCAAATCTTGCGTGAAGCATTCAAACACACTATTCAAAGTTTTAATTATGAAATTTATGCAATATGTATTTTACCTGAACATATTCACACGATAATAAAACCTTATGATATAAATGATTATCCTAAAATTATTCAACAAATAAAACGTTATTTTTCTCAAAAAATAGATAAACAAAATATTGATAATTATTCATTAACATCGGGTAATGTAAGGCGCAAAGAATGTGATATCTGGCAGTATAGATATTGGGAACACACAATAAGAGATGTCAATGATTTGTATAAACATCTTGATTATATTCATTATAATCCGATTAAACATGGCTATACGAATAAAGCTAAGGACTGGGAGTTTTCAAGTTTCAATAAATTTGTAAAACAACATCTTTATGAATCAGATTGGTGTAATTTTGATAATATCAATAAAATCAATGAATTGAATTATGAATAGTTATTGTCGTGTTCAATGACAATTGTTGAACACGACCTACAAGCTTTTAACTATTCCTTCATCAACCCTTTTGTCACATTGTATAAAATATCAAGCTTTGTAGAATTGTTGGCTATAAAATGCACGTTTTTGATAATTTCATCAACAAGCTCTTCGTTATTTCTCAAATGATTTGTTGCAAAAAGTTCTTCGGTTGTGGTGTTCAAAGCTTTTATAATTTTATCTAATGTTTCTGCAGTAACAAAATTTTCGCCAATCTCAATTCCGCTCAATGTTCTTTGTGAAACATCAACGGCTTCTGCTAATTGCTCTTGCGTTAATCCTCGATTTAGACGCATGCGCTTAATTTTTTTGCCTAATTCTTCTTTGACACCCATAAAATACCTTTTATAACATATTAGCTTTTTATACGTTAGATTTCATAAAAATGATAAAATATGTCTTTAAATGTATTTTATATTAAGTTTTGTAAACCTGTAATGTGGCTTTATTTCTATATTGTAGCATTTTAGAAATTTAATTTCATAAATTTAAGCAATTTTTGAAAACAAAAAGACTTTATATATACATAACACACGAGGATTTGCAAAACCTAGTATAACACAAGATATTATAGAAAAATTTAAGGAGAAAGAATTATGACAACACCTATCAGCAAAACACAAGTTAAAACACAAACAGCAAAAAAAGTACAAGTTAAACCAAAAGAGCAACAAAAAATTAATAGTACATTTGAAAAGAATGAACCTAGCACTGCAAAATTAGCAGTAAATAGAACCGGGGCTGTTGTCATGGCACCGTTAGCAGCAACAGCTGGCGTATTAACATTAGTTGGAGGGTTTTTAAACGGCGTTCTTAACCCTAACACAACAGTAGATCATTCAATGAATGAAAGTATAAAAGCTGCCGGTCAAGGTGCTGATATGCTTGAAAAAATGTGGGAAGGACGATATTTTTAATAAGTAATTAAATCTCACAAAAACTATCTGTCGTGTTGGTAATTTTACCAACACGACTTTTAACTTTAACTCTCTCACCCCTTGTGAGAGAGTTAATTATCGATTGAGAATGAAGGTATTTTGCTCTACATAATACCTAAACTCGTTTAACATTGACAAGCAAACAGGGCTTGGACAAGAGAAAATACAAATTCATACTTGTGATATTATGAATAAATCTTATTTTTTAGGATATGCCCTATAATATCCTGAAACTTTTGTTCCATCTTCACGAGTATAATCTTTTACATAAATAAGTTCCCCAATCCTAACCCGTTTATCAACCTCTTTTTTTGTAGGCATCGGAGATATATCTACCAAATTATCCAAATACAAATCATACAAAGGAGTTCCTTCTTCTAAATCATCTATATTAATTTCTCCTTTATATAAAACCCTATTTTTTGTATCAAATATTTCGTCAGGATTATAATCATTATATTCAGCTCCTATTTTAAATACTGGGGCCCTGTCATCCTCAAAAATTTCTTTCTTATATTCAATGCAATTAGACAAATCTCCAAAGTTTTCAAGATTATGAGGATTCAAACCATGATATTTGTATCCTTTTTTGAAAGTATCACCTTCTTTAGATGCAGTATTTAATATTTTTGTTTTACCAATTTGATTATCAATATTTTTTACAAAAATACCGTCTTGAGCATTACCATAATTTGTAATATTATCAGTATAATTTATTTCTATTCCATTAAAATTTCTAACTCCATATGCACCAAAAGTTACCGTTTCTGCACCATATTTTGCACCTAAAATTTGGGCTTCACTACCACCTAGAGAATGTCCTGTTAAAATGACATTTTTCCTTCCATATTCCCCTACGATTTTAAGATAAGCTTTTTCTGCATCTTTCATTTGAGAAGGTAAATCTTTAAGTCCCATTTGAAAATCATTTAAAATATCTTTTGTAGTTTCCTTAAAATGTGAGTGCATTTCTGTTCCACGAATAACTAATATTGCTTTTTCCCCTTTTGTATACACCTCAGAGTAAAAGCCATTTCTATAATTACTGTATGTTTCCCTGTACTTCCATCCTTGTGAATTCTGTTGGCGATTTTCTGGATATATTCTTCTTGATAAAATTTTACAATCTTCATGAATATTATAGTTAACCATCGTAAATTCCTTTCTTTTGCTATATTATAAAAATATGAATTTTTCTCAAAAATTAAAACAACTAAATCAAAGATACAGTTATAATCTATTTTCATTAATCGGTGTTTTTATACTAATTTTTAGGCTTTTTTGTTTTTTCACAAACAACTACACTTATAATTTTGCAATTGTAGATTACTTATTACTTCCTGCTTGTTTTTTGTTGAATTTTATAATTCTTATTTGGGAACAAGTTTTTCAATTAAAAATTCAAAAAGAAAAATTTTTAGAAAATAAAATCTTAAATTTTATAAAGATATTAGGAACTCTTATTGCACTAATCTATATAGTGCTAATAACAGGTGTAATTTTATATGGAGCTTTATTATACTGAAAAAGTTTTACCCCTTATACACAAACTCTTTCTCACCAACACACTCAAACCCACACCTTCTCAAACACAACTCCGACAAGCGATTTTGTGCAACAGCATGAATATCACCTTTGAACCACTTTAAAGACATTTTCAAACATTCAATATTCAAAAGGTGCATTTTTCGCTTCGCAAAACCATTGAGGTACAATTTGTTATTCTCATCCACAAAATAATAAATTGCCCCAATCAATTTTTTATCGTTTAAAAACAGGTAAAAGAACGTATTATTGACTATAAATTCAAACGAGTTTGTGTCACAAATCCATCCTTGCACTTTTTCATACAAACGCTTGCACTCATCTTTATATACCCAAAACTCTTCATCTTTCGATATCAAAACTCTAATCATTATTATAACCTCACTGGTTAGGGAGGTGCAGCTGTTGGCAAGTGTAATCGAGCCTTACAAATGCGGGTGGGTAGTTTCGAGTTGAAAGTTGAAAGTGGAAAGTGGAAAGTTGTATAAAATTTTGCCTTAAAATAATATTAGTTCAATAAAAAAGTAAGTTTATTTTTAATAATATCTAAAATTAACTTTCCACTTTCCATTTTCAACTTTCAACTCATTCCTAAACCAAAAACTTCAACGCCACATTTCCTAAATTTTCCCTTCACACAACCCCTCCACTACATTAATCTTCGGCTCTTCATTCACAACCACATCATCATCCAAACCTAACGCCAAACGCTGCCCTTTTTGAACCTTACCGATAGCCGATATCAAAAAATCAATCATGACAAGCGAATTTTTTGGTGCGTCTATAAATTCAAATTCTGCATATTTAATTTCTCTAGCGTATTCGTCAAGCATAAATTCTAAAACACTAAGAGTTTTGTCATAAAACTCTATATGTTTCTGATTAACTTTCTGCTTAATATCTTCAACCTTTTTTGACATAATATACCTTTCTATCCCTCTTTTGGAGAGAGGGTAAAATTTCAAGTTGAGAGCCAACCTTTTTTAATGGCTTGAAACTTAGAAATTTGGGTGAGGGTTCGAGCCGTAGGCAATATTTTTACCTCTTATTCCCCTATTACCTTATTCCCTTAAAAAAAATACTGAGGGCAAGGGCAACGTATATGTACACAAGGAGTGTGTCACGAGAGAGAAAGGTGAAACAATAGCCCTCAGTAAGATAAAAATATTCTCCCCTCGCCCCTTGTGGGAGAGGGGTTGGGGGTGAGGGGGCGTTAAGTAATTCAAACTTCCTTAACCAACTCCCTATTCCCATAAAAATCGCAAGCATACTGCTTGATAACTTCTTTTTTACCGGATTTAACACATTTATTTAATCCAAACTTCCAACCAAACGGCTTAGATTTAAATTTTGCATAATTAAACTCACGCAGAGAATAAACTATTTCATTTTTATGCTTTATAACTAAATCATTAGCATCAATTCCTGCAACTTTTGTAACATTACAAACTCCGTCAAATCGCCATTCAGAAAGCTCGCTTACAGGCTTTCCGCAAATCGGACAAAATCCTATTGATAATTTTCTTGATGTAAATAACTCATTGTCCTTTAGATAATAAACGTCATCAGGACGAAATTGACAGCAATGTTGCACAATAATCCTCCGCTATTCTAATATTAATGGGCATAACTCGCCCTGTACTTTTGTGAAGATTTGTCCTACGCAGCGTTTCAGCTTTGTTTCAAAATCAAGTACAAGAATATACTACACTATTTTCAAAATTGACATAAGGATTGTAAAGACTTTTTTACATCTAAACCCAGAATTCAATGTTTGTGATATTTTGGTATAGAATAAGGAGGCTGAAAGCATGAAGGCTATTGTATTTGATAACAATTTAAAATTAGATAAAAATTATCCGAAACCAATCCCGCAAAAAGGCGAAGCCCTAATAAAGGTAACACTTGCGGGGATTTGTAATACTGATTACGAAATTACGAAAGGCTATATGGGCTATGTTGGTATTTTAGGACACGAATTCGTCGGAGTTGTCGAAGAAGTTAACGACGAAGACCAATCTTTGGTCGGAAAACGCGTTGTTGCAGAAATCAGTTACGGATGCAATGACCCTGAATGCGAATGGTGTGCTAAGAAAAATTATCGCCACTGTCCAAACCGCCATACTTTGGGAATTTGGCATAAAGACGGCTGTTTTGCAGAATATCTGACAATGCCGATAAATGTATTGTTCGAAGTTCCTGATAATGTATCTGATGAACAAGCGGTTTTTGTTGAACCACTTGCGGCTGCGTGTGAAATTACCGAGCAACTCCATATCGACCCTATGCAAAAAGTTGTTGTGCTTGGTGACGGCAAGTTGGGCTTGACAACCGCACTTACTTTGAATGCGCAAAATTTTGATGTATTACTTGTTGGTAAACACCAAAACAAATTGGATATTGCTTCAGCGCAAGGCGTTCAAACAAAGCTTTTAAGCGAATTTAAAATAGAAAAGAAATATGATGTGGTTGTGGAAGCAACAGGCTCTGCTTCTGGATTTGAAACATCAATGGCATTAACAAAGCCAAGAGGCGTCCTTGTTTTGAAAAGCACGGTTGCATCAGGTAAAGAGCTTAACCTTGCGCCTATTGTAATAGACGAAATCACAGTTTTAGGCTCTCGTTGCGGACAATTCCCTCCTGCTTTAAGACTTTTAAAAAATAACAAAATCGACTTTTCGTCATTCATAAGCGGTGTTTATTCGATTGACGATGCCTTGGAAGCTTTTGAGGCAAACAAATCAAAAGACAATCTAAAAATCTTAATAAAAATGTAATAAAACGACATAAAACAAACAAATCTTGGTCATTCCCTCCCTTTTGGGGGAGGGCTAGGGAGAGGGTTTTATAAAACTAATTAAAACAATACTAGAAGAAATTTGTAAAGCAACTGATGATATAACTTCTTAACATTACTTAACCTCGCATGTTGACTACCTACCTTGTTTATGGTTTCATAAGAACATAATATGTAAAATTAGCTGAAAAGGAAATAGAAAAATGAGACGTACATTAGAAGGAACAAAGATTAAAAGACAACACGTAAGTGGTTTCAGAGCTAGAATGTCAACTCCTGGCGGTCAAGAAGTTTTAAACAGAAGACGTGCTAAAGGAAGACACCAAATCGCAATTTCTGGTAGCAAACGTGCTTAAGATTTAAAAAAGATTTATTGATAAAAGGGCGACCTGCGGTCGCCCTTTTATTTGCTATTAGTATACATATTTTTTAATAAATTGTATTATTTTGTCACTATAAAATTTGCTGCGCCTCGCAATGACTGGGCGTTAAACTTTCAAGCGTGCCGTCATTGCGAAGGCGATTAGCCTGAAGCAATCCAGCTTTTCATTAACTATTTTTTTTAGTCTGTACTATAAAAGTTTAATTGGATTTCTTGTTCTGACTAAAAGTTTAAAAATTTTAGATAAATTTATTTTAGATATTAGTGCCGAAGGCGGGAGAGGGTATTATCAACTATCACAAACAACAAAAATCATCCACACAAATATATATTAAATGTACAAACTACACTATATAACTAATTCTTTAGAACTATTTATTTACAAATCTTAATGTTTTAAATTTTCAAGCTATCACTTGCTTTCACGAATAAAACTAATCTTAGAGAATTACTTTTAAAACAAAAAGATTGAAAAATTTTTATGTTGTTGGTATATAATTTTATTGGACATTTAGTCCAAAAGTAGTACACAAAAGAAAAGGTTTAAGAAATTATGACATTACCAAACGTAGCTTATTTCTCTATGGAAATAGCAATGGATCAATCGCTAAAGACTTATTCAGGCGGTTTAGGATTTTTAGCTGGTTCTCACATGTTATCAGCTGGTTACTTACAAATGCCTATGGTAGGTGTAACTATGTTATGGTCTTATGGCTATTATGACCAAAGAATCGACCATTCCGGCAACGTTGAAGTAGCATATATCAGAAAATATTATGATTACTTAGTTGACACTGGTATCACAGTTGAAGTTGATACTTTCGGTGAAAAAGTTAAAGTTAAAGCATTCAGAGTAGATCCTGAATTATTCGGCACTTGCCCTGTTTACTTGTTAACAACTGATGTTGAAGGTAACAGCGACTGGGCTAAGAGCATTTCTCATAAACTTTATGACGGAAACGAAAGAATCAGAATCGCTCAAGAAACTATCTTGGGTATCGCAGGTGTTAGAGTACTTCAAGCAGCCGGTTACAACTTTGATGTAATCCACATGAACGAAGGCCATGCTCTTCCTGCTGCATTCGAATTGTTAAGACAATACAATGGTAACCTTGAAGAAGTTCAAAAGAAAACTGTATTCACAACTCACACTCCTGTTGCTGCAGGTAACGAAGTTCACTGGGTTGATACATTGTTAGAAGGCGGTTTCTTTGCAGGCGCTTCAAGAGATAGAGCTATTCAATTGGGTGGCGAAAACTTCTCATTAACAGTTGCAGCTTTAAGAATGTCAAGAATTGCAAACGCAGTTTCTCAACTTCACGGCTTAGTTGCTAACAAAATGTGGGAATGGGTTGATGGCAGATGCCCAATCAGAGCTATCACCAACGCTGTAAACCTTCACTATTGGCAAGATAAGAGAATGAATGGTGACAAATCATTCGACGAATTACTTGCTGCAAAACGTGAAATGAAAGAAGAATTATTCAAATATGTTGCAAACGTAGCCGGTAAGAGATTTAATCCTGATGTATTAACAATCACTTGGGCAAGAAGATTTGCTGATTACAAACGTGCTTGGTTAATCTTGATGGATAAAGATAGAATCAATAAATTGTTAGATGAAAATAAAATCCAAATCATCTTCGCCGGTAAATTCCACCCTGATGATGTTATGGGTAAAGAAATGTTCAACAAGTTATTGAACAGATCTCACACATTGAAGAATGTTGTTGTTCTTCCTGGTTATGAATTACAACTTTCAGGTATGCTAAAACGTGGTACTGATGTATGGTTGAACACTCCATTAAGACCATTCGAAGCATCAGGTACTTCAGGTATGTCAGCTAACGCAAACGGCGCACTTCACTTGTCTACATTCGATGGTTGGACAGTTGAAGGTACATTCCCTGGAATCAACGGTTACACTGTTGAATACCCTGAAATCGACGATGATATGCCTTGGGAAGAAAGACATTGGGCTGATCACAGATGCATGATGGATATCATTGAAAATCAAATCATCCCAACTTACTACAACAACAAACAAGAATGGGCTAGAATGATGCGTCAAGCAATCAGAACAGCAGAAGCTTACTTCAATTCTGATAGAATGGTAATTGAATACTATAACAGATTGTATAAGCCAATCGCTCACGATGATTGCTCAGCAGGAGAAAAGAAGAAAGAATTAAACATTTCTGAAACTCCTACATTCGATGCTTGGACTTATTCAAATATCAAGTAGTTTGGTAAAATAAAAAACGAGGCGATGTTCATCTTGAACATCGCCTTGTTTTTTATATATATTTTTTTTGAACATACTTGGTTCTTCCCTCTCTAAGGGAGAGGGTTAGGGAGAGGGTATTACCCCTAATTACTTTTCATCCTTATGTTCATTCACATATCTCTGAGCAACTTTTGCAGCTTTCTGTAATGTTTCATTCCAATCAGAGCAACCGTGAAACATAGTAACTAAATTTTTAGCAGCTTTTAATTTTTCAGTATCATCTGTTGCTTGCATAAATTTATCAACTGCTGTTTTTACATTTGCTTTTGTATAACTTCCTTTTGGAGCAAGACCATCGTCGCCTAATAATGCATTATATTTCTTTTCAGATGTTCTTGAATAAGAATTTCCGTTTGCAGCATCCAAATCATAGCTATCAACTTCTTTTTGAAGCTTTTCTACATCTTTTTCTAATTTTTTTATTCTATCATTAATTTTAGATTTTTTATCTTCAATAGCTTGTGCTTTAGCATCTTTTGCTTTTTGAATTGCATATTCCGCTTCTATTAAGTTAATGCCATCTAAGATTTCTTGTGTTTTTTTTATTTTATTTTCTAAAGCTGCTTTATTATCAGTCAAACTCTTTTTTTCTTCTTCTGTTGGTGCAGGATTTGTTGCGTTTAATTTGTTGTCAATTTCACCAATTTGTTTTTTATAATTACCAATATTTCCAGATAATTTTCCATGTTTGATTTTTAAATTTTCGAAATTTGTATTGGCTGTTTCTATGTTATTATCATATTTACTATCGATTTCTTCTGCGACTTTATTATCATCTTTCACAATATCTTTCAAATCTTCGATTTCATTTTGCATACTTTCAAGATTTTTACTGTTCGTTTCATATCCTTGTTTTTCTTTTTGTTTTTCAGCTCTAGAACTGAAAATTGCTTGACCTGTAACGCCTAATACAGCATTTGTAACATTACAAAATGCCATAGCATCATAGTTTACGTTGTAATTAAATAAACTTTCATTCATGCTCATTGGATCAAATGAACTATATGAACCAAAAGTATTATTTATACCCAACATGCTAAGACCTTGTTGGAATAAGGTCTCCCAGTAATTATTTCTAATATTGTAGCCAATGCCCATAATTTACTTCTTTCCATCTTAGTCTTACATATATATAAAGTATGTAAAAAATAACGAATTTCACACGTTGCGAAATTCGTTACAAAACTTAATAAATAAAAAATATTAGCTTAATCTTCTAAAAATTTTCTCGCACAATCAAACATAGAAGTTACCAAACCGGAATTAGCGTAAATATTCATACCTGCGGATTCAAGAACTTGTTTCATTCTGGTTTCCCACATTGAATAAATTTCTTCATTAGGAATATTTAAAGTTTTACCAATCATTTTTAACTCTTTATAATCAATTGGTAATGGCAATGCACCGCGTAATATATCAACAATATCTATACGTTTTTTGCGCGGGAATGATTTCAAAAACGATACAATAGAAAGTTTATTTTCTTTGATATAGCTTTTCAATGTTTCAACTGCTTCATCAATCAATATTGGCTCTTGAGGAATTCTATACTCTGAAAATTCTTCCGGCTCAATATTCATAACGGTTGCGATTCTCTCAATAGTAGTACCGCGAGTAGAAAAAGGAACTGTTTCATCTATTAAATTATAAACATAAGACAGTGTAACACCAATCATTTCCGCAAAATCTCTTTTGTGCAATGCATTTTTCTTTAAAAATTTTGCAACTTTTTCAGAACTTTTTTCAGGAATTATTTGTTTCATAATTATCATCCTTTCGTTTATTTTCTTTTTTTAGAGCTATGATTTTGTTAACTATAAGATACGATATTGTAAAAAATTTCATAACCCTACTTTTGGTACACAAAAGGAGTAATTGAATATAAGTTAAAATTATAAAGTTTTTTGCGACTTAGGATCAAGAATATCCCTGATTGCATCACCTAACAAATTAAAGCAAAGAACCGCGATAAAAATCAACGCACCCGGAGTCAAAAGCCAAGGGCGGTAGAAAATATTTGTAAACTCTTGTGCTTCTTTTAGCATATTACCCCAACTAGCGTCAGGTTGTTGAATTCCAAGCCCTAAAAAGCTTAAACCGGATTCCGCCAAAATGTATGATGGCACGCTCAGGGTCATTGCAATTATTACATAACTTGTTGTTTGAGGTAATATATGTTTCAAAATTATTCGCCAATCAGAAGCACCAAGCGTTTTTTCCGCCTGTACAAAATCCTCATTTTTAATAGATAAAACCATTCCTCTTACAACTCTTGCAAAACCTGACCAACCAATCAATGCAAGGATTACAACAATGAGGGCAAAGCGTTGAACACTTGTCATACCGCTTGGAAGAATTGCAGCAAGAATTATTAAAAGATAAAAACTCGGTATTGCCATAATAGCTTCTGCAAATCTCATCATCAAAGTATCAATAATTCCACCATAATAGCCTGAAATTCCTCCATAAATTAAACCTATCGGAAAAACAATAAGAAGAGATAAGAAGCCTACCGTCATAGAAATTCGTCCGCCAAAAAGCAAACGAGAAAATACATCACGTCCGTTAATATCCGTGCCTAAAAGATATATTTGTCCGCCATCTTGCACACCAAACAAATGTCCATGAGTAAACAATTTCAAATAGTATTTATGACTTCTGTCTTGCTTAAAAACAGTTTGCATTAAAGAAGGTTCATATTCTCTAACATAATTATATGTGTAAGGACGCGAAAGCTTTCCACATTCATTAATTGTATAGATTTTAGAAGGCGGCGCATAAGACATCTCTCTGTTAGAATAAGTATTAGAATATGGCGCTATGAAATCCGCAAAAAGAATTAATAAATACATAATCGCAAGGATTATGAAAGCTGTTTTTGCAAATTTGTCTTGAAAGATTTTTTTTATTATTCCCATAAGTTTATTTACCCTCTTCCCTACTTCTAGGGTGCAAAATCATTCGATTGTGAATTTCTCTGTGCTGTCATTGCGAGCCTCGTAAGAGGCGTGGCAATCCATATTGTAAGGACTAACCCTCACCCGAATTTCTAAGTTTCGCACAGCTCAACTTGAAATTCTACCCTCTCCCCGGGAGAGGGGGCTACCTGCACGCCCTGATTCTCGGATCTGCTATCATTAGCAGAATATCCGCTATCAAATTACCTAATATCAACATTATTGTCCCCATCATCAATGATGCCATAACCAAATTAATATCAGATTTCATAACCGCCTCCAAAATCAGACGTCCAAGTCCCGGAAACTGAAAAACATATTCAGTAAGCGCAGCACCGCTCAAAAGTCCTGCAAACTCAAATCCCAAAAGCGTTATCATAGGATTTATTGCATTTCTTAGAGCGTGCTTAAAAATCACTTTGTTTTCACTCAAACCTTTTGCACGAGCAAATTTAACATAATCACTATCTAATACTTCAAGCATATTTGCTCGCATTTGTCGTTGCAAACCCGATAAAGATATTGTAAACAAAACAATTACAGGTAAAACCAGATGCTTAGATAAATCCATTATTTTCCCACAAAAACTCATCTCGTTAAAATCATAACTCGTCAGACCGCCAACAGGAAACCAACCGGTTTTTACGGCAAAAATCAACATCAAAATCGCAAAGAAAAACGATGGAATTGCCATCCCTACACTAGAAATGACTGTTAGAATTCTATCAAACGCCGTTTCTTTTTTTATCGCAGCCAAAATCCCAAGTGGAATTCCTACTATCCAAGTCATAAAAATCACAATACTTGTCAACAATAATGTATTTGGAATTCTTTCTTTTAGTTTAGTAGAAACCTTTTCACCGGCTGAAGTATACCCCAAATCACCTTGAACAAAAGATTTTGCCCAAGAAGCATACTGAATATAAATCGGTTTATCCAATTTCAAACGTTTCATTTCCTTATTTAAAGTTTCTTGAGAAATTGAAGGATTTAGCCGAAGTTCTGCGAGCGGATCAACAGGCGAAAGTCTGATTATAAAAAAGCTTATTAAAGATACCAAAATTAAAAGTGGTATCACTTGTAGAATTCTTTTTAGTATGTATTTAAATAAATTCATTTTTACCTTTCAATATATTTAAGCCCCCACCCGAATTTCTAAGTTTCGCAAAGCTTAACTTGAAATTCTACCCTCCCCCTATAAAGGGAGGGAATATTAATTTATATAAACCTCATCCAAATTATAAATCAAACCACTCAAAGAAGTCGGAAAAATATTCTTAAACTTTTTCCTGATTGCAGTAATTCTAATTGGTGAATACAAATAAATTATTGGTTTTTGATTATAAATAATCGCCTGATACCTGTCGTACAAAGGTTTGCGTTCTTCATACGTAAGTTTGAGCGCACCTTCTCTAAAGATTTCATCCAATTCTTTTTCCCAATCAAGCCTGTCATCTATATTGTAATCACTCGGACGTTGATTGAACATGTGCAAACTACCATAAGATGTCCAAACATTTTTGCCATCGTGCGGTTCAAGCGGAGTTCCCGTAAGCCCCATTATTGCCATATCCCAGTCATTTGTATTTGTCAATTTATTTACAAGAGAATTAAATTCTACGGGCTTAAAATTAACTTTCATTCCTAAATCTTCTAAATCTTGTTTAACCATAACACCCAATGCTTCGCGCTCAAGGTTGCCTGCGTTTGTATATAAATCAAATTCTACTCGATTATTTGAAGAATCGTACAATTTTCCATCTTTTTGCTTAAAACCTGCTTTTTCAAGACTCTTTTTCGCAACCTTCAAATCACACGGATGCCCTTTTATATATTTATTTAAATAAATGGAATTTAAACTCTCAGCTGTAAATAAAGGTTCTGCAACACCCGATGCGATATTTTGCACCATATTTTTTCTATCAACCGCCCAATCAATTGCAGCTCTAAAATCCCTATTAGCAAACCATTTTTGCTTAATAGGGTTTACGTAAGGCTTGCCGTTTTTATCTTTTCGATTATTTAGATTAATGACCAAAAACAAAGTTCCGGTGTCAGGTCCTAAATTATAAACTTTATAATCTGATTTTGCTTCATTAAGTTTATATTGCGCAACATTCGCACCTCGAATTCCCAAAACATCAATTTCTTTTGCTTCAAATTTCAAAATTTCATTATTTGAATCACCAACAATCATATAAACAATTTTATCAAGATAAGGCAATTTTTTATTATTCAAATTAATTTTGTAATAATTCGGATTACGCTCAAATACAACTCTTTGCGCCGCAACGTATTCTTTTAATCTGAATGCGCCACCTGATACAATAGTTTTAGGATTGGTATCAGGATTTAAAAAGGCATTGAACACAGACTCACCTCTATCAGAATATGGTTTAAAATAATGTTTAGGCACGATAGGATAAGAAAGTTGTCTTAAAAATGGCGCAAAAGGTTTAGGTGTCGTAAACTTTACTGTATAATCATCAAGTTTTACAAGTTCTGGCAACTTACCGTCAACTTTCATCGCATCCATTGTGGAAGGATTTCCCAGCCCTTTAAAAACAATTTCGTTGTATGTGTAAATTACATCATCAGCAGTAATCGGCTTATCATCAGACCATTTTATGCCGTGTCTTAAGTGAATTATGTAGTCTTGACCATTTACTTCAAAGCTCTTAGCAAGCTGTGGTTGCACTTGACCTGTTCTCGGATTTGTACCAACAAGCCCATCATACAGCATTCCTGCCATAGAAGACGATGTTGCATCTTTTGTATTACAAGGGTTGAATGTTTTAGGTTCTCCAATAGTAGAAAGCACAATTCTTCCGCCAAATTTCCCCACAGGCGCTTGTGATTGCAAATAATCCACGCCATTTATCGTAACATTTTTTTCTTGAGCAGGATATTTTATTTGAGATGAAATATCTTCTATTGTTTGTAAATCTACACATTCAGGCTTATCAGCTCTAATACAAGCTTTAAGACATATCCCCAATATCAAAACTATAAATAAAAAACTTAAAACTCTCTTCATAGAATAAGAATACCACGTATAAAAAGTTTTTTCTTAGTCCTGACGGGTAGATTATTA
This sequence comes from uncultured Candidatus Melainabacteria bacterium, assembly GCA_934747335.1. Taxonomy (GTDB): domain Bacteria; phylum Cyanobacteriota; class Vampirovibrionia; order Gastranaerophilales; family Gastranaerophilaceae; genus CAG-196. The sequence continues at coordinate 18,775 of CAKVGS010000035.1, forward strand.
TGAAGAAATGTAACAATTTATCAAAAATCGTCTTCAAATCCTAAAGTTTTTGCCCGAATGTGCCGTAAATCAT
>CAKVGS010000036.1 GCA_934747335.1 uncultured Candidatus Melainabacteria bacterium
CTCAATGTTTGCAACATAACTATATTGATTTTATTCTGTTTTAGAAATTTTTCTAAAAATTATTATGGACACTACTGCTCCATTTGGGGAGGGGTAGAGGAGGGGGTGTTATTAACTTCTACCTCACATAAAAGCAACACTGTTCTATGTATTAAAGATTCTATCTCCTGCATCGCCCATGCCGGGAACAATATAACCTCTTTCATTCAAATGGTCATCTACTGCTGCAACAATCAATGTAATATTTGGGAAATTCTTAAATACAGCCTCAATACCAACAGGAGATGATATCATACACACACAGCAAATATTTTCTTGAGGAATTCCTTTTTCTACATAAAGACGAATTGCTTCTATCAATGAATTGCCCGTTGCAAGCATAGGGTCAGTTATATAAACGTAGTAATTATCAGGGTTATCAACAGGCATCGGCACTTTGTTATAATACCAAACAGGTTTGAGAGTTTTTTCATCTCTATACATGCCAATATGGCGAATTGTCGCCTGTGGTAGAATATCAACAGCTTCATCCGTAAAAATCAAGCCTGCTCTTAAAATCGGTGAAATAATAATTGTGATATCAGGATTAATTGTTTTAGTTACAAACTTAGTAAGCGGTGTTTCAATTTCCACATCTTTTTGAGGCAAATTCTTTGTAGCTTCATACAAAAGAATTCTTGTAAGTTTTCTTGCTGCAAGTCTAACACCTTGTGTATCAGTGTTCTTATCACGCATTGTGCATAAACTTTGATTCACAATCGGATTTGATATTATTTTTAAATTATTATTTTCCATTGTTATTCACTCCACTTAATTTTTTTTCTAAATCCACAGCTCTTTTATTCGCATCATCAACCATTTTATCGGCATAATTTACAAACGAACCCGCATCTTGAGCATTTCCGCCCGGCATATCAATTTGCTTAACTTTTTGACCAAAAGAAGAAGATGTATAAATAATTGCATTGAATTTATCAAACATTTCATTAAGAAGCCCCATAGCATCATGTAAACGTTTTGGCGGATTAACAGCTATAATTGGCACATCTTTATTGATAAATGTTTGCTTATCAGGCAAATACAATTCCAACGATTTTGAACCTGCCATCCCGCTAAATTCAACAGTAGCAACAGTTCCTTGTGGAATTTCAATTGATTTATCGGGAATAATAAACTTTACATAAACTTCTTCATTAGTTGGTTTAATTTTTGTAATATGTCCGACTTCAATTCCCATCATTCTAACAGGAGAACCAACGATTAAACCGTCCACATCAGGAAGATAAATGTTGTAATTATTATCTGATTTAACTTTATTTATATAATGAAAAGTTGAAAAAGCCGTAATTATAAGTATTACAACTAACCAAAACAACAATTCTCCGCTATGAGTAATATAAACAGTATTTTTTTCTTTCTTTTCTTTGGACATATTAGATTAATTATATTAAAAATTTTAGTTTCGCACAAGTAATTAAAAAAATATTAATAATACCCTCTCCCGCCTTCGGCACCCTCCCCATGCTGAATTGACAAAAAGGGGAGGGAGTGATATGCGCTAATCAACGACTTGATTTCTATCTTCTTCGAAAGGGTTGGATTGTCGGTTGGGCATACCTGCCCAACAATAACATTAAATAATATGATATGGCATTGCAACGCTACCTTTATCCAAACGTTTTTGCAATTCACCGGTCGGTTCATAAAATGGTGATACAGTCATAATCTTAGCTGCAATATCAGGATAGTGATAAATAAACTTTAATTCGCTTTCCGTCAAAGGCTTTTGCGTGTGAACGTTTGCGTAACGTGCTAATTCCAAAATATTTCGAGCTTCGTTTTCATCCTTAAATTCGATTTCCAACTTGTCATAAACATTTCTGAAACCTTTGATTCCGCCATATTCACCCGTCGTAATCATTCGACCTGTTTCAATAATTTCAGGTTCACCTCTTCCTAGCTCTTCAAAATCATATAATTCATAGTTTCTTCTATCTTTTAAAGCACCATCAGCATGGATTCCTGATTCATGAGCAAACGCGTTATCGCCAACAGCAGGCTGATTTATCGGAATTGGTAAACCAAACGCGTAAGCCGTGTATTTTGCAAGCTTCCAAGCTTTGCTTAAATCAATATTTTCATCTACTTGGAAAGCACCATTTGAATTTTTAAAACCTGCTGATTTCAAAACAGCTAACAAGCAAGATACTAAATCTGCATTACCTGCACGTTCTCCCATACCGTTTATCGCAGTATTAATGTAAGCATCAACACCCGCATCAACCGCAGCTCTTGCACCTTCAACAGAACAAGCTACCGCCATGCCTAAATCATTATGGAAATGCATTTCGATAGGCATTTGAGTTTCTTTTGCAAGTCTGTATATCCTTGTATAAGTAGTGTGCGGATCTTCATAACCAAGTGTGTCACAATATCTGAAACGGTAAGCACCGCGTTTTTTAACCTCTTTTGCTAATTTAATCAAATAATCCAAGTCGCTTCTTGAAGCATCCTCAGCGTTTACTCCAATAATTTTTGCACCTTTAGAAACTGCACATTCAACAGCCTCACAAGTCATTTTTATTATATCGTCAGGCGTTTTCTTGCCTAAATATTTACCATAAATCATTTGTTCGGAAGTCGATTGTGACAAATTACAGTTTTCTAATAACGGACAGTTTGAAAAAGATTTCTCAACATCAGAAGCAATAGCTCTCATCCAACCTGAAAGCTTTGTTTTTCTGATTACTCCACGCTTTACAAGCTCTAAGTTCGCATTGAGATAATTTAATTCGTGCATGGTAGTCGGGAAACCGAATTCGGACTGAGTAATTCCCATATCGTCAAGCATCAAGTTTATAATTGTTTTTTGCAATTTTGCAAGTCCGAGTCTAGAAGTTTGAACCCCATCTCTGTTTGTTACATCCACGAAATAAATTTTTGGCATAATACCTCCCATATTGTTGGAGTTATTGTACAATATTTAACAGATTTGAGCAAGTAAAGATTATATAAATACGTATTATACCAAATAAGCCCCCGCCCTAACCCTCCCCATGGAGACACTACTGTCCGAGAGAGGGAACTAAAGTCGTTCGCTTAAACATTATTTGAGATACTTTGCAATATTATTTCCGACATCGTAGCGCTCGCAATAACGCTTAAGTTCTTTAATCACAACTCCTGACAAAGCAAATACTGCTATTAGGTTTGGTACTGCCAAAAACAAAGTTACAGCATCTGATAAATTAATAATACTTTGAAAATTCATTGCTGAACCGGCAATAATGCATAAACAATAAATTGCTTGAAATACTCTTGTTTTGTATTTTGAATCTCCAAATAAAAATCCCCATGCTTTAAGTCCGTAATAAGACCCGCAAAGCATTGTTGACAGTACAAAACAGCTTGCCATTACTGTCAGTAATATTGGATATGCAGGACAAATAGTTGCAAAAGCTTTTGATGTTAATTCAATGCCGGCTATACCATCGACTGTTAAATAAGCTTTTGAAACAACAATTACAAAGGCTGTTGCAACACCAACTATTACGGTATCAACGAAAGGTTGCAACATTGAAATAAATGCTTGTGCAACAGGTTTGTTAGTATTAACAGCCGAAAATGCAATTGGCGCAGTACCTAATCCTGATTCATTTGCAAACATTGCCCTTCTGAACCCCCAAAGCAGACAAGCAAATGCACCACCTGTCATTGCACGCGGAGAGAAAGCTTCTTTAACTATTAAAACTAAAGTTTCCGGTAAGTGGTGAATATTAACTAAACATACCAAAAATGCACTTGCTACATACAAAGAACACATAATCGGCGTTACTTTAGATGTGAATTTTCCAATAGCTTTAATTCCACCAATAATTGTAAACCAAGTAATTACAGCAACAACAGTGCCTAAAATCCAGCCATTGTTTGCAAAAACGCTGCTGTCACCACCCGTTACTTCAGTAAACTGCGCAGTCATAGCGTTAATTTGAAATAAATTCCATCCGCCAATCATCGCAAAAATACAACAAACAGCATAAGTTTTCGCTAAAATAGGAGCAAATTTTTGAGAATATTTGCCTCTTAGTCCGACTAAAATATAGTACATAGGACCGCCCGAAACGGAACCGTCAGGGTTTGTATTTCTAAACTTGACACCAAGCAATACTTCTGAAAACTTTAATGCCATTGAGAAGAATCCTGCAATAACCATCCAAAAAATTACTCCCGGGCCTCCGATTGAAACAGCCGCTGCAGAACCTGCAACGTTGCCAATCCCTGCTGATGCGGAAATTGTCGCACTAAGAGCTTGAAAAGATGATAATTCACCTTTCTTCTTTCTCTGATACCCGCTCGGATTGTTATGTTTATAATTATTAGTAATTAATTTTATTGCATGTTTAAACCCCCAAATACCAATAAATCCTGTTCTTATCGTAAAATATATTGCAGCAAAAATCAGAAGTGCAATTAAAAATTCAATTTTCACTCCATTAATTGTTACATGCGAAAATATTATCCCTGATACTTTATCAGCTATTGGAGATAGAAGGCTATCTATTACGGCGTCTAAACTCATAAGTCAATTATATTATAAAAATATTATTCTTTATAAGAAATAGAATATAATTTAAGTTGATTGTAAACTTTTGTAAAGAATGTAAACAAAAAAGTCAATTTTGAACAAAAGAAATACTTTATCTATATGTAAGGTAAAAGGTTAATTAAACAAAGATTTATAGTAGGAGGTCATTATGTCACTCGGTTATGGCATAACAGGAATTGGAAACGGATTAGGAACATTAGGACTTGGCGGTACAAGTTCATATTACGATCCGACAATGATGGGTATGGCTGGCGCATATTCTCCATACGGTTCAATGGGAATGATGGGTGCAATGGGTTCTATGGGAATGATGGGAAGTTACTCACCATATTCAGGAATGGGTATGATGGGAATGTACAATCCTTCTTTTATGGGACAAATGAACAAAGCTTATCAGCAAATGGAGGTTGATCAACTTAATCATTCCAGTGCAATGCATAATTTAATGTTGCAAAATCAGACACAAGCCTTTACTGATCAGGATAGAGCTATCTTTGAAAAAGCAATGGTAGATGCAGGAGTTAATAAATGTGTTACTAACTTAGCAGAAATGGTAAGAAAAGGTAATGCAGACGGTATTTGTCAGACTTATGATGAATTGAAGCAAACTCTATATACAAAATACAGCGATTATTTTAAAGCAAATTCAAACAAACTTAATCCTTCTGACAGTGTTGCAAACTTTGTAGAACTTTTATACAGTCAAATTATTTCTGCTCAACAAGGTGAACAAGTAGATTTAAGAAGTGACGTTAAAAAATATGGTGAAACTGCATTTGAGCATGGCTTTTGGAAAAACTTCCACGGCAGTGACTACCATGACAAAACTTCAGAACAAGCATTAAGCTATATGTTTGGAACACCGATTGATAATAAAGCCGGTCATGAAAGAATGGAAAAATACGGTGCAACTGCAGAAAAAATTGCAGAAGTTGGTACAGCAGCGGCAGTAGGTGCAGTAGCAATGCCAACAGTAGTAGCACTAGGGAAAAGCTCTACAAGCTCTTTAGCATCATCAATGAAATGGAAATGGGGTGAAAATAAAATTTCAAAATTAAGCGCATTCAATAAGAAATGGGCTTGGGCAGGTGCAATCGGTTTAGCTGTAACTGACTGGTTATGGCAACAAAGCAGAGCTTAATTACATTTTAAATAATCTTTCTTTTCTTAACCTAAGCTAAACTTTAAAAGTTTAGCTTTTTATTTTGAAAAATATTCTTGACTTTAAATCTTGATATTGTAATATAGTAATTGCGATGGGACGTCGCCAAGTGGTAAGGCAGCTGGTTTTGGTCCAGCCATCTCGGAGGTTCGAATCCTTCCGTCCCAGCCAATTAATAGAGGCTTTTAAAGCCTCTATTTTTTTATGGAATAAGTAATGAAGCTTCAACTTATTTTATATAAATAAACAATCGAAATTTACAGCGGATAAACTATACTTTTGTAACTAATAATTGCTCCATATTTACTCCTTCATGTTTTAAAAGGGTAATTTTTGTTTTTATCCCGCCTGCATAGCCTGTTAAATTCCCGTTTGCTCCAACAACTCTATGACAAGGAATTATGATTGAAATCGGATTATGTCCGACAGCACCACCAATTGCCTGAGCAGACATTTTTGCTTTGCCGTTTTCTTTTGCGATAATTTTTGCAATATCGCCATAAGTCCATACTTCACCATAAGGGATTTTACAAAGTATTTGCCAAACTCTTTGTCTAAAAGAGTTACCGTAAGGCGCAAGAGATAATTCAGAAATATTTGGTTTTTCACCTTTAAAATATCTGTCTAACCAATTTTTGGTTTGTTGAAATATTTTAAGTTTATTATTTTCTTCAATTTCAGAATCAATTGTTGCACAGAAGTATTTTTGTCCTTCCAACCAAAGCCCTACAAGATTTTCTTGTTCATCACATGCGAGCATAATATTTCCGATTGGTGATTCAAAAACCGTATTATAATACATAGAACTCCTAACTATTTAGTAAAAATTAAGATTCTTTTAAATGTTTAAAATGTTTATAAACATACAAGCAACCTAAAATTCCAAATACAACAACAATTGCAACATCAAATTTATGCCATATATGTTTAAAAGCTTCCATATTTTCACCCATTTTTACGCCGACATAAACAAGTAAATAACTCCAAACAAGAGAACCTAAAAATGTTAGTGTGAAAAATATTCTTTTTCTTGCTCTTAAAATACCGGCCGGAAGTGAAATAAATGTTCTTACAACAGGAAGCATTCTGCAGAAAAAGAACGCCCAATCTCCGTATTTGTCAACCCAAACGTCAGCTTCTTCCAAATCTTTGTGTGAAATTAAAAAATATTTACCGTATTTTTCAACAAACTTTCTTCCGCCAAAGAACCCTAAGTAATATGATGGAATAGAACCTAATACACATCCGAATGCACCGGCAAATGCGGCAACATGAATATTCATTTCCCCTTTACTTACAATGTATCCCGCAAATGGCAATATTGCCTCACTCGGTAACGGTATATTGCAAGATTCAATTGCCATAAGTAAACTTATTCCCCAAGGTCCCATAACGGTAATTATACGTTCGATAAAGCTTACTAAATGTGTAATAATTAAATTAATATATTCCATACTTTCCTTCTTTCTTAATATTCTTTATTCGCGACATTCTTTTTTTCTTTTAATAATCAGAATTACTCCAAATAGCACGGCTATTATTCCGAGGATGATTCTTGGTGTTAATTGTTCATGAAAAATCACAACTCCGAAGAACAAAGCAGTTAATGGTTCTAGTGAACCTAAAATTGCAGTTGTAGTTGAGCCTATGAGTTTTATAGCTACATTAATAGTTTCAATTGAAATAATTGTAGGAAATAGTGCCAATCCAACAGCATAAAGCCACAATATCGGAGAAGACAGCGGTTGCAATTCAGTACAAAAATTCAAATTTGTTATATAAACAATTAACCCGAATAACATAACATAAAATGTCATCTTAGCGCTGTTCATGTGTCGAACTATCTTAATATTTTTAACACCAACAATATATAGTGAATATAAAAGCGCTGATAACAAAACTATTAAAACACCGTATAAATTTAAAGTAGCACCATCTTTACCGTGATACAAGAGTGTTATACCAACCGTAATTAAGGATATTGAAGAAATTACGGTTTTAGTAATTTTTTCTTTAAAAAAAACTGCCATAATAACAGCAACAAGCACAGGATAAATAAATAAAATAGTACAAGCAATTCCTGCTTCAATATACTTAAATGCATCAAAAAGAGTAAATGATGATAGAGAAAAAAACAAGCCGAGAATTAACAATATACCTGCTTCTTTAATAGAAATTTTTAATGAAATTTGTTTAACGAATTTAAGCCAAATTGCATATAGAATAAGAGCAATAGCATATCTATAAAACAAAACAGAATTAACCCCAATTCCTGCAGCATAAAGAGGCAATGCAAAAAGCGGATTTGTTCCATAACTGGCTGAAGCAAATGCACCATAAGCTAAACCGATTCTTCTTTTTTTCTCTTGAGAAATCAAGTTTTCTACTCCTCTTCCTTATGATAAACTAACTTAAATATGGATTTTTTTCAACAAAAAAACTAAATTTGCATAAAAAATGTGTACATGTTATAATGAATCCATACAAAATTTAATTTATGTATGTGTGTTATACGAAAGGGATTATATGAGAATTTCAAATGTTACAAGTAGTAAGCCTACTACTTTAAAAACGGCATTATTGGCATCTGCTATCGCTTTTGCACCTTTAGCATCCGTTCAAAAAGCAAAAGCTCAAACTGCGACACCAATAAATACATTTATGTATGATGGTAGTGTAAAAAATAGCAGTAAAGTTGATTTTGGTACAGTTGCTTTATTCGCAGGAATTTTAGCAGGAACTGCCGGACTAATTAAGAATGTCGTTAAAAATTTACCTAAACAATAATAAAAAAAATAGTAGATTTAAATCTACTATTTTTTTTTTGTTAAACTTTTATTAAACAATTTTACTAGTTGTGATTTGATTTAATTTCATCTTTTACAATATCTTTTTTTTGTTCGTCATTAATCTTTAATTCTGCTTCACGAGCCTTAATCATAGCTTGAAGAATTGTATCATCTTGAGCCTGTTTTTTTATGTCAGCAAACACAGCTTTCAATTCTTCATCACTAAGACCTTGCGGTGCTTTCATGCAAACAACAAGTTTTTGTTTTCTAAACGTAAAATACGTAGCAACCATAATCCCCCAAAGCAAAAGTCCTTGAATTAGTCCGATAGAAGGTAATGACTCAGTGAATGATGCGCCGAAGTTCCAAAGGTGCATGCAAACCCAGCCGGGGAATGCACCGAAACCGGCAACTAAGCAAGTTACAATAAAACCTGCCATAATCAATCCTCTAATCCCGTTTATCTGTATAACATTAAAATTCTTTTTCATTAATTTTCACCTATCATTTTGAGAAACTCATCCTCATTTAATATTATAACACCTAATTTTTCCGCTTTGTCTAATTTTGAGCCTGCATTTTCGCCTGCGACTACAAAAGAGGTCTTTTTAGAAACAGAAGATGATGTTTTTCCACCTCTGGCTTTTATTTTATCACCAGCTTCATCTCTTGTCATGCTACTTAATGTTCCTGTTAAAACAAAAGTTTGACCTGCGAATTCGTCAGTTCTGGTTAAAGCAGTGTTTTCGAAACTAAAACCTAGTGATAAAAATTCATCAATTCGTGCTTTGTTTTCAGGATTTTTAAAATATTCATAAACGCTTTTCGCGATTTTTTCACCAATCCCTTCAATATTTGCTAAATCCTCTAATGAAACGTTCATCAAACTATCCAAATCAGTAAATTCAGAAGTTAAAATATCTGCAGTTTCTTTTCCTACATGGCGGATAGAAAGAGCTGTTACAAATCTTGAAAGCGGTTGATTTTTGCTCGCTTGAATTGAATTGAACATATTTGTAGCAGATTTTTCTTTAACTAAATCTAATTTCAAAAAATCTTCAAGTTTTAGTTCATAAAAATCCACAGGATATTTTACGAAACCTAAATTAAATAATTGAGCAATTACGGAAGGCCCGATAAAATCAATGTCCATAGCTTCTTTAGAAACCCAATATTCTAATTTAGCTTTCAAAACTGACGGACAATTTTCATTAGGACAATAAAGGTTAACCTCGCCTTCTCGAGTTTCAAGCTTAGTATCACATTCAGGACAAGTGTCTGGCGCAACATAAACAGGTAAGCTTGAGTGTTCATCAGAATCTACAACCTTAATAACTTTTGGAATAATTTCTGCTGCTTTTTTTATTAAAACTCTATCGCCTATTCTAACGTCTAATCTTTTGATTTCATCAAAATTATGTAAGCTTGCTCTTGAAACGGTACTACCTGCAAGTAACACAGGTTCCAACACTGCAACAGGAGTAATTGCACCGGTTTTTCCCACTCCAATTTCAATATTTAAAAGTTTTGTTGACATTTCTTCAGGCGGAAATTTAAATGCAGTTGCCCATTTTGGCGCACGAGAAGTAAAACCCAGTTCGCGCTGGCATGCTAAATCGTTTACCTTAATTACAACACCATCGGTTGCATAATCCAAATCAAAACGCTTAGTTTCCCAATCTTTGCAAAATTGAATTGCACCTTCTATATCTTTAACCAATCTGATATTCGGATTTGTTTTAAAGCCTAATTTTTTGATGTATTCAATGCTATCCCAGTGAGTTTTCGGCTCAACTTCCGCTCTTTCAATAATCGCAGTATATGTAAACATTGATAAGTCACGTTTTGCAGTAATTGTACTGTCTAATTGTCTTAAAGAGCCTGCTGCCGCATTTCTCGGGTTAGCAAACGGTTTTTCCGATTCTTTATTAAGTTTTTCAAAAGATGAAATTGGCATATAAATTTCACCGCGCACTTCAACATCAGCATTTTCAAATAATTTTAGCGGTATTGCTTTAATGGTTTTCAGGTTTTGTGTAATTTCTTCGCCGATTATACCATTTCCGCGAGTTGCACCTTTCACAAATAAACCGTTGTGATAAGTCAGAGCGATAGCAAGTCCGTCAATTTTAAGCTCACAAACAAGCTCTAAGTCCTTGCCACACTCTTTAGTAACCCTTTCGTACCATTTTCTTAGTTCATCATAGTTATAAGTGTTATCAAGGCTGTACAAACGGTATTTGTGCTTAACCTCTTCGAATCCGGAACTGATTCCGCCGACACGTTGAGTAGGACTGTCAGGAGTAATAAATTCAGGATTGTTTTCTTCTAAAGTTTTAAGTTCGGTAAACAACTCATCATACTCAAAGTCACTAATCAAAGGATTATCGAGTACATAATAATTGTACGAATATTTATTTAACGCATCTTTTAAAAAATTAATTCTCTCTTGTATCATAAAATTATAATCCTACATCTAAATTTAATTTTAATACTTCAATAAAATCTAAAACTTCTTTAATTTCCGATAATACATTTGCGTATTGAGAAAAATCAGTTATTGGTTTTGTCATGTCGAACTCAAAGAAATCTTTAGTTGATGATAATACTACAAAAATGTTATTTTCTTCAGCCATCAAGCACAACTTTTTACCATTTTTATCAAAATTTATTAATCTTTCTGTAATGGTAGGTGTCAAAAAATATCTTGCCTCTACTTGGTCATCACAAATTGCATCATATCTGGTATTAAACTCTTGTGTTTCCAATTGTACCTTAGAACGCCTCATTGTCGCTTTAGAAATAAAATTGTTACTAGAAACAATAATTTTTGAAGTTAAATTTTTTTTTATTTTTAAGTTAAAAAACAAACCTCTACATAATTCATCAACAAAAACAGTTTTACCATTATTGTTAAAAGTTTTTTGATTACTATAAGCGATTTTAAAATCAACTATATCAACATCAGCATTATTATATTTTCCCCAAACATGATCTTCTAAATTTAGAGATGTATAATCAAATATATTTTTTAAAATTTTATCAACTTGAATAGATTTTTTAGCATCAACACTTGTTGCATAATTGAGCTGAGTGTCTAATAATTTGATAAACGAAGGATAAACTTTTCGTTTAACTTTATTGATAAATTTCGAACCTGCATTTTCTTTTGTTGCTTTGTGTTTAGAATATAATGCGCATAATGTTAAAATAATCGCTAAGTAGATTATTCCAAACATTAATATCCAGTAGATAATATCTATAATTTTTAATCCATCAACTAAACTCGTTAAATAGTAAAAAAGAAACAGTATAGTAAATTCTTTTATTAGCGTAGAGCAATATTTATCACAATACCAATATTCATAAATCTGAAAAAATTTTTTTTTATAGATTTTTTTTACTCTTTCTTTTTCAAGAATATCAAGTTGATTTTTTAAATCATGTTCGAAAAGTTGTTTTGTATCTATGTTCAAAAATTACTCCTTAACGCCTAAGCTTCTAATCGTTGCAACCATTATCCAAAAATAACATAAAAATTATAATCCTACATCTAAATTTAATTTTAATACTTCAATAAAATCTAAAATTTCTTTAATCTCAGATAAAACATTACTATATTGAGAAGGTACATTTATTGGTTTATTGGGATTAATTTCAAAATAATCTCCTTTAGAAGAAAGAGTTACATAAATACTACTATCTTTGATTAATAAACATAATTTTTTACCTTCATTATGTAATTTGATTAATCTTTCAATAACAGTAGGAGTTAGAAAGTACCTTGCTTCTACTTGGTCTTCACAAACCACATTATATCTTTCATTGAAATCTTGAGATTCTAATATAACTCTATTCTTTTCAGCAGAAGATTTTGTTGCAAAACCGAAATAAGTCACAAAAAGCTTAGAAGATATATGTTTTTTTATTTTTAGTTCAAATAGTACACCTGCACAACAGGGACGTTTAAAAACTTCTTTTCCTTCACTATTTATTTGTGTTTCAGAAGAAAAACCTATTTTAAAATCAACAATATCAATTTTTGAATCTTTATATTTACCGAATATATGATCTTCAAATTTTATTGACTCAGAATTATAATCAAAAAGTTCTTTTAAAGCCGTATCTGCTTGATTAATAGCATTTGAGCTCAAATTAGCGTTATAAAAAAGTTGTGTATCAATTATTTTTAAAATTTTAGGATAGATTTTTTGTTTAACTTTTTTTACAAAATTATAAATTCTCTTTTCTTTTTTTTCTTTTCGCTCAAAAAACATTGCAATTATTGTAGCAATGATTAATGAATATATAAATATCATAAATGAATACATAAAAATATTATCCCATATTTCGTTTTTATTGAATAACGATATTAAATAGAAAAAAACAAATCCACAAATTATTACAGACCAATAAATATGACCATAAACAAGCAAAAACCTTATATTGTTTGTTACTTTAGTTCTTTCACTTTCAAGAATATCAAGTTGATTTTTCAAATCATGCTCTAAAAGTTGTTTTGTATCTATGCTCAAAAATTACTCCTTAACGCCTAAGCTTCTAATCGTTGCAACCATTATCCAGAAAGTAAATTGGATTTGTGGGCGGAAGAATACTGTATCTACAAAGCCATGCAATAAAATGCCTGTTATTGAGACAAGCGCAGCAAGTACGTAGATGTTTTTCAAGTTTTTGATTGCGTATTTTATAATCAATGCGACAAAGCCCAGGAACGCCAACAGTGCAAATATTCCGCTTTCAACAGCCGTTTCTAAATAAATATTATAAGCACTTAATGCATCGAATCCTGTTTTCATATACAAGCCGTAAATTTCTCTAAAGTTTTGGTTGCCAACGCCAATTCCAAGCAGCCAGTTATCTTTGAACATATCTATGCAAGAATTATAAACATTAAATCTGAAAGAATTTGAACTGTCAGAGCGCATTGCAAAGATTGAGAAAATTCTTGCTCTTAGAGCCGAAACTGACATCATAAAGCAGAAAATCAATGCTCCTGCACTTGCAACGATTGTTGCAAAAAGTTTCTTAAATTTAGGTTCCAAGAATTTATACAAAACTGCAACAAGTAGTAAAATTTGGAAGAAATAACCGATATAAGAACCTCGGCAGCCTGTTAAAATAAGTGCAACGGATGCAAATAAAGCAATTGGAATTCCCCATTTCTTAGGTAAAGTTATAAGCGATGGAATACACGCAAGCATATAACCGCCAAAAAGATTTGGATTATAAGGTTTTAATGTTCCGTAAACTCTTGTCATAACTTCTTCAGGATTCAATCTTGAAGTATCTTGCCAACCTGAAATTTCGTCAACTGCGGCAAAGTTTTGTAAGAATGCAACAACTGTTTCAAACGCTACACATAAAGCATAAGCCCCAAATATGTATTTTATTTTGTCGCGATTATCTTTAAAATAGTGAACAAGCGAAACATAAAATCCGAGGTATGTAAGAGTTTTAAAAAATCCTTTTAGGCTCAAATACAAAAGCGAAGAACCTGCAACACTTATTACAACAAACAAAAAATAAATTAGTAAAAGCTTATCAGCCCAAGTTAATTCAAACTTTTCGCCTGTTTTTGTAAAAAGTTTAACAATAGTCAAAATAATTGCAAATATTGCAAAATAACCTATATAATCGGATGGCGCAATTGTTGATGATAAAATTACAAGTAATATATTAGCAAAAATCAGCCAATCAATATTCTGCAAGAAAAAGCTTTTATTATATATCGGACTTAGTTTATTTTGAAAAAAAGTTAAAATGTTATTTAAGAACATTTTTATTCCCTCTTGAAATTATTTTCCCTTTCGGGATATCACCTCACCCTAGCCCTCTCCTGTAAGGAGAGGGGATGACCATAATTCATTTTTAGCATCTCCTTCCCTTGTTAGGGAAGGTTGGGATGGGTATTTACATAACCGTAACCCACCCGCATTTGTATGGCTCAACAAAGTTTCGCCAACAACTGCGACCTCCCTATTTGGGGAGGTTTACCCTACTTGATTATTTGCGCCATCGTCTTTTACGTCTGAATCAGTAGTTACTCTTACATCAGAAATAGTTCCGTTAAACTTGTAACTTCCGCCTTCTAATGTAACAGGCAAGCCCATTTTAATTTTATTACCGCCAACAACAGCACCATCTTTTGTTATTTTCGCTGTATCGGTAATTGTTACAACGGCATCATAGATTGCAGGTTGAGTCGGGTCTTTAACTAAAATATATTGCTCAACAGCTTTAGAAGACGCAACAGCCGTTTTTCTAACGTCTGATGATACATCTAAAACATTCAGTTCTGTATAAGGCACATTTCTGATTGTAATAAATGTTTTATCGTTAGCTTTGATAGGAAAATCTTCGCCTGTAACAGTTACACCTCTTAAAAACACTTGAAAAGTAATTGGTGAAGTTGCTTCGATTTGTTTATCTGCTGTTTGTCGAAAATGTTTTGTTGTCATAACTCCAACTATAAGTGCGATAATTACGCCTAATACAATTAAAATATCTACTAAGTGAAAATTTTTCATATTTTACCTTTCTTTGTTTTTGCCCCTCACCCTAACCCTCTCCCACAAGGGGCGAGGGAACATGCGCAAACCTAACGTTCCGCTAAATTTCTAGTACAATTCTTTCAGGCACAGAATCTAAAATTTCATCAATGCTTGTTGTTGCACAACCAAACTGTTTAACTACAATTCCTGCTGCAATGTTTCCGATAATTGCAGCATAGACAGGCTCTGCACCACAAGCTAGAGCTAATGTATAAACAGCTGTTACTGTATCACCTGCACCTGTCACATCAAAAACTTCTGCCTTATTAAAAACAGGAATGTGTGTATACTTGTTATCCGGTTCAATTACAACCATGCCATCTGCTCCGCAAGTAATTAAAATTGCATCTGCGCCTGTTTCACTGAGTAATTTATTTCCTGCTTTTAAGAAATCTTCTTTGTTTTTTAAATACAAACCTACATATTTTTGAGTATCAGGAAGATTTGGAGTCATAGAAGTAATTCCCTTATATCTTCCCAAATCTCTTTGAGCATCAACTATAACTTTTTTATCATATTTTTTTGCAGTATCAACAACCGCCTTAATTACATTATCAGTAAGCGTTCCAATATGATAATCAGATAAAATTACAGCGTCATGCAAAGGCACAAGCTTTTCAATTTCTGCAATCATTTTTGCTTCCGTTTCTTTAGAAATAGGAGCATTTGTTTGTCTATCTATTCTAACAATTTGTTGAGTAATTGAATGAGAGCAAGAACCTGAAATTCTTGTTTTTGTAATTGTTTTTCTGCATTTATCTACAATAAGTGAAGAACAATCAATATTAGCTTCCTTAAATGCGTTTTTTAAATCATTTGCTTGATAATCGTCACCAATGATTCCTATTACGCTAACTTTTCCACCGTTAATTTCAGAAACGTTATGTGCAGCGTTAGACGCACCACCTAAAATAAATTTAGTATGCGTATGCTGCAAAATCAAAACGGGAGCTTCTCTTGAAATTCTTTCCGTATCACCATAAACCATTTCATCAAGTGCCAAATCTCCAACTACAAGAATTTTTGATTCACCGATTTTTTTGATTAAATCTATTAATTTTTCTTTATTCATATCAATCTCTCATTGCCTTAAAACGAAATATCCTATATAATATATTTATATCTTACTACAAAAAAGAAAAGAGAGTTAGACATGGCAGGAAATAACATTTTTAGTGATAAAGATACAATGGATATCAATGAATTAGCATCACTTAATGATGATATTTCGCCAGAGTTAATTGAACAATTACAACAAAAACTTACATTGGACGCTCAAGCATTGAGTGGTGAAACTCCTAAAACAACATTTGATGAAAACGATGATTCAACTCTATTTGAAGAACCAACTCAAAATGAAGAAATTAAAGAGAAAGATATTCAGACAGAAACGTCTGAAAACGAGAGCACAGAAGATGCAGTAAAACAAGAAGAAATCCCTCAAACAAAAAAAATTCTTAATATTGATAAAAACATTGATGATAACTTTATAAAGAAATACAAAGCAAAATTAAACAAACAAAAACAGGGTGATAAAGCAGAAAAAAATGAAGCCACTGATGAAAATACCATCAGTAATGACGCTTTTTCAGGAATTCCACAACCGGAAGAAAATATTGAAGAAATTTCTAAAGGCAAAATTACAGAGAAACCACTTACACCTGAAATTAAAAACTACAATGACAGTTTGGACTTATTAGACGGTAATATTAAATATTCAAAATACGTTATGTATATTGACCCGCAAAATGTTGACTTCATTGAAAGTCTTACTGTAAAAGAAAGAAAAAATCTAATCAATAAAATATTAAAAGAACAAAATGATATTGCAATCACAAAACAACGTTTCAGAATGGTGCAAACTGTAATCAAACATGCTGTTGTAGCGATTTTAACAATTGCAATTTCAATTCCAATAATTTATATAACAATAAATGCTTCATTAGAAGCTTCAATTAATAATTATAGACGTTCTCAATCAATGTTCCAAACTTTATATAAACAAGGTGGGAAAATTAAGGCTATTAATTAAGCAGATTCTTTTCCTAAAATTTTGTCAGCAGCTGAAAGTCCTAATTGATAACCACCGATAGAACAACAAACGAAAGCCAAACCTTTTGCTGTTCCCGGAGCTATTTTCATCAATTTTTGAACAAGTTTTGAAGTATTCTTAGTATCACTCAATGCTTCTGCTTGTTTTTCTTTAAACATTCTTGTAGCTTTTTCTAAGAAAGGAACTTTTTTATACAAACCTTCTCTTTCAACTACAAGTTGTTTTCCATTTAATTTATATTCACCTGTTTTTGCGATTAATTCTTCTTTTCCATCAACTGTTTTATAAATTCCGTCAAGTTTTACACTCATCGTTTTAGGATCATATTTCATATTCTTTGGAATTCCAATAAAACGTTTTCCTAATGCTTCAAAACCAAACATAACACCTAAAGCAGTACCCTCTTCTATAAAAGTTTCTTCTTTTTTATCTGAAAATGCAACTTTTGCAACACCTGTTGCACAAATAATAGGGTTGATGTTATCTGCTGTGAAGTTTAAAACCTTGCTGATTCCACCAATTACTTTATCAGTTTTAGCTAAATTTTTAATTGATTCTTCTGCACTAATAATATCTGCGGATAAAGTATTGTTAGAATATTTTGCAATATTAGAAACACCTTTAGCAACATTTAAGGCTTGACCACCTGCTATGTCAGCATTCATTGCACCAATGAACGGATTATTTGAATTAGCAGCAGAAGAAGCACGTCTTGTAGAGAAAATACCGCCTGATGTTACTGATGGAAGAAATGCTGAAATTGCTAAACCTGACATATTGTAATTTTACCTTCACTACTTTAGTATAAACACACTACATTTATATAAAGTATTTTTGTAAAATAAAATTGCATAAAATGAGTAATTCTTTACATTTCTTTACAAGAATTTTTGATTAAAATAAAACAGCCTACGGCTTGAACCCTCACCCGAAAATCTAAGTTTCGCTAAGCTCAACTTGATTTTCTACCCTCTCCCTCGGAGAGGGGGCTATTTATCTTGCTTTTCTCGAATCTGCAACCTTTAGAACACCGCTACGTCCTGAACTAATGTTATTAAATCCGGTAGAACAATTTATTACACCACTAAGATTTATAGCAGCATAATTAGGTTGCGAGCAGAATGCATCTTTATAAGAACCGTAAACAGGACGCTTATAATCCCAATTTCCTGCATTTACATTACCTGTTCTACCAACAATACCATCATCAATATAAGCAGGTAACAAGTCTCGTCGATTTTGCAAATCAACAGAACCATTATCCGTAACAGGGATTAAATAACCATCACCCAAATTTACATATAAGAATCTAACAACAGCAATACCGCCATTGGTTCTGGTTACTCTTTGCGGAATTGTCATTGTTATAGGAATAGCCTTAGTTATCCCATTCGCGGTTAATTCATCAAATCCGTTTAAACCATTACTTAATGTAGATTTATAATAATAGTTAACACCGTTTGATGTTGTGATTTGTGTTACATCATCATCTCCAGGGTTTGGATATGTGCCGTCACCACTGCCAGGATTTGTGGGTGTATTATCATCATCCTTATCGCCACCATTAGGTTTATCCACA
>CAKVGS010000037.1 GCA_934747335.1 uncultured Candidatus Melainabacteria bacterium
GCGCCCTGAAGGACTCGAACCCTCGACATCCGGTTTTGGAGACCGACGTTCTACCAACTGAACTAAGGACGCATATTTAAGGGAATAAGACTTTCGGTAATAAGGGAATAAGAGATTTTAAATTTTCTTTTGCCCTTATTACCAGTGCTTATTTCCTTATTACTTAGTTTCCTTGTGAGTTGTGTGTTTTTTGCAAGTTGGGCAGTATTTGCTCAATTCTAATCTGTCTTTAACATTCTTTTTGTTTTTAACAGTTGTGTAATTTCTTTCCTTGCAATCTTCACAAGCTAGAACTACCATTCTATCGTTTTTACCTTTGATACCCATTTTTAAGTTCCTTTATATTTACCTTTTATTGCTATTTTATAAATAATTTTGACCTTTTTAAAAAGAATGTGCTGAACACATTCTTTCTTTAAATCGGCGTATAAGTTAATACTAAAATAAACATAAATAAATTGCAAATTATTGTAAAGATTTTTTAAAATTTGTTTTAATCGAACAACAATCACACCTTGAGCGTACAGCTAATGACAGTAATAACATACAAAATCAATGGTGCAAAAATTTGCACCCTACCCTTTCTAAATTAAAAATGGATAATGGACAATGGAAAATTATTTATAACAATTTTCCATTGTCCACTTTCAATTTTCCATTGAAAGAAGGTAGGGTGCAATTTTTTGCACAATTAATTTACATTTTCATTTCTATTGAACTTTACCCAAAATTTTTCTAATTTTTTCTTGAAAACTTGTATCAAGTGCAGCTTCCCTTATCATAGTTTCCATTTGTTCTGCTTTTGAGCGTTTTGCAAGTTCCATTTCTTTGGGAACTTCAACTCCCAATTTATCTACAATTTTTTCTATAGTAGTTTTTTCTATAATACTAGGACTCTTTTTCAGAACAGCTTCTTTTTGTTCTGCTTTTGAGCGTTTTGCAACCTCTACTAATTCATTTGCCAATTTGTCCATTGTTTCATCTGACACCACTTTTTCTTGTTCCAATTTTTTTAATGCTTTGTGAACTCCATTGTTCTTTCCACAAAATGCTACATGATTATTTACGCCTAATGTCATTTTAACCTCCTATATTATTTCATTAAATTTGTTGTATATTTATCATAATACTTCATAATAATTTCATTCATTTTATCAACTTTATCTACTACTCCTATTGCATTTTTTTAATAAAGTAGTTCTTGACTTTATCAAATGTGCTTGTAGGTTGCATATTATATAATGCATTGAACAAAGAACATTCTCTTATTGGAGTCTTCTCTTTCCCTTTATACACATTAAAAACATTATTAAACATACTATTAGTTCCATCCATTCGTATTATTTCACCATTTGGTAAATCAAAACGTCCTTTTAAAATAATGTTATCATTAACTTTATTACTATAAGTTATAACTGCATTTTTTTGAGCTTTTGACACAGCACCTGTTCCAATAACTTCATTGTTTCCGTTTCTGATTTTTAAACCTGCAATATTGTAATTAGCGGTTGCCTTACCGTTTAATTCAAAAGTCGGATTTGTAACGCCTTCAACTGATTTTTCTATTGTTTTTGCTAAATCTTTATCAATTTTAGCTACTGAATCCAAAAATTCTTTCTTTTCTAAAACTCGTTGACCTTGTTTTCCAACTATTTTAGAAATTGTTTGATACGCTAAATTTACGTCTGGCATTACAACCTCCTAAATTATTTCATTAAAACTACACTATATTTTTATAAAGTCATTTTAAAAGTAAAAATTGCGCAAGATTTCACCATTACTACAACCACTATCCACGTCTAAAGTGAATTACAACCGATTTAAATTGATGTTTACAAAAATTAATAATATTAAGAAATATTAAAATACATCTTATTACTCCCTGGATAGGGAGGTCACAGCCATTGACAAGCGTAAGCGAGTCTTATGGATGTGGGTGGGTTTCTATTAATGGAAAATAGAAAATTGTTTTAAAAATTATTGTTTATAAAGTATTTTAATTAGACAAGTTTTTATTATGGATTGCCACGAAAAGCATAGCTTTTTTCGCAATGACTGCACACTTAAAAGTCTTGCGCCAAGTCATTGCGAGGAACGAGAGTGACTAAGCAATCCACAGTCTAGGTTAATGGTGCAAAAATTTGCACCCTACCCTTTCTAAATTAAAAATGGAAAATGGACAATTGAAAATTATTTATAACAATTTTCCATTTTCCACTTTCAATTTTCCATTGAAAGAAGGTATGATGCAAATTTTTGCACCATTAACATTACCTTCTTCAATTTAGAAAAACTTTTATGCTAAAATAAATTCAAAGAGGAGTAAAAAATGATTAAATCAATTATTTTAGCCGCAGGCAAAGGCACAAGAATGAAATCTGACACGCCTAAAGTTTTACATACAATTTTTGATAAAACTCTTGTCGGATATGTTATAGATGCAGTAAACAACACAGGTTTAGCTGATGAAAACTTTGTAATAGTAGGTCATCAAGCTGAAAGAGTAGAAGAATACATCAACAAAAATTATGATAACGCAAAATGCGTTCTTCAATCACCACAGCTGGGAACAGGTCACGCTGTTAGCATGGCGCTACCTTACTTAAAAGACTTTGATGGCGAAGTAATAATTTTATGTGGCGACACACCATTAATTACATCAGAAACAATAAAAGAATTTGTTGAATATCATAGAAAAAATAAATCTGATTTAACTGTTATGAGTGCGATTTTTGAAAATCCGACAAACTACGGAAGAATTATCAGAAATCAAGACAGTTCTTTAAATTCTATCGTTGAAGAAAAAGATGCCACTCCTGAACAAAAAGCAGTTAAAGAAATCAACGCAGGAATTTATTGCATTAATTGGGCAAAAATTAAACCCGCATTTAATGAACTAACAAGCAACAATGCTCAAGGCGAATATTATTTAACAGACATTATCAAATGGGGTAATGAAAAGAATTTGTCAGTAAATGCTTATACTCTTAAAAACAATGAAGAAATATTTGGAATCAATTCAAAAACGCATCTTGCAGAAGCGACAAAGATGTTAAACAACAAAATTGTACAAAAGCATCTTGATAACGGAGTTCAAATAATTGACCCAGCTACAACTTGGATTTCTCCAGAAACCGAAATTGGTGCAGACACAATAATTTATCCGTCTTGTTACATAAATGGTAAAAATAAAATCGCTAAACATTGCAAAATAGGACCATTTGCTCATTTAAGAGGCGACGTTGTATTAGAAGATTACGTTAAAATCGGCAATTTTGTAGAAGTTAAAAAAACTACAATAAAATCACACACTAATGCTTGTCATTTAACATATCTTGGTGATAGTGAAATCGGTTCTAACGTAAATATCGGTGCGGGTACGATTACTGCTAATTACAACCCTTTAACAAAAGTAAAAAGCAAAACTATAATTAAAGATAATGTTAAAATCGGTTCTAATTCTGTATTAGTAGCACCTGTTACGATTGAAGAAGGTGCAAATGTAGGTGCTGTTGGAGTAATTACAAAGAATATTCCTGCGTGGGCTCTTGCTATTACTCGCGCACCATTAAAGATATTAGAAAGTTGGGTAAAAAAATATTCTGAATAAAGATTAAAACTTTTAAAATATTTATTTATTGAGTTAAAAATTTAATATTTAAAAAAGGCGGTTGAGAAATCTCAACCGCCTTTAAAAACTTTGCTAAAAAACTAAACAGCTTTTTGAACTTTGCCTGCTTTTAAGCAAGAAGTACAAACTGTCATTCTCTTAGTTTGACCATTTACATTAACTCTAATTTCTTGCAAATTAGGAGTTTGAACTTTTTTAATTTGTTTATGAGAGAATGTTAATTTTGCTGCTTTAATAGGTTTTTTACCGCATACTTCACATTGTTTTGACATAGTTCTATATTCCTTCTTTCTACCAGTGTAATTCTAGTCTACATTAAAAAGATTTATTTTACAAGTATCTTTCGTAAAGTATTGTTACAATTAGTAATCCGACTGTTGATAATCATCATCATCTTGCAGAGATGACAAGTCTGAAGAGTATTTAGAATCAAAATCTTCAGGCAAATATTCGTTATCAGGCCAAACAGTTTCTTCATCAAATCTGCAAGCACTTAAATTTTCTGCCATAGATAAATCTGAATTTGTTAAATCCGCACCTTGAAAAATTGCACCTGCTAAATCAGCATCCGAGAAATTACAATAATCAACTTTTGCATAACTAAAATCTGTACCGTTTAAAATTGATTCAGAGAAAGAACATTCAACAGCATTCGCTCTTGTAAAATCAACAGATGTTAAATCACAAGCATCAAATTTCACTTCTGTTAAATGAGAATCTGCAAAAGAAGATGACGTTAAATCAACGTTAAAAAATTCAGCACCTTCAAGTTCTATATTGGAGAAATCTGTTTCACTTAAATCAATTCCGCCTTTTACATTTCGGATTTCTGTATTAAATGCATCAACATCTGTTGAAACTAAGTTAATCAATTCTTCTTTTGATAACATACTTTATGCCCTTTCAAATATTTCTAGCTAATTAAATTCATTTGCATCGCAAGCAAAACAGCTTGCGTTCTATTTGTAACTTTCAACTTCTTAAATATGCTATTTAAGTGTGTTTTTACCGTAACATCTCTAACAAAAAGTTTATCGGCTATTTCCTGATTGCTTGCGCCTTTTGCAACAAGAGCCAATACTTCTTTTTCTTTTGGAGTTAGTGCGTCGATATTAACGTCTTTATTTAAAGTTTTTTCTGCCTTTGGTTGAGCTTCCTGCTGCCACTTTGAACGTCTTAAGACAGCTTCAACTCTTGCAAGCAGATTTGGTAAGATAAACGGTTTTACAATATAATCATCCGCACCGATTTTAAGTCCAGAAACAACCTTTTGATCTTCACTCACCGCCGTAATCATAATTACAGGAATATATTGAGTTTTTTTATTATTGCGAATAGCCTTTAAAGTGTCCCAACCGTCCATGTTTGGCATCATGACATCCAAAAGAATCAGGTCAAAAGTTTTATTCATAAGAATTTTTAAAGCTTCCAAACCGTCATTTGCAACAGTCACATCATAACCATACATAGGAAGAGCGTCTGCTAAAAATTTTGGATTGTCGTCAACTACTAATATTGATGCTACACCATTCATTATACAAGTTTCTCCTTTAATGCTTTTAGTGCAGCTTGCAATCTGTCGTCAACTTCCAACTTTTGCAATATACTTGCAACATGCGCTTTCGTAGTATTAATACTTACAAACAATTCTTTTGCAATTTCAATATTACTGTAACCTTCAGTAATAAGTTTCAAAATCTGAGTTTCACGACTTGTTAAACCATAATTTCTTTCAGGTTTTGGAGCTTCAGCCTCTTGAACTTTAGTAGCCGCTTCCAAAACAATATGTGATATTGAAGGGTCAAACCAAGCAGCACCGTCTAATACAGATTGAACAACTTGAATTAAGCGTTTCGGATTAATTTCTTTTGAACAGTAAGCATTTGCGCCCGCTTTTAAGCTGTTTAAAACCTCTTGCTCATCATTATGAGAGGTTAAAACTACAATCTTGATATCTTTATTTAAAGCTTTTACTTTTCTTGTAGCTTCAATTCCATCCATGCCGGGCAAACCCAAATCCATAATAATCAGATTGATTTCATTTTCAGATGCAATTTCAAGACCACGCTCAGCTGATTCGGCTTCATAAATATGCTCAATAAAATCACAGCTCTCAAAAGCGGTTTTCAAGCCAAATCTTGTTAATTCATGATCTTCTACGATTAAAATATTACTCTTCATAAATACTGTGTCCCGGATTTATGTCTGCTGCGTAATCTGAGTTTAGTCTTGAACATCTTATCAAAGATTGTTGAGCAAGTTCATTATCCCCTTTTGCTCTTAAAACAAGGCTAAGATAATAATAATATCTAAAATTATTTGCGTCAATATAATAAGAATTATTTAGATATGTTGTAGCCATATTAAAATTCTTATCTCTAATAGCCATATTTGCTAAACCTAGCCAAATATCATTGTTTGAAATATCAATTGATGCAACTCTAGGCATGAAATAATCAGATTTTTGAGGAAAAACTTGTAAAGAATTAACGAGTAAATCTTCGTCAAACTGATTCTTCTTGAGCAATTTTTCGTAAATTTTCTTAGATTTTTTATCTTTTTCCATTGCTAAATATGTTTTTGCCATACCAACCGAAGGTTCAATATCTCTTGTAAGTTTCTTTGCGTGTTTGTAATACTTCAAAGATTCATCATATTTTCTGTTGTCATAACTTACATCCGCCAAAGTTAAAGATGCCAAATAGTTATTCTTGTCCTCTCTGAAAGCACGTGACGCAAATTCTTGTGCTTTTAATGGTTCTTCGTTTTCATAATAGATTCTGCCTAAAAGTGAAAACACCAAAGGACTGTATTGTTTAGCGTGTAAAACAGTAGATTGAAGAACTTTCGTTGCAAGCAAACTCTTATTTTGCAAATGATAGTAATAAGCCAAGTGATAGTCTTTCAAAGCTTCTGCTTTTGCAGTTCTATATAGCACATATTCTTCTATAGCTTTAACTTTTCTTTGAAAATCTACAGTTTTAAAATCCGCCTTTTTAATTTTTGCCAAAACTTTTAACGCTTGAGATGATTTGTTAGAATCCGCTAAAATTTTAGCTTTTAACGCTAAGTAATTAATATTTACATCATTTTCAACAAGTGCATTGTTAATGTATTTTAGCGCAAGTGGTAAATTGTTAGACTTATAATAACCGAGCGCGATTAAATAATTTTTGTAATCGCTTTCTGACGCTTGATTAGAATTTAACAATTCTGACGTTGTTTCAATCGCCATATTATTATACATTATGTTTGAATAAGCATCAGCCAAATATACAACATCTTTTGGATTAACCATAGCAGAAGGATAATAATATTTTTTAATATCACTTACATAAGATGAAGTAAAGCCATTGTCATCAAGTTTTGCAATTAAAGCATCCGATAAATCAAAAAAACCGTATTCTGCCATTTTCATTCCATAAACAAGGAACACATAATCGTCATGCGAAGCTCTTTGAATTAAATCATTAAAATCATCATAAGATGCTTTGACGTTGCTTTGAGCAAAACGATTTTCTGCTGACGCAAATTTAGCTTTTACAAAGTTATCTTTAATCACCATATCCATATTGGCAACTGTTGTTTCAGCCTTGATTTTCAATGGTTTAACCGTTTCCGCCTGCGCAATTGCCGGCGTTGATAATATTAATGCTGTAATTAAAAACTCTTTTAATATCTTATTCATGCTCTGTATCTATACCTACATAGTATTTATTAAATACTTCTAACAATTTATTACTACAATTATTTACTATTGAGTAATATAAATCAAGTAGGTTGTACTTATCTAATGTTTCCATATCTTCATCTGATATAGTCAAATGGTTTTCAGTACAAAATACCTTTACAATTTTACTCAATTTTATTGCTAAAAACTTTTCAACAACAAGCGGGTCAAAATGGGAGCCTGCGCCGTTTTTAATAATATCAATAACTTTTTCTATCGGCATTTTATCACGATAATGTCTTTTTGAAGTTATCGCGTCAAACACATCAGACACAGCCAAAATTCTTCCACCAAAAGGAATTTCCTCACCTTTTAAGTGTCTGTAATAACCTGTTCCATCAAATTTTTCATGGTGAGAACAAGCTATTTCAGTAATTTGTTGGAAATCTTTTGACATGTGAATTTTTTCTAAAATATGATGCGTAATTTCTACGTGTTCTTGAATATGCTTATATTCTTCAGGTGTTAATTTACCTTCTTTTTGCAAAACAGAATCCCTGATACCGATTTTCCCGATATCATGTAACGCTGCCGCTTTCTCTAATATGTATAAATCATTTTTTTCCATACCGAATTCTTGTGCAATAAGAGAAGAAAACATTTTTACACGAGAAGAATGACCTGATGTGATTTTATCACGCGCATCAATAGATGTAGCAAGTGTTTCAATAAAGCTATCCAATACAACTTTTTGCTCTTCTAGCAGTTTTCTTTGTTTTTCGAAAAGTTGAGCGTTTTCTAAAGAAATACCAGCGCTTGATGCAATTGCAACCAGCAAATCCTCATCATCAGGTGTGAAATATTCATCAAATTTGTTAATAACCTGAAATACACCAATAATTTCTTGATTAAAATTTTTAATAGGAATACAAAGAATAGTTTTTGTTCTATATCCTGTTTTTTTGTCAATATCAGGATTGAAACGCTTGTCGTTATAAGCATCTTTGATATTAATCGTTTCGCCTGTTTTAACAACGTGTCCGGCAATTCCTTTATCAGCAGGAATTCTTAATTCTTTTGTGTCAAGCCCTGTTGCAACTTTAGAATAAAGCTCATTATTTTCTTTATCATAAAGAAAAATTGTGCATCTGTCAGCATTCATAGCGGTTTTAGTTTCTTCTGCAATTGTTTTAATTAATAAATCAATATTTTTTTCTGCAGCAACAGCTTGACCAATATTTACAAGAGCTATAAGAGGGTCTTTTGTTTGGTTATGATTTGTATAATGACTTACCGCAGGACATTTTAAAAGAGAGTTTAATTTTTCAAAAAAATCTGTTTTTTGATTCTTAATAGAAAGTTTGCGTGCCTTATTATAATTTATTGCATATAACGCTGTACTTTTTTCCGAGAAATTGATATACCCTAAAATCATTTCATACAAAATTTTTGTAATCGGGTCGTTTGACTGTTCAACAAGAAAAGCTGTATCATTCATGAATTGATAAAAACAATTATAATCTTTTTTCAAAAAAGCACCTAGAGCTAAAAGCGTAAAACAAACTGCTGTATCATCATGATAAATATCTTTATGTTTTTCGATTCGCTCTTTAGCTTCATCATACTTATTATTAAGTATTTCAGACACTGACTCATAAATGAAATTTTCTAAAGTCATTCCAACCCTCTCTTGTTTATTCTATAATACTATAAAATGGCGTTATATGACAAGGGGGCGAGAGTAGATAATATTGTAAGATTGACACCTCACCCTAACCCTCTCCTGTAAGGAGAGGGAATGACCAAAGCGCGATTATATTGCGTCGGGTCATTGCGTGGTATAAACGTTTTTGCCCTCGCCCCTTGAGGGAGAGGGAGCAATCGTTGACGAGCTGTGCGAGTCTTACGAGTGCGGGTGAGGGGTAAAATATTACAAAAAAGAGGCTTATATGAACAAAATTTCAATTCTAATACCTGTATACAACGAAAAAAACACGCTTCTTGAAATTCTTAAACAAGTCGAAGCTGTTGATTTTGGATTGGAAAAAGAAATAATTTTAATTGATGACTATTCTACTGACGGAACAAAAGAATTATACAAAGATTTAAATTATAAAATTCTTTACCATGAAAAAAACATGGGCAAGGGCGCAGCTTTAAGAACCGGATTTAATGCGGCAACCGGCGATATTATAATTATTCAGGATGCGGATTTAGAATACAATCCTGCTGACTATAAACCACTGGTAGAATTAATAAAAAATGACAAAGCGGATGTTGTTTACGGTTCACGCTTAGCAGACACAAGAAATCAAGGTAAATTTTTATTGCTAAGTTATCTGGCAAACGTAACACTTTCTTTTATGACAAGAATTCTTTACGGCACATTTTTAACAGATATGGAAACCTGTTACAAGGCTTTTCGCGCCGATTTTATAAAAGGCATAACAATCGAATCAAATCGTTTTGATTTTGAGCCTGAAATAACAGCTAAGATTTTAAAAAAGAATGCACGTTTTAAAGAAATTCCGATTTCTTATAACGCACGCCAAGAAAGTGAAGGTAAGAAAATCACTTGGAAAGACGGAGTACAAGCTATTTTTACACTTTTAAAATATCGTTTTAAGAATTAACTTATTTACTTTTTCTTTTTCATCTTTTTTCTGATACAATTTAAAAGGGGCTTATGAAAGATTTTCTTAAAAATTTATTTTATCAATTAAAAAACATGAAATTGCTTGACAAATACATCTTGAAGCAAGTTATTGAAATGTTTATTATGGGCGTTTTGGTATTTACTTCCATTATTTTTGCCTCCGATACTTTCATAACTCTGATTAAACAGATTTCAATGTACGGCATTCCGTTTAAGATTGCATTCTTAATTATAATTCTGCATTTGCCTGCAGTTTTTGTAATGACAATTCCTATGGGAGTTTTATTGGCAACTGTAATGACGCTTAATGGCTTGAGTTTAAGTTCTGAAATTACCGTAATGCGAGCATGCGGTATCGGTTTAAATCGTATTGCAAAACCTATTTTTATTTTCGCCATATTTATGGCATGCGTAAGTTTTATTCTTAATGAAACAGTCGTTCCTGTTATGACAAAACAGTCTACCGATTTGGCACTGTATGCGTTCAGCAAAAAAAATATTCCTGAAGGGAAACATAATTTTACATTTAAAGAAGTTAAAGATGGCGGTTTGTTAAAACGTTTATTCTATGTTGGCGATTGTACAAATAAACAATTGCATAATATCACAGTGCTTGATGCATCTAAAGAAGGTACAATTCAAATTCTACAAGCAAGACAAGGTGCTACAACAGCCGAAGGCTGGGAATTCCAAAAGGGTGCAATTTATACGGTAACTAACAGCGGAAAAACACTTGATACAACTTTGTTTGAAGATTCAACTCTCAAATTCGGCATGGATTTATCGAAAGAAATGAACCGAAACTTAGCAAACGAGCATAACTTTATTCAATTGTGTAAGTTTTTGGCAAAATCAGATGTAGAAGACAGGCATATTCTCAAAATAAGTTTGTTCGATAAAATTGCTCTTCCACTAACAACAATTGTACTTGTTTTAATTGGTGTACCGCTTGCAATTACTCCGCCAAGAGTTCGCTATAACAGAGGTTTCTTATTTAGTATCCTGATTATTTTTGCGTATTATTTAATCAGAGCTTTATCAATTTCTTTTGGTGAAGCAGGCTCGCTCGCTCCAATATTAGCAGCGTTTATGCCAAATATTATTCTTTCAATAATTGGTGTTGGACTTTATTACAGAAAAGTATTTACGATTTGCTAGGCGGGGTTGCTTATGGAAAGTTTGATAGGCGTAGCAGTAATTGGACTGGTTTATTTGTTTTTTGTCTTTCCGATTCCTGCAATTATAATTTCTGTTATTGGTGTTATCGCTTATTTAATTTTTATAAATATACGAAGACGCGGACACACCCCTGAGCTGACTCAAGCTCGATTGGCAGTGCTAAAAGAAGCTGAAATGTATTTATCGCCATACACTAGTATTTGGAAAAATTTAAAACTTTCTAATAAACATTGTTCTCTTTCTTTGGGAGAAGACGGTCTAACAATAAGAGCGGTTGAAAAAGGTGGTAAGTGTCGAAATTTCACAGTTGTTTCTTCCAGCGTATACAGCAGACCTGTTTTGTGGAATCTGTTTTGTCATCATTTTGACAGTACAAAAACTTATTATGGACTTAAAGATGAATGTAGAATATATAGGGTTCAAATTCGAGAGTATACTAGTCCAAAGTCACAAAACACATTCTATCTTCCCGGACCAAAACAGGATGTTGTGGATATAAATAATGCTTCCGAAGTTGAAATAACAGCTCTTCCCGGAATCAGCATCGTTTTGGCAAAAAAACTTATCAAAAAACGTGAAGAAATTGGCGGATTTAAAAATACACATGAAGTTTTTGTGTATTTAAAACTCAAACCTCACATGGAAAATCAATTAAGAGATTTAATTTGTGTTAATAAAATGCAAGGCTCAGTTAAAATAGAAAAATATCAAGAAAGACATGTGGATTTATGAAGCTTCGCGTTTTCAATATATTAAAAAACACAAAAGTTGAAGGCCCTGAAACTCGTTATTGCATTTGGGTTCAAGGTTGTTCAAGGCACTGTAAAGGATGTCAAGCCGTTCATACTTGGTCACACTCAGGCGGGACTTTATATAATATAAAAGATATTATTACCGATATAAAAAAACAAAAAAACATTGAAGGTGTAACATTTTTAGGTGGAGAACCGTTTGAACAAGCTGAAGCATTAGGAATAATTGCAAAATCAGTAAAAAAAGAAGGGCTTGGGGTCTTATGCTTTACCGGCGGACTTTTAGAAGAATTACAACAAAAAGAAGCAAATAAAACCTTATTGGAAAACATTGATTTATTAATCGACGGGGCGTTTGAAATTGAAAATGTTGACTACTCTCGTCCTTGGTGCGGTTCAAGCAATCAGCGGTATCATTTTTTAACTAATAGATATAATGAAGATATTTTTGAAAAATACAAAAACAAAGTAGAAATAAATATCTCAAAAAACGGCACAATATTCATGAATGGAATGGGGAATTTTGACGAAATACAGCATAAGATTGATTTAACCAAAATAATATAATGTTATGCTAAAAGTATTATAAATTGCCACGAAAATCTTACGATTTTCTCGCAATGACTGATAAACAAACATTCAAGTCATTGCGAGGAGCAACAACAATTTAATGCGACGAAACAATCCATTACAAAAGATAATGAGGATTTTATATGAGTACATACAAACTTTCTAATCTTATACGCGCAAGATTTCCGATGATTTACATCACAACGTTTGAAGAAGACCGCGTTACAAAATACATTAAATCTGTCGTAACAGACGTGAAACAAGTTAAATTCGAACGTGAAGTTTTTACATGGACACAAACCGCAGGACTTTATAACGACACGCTCAAAAAAACTGTTCCCGATACGACATGTCCTTGTAAAATGCTTGAATACGTTCGCAAATATGACAAAGATGCTGTTTTTATTATTTATGATTTTCATGTTAATTTCGGACCTAAAAACAGAACACCTGATTACAACGTAATCAGAAAAATTCGTGATATTATTCCTGATTTAAAATTAGGAACAGTCAGAAAAACTTTGTTTTTCATTGCGCCTGAATTACTTATTCCTGAAGCTTTACAGAAAGAAATTACAATCTACGACTTTCCGCTCCCTACTCTTGCAGAAATTAGAACGAAATTTGACAGCATGCTAAGTCAAAACGAAAGTGTAAAAACTGAATTAAGCGAAGAAGAAAAAGATAAACTTTGTAAAGCTGCTCTCGGTTTAACGCTTCAAGAAGCAGAAAGTGCATTTGCTCTTGCAATGGTAAATGATGGCAAAATTGATATGCGAGATTTGCCTGTAATATTAGAAGAAAAAGTTCAAGTTATCAAAAAAACAGGTATTCTTGAATTCATAAAATCCGAATATTCTATGAAAGACATTGGTGGTTTGGATAACTTAAAAAGTTGGTTACTAAAGCGCAACAACTCTTGGTCTGAGCAGGCAAAAAAATACTGCATTCCTGCACCAAAAGGAGTTTTAGTAACGGGCGTTCCTGGTTGTGGTAAAAGTTTAACAGCAAAAGCAATGAGTACAATTTGGCAATTGCCTCTACTAAAGCTCGATTTCGGCAAAGTTTTTTCAGGACTCGTTGGAAGTTCAGAAGAAAATATGCGCCGAGCATTAGCAACAGCAGAAGCAGTTGCTCCATCAATACTTTGGATTGATGAAATCGAAAAAGGATTAAGCGGGCTTGGTTCAAACGGAGATAGCGGCGTTTCTTCAAGAATATTCGGTCAATTCCTTACTTGGATGCAAGAAAAAGAAGCACCTGTATTTGTAATCGCAACCGCTAACAACATTAGTTCACTACCGCCAGAGCTATTAAGAAAAGGACGTTTTGACGAAATATTTTTCGTAGACTTGCCAACATTTGAAGAACGAAAAGAAATTTTCAAGCTTCACTTGGAAAGACGTCTAAAAAGTAAAGAAGTAGCCAGTGAAGTAGTAGGCATAAAAAATCTATGTTCAGAGCTTGCAAAAATGACCGAAGGTTTCATCGGCTCCGAAATAGAGCAGGTTGTTATTTCATCATTATGCGATGCATTCTTTGAAAATAGAGCACTAAGTTTTGATGATTTATCAAGAAACATAGCGAACACCGTGCCATTATCTATGACTCAAAGAGAACAAATTCTATCTCTTAGAGCATGGGCGAACGTTAGAGCAGTTTCTGCTACAAAAACTTCTAATCTGAAGGAATACGCAAAAGATATTAACGAAAACAATATCTCTGCAAGCCGCGGCGGACGCACCCTCGACTTCTAGGTGCTACGGTGCTACGCACGTAGATATATGGTCGGCTGACAATTGTGAAATTACTAATTTAAAGTATAACTACTAGTCAGCCTCTATGGTAGAACTACTAGTTGGAAGTGACTTTTAGGGCTACGCACGTAGACACATGGTAGGCTGACAATTGTAATACTACCAGTTTTAATTAGGACTACTAGTCAGCCTCTATGGTGAGATTACAAGCAGGAAGTAAAATTAAATAATTAAAATATAGGAGAAATATATGTCTTGTACAGTTTTTGCAGTACCTTATGCACTGGCATGGGTAGTTGGAGCAGTTATCACAGGAGCTGCAACCATTATTGATAATGAAATCAGTAATACTCGCACTTATGAAACAGATAGAATAATTGAAGAATACGGACGTCTAAACAACAATTGCGATGATGTTAACGTAATAAGCGCACAGCATTTTATAGAAAAAACTTTTGAAACTCCATTTGTTGATAAAAACTTATTAATTAAAACTCTCGAAGAACACGGAGTAACTGAAATAGAAGAAAATGATTTTGGTAAAATCAGCGGTAAAGTGGATAATTATAATTTAAGTTTTGAAAAACAAGAAGCAGATAAACCTTATTCTCTTAAAATTTCTTGTTATGAATCCGACAATGCAGAAGAAAAAATTGGAGATTTGAGTTCTGAATACGCGCTTAATGTTCAAGAAGATGCGTATTTGAATATTGTTGAAAAACTAAAAGCTAACAACATGGAAATTGAAGATGAAGAAGTAATGGATGATAACACAATCGTATTAACGGTCAATCTTGAGTAAGGAGTTTTTATGAGCGAAAAGAAATTAAAAATAAAATTATTGCCAAACGGCGAAATCCAAATGGAAACACAAGGTGTAAAAGGTAAAAAGTGTTTGGATTATATTGACGTATTAAAGAAACTTGTTGATGTAAAAATCACAGACACACAGCTTTCACAAGAGTATTACGAAACAGAAAGCGAAGTTACAAATACGGCTGATATCAAAATTGATTAGAAAAAATCGGTTGGGCTTGTTACCCAACCGATTTTTTAAAACTATTTTTCGTCTTTATTTTTATCAACTTCTGTTTCTACCCAAGCCGAATAATCCGTTGTGAACGCATCAGTAAATGTATCAATTAAAGTTTTTACATTTAGAGAACAATTTTTGTAATCTGTACCATTTAAAATTCCATCAATGGCTTCTTTTACTGAAAGTAAACTATTTGAAGATTCAACTCCTGCTTGTATCGCAGTTGATTTTGCACTGTTAAAAAGTGTCTTAAATGATTTTGCATCGAATTCAATACCAACGGATTTACACATATTATAAGCTTTTTTAACCATTTGACTCTTCATTTGTTCAATAAGCCTGTCTGCAGTTAAGTTATAATAATTAGCACCTGCTTTATTTGCAGTGATAGTTTCACCTGATTCATAAAGCGTACTCAAATCTTTACCCGTGGCTTCATCTATGATAGACTCGCCGTTTTCATCTTTACCGATTAATGAGTAATCTAAATCGTCTACATTGAAATCATCAACAACAGCATCTTTATCATTGCCATTTAACTGATTTATTGCATTTTCAATATTTGTATTAAAAGTTGTTGCAAATGTATCAAACAGTTTTTGCACATTTACACATCCTTTTCCATAACTATCAAAAGTAATCATTCCTTCGGAATTTAAAACTTGCGTTGCCGTCTGAGTATAAACATTTTCAAATATTGATGCTACCTTATCAAAAGAAACACCTTTATTATTTAATATTGTTTCAATTTGTGCTTTGTATTGCGCTTTTAAACTATCATTAGACCGATTTGCACATAATAGATTATAAGCACAATCATAAACGCCATTATTACCATAACGACCCCAAATTATTATATTTCCACCATCATCATATCTTCTATCTATTTGTGAATAATCTATTAATCCTGTATTAATTTGATAAGCGCTTCCATCAATTTGTCTGAATCGCTTATCTTCTGCTTCTGCTTCTTTTTTTTTGGCTTCCTCTTGTTCTGCTTTTACTTGATCCATTATTGCTTCGGTTTTAGTTACCTTACTCAAATTTGCAATTGCAGCTTCCATATCAGCTTTTAATTTATCACCGTTTGTATAAGTCTTTAAAACGCTGTCAATATTATCTTTACCCGAAGCACTTCTTGTAATATTTTTACCACCCAAATTTATTGTTACATTATTATCAAGTGCTTGTGTCAAAAATTCTTTTGCATATTCCTTTAATTTGTTGATTTCTTCGCTATCAATATATACACCTAAAGAATCCGCGCTAGATTTAAATGTATTAGCAGCCTCCTTCATTTTATCCGCATCAATTTGATCGGCAAAATCTCTTAAATGAGCCCATAATTCATTTTCCATGCAATTAGGGTTAGCTTTAATATATTTATCTGCCTCTGCTTCAATTGCCATTGCAAATTTTTCTTTCATCAAGTTTTTAATAACTTCAGATTCAGTAGAGTTTGAGAGTTTTTTATCAATAAAGTTTTGTACAATATTATCCAAGACTTTTGATCTAAATAAATTTGGGTCATCTTGGAGAATATTTCTCTTAATTTCAGCATATTTTGCAGGCAAAGCAGCCTTAAAAGCTTCTGCCATACCTGAAACATCTGCGTTTTCTTTAGAGTAATTATCAGCGAATTCAGTAATATAATTAGTCAATTCCCTAGTTAATGATGAAAAATATTGAGGTCTTGAGCCACCGGAAAAATCTTTTGTAATTTGTGCTTTCATAGCATTTACAGCTTCTTGCATTTGGTATTTTTGTTCATACACAGCCATCTCATATTCTGTAATTTCGTTATCTTGACCACTATTAACCGTAGATAAATCAACTTTATCAAGTTTTTCTTCATAAACAGCATTACGAAATTCAGCAAGAGAGATTTTGCTGTCACCATCTTCATCATACTTTTCAACTAAAGTTTTATAGTCTAGTTTAACTCCGTTTTGCGTTGTTAAACTGCCAAATCTGTTAATTCCTGAAAATTCGTACATATAATTTCCTTTATTCTTTAGTTCCCTTGTAATATGTATATCGGCATTAATTTCAAAAACTTTAATTATAAATAAGAATATCGCATTATTAAAATCGCTATAATTATTGTTATTATTGGTATTAACTCAATTGTAAAGATTTTTCATTTTTCTTAACAATTAATTTTATTAGTTTCTGCAACCCTCTTCAGAGTTCTTTATATTATAGCAAATCAGCCTCCACCCTAGCCCACCCACTATAAAGCACTACTGTCCGAGATAAATTTATCTGAAATTTCTAAATTTTCAGTCAGAACAAGAAATGCAATTAAATTTTTATTGAACAGACTAAAAAATAATAGTTAATAAAAAGCTGGATTGCCACGGGCTAATCGCCTTCGCAATGACGGCACGCTTGGGAGTCTAACGCCAAGTCATTGCGAGGAACAGCGATTTTTATAGTGACGAAGCAATCCAACTTTTTAAAAGGTATGTATGCTTTCTCAATTTAATTTGGACAGTAGTGCCCTCAAAGGAGAAGCGGTAAAATGCGACAGATTAGCGAAAGTAATCGCTTCGCCCTTGAGGGGAAAAGCTGAACGGAGCTCTGATAAGGGTGGTATTTCTAAACAAAATGTTAACTTTTGTAACAACAAAACCCGACTCTGAAATTTGACATCTTTGAAATAC
>CAKVGS010000038.1 GCA_934747335.1 uncultured Candidatus Melainabacteria bacterium
GGATTGGTTGATATAGTTTGAGAAAAATATATCAAAACCCTCCATACTTCTATACCTCTATTTTGCTTTTTCTACAACTTCAAGGAGTGACCAACGTTTGTTGCCTGACAACGGTTTTGATTCAACGATTCTAACGATATCGCCTACACCACACTCGTTGTTTTCGTCATGAGCCTTGTAGTTTTTATTTGTTTCTATAATTTTCTTATATTTAGGATGTGGATCATAAGATGCAACTTTAACAACTATGGTCTTATCCATTTTATCGCTTACAACGATTCCTTGTCTTTCTTTCTTAGGCATTTTCTACCTCTTTTTCTTTTTCTCTAATAACTGTCTTAGCTTGTGAAATGTAGTGTCTTGTTTTAGCAATCAAAGAAGGATCTTCCAACTTGTTCATTGTTTTCTTTAATCTTAAATCAAACAACTGCTTTTTGAAATCAACTACAGCTTCTTTAAGCTCATCGATAGTTTTTTCACGCATATCTTGTAATTTCATTACTTTTTTATCCTTATTTTACTTCTTCTTTTTCGATTACTTTTACTTTGATAGGTAATTTTTGAGCTGCAAGTTCAAGAGCATGAACAGCAGTGGCTCTATCAAAATAATCTAGTTCAAATAATATTCTGTTTGGTTTAACAACTGATACCCAGTATTCTACGTTACCTTTACCTGAACCCATACGAGTTTCAGCAGGTTTTGCAGTAATTGGTTTATCTGGGAATATTTTAATCCAAACGTTACCGCCACGTTTGATTTCACGAGTCATAGCACGTCTTGCTGCTTCAATCTGACGGCTTGTAATCCAGCCAGGTTCAAGAGCCTTAAGTGCATAACGACCGAATTCGAATTGTGTACCTCTAGTTTCAGTACCTTTCATTCTACCTTTCATCATTTTGCGGTATTTTGTTTTTTTAGGCATTAACATTTTATATTACTCCTGTCATTATTTACTGTTTAACTTCTGCAGATTTTGGACGTCTTGAACGTTTGTTGAAATTTTCACCTGAACCTTTTGAATTCTTAGTTTTAACGTTTTGGTCTGCTTTTTCACCAGGCATTAAATCACCTTTGAAAATCCAAACCTTAACACCGATTTTACCCATGATAGTATCAGCTTCAGTAAAACCGTAATCAACATCAGCTCTTAATGTTTGAAGAGGAATTCTTCCTTCTTTAGCCCATTCTGAACGAGCAATTTCTGCACCACCTAAACGACCAGATACCATAACTTTGATACCTTGAGCGCCGGCTCTCATTGTTCTTTGCATAGCTTGCTTCATAGCGCGTCTAAATGCAATACGTTTTTCTAATTGTTGAGCGATTGATTCTGCAACTAATTGAGAGTCTAAATCAACTCTAGCAACTTCAACAACATTGATAATTACTTGTCTGCCAATGTATTTAGAAACTTCTTGTCTAAGTTCATCAATACCTTGACCACCTCTACCAACTACGATACCAGGTTTTGCTGTAATTACTGTAATTGTTGTGCTTGATGCTTTTCTATCAATTAATATTCTTGAAACACCTGCTGCGTACAATTTTTTCTTAACAAATTTTCTTATTTTAGCATCTTCTGCTACAAATACTGCATAATCTTTAACTTTAGCGTACCAAGTACTTAACCAAGGTTTGATTATACCTACTCTAAATCCGGTTGGATGTGTTTTTTGTCCCATTTTTTTATTTCCTATTTTGTTGTATCACTAACTACTACTGTGAGGTGAGAAGTACGTTTCAATCTTCTATAAATACGTCCTTGAGCTCTTGGTTTACCTCTTTTGTATGTTGCACTTTCATCAGCATAGATTTCAGAAATCTTTAAAGAATCTTCATCTACACCGTATTTTTCACGTGCATTAGCAACTGCAGCTACTAAGTTCTTTTCAACAACTTTTGCTGCAAAATAAGGCATAAAACGTAACATTGTACGAGCTTCTTTAACTGCTTTACCTCTTACTTCGTTGATAACTCTACGAAGTTTTCTCGCAGTCATTTTTATATCTGTTTGTTTTGCTTTTGCTTCCATTTTTATTTTTCCTTATTTTAAGTTTTCCTGATTATTTTCTTTTGGCCGTATCTGCGTGCCCTCTGTACATTCTTGTAGGGGCGAATTCACCTAACTTATGACCAATCATTTGTTCTGTTACATAAACAGGAACGTGAGTTTTCCCGTTGTGAACAGCTATTGTGTGTCCTAACATATCAGGAATAATCATTGATGCTCTTGACCAAGTTTTGATTACTTTCTTTTCAGAATTTGTATTCATATTGGCAATTTTCTTTTGTAATGATTCTTCTACGTATGGACCTTTTTTTAATGAACGTGCCATTAATTTCTCCTTTATATATAATTTGTTTTACCTTTTATTTGTCTCCTGAGTTTATCAGGATAACATATCTGTAAAACTCGTTAACACTTGTTAACAGCTATGTTATTTTTTACGAGCTCTAACAATTAATTTATTAGAAGCTTTATTTTTCTTACGAGTCTTATAACCAAGTGCAGGTTTGCCCCAAGGTGTTTTAGGGTGTCCACCAGGACCAGTTTTACCTTCACCACCACCGTGAGGGTGATCGCAAGGGTTCATTGTAACACCACGTACTGTAGGTCTGATACCCATATATCTTTTTCTACCGGCTTTACCGATTGATAAGTTTTTGAATTCTGCATTACCAAGTGTACCCACTGTAGCCATACATTCTTTTCTTACCATTCTCATTTCGCCTGAAGGTAATTTAATAGTAACATAATTGCCTTCTTTAGCCATTACTTGTGCAGAATTACCTGCAGATCTTACCATCTTACCACCTCTGCCAGGAGTTAATTCGATGTTGTGTACGATTGTACCAAGAGGAATTAATTCTAGAGGAAGTGCATTACCTGTTTGTACTTCAGCATCAGGACCTGATACGATTACATCACCAACATTCAAGCCTTCTGGAGTTAAGATATATCTTTTTTCACCATCAGCATAGAATACTAAAGAAATTCTTACATTTCTGTTTGGATCGTATTCAATAGTTTTAACTGTTGCTGGAACTCCAAATTTTTCTCTTTTGAAGTCAATTATACGATATGCTCTTTTTACACCGCCACCTTTATGACGACATGTAATTCTACCTGTATTATTTCTACCTGCTGTTTTCTTTATTGGTTTTAATAATGATTTTTCAGGAGTTGATGTAGTGATTTCTTGATAATCACTCTTTGTCATACCTCTTTGTCCCGGAGATGTCGGATTAATTTTACGAATTGCCATTTTATTTTCTCCTATTATATTGGCTTTAGTCTTACTTGTTCAGGATTCATTCCCTATAGCCTCGACTATTAGTGTACTTAACTACTTGTTAGAACTATGCTCCAACAAGTTCTTCGATTGGATCGCCTTCGATAGTTACGATAGCTTTTCTGCTTGAATCAGTTCTACCAAATTTGTAACCCATTCTTTTTGAGTGTGAAGGCATATATACAGTTCTTACTTTTTTAACTTTTCTGCCTGGAAATGCTAATTCAACTGCTTGTGCAATTTCAACTTTTGTTGCATCTTCCAAAACTTCAAACGTATATTGACCCATTGTTGTTGCCATCATTGATTTTTCAGTTATGATAGGCTTTTTAATTATTTCATATAATCTTTCTTTGCTGCTCATTATTGTAACCTTTCTGTTATATCATTGATTGCAGATTCAGTAATAACTACAAAATCAGCTTCTAACAAATCTTTTACGTTTAAGTTTGAAGGTAATATCATTTTTAGAGTTGGAATATTACGTCCAGCTAATAGTAAGTTTTTGTTTTCATCTAAGTTTGTATCTGCGATTAAAAGAACTTTACCTGATACTTGTAATGATTTTAAAGAAGCAGTTAACAATTTTGTTTTTGGTTCAGAAATAGCAGAGAAATCTTTTACTACTACTAACTGAGCTTCTCTAGCAGACAAAGCTGATTTTAATGCTAATTTTCTAGCTTTTTGTGGCATAGCTAAATCATAGTTTCTTGGTTTTGGTCCAAATATAACACCACCACCTGCAAACAATGGAGATCTTGTTGAACCAGCTCTAGCTCTACCTGTACCTTTTTGTTTCCAAGGTTTTCTACCACCACCAGAAACTTCAGCTCTTGTTTTGCAATTTGCTGAGCCTTGGCGAGCATTATTTAATTGTCTTCTTAATGCAAGGTGCATAACATGTAAATTAGGTTCAACACCGAAAACAGCTTCGTTTAAAGTAATTTCGCCTAATTTTTCACCGTTTGTACTTAATATTTGTTTTGACATTTTTACTTTTCCTTATTAAATATACTGTCCGTTTAAACTGCTTACCGCTTGCTTTTGCTTTATATGGCAAGACCAGCCGATTTTTATGACTTGTCTGTCGATTTGAGTTCTTTAGTCTATTTCACTCTATGTAAAATTCACTTAGTTCCATTTTGTTCTTGATGGAGTGATTGTTACTAATCTTCCTTCACAACCAGGAACTGAACCTTTAATTAAAACTAGTTTGTTATCAGCGTCAACTTTAACTACTTTTAATTTTGTAATAGTAACTCTTTCGTTACCCATATTCCCAGCCATTCTTTTACCTTTGATAACACGGCTAGGAGTTGTACCTGCACCGATAGAACCTGGTTCTCTGTGGTTTTTAGAACCGTGAGCCATAGGACCTCTGCCGAAGTTCCATCTTTTAACAGTACCTTGGAAACCTTTACCGATTGAAGTACCAGTTACGTCAACTTTTTGAACATCTGCAAGAGCTGCTGCCAAGTCGATTTCTTGACCAACTTTGTAATCAGCAGGATTTTCAACTCTGAATTCTTGTAAATGTCTATAATTGTTTAAACCATTTTTCTTGAAGTGACCAATTTCAGCTTTTGTTAAGTGTTTTTCTTTAGCTGCAATTGTACCAACTTGTATAGCATTGTAACCATCAGTTTCAACAGTTTTAACTTGAGTAACTACTGTTGAATCAACTTTGATTACTGTAACAGGAACTGCCAAACCTTCTGAATCAAAGATTTGAGTCATTCCAACTTTTTTACCTATTACACCTAGTGTCATTGTGTCTTCCTTTCCGACATATATACTCGCGCATTCCTGCCTTGTACAAATATGCCTTTCATCTTGCGAGCGCTACTGCCTTACTCTTTACCTAAAATGGGAATCGTCATTTTGAAAGTCATCCCTCAAGGGTTTTCACCTTCCGTCTTACCTGACGTCGTAGTTCACATTATATGCATAATGCTTATTAAGTTTTCAATTTTGGCTTTTGGTTCAGGAATAACCCCTCACCCTAACCCTCTTCCACATAGGGACGAGGGAATGAAGTTTTAATTATAATTTAACTTCAATATCTACGCCTGCTGGTAAGTCTAATCTACTCAATTCTTCAGTTGTTTGTTGAGTAGGTTCGTAAATATCGATAATGCGTTTGTGCGTACGAATTTCGAAGTGTTCTCTTGACTTCTTGTCTACGTGTGGTGAACGCAATACACAATAGATACGTCTTTTTGTAGGTAAAGGAATAGGACCTGCTACTTTAGCGTCTGTTCTTTTTGCTGTTTCTACGATTTTTTCAGCTGATACGTCAACTAATTTATGTTCGTAAGATCTTAAACAAACTCTAATTCTTTGTCTTTTAGCTGTTGTCATTTTTCATTCCTTTATTTTATGTCTTTTACACAAATAATCCTCAAAATGCAGTCAAATCAATGACCACAAAGAGATTATGCTATTCTTTCGGTTATAGCATAATAATCGTAAAACAAACAAAAATCAGTGTCAACAAAGGGGTGAGATTTGCTATAAGATTTTACAAAAATTTACAATTTTAGAAGGATCTAGTAAATAGATAATAAGAAAACAGTATTAAATTAAAAATGTAACAAATTATAAACAGAATTGATATTTACAGAGATGATACTTGCAAAATAAAATTTAGCAGAATAGAATGTATTTGGTCGAAAGAATTCAAGTTTGGAATCTTGAATAAAGAAAGAAGGTTAAAATGAAAGACGGAATCCATCCAGATTATAAAAAAACTGTTATCAAATGTGTTTGCGGTAACGAAATTGAAACAGGTTCTGTTGTAGACGGTCTAACAGTTGAAATTTGCTCAAACTGCCACCCATTCTACACAGGTCAACAAAAAATTCTTGACTCTGAAGGACGTGTTGAAAGATTCAAAAAACGTTACGGAACAAAATAGTTTTGTTAAGATTTTACGAAAAAAGAAGCCTTCGGGCTTCTTTTTTTGTTTATTTATTTTTTTATTGACAAGAATTCAACTATCTTGCTAAAATCAAATTATGGCAATCGTTTATTTATCATTAGGTTCTAATTTGGGCGATAGAGTTGGCTACTTGCAACAAGCAACCAGCTTACTAAGCGCATCTGAAAAAATTAGCGTAGTTGCTACTTCATCTTTCTATGAATCAGAACCTTGGCAAATGAATTCTGAAAACTGGTTTGTAAACGCTGTTATACAAATTTCAACAACATTTACTCCTGAAGAATTATTAAACGAATGTCAAAGAATTGAAAACCAACTGGGCAGAAAAAGAATTGCATCTAAAAATTATATAGATAGAACATTGGATATAGATATTTTGTTCTATGATGATTTAATAATAAATACAGAGCGTTTAACAATTCCACACAAAAACTTCTGCAAACGCGCATTTGTGCTTGTTCCTATGTTAGAAATTGCGCAAGATTTTGTACATCCCGTTTATAAAAAAACGGTCATGGAACTATATGAAGAATTAGAAAACCCTGAAATGGTTGTTTTGTATGGCACTAGAATCTAAAACACATACAAAAACAGGCGCAAATATTGCAATAATAGGTGCTGGTGCGTCAGGATGTATTTGCGCATATTTATTACAAAAAGAAGGCTTTGACGTTACTTTGTTTGATAAAGGAATGCCGCTAAGAACTCTTCTACCAACAGGAGGAGGACGATGTAATTTAGCACATGCAGAATACGATTTTAAAGATTTAGCAAAAAATTATCCACGCGGTGAAAAGTTTTTATACTCTGTATTTTCTAAATTTTCAACTTATGATACATTAGCTTTGTTCGACGAATTAGGCGTTGAAACTTACACTCAAGAGGATGAAAGAATTTTTCCAACTTCTAACAGCGCAAAAGATGTCAGAGAGAAGATTTTGGAACATTTAAAAGATGTTC
This sequence comes from uncultured Candidatus Melainabacteria bacterium, assembly GCA_934747335.1. Classification (GTDB taxonomy): domain Bacteria; phylum Cyanobacteriota; class Vampirovibrionia; order Gastranaerophilales; family Gastranaerophilaceae; genus CAG-196. The sequence continues at coordinate 7,196 of CAKVGS010000038.1, forward strand.
AAATTCAAAGAGAAGAAGTTATTGAGGTTGAAAGGATAGACGGGGGACTTAAAATTTTAACATCTAAACACCCCTCACCCCCTCTCCAACAAGGGGCAAGGGGAGCACGCACTTGCGAATACTTATTCTCACATATAATTATCGCGATTGGTGGACATTCAAAATTCGATTTTTTGAAAAATTTTGATATCAAAATAATACCGCCAAGACCGTCGTTAGTTGGTTTAAACACAAAAGAAAAATCTAAAGAGATTTCGGGAATTGTAGTCAAAGATGCGAACTGCAACGGACTTACAGACGATTTATTATTTACACATTTTGGAATTTCAGGGCCGTTAGCGTACAAAATTTCATCAATAAAAGCTCGAGATAATTTTCCTTATAAATTAAATTTAGATTTGTATCCGCAAGAAATCAACTTGCAAGAACTTTTGAATACAAATCCACACAAAGATGTTAAAAATATTTTATCAAAATTTATACCACACGGACTTATTAAATATTTAATTGGTGATATTGCAGATATTAAAGCGCATAAGATTGATGGTAAAACCAGAGATTTTATTTTAAGCAAACTCCATAACTTAGAATTAACCGTTATCGGCACAAATAAAGGGGAAGAAACGGTTACTGCCGGCGGGATTGATTTATCAGAAATCAATCCTAAGACAATGGAATTAAAAAAATATCCGAATATTTATTGCATAGGTGAAGCTTTAGATATAGACGGTTTTTGCGGCGGATACAATTTGCAAAATGCTTGGTCTACCGCGTTTGTCGCAAAAGAAGGAATTGCTAATCTTTATTGAGAAAACTTTTTACGTAATCTTCCAATGATGCCTTTTTAATATTTTCACCTTCAAATTTATCAAATTCATTGTATCCGATTTTTCTAAGCTTCCTTAAAAAGCTAAAATCCTTGCTATCAGGAATAGAAATAAGAGCTTGTTTATCTTTTCCTGCTGTTATTAACCAATTCGGATAAGAAGAAACCAGCGATTTTAATTGAATTTTTTTGGTATTATTCACACCCCATTGGCTCACAGGGATTTTGAAAGTAGATTTAAAACTAATATCTGACATATTTACTCCATTTTATTCTGTACAATAAATTAAAAACTCGTAAAAACATTTTTTGCTATACTAAGAAAAAGAGGTGCTTATGAATTTAATAGAAGTCAAAGAAAATGATATAAAAACTTTAGCAAAACTAACTAATGAAATTTGGCACGAATATTGGCCTTGTATACTTTCTGCCGAACAAATAGATTATATGGTTGAAAAATTCCAGTCAGAAAATGCCATAATTAACCAAATGAAAAATGAAAATTACAAATATTATTTTATCAATTCTGACAACCAAAATGTAGGATATGTTGGGATTTCGCCTCACAGTGATTATTTATTTTTATCAAAACTCTATATAAAAAAAGAGTTTAGACATAAAGGAATCGGAAAAGCCGTTTTTGAAAAAATTAAAGACTTTGGCTTTGATAAAATTCAACTGACAGTAAACAAATATAACAAAAATACAATTGATGCATATTTGAAGTACGGTTTCAAAATTATTGACAGCGTCGTTTCTGATATCGGAAACGGATTTGTAATGGATGACTATATTATGGAATATTGTAAATAGCAATCCATTTTGAAATTGAGTGTTAAAACAGTTCTCTTAAAAAAAGTTAATGGTGCAAAAAATTGCACCCTACCTTTCCATTACAGCTTACAAGTCAAGCTGATAGAAATTGACCGACAATCGCGCCGCGAATGTCGGTCAACTTAGGATGTGGATGTCGATTGTTTGTATTGCAATTGTCGTTTGTATTTTAGACTCACTCGTTTGAGTTTTTGTAAAGATTTGTAAAAACATGATATACTAAGCGTTATCAAAAATATATATTGTGGCATTAATAAAGTATAATCTCTTTTCTTTATTTTCTCCTCCACTCCTTTATCTAACGTGAGTTAATGCCGCAAGTATTGCGGCTTTTTGTTTGCAAAAAATAAGGCGCGTGCCTTAAGCACGCGCCTTACAAAACTAAATTATTTCTTTGTTGGAATTCTCATTGCATAGAATGAACGAACAACAAAAACAAGCGCAACTATCAAAATTACAGCACCCGCTAATTTAGCGTGTTCTTTGAATGTTGGATTAATAGCAATTTCCATCGCCAACAAACCGAACAATGTTGTAAATTTAATAATTGGGTTCATTGCAACTGATGAAGTATCTTTGAATGGATCACCAACTGTATCACCAACAACTGTTGCTGCGTGCAAGTCAGTACCTTTTTCAGCCATATCAACTTCAACAATTTTCTTTGCGTTATCCCAACATCCGCCTGCGTTTGCCATAAATACAGCTTGGAACAAGCCAAATACTGCGATTGCAATTAAGTAGCTTACAAAGAATGAAACAGGCGCAGAATCATCACCAACCGGTGCAGACAAGCAAGCTAGAGCAAGCGCAAAGCCGAATAGCGCTATAAAGATATTATACATACCCTTTTGAGCGTATTGAGTACAAATCTTAACTACTTCTTTTGAGTTAGTCAGGTTTGCGCACTTATCGTCAGCTTCCCCTAATTTGATATTATCTTTAATATATTCCGTTGCAGAATAAGCACCTGTTGTAACTGCTTGCATAGAAGCACCTGAGAACCAGTAAATTACTGCACCACCGGCAATAAATCCAAGCAATGTGTAAGGATTTAACAGGTTCAAAATCATTTCAGGCTGAATACCAAGAGTTTCTTTGATTACAAGAATCAATGAGAAAATCATTGTTGTAGCACCAACTACCGCAGTACCGATAAGAACCGGTTTTGAAGTGGCTTTAAAGGTGTTACCTGCACCATCATTTTCTTCCAAGTATTTTTTAGCATTTTCAAAATCAGGTTTGAAACCGTAGTATTTTTCAATACCTTCTGCAACATTTGGAATTTCTTCAATTAAAGATAATTCATAAACAGATTGAGCATTATCTGTTACAGGGCCGTAGCTATCTACAGCAATTGTAACAGGTCCCATTCCTAAGAAACCAAACGCTACTAAACCAAACGCAAATACTGACGGATAAATCATTACGTCGTTTGGAATGTATTGGCTTGCAAAATAAGCTAATCCCATTAACAATACAACTATTGCACCAATCCAGAATCCTGAGAAGTTTCCTGATACGATACCTGATAGAATTGTAAGTGAAGCACCGCCTTCTTTAGACGCTACAACAACTTCGTGGGTGTGTTTAGCTTTAGGGCTTGTAAATACTTTAGTTGCTTCAGGGATAAGAGCTGCACCCAAAGTACCGCAAGAAATTATGATAGATAGAACTAACCATAAATTTTCGCCCATATCCTTTAATAAGTAATTACTTACACCAAATGTCATAATAATTGACAAAATTGAAGTTATCCAAACCAAACTTGTTAATGGCGCTTCAAAATCGAATTTCTTAACATTTGACATAAACGCTTTAGTTAATAAATTATTAAATCCATAAGCGATTACTGATGTAATAATCATCAAGAATCTCATTGTGAAAATCCAAGCCAATAATTGAACTTGATAATCTTTAAATACGCCTAAAAGAATAAAACTTACAAGAGCAACACCCGTTACACCGTATGTTTCAAATCCGTCTGCAGTAGGCCCGATAGAGTCGCCAGCGTTATCGCCCGTACAATCTGCGATTACTCCAGGGTTACGAGGATCGTCTTCTTTAATGCCAAATTGAATTTTCATTAAGTCTGAACCGATATCGGCAATTTTTGTAAAAATACCACCTGCTACACGAAGTGCTGATGCACCAAGAGATTCACCGATAGCAAAACCGATAAAGCAAGCACCTGCAAGTTCGCCCGGAACAAATAATAGAATTACAAGCATCATGATTAATTCAATTGATACAAGCAAAACACCAATACTCATGCCGGCTTGAAGCGGAATGTTTAAAATATTTAGCGGTTTGCCTTTTAAAGCGGTAAATGCAGTTCTTGAGTTTGCTAATGTGTTCATTCTGATACCGAACCAAGCTACCAAATATGAACCTAAAATACCTAAAACAGACCAACCTAAAATGATTAGAACTGATTTAAGTGGCATTGCTTGAAGATACCAAAAATAAAAAGCAATACATAAACCGATTAACACTTCTAGTGCTAAAAGGAATTTACCTTGTTGAACAAGATAAGTTTTACAAGTTTCAAAAATAGTGTTACCAACAGCGTTCATTGCTTGATGAACGTCAACTTTTTTAACTTCTCTGAACATCCATAGCCCAAAAAGTACACCAAAAACTGAAACCCCTAAGCCAATAAGCAAAAGCGTATAACTTTCAGGGTTTTCAACTTTGATATTTGGAACTACAAGAGAAGCTTCTCCGGCAAACGCCGGTGTAATCATTGTTAGCAATGCTGCAAACAATGACAAGGCTTGTTTTTTCAACATAACTCTCTCCTTCTTTTTGTAGACTCTAGTTAAACACTAATATAGATATTATATATAATCTTTAAAGAATTTACAATAGGCACAGAGAGAATATTCTTGACAAACAATTTTGGTCTTGGTATATTGGATTTGTTCCACGGGCATGTGGTGGAATGGTAGACACGCTAGTCTTAGGAACTAGTGCGAAAGCGTGGGAGTTCGAGTCTCTTCATGCCCAATTTTAAAAGAGGTCATTAGACCTCTTTTTTTGTTGCAAAAATTTACATAACTAGCAAAAAATTTTTTTAGCTGCTTTTGAAATAGTATGAGTTGGTCTATACAAAACAATGTAAGTTTCACATCGAGAAAACCTGAATTACGCAAAGCGGATAAAATTATGCGTAATATGATGAATCTTTACCCATCACAATCTATTTCAAAATTTCGTTTCTATAACGTACTAAATAACGAAAATATTGATTGTGAAAAAATGCTTACTCCTGCAATAAAAAAAATTGTACAAATTAGATTAAACAGAGCTGAAATTTTAAAAAAAGATTATTTAAGCAGAACCATAAATGACATAAAAAATTATAAGATTGCAAACTGTGGCGAATTGGCACTTTTAGCAAAAGGGGCTTTTTTAGCAAATGGATTTAAAGATTTAAAAATAGCAAGCATTAAGCTAAAACGACGCCAAAATCCTGATAATTTTAAATTAAAAGACTTAGATCATTGTTGTTTATTAATCAACGGTGGCAAAGACGCTGACTTAAATCATATAAATTCATTTGATAAACACACCATCATCGTTGATCCTTGGATGGGATTTGTTGATTACATTCAATCGGCACTTAACAGATATAGTAATAAATTTATTAAAAGCGAAAGCAAAACTCAAAAATACAAACTTACATTTTCTGTTGCTGAAATTCCTGAATCTTCCGTAGATACCTGCGAAAAATTAAAAAGAGAACACCCTGAATTTATAGTTTAATTAAAAATTTCTCGGAGCAACGCCTTTGCGCCAATTTGATTCAATTTGTTCAAGAGAAATCCCTTTTGTTTCAGGAACGAAGAAGAATACGAAAATTATACAAATGAGTGAAACCGCGCCAAACATCCAAAATGTCCAAGCACCGCCAATTCTATGCAATAGAATTGGAAAACTGCCTACCACAAAGAAGTTAAACGCAAAGTTTGAAACGGTACAAATACTCATTGCAACTCCTCTTATTTTTAGAGGAAAAACTTCTGAAACTAATATCCAACCGATAGGGCCTAAACTCATTGCAAAACAAATTATATAAGTCACAAGACTACCGACAGCAACCCATTTTAAACTTGAACCAAGAACATTTGCAAAAGCAAAAGATGTTCCAAGAGCAAACAAACTGAGCATAACCCCGGTTAGACCAAAATACAAAAGAGGTTTTCTTCCTAGTCTGTCGGTAAAGAATACAGCAACTATTGTCATTACGAAATTGACAACACCAATACCTGTTGTTGCATAAATAGCAGTCAAATTACTATCGAATCCTGCCGTCTTAAATATTGTCGGTGCGTAATAAATAATTGTATTTATACCTGTACAAATTTGAGCAAACATAATACCAACACCAACTACAAACGGCATTATCATCCATTTTTTGAAATGGAATTTCTTATCAAGCCCGCCGTTTAAAGTTATTTTAATATCTTGAATTTCTTTATCTGCATCAATATCCGGTTCGATTTTTTTAAACACAAGTTTTGCTTCATCGTCTCTATTTTTACTAACAAGCCATCGCGGAGTATCTGACATTAAACACATGCCAACAAACAATACCAATCCAGGAAGAACGCCTGCAAAAAGCATCCAACGCCAATTATAAACAGCTTGAGCAAATGCTGCATTTATAAAATATGAAAATAAAATTCCTGATGTAATTGCCCACTGATACAAAGAAACAAGTGTGCCACGTATATTTTTAGGTGAAATTTCTGAAAGATAAAGCGGAACAACAAAATTTACAATACCGACTGCAAAACCGACAAAAATTCTGGAAATGATTAATACATATACATTTGGCGCAAAAGCACAAAGGATAGAACCAAAAATAAAGATTACAGCGGTTGCCATAATAATTCTTTTACGCCCAAACATATCTGCTAAAACACCGTTTGTAGCAGCACCAATAACAGCCCCTATTAAAACAGAACTTACCAAAAACCCTTGCAAAGTATCAGGCAAACTCCAAGTTTCATTTATAAATAACAATGCACCTGAAATAACTCCCGTATCATACCCTGACAAAAGTCCGCCCAACGATGCTACAATTGCTACTACGTAAAGCCAAATGTATTTCATTCTTCACCTCTATAATAAACACGTTATACTTTTATTATAACAGATGTTTTAATTGTTTAAAGTCTTAAATTTTTGTAAACTTTTTTTAAAATCGTATATACTTTACTTGTTAAGTTTTAAACAAATTTGTATAATAGTGTAACGTCTACACTTAAAACAGGATATGGAGGGGTTTCGTTGAGAATAAATACCGTTAGCACTTCTGTTTCACAAAACTATAAGCAAAACAGATACAATCCTAATTTTAAATCAGTTATGCCAATTTTAGGCGCAACCGGAAGTATTATGCAATGGATTGAAAGTAAAGGGTATTTTATTTCTTTTCTTATTCAAGACGGATTAGGCATGACAGCACCTAGAGTGTGGACAGGTTTTCATCGTGATAAAGAAATCACAGGCAAATACAACAAGCAAGAAGGCTTAGAAGTTCTTGGAAGAGAAGGACTTACAGGTCCGTATATTGTTGGCGTTGCACCAGCAGTACTTGCTTTATCAGGAAGATTTTGCAAATCAACAAATACTAACACACGACTAATAAAAAGATATGGCGAAAGCTTAAAAGAATTGGTTAAAAGTAAAACTTTTAATGACACAATAAAAAAAGACAAAGATAAATTCAAAAAAGCTTTTTTCCAAAAAAATTTGGACGCTATCTATAAAAATTCAGTAACCAATGATAAAAATACAGAAGAAACAATAAAAAATTTGTTAAAAGAATTTGATAAATTTGATAATGGTGACAAAAAAGTTTCAGAAGCAGCCTTAAACAATATGGTTGAAACTATAAATTCTAAACTTTTAGAAACTTCCAGTGATTTTTATCAACTTAACAAAGTATATGTCGGAGAAGGAAAAACAAAACAAGCTTTTAGCACAAAAGAAGCACTGAAAGCTCTAAAAGATTATGCAAATGATGCAATAAAAAATAATCCAAACAGCAGTAGTATAGATGAAACTGCGGCTGAAAACATCAAAAACAATTTTGCAACAAAAAGATTAGGTGTTAACATTGCAAATGTTGCGCTCACACTGATTGGGCTTTCTTATTTACCAAAGCTTTATGCAAAAAGTGATGTTTCACCGGGAGCAGCTGCACTTGAGCATGCAAAACATCAACAATTAGACTCAAAAGAAGAAGTTTCTTTTAAAGGTAAAGGTATTAATTCTAATGGATTTTTTGCGAAACTCGGCAAACTCATTACTAAAAATATACCAGAAAAAGCCCAAGAATTGTTGGAATACACAGGATATAATTTCTCTAAAACAACATTTACCTTGCTTTCCATACTTGGTTTAATCTTGCCTAGAGGCAAAAGAGCATGGGATAGAGCGCAAATTGATGCAAATGGGAAACGTGATATGACAGAAATCAATGAAATCTTATTGAGAGATACCGTTTCTTCATTATCAGTTGTTTTTGCGGTACCAATGTTAACCAAAATGATTGTTAAATCATATGAAGACAAAATGGGATTTGTACTGACAAACAGAGCTTCTGACGGTAAAAGCGGTTTCAAAAAATTTGTAGATTTGATTAATCCTTATAGCAATTTGGAAGTTCTTTCTGTTGCAGATTTAGATTCTATTTATGGCAATATTGATTCTAAGATAAAATTCAAAAACTTTGCAGAGTTTGTTGATAAAAACGGGGGAGATTTAGAAAAAATAATATCTAAATCAGATAATGCGAATGCGGCATTCAAAAAAGACGGTTTCTCCTTGGATGCACTAAAAGGATTGTCACGCAAAGATAAAAATGATAAAATTAGAAAACATTTTGAATCTTTATCAGATGACATTATCGCAAAAGTTATGAAAGGCTCCGGCGAAATTAAGCACAACAAAATTGCTAAAATGGCAAGGGGATTAAACTCACTACCGGGATTTATTTCAACAGTAGTAATTTCACCAATCCTACTTGGCGCATTAATTCCTATGTTAACTTACCACAACACAAGAAAAGCTAACGCAAAGAAACTAAAAGAAATGCAAAGTTAATCTTCGGTTCTAGTTTCGTTATTGGCTTCAGCACTGCTTTTTGCTCCTATTGCGCCTAAAGCAACAGCTCCAATCGGGCCTGCTACTGCGAAGCCAACTGCTGCCATTGCAGTACCACAAATAGCACCGACCAAATAATCTCCAAACTTCAACGAAGAACCACCTTTAAAATTAATATTTTGTGGTTTTTCAATTGGCGAAGATACAGGTTGAACTACTTTTCTTTTCATAGTAAATGCTGACGTCGCCATAATGGGACTAACTCTCATAAATCACACCTCTTATAAAATAAACACTATACAGGTATGTTAAAATAATAGAAATATTTTGTCAATTGTTCTAAATAACTAAAAAACCGAGTTTTAGAAAATTCTAAAACTCGGTTTTTAATACTTAAAATAACTAATTACTTAGCTAATTTCTTGATAGCAAGAACAAGTCTTGATTTCTTTCTCGCAGCTGTATTTTTGTGCAAAATACCTTTTGAAACAGCTTTATCACATAATTGATAAACTCTAGAAACTGCACTGTTCAAAGCTTCTTTATCTTCTGCTGTTGCCAAAGCTAATGCTTTTTTAACTGCAGTTTTGATAGATGTTTTGAAAGCTACGTTTCTAACTCTGTTTGCTTCTGCAATAAGAACTCTTTTCTTTGCTGACTTAATGTTTGCCATTTTAATTTTTCCTTTCACTTTTGGCTCTTTGTTAAAGTTAATGACTCGATAACAAATTGCCTATCACTTGAGGATAGTGAGTACCTTTATTCTAATAATAAAAAAAAAGTTTGTAAAGATTAATATTAAGTTTTTATACATTCTTAAATCAAAACCCACCCGCATCTGTATGGCTCAGCGCAGCTTCGCCAACAGCTGCGCCCTCCCTAACAAGGGCGGTGCGAGACATCAAATCGAGCGACACACGCGCCGCGAGCGTTTTTTAGCGAGCGTGAAAGTGCGGGTTCACCCGCTACATCCATTCAGACCACAACCGTAAGGTTGTAGAAAACGATGCGTTATTTTTCTTTTTTGCTTACTTTTTTCTTTTTATTTCGCAACAAAAAAGAAAAAAGTAAGAACTATTTTGAAATAAAAAAAGTTTTTTTGAAATGTCCTTTTCTTTCTCTTTTGTTGCGAATAAAAAGAGAAAGAAAAGAACGAAAAGAAAGAGAAAACA
>CAKVGS010000039.1 GCA_934747335.1 uncultured Candidatus Melainabacteria bacterium
TTCATTTTTGTTGTCCATCATTCTTTGCGAATTAACAAGTTTATTTCGTCTTTCGCTATTCTGTTTTCAAGGTTCAAATATTTTGGACCTAAGTTCATTTAAACTTTTTGATTTTTCTTACTTCTTTTTGCTATTTATATAAGTAAAAGGTTTTAATCTGTGCTGACATTTTCGATTACTTATTTCCTCGAAATGCGCCTTGCGCTTCGTCCGCACCGGAGGTTTCCTCTCCGAACTTCTCTATCTTAACTCATCAATTTCTTTTGTCAACTGGTTTGTTTTTTGCTATTTACATTTCTTTACATTAGATTTAACTTTATAAAGATTGTTTCCAAAAGAAAATTATTTAAGTATTCAAAGTGCTATTCTTTTATTTCGGCTATCCCTATTCAGGATTAAGTGTAAACCACTTTTCTTTACGGGCTACTTTAAACTTTTGCTTTCGCTTGGTTTCGTTCACCGCGTTCCTTTATTTTAATCTGAAAAAATTATAAAATCAAGTGTTTATTTTACAATCATTTACATTTTGTAACACATTAAAATAAAATTCAATAATTACAGGGCTTTGAGCATTTTTCATTCATCATCATTTTTAAATTATTTTTATATAAAAATATCATGCAGAAAATCTGCATGACATTTTTTAATTTATTTTAAATGATTTTCTTCCTAAAAATTTTGCACTTGCACCGAGTTCTTCCTCAATTCTAAACAACTGATTATATTTTGCCATCCTATCAGTTCTGGATACAGAGCCCGTTTTTATTAATCCACAATTCGTCGCGACCGCTAAATCTGCAATAAAACTATCTTCAGTTTCTCCGGAGCGATGCGAAACAACAGCGGTATAACCATTTTTTTGCGCCATATAAATTGCATCAATCGTTTCTGTAAGTGTGCCGATTTGATTAGGTTTTATCAGAATTGAATTTGCAATTCCTTTTTCAATACCTTCTTTTAGGCGCGAAGTATTAGTTACAAATAAATCGTCACCAACTAATTGGCACTTATTTCCTAACGTTTCCGTAAGATTTTGCCAACCGAGCCAGTCGTCTTGAGCCATGCCGTCTTCTATTGAAATTATCGGATAATCTCTAACAAGCTCTGACAAATATGCAACCATGTCTTCGGATGTTAACTTTTTATTTTCTCCTTTCAAAAAATATCGACTCAAAGAACAGACTCCATTTGAACATTCGCCTTCCTCATACAATTCAGAAGCTGCAACATCAAGACAAATTTTTACATTATTTGTGTTATATCCTGCTTTCTCAATAGCACGAATTATTAGTTCAATAGCTTCTCTATTTGATGTTAAATTAGGAGCAAATCCTCCTTCATCACCAACAGTTGTTGAGAAACCATTTTCATCAAGAATACGTTTTAGAGCATGGAAAATTTCAGAACCTGCCTTTAAAGCTTCCTCAAAGGTTGAAACGCCAATCGGAGATATCATGAATTCTTGAATATCCAAATTATTATTAGCATGTGCACCACCATTTAAAATATTCATCATGGGTGTAGGAAGAGTTCTGGCGATAATTCCGCCTAAATATTTATATAATGGTAACTCATAATAATTGGCAGCAGCTCTTGCGCATGCCAGTGATACCGCTAAAATTGCATTCGCTCCAAGAGTAGACTTATTAAAACTCCCATCCATTTCAAGCATAATACTGTCAATTAATTGTTGATTACTTGCATCTTCACCCAAAAGATTTGGAGCAATTACAGTATTAATATTATCAACAGCTTTTAAAACACTTTTGCCACAATAATCAGTTTTTATATTATCTCTTAGTTCTTTCGCTTCATAAATTCCTGTTGAAGCACCTGATGGAACAGAAGCTCTCCCAAAAGAACCGTCAATTAATTTCACATCTGCTTCAACCGTAGGATTCCCTCTGGAATCAAGAATTTGTCGCGCTTTAATATCGTCAATTTCGCACATAAACACTCCTTTCAACAAGGATAATATATGCAAAATCAAATTTACAAACTATTCAACAACTCGACTATTTTATTTTAAAAGATACATTTGCTACTGCCGTAACTTTTTTATCAATAGAAGAGGTATCATTTATTCCCATGTCAGAAACATTTGTTGAATCAACAGGAGTTATTTGATATACGCCCATTCTAACAGATTGAATTTTACCTACCGAATTATGCGTTGGCTTAAGCATGGAAGTCGCTCTTGCTTTCGCATCTTTTGATGCTTTTTCAAGCAAACTAACTTTCAAATCAGGCAATTTAGAATAATCATAAGACGGTGAATAAGCGTTGATATCAACACCTTTATCTATTAACCCCGTAATATTATTTGAAATATCTTTAATTAATTCAACATTGTCAGAACTTATCGTAACAGGTTGAGTTAAATTGTACACATCGGGAATATCCGTATATTCGCCTGTTTTTGGATTTCTTTTATAAGAATAGTATCCGTTCACAGTTTTTAATTCTATATTCTTTATTTGCTTTTCAGTCAAATACTTTTTCACAATTTCAATTTGGTTTTGAGAAATTTTATAAGCCTCTTGCTTTGTTTGACTCTTAACATTTATATCAAAATTTAAAGTCCCGGAGTCAGACTTTACAATTTCGTAAGCAGAACCTGTTACAGAAATTACATTATTATTGAAATTCTTAGTTACAATTCTGGTTGATGCAACTAAAGACAAAGCTAATAACAACCCTAAAGTTGCAATTTGCAATTTTTCAATTTTTTCAAGCATAAAAAACTCCTTTTATTTATTAGTTTTCTTGATATTATATAATTCTTTTAAATAGTCTGCACTATTCACCATTTCTTGCAAATTTTTGTAAACAGAAGATAAGAACTCTTGCATAGTTACTTCTTTTTGTTCAACTTTTTTATTGTATCTTTTAATTTTCCAATTTCTAATAAATCTATCTAAAAGATTTGGATCTTGTTCATTAGTTATGATTCTTTTGGGCTTTTTAGATTCCAATTCAAGTAAATCATTAAATGGTTTAAAGAAACCTGCTTGCGGAATTCCATCGCTGCTTTCGATATACATGCCACCTTGAAATTCTTTGCTGCTCGGTCTGATTACAACATTGTAAACATCATTTGTTTCGCACTCTTTTCTTAGCGCAACAAGCTTTTTACAAAATGTTTTCAAGTTTTTGTAATATTCCGGATATGATTTATCGGGAAAATATTCAGAATTTCTTAATACATTAAAACTACCTTTTTTTACGATTAATTTTTGAAAACCAATATTATTATTGGTTTGTTGATTGATTGGTTGGATGTTCATAATTTTTCGCCTTTACACATTTCCTGTTGAGCTGTTTCTATCGTCTTCCAACTGTTTTAATTGTCTTGCATCAACCTTTTCATCGGTTGAGTAAGAAGTTGTAATGGTTGATACTTCAATATCTACATTAACATCAGCATCTACCATTTCGATATCAGCTTTATTGTACTCTTTTATTTTACCATCTTCAAATTTTACTGCAACCATATTGTTAAGAAATTGTATAAAACAAACTTTACCCAATCCGTTTTGAGTCATTACTGTTGAACCAACCGGAGGCATTCCTTTAGCTGCTTCAATGTAATTTGAATACTCGTAAGTCAAGCAGCACAACAATCTTCCACAAGTTCCGGAAATTTTTGAAGGTGCAATCGGCATTCCTTGATCTTTTGCTAACTTGACATTTATAGATTCAAATTTTCTTAAATAAGAAGAACAGCAGAATGGTTTACCGCAAATTCCTGTTCCATCCATAATAGAAGACTCATCTCTAACTCCGATGTGTCTTAAATCTATTCTCATGCGTTTAAACACTTGTGTTAAGTCTTTTAAAAGTTCTCTAAAATCAACTCTTTCTGGAGCTGTATAATAAAACGAAATTTTTCTTCTATCAAATGTAATTCTGCATTGAACAAGATTCATATTAAGGTGATGTTTTTTTACTAAATCTTTGCACTTAAAATAAGAAGTTACTTCTTCTTTTTTTAATTCATCAAGCACCATCATATCTTCTTGCGTCATAATACGAATAAATTCGAATGGCGCTGGAGTTTTCTTTGAATCCTCAAACTTTTTTGCAACTTCTTTGTTTACTAAAAATGCTTTTAGAGCTTCTTCACCCTTTTCAGTGCGTACCAAAACCAATGCTCCATCATCAAGATTTACATTTTCAGGACAATTCAAAGGAACGAAAGTGTTTTTTAAATATTTAACCGCATATTTAATCATAGCTTTCTTCCTTTTTAAGCTTTCTGTTCATTAATTTCGATAGAACTTCTTTCGGTGTTATATCCGTGTAAACAGCTTCATAAATAGCATTTGAAACAGGAACTTCAATACCCAATTTTTCTGCTAAATCACAAACTGCTTTTGAAGTTTTTACACCTTCTGCAACAGAACCCAATTCTCTTAAAATATCATCTATTTTTTTGCCTTTACCTATCATAGAACCTACCGTGTAGTTTCTAGACATTGGACTTGAACAAGTTGCGATTAAATCGCCCATGCCTGAAAGACCGTACAATGTTGATGGATTAGCTCCTAATTTAACCGATAATCTTACAATTTCAGCCATGCCCCTTGTTAAAAGAGTCCCCATGCAGTTATCACCTAATTCCATTGAGTGTGCAAAACCTGAAGCAATAGCGATAACATTCTTTAAGCTTCCGCCTAATTCAACGCCAATCACATCAGAGTTTGTATATAATCTGAAACGATTTGGAACATTGCAAGCCTTTTGAACAAATTCTGCAACTCCCATATCTTCGCATGCCACAGAGGCTGCTGTCGGTTTGCCTTGTAAAACTTCTTTAGCTAGTGTTGGACCTGATAAAATAACTACTTTTTGATTTGGTAAAACATCTTTTATAACTTCTGACATTCTCATAAGAGTGTTTAATTCTAAACCTTTTGAAGCATTTACAAGCGGTTGTTCGGTTTTTATGCCCGCTTGTTTTAATTGTTCACAAACGCTTCTCACACCTGACGTTGCAACTACTGAAAGAATAATATCCGCACCTTCAATTGCTTTTTTAAGATCAGATGTAAATTCAACTTTTTTATCTAACTGCACTTCCAGAGGCTTTGAGCAATGTTTGTTTACAACTAAATCTTCGTTTAAGTCGCTTTCTCTACCCCAAACGACAATGTCTTCAAAATTATCATTTAATAACCAAGCAAGTGTTAATCCCCAACATCCCGGTCCAAGTACAGTTAATTTCATATTCTAAAAAATCCCTCTTATTGAATTTATAACTCCGTTATTGTTATTATACTACAAAATTTATTATATAGAGATATTGTTAAGATAAAAAATTTTATAGGTGCTAAAGTCCGACGGCATTGGCGTCAGCACCTCCATGATTAGGGAAGTCGCAGACGTGTGAGCGGAAGCGAGCTACGGATGCGGGTGGGTATTAAGTATTACATCTGTATCTATGCCACCCTCATCAGCCCTCCGGGCAGCTTCTCCCCTCAAGGGCGAAGCGGTAGAATGCGTTTATTTGGCGCAAATGACAGCTTCTCCCTTGAGGGGAGAAGCTGCCCGGAGGGCTGATGAGGGTGATATAGACAATAAAATACAAACTCCAACTCAACCCCTCTCCCGAAAATCTGAGTTTCGAGCCAAAACAGGCTCTCCGCTTGATTTTCTACCCTCTCCCAATGAGAGAAAAAATGCCAAAAGTGTAAACTTTTGTAACAATATTAAAAAAAATCCTAAAGTTTTTCAAAAACGTGCCGATATATATAACAAAAGTAGGATTGTAGTATTTGAAAATAATAGAAAGGAGTTACAATGGCTACAGATGTACAATTACAAAAGGCAGTTGCATATTGCATTAATAACGGTGCGACTGTAACAGAAAGTGCTAAAAAATTCGGAGTTGATAGAAACAAACTATCAGAAATGCTTTCCGAAATGATGAACCCACAAGGTGGCGGCGCTCCACAAGACGTAGCAGAATTCTCAAAGAATTCAAAAGTAGCACATGCAACAATTAGAGTTTACGGTCATTCTTACGAAATCGTCGGAGTTGCCGTTGGCAGTGAAAAAGGTGCAAGTGCAAGAATTTATGATGAAAACGGCATGGAAGTAAATCTTAATGATTTTAAACAAGCTTATAAGATTTCGTCATTTAATATTAATCCTGATACAGGTGAAATTTCTTTTGTCAAAGAAAAAGGCGCTCCTAATATTGAAGGTGAACAAGTTAAAAATGGCAACACATTCTTTGACACATTGCGAAATCTTTGGGCAAGAGGCAAAGATAGAGTTAACGAAGGTACTGTTATTGTCGCTAACAGAAGAGAACTCGCAAGCGCTGGCAAAGCTGACGGTGCAGTTCAAGGTGCAGCAGACGGTACGGCAAAAGCAGGAGCTGCTGACGGAGTTAAAGGCGGCGAATTACAGCCTGATGTAAAACAAGCTTTGGCTCAATATGGTGTTGATACAAAAGATTACAAAAATATTGAAGCAGGTGTAAAAGAACAATACGACAAAATGTCTGACGATAAGAAGGCTGAAGTTGCAGATGCAGCAAGAAAATTAAACAAAGCTGTTGAAGGTGGCGATCCTGACGCTATTCAAAAAGCAGTAGCTGATATTGCATCTCTATTCGTACCTGATGATATGCCTGGAATTAAAGTTGATAAAACCGTATTCTATGCTTGTTTAGCAGTTGCTGCGGTAGCTTTGGTTGCAGCAGCAGTTGAAGCGGGTGCCGGCACTGCTCTATCAGCTGCAGTTGATAAATTAGCAACAAGCGGCGTTGGTAAGCTTGCAATGGCAACATTTACGGCAGTTGGTATGGCAAGTTGCTCTCCGGAAGACACAGGTACAACTATTATTGATAATTCTGAAACAAAAATTTCTGTTGCAGCAAGCGTTACAACAAAAATTGATAACAATGCATTAGCAGAAGCTTATAACAAAGGCATTCAAGATTTGATGAATTTCTTGAAACCTTTCATGGAACAACTTGTTAACAACCAAAACACGATGATGGACTTTGTTGCTCAAATTCTTGCAAAACTTGATAGTCAAGGCGTAAAACTCGACAACATCGAAGAACTAATCAAAAACTTCATGACTCAATACGGCATTGATGCTAAGAACAAAGATGAATTGTTAGCAAAAATCTATACCGCAATCACAAATGCTGACGCAGCTACTCGAGAAGCATTAAGCGGTATCAGTGAAAAGATTGACCAAAACAATGAAAAAGCTGATGAAACGAATGCGTTATTAACTAAATTAATCGGTCTTGTTAATAAACTTGGAAAAGACGGAAAGGAACTTGGTTCTTATATTCTCCAAATGCTTAACAAAATCGGCTTGAGCATGAATGCTAACTTCTCTAAATTGTTAGAAGCAGTTGAAAGAGGCAATGTTTCTCTCGATGAGATTAAAGCTATGTTGGCTGAATTGAACAAACTGGTTGCAGATGGTAACAAACAAAATCAAGAACTTGGCGAAAAAATCCTTAATTACTTAGGTGCAATCGGTTTTGAAATGAATAGAAACTTCACTGCGGTACTTGAAGCAATCAACAAAGGTGTTGCAGGCACAGAATCTCTAAGAGACTTGTTAGAAAAAATCCTTGACAATCAAGATAAAAATACTAAGGCGATTATTGAAGCTATCGGTAACATCAAGATTGACGGTGGAAACATTGATTTGTCAAGTATTGAAAAAATGTTAGCAGAACTTCTAAAACAATCACAGAAAAATGGTGATATCTTATCTAACATCGATGCTAAAACTGATGTTATCGCAACAACAACAAAATCTATATTAGCTGCTCTTGAAAAAGAATTCGGCAAAAATGACGAAAGATACCAAAATGTTATGAACATTTTAACTGTGATAGCAAACAAAGAAGGAGCTAATGGCAATGATGAAAAATTATTAGCAAAACTTGATGAAATTTTAGCAAAACTTGATGAGATTTTAGATGCTATTAAAAATCACAAAGTCGAAGTTGATGTAACAGGCAAAGTCACTTGTGAATGTAACTGCGGTGACAACGGTAAACATGAAGGCATTTTAGGTGACTTGAATAAGATTCTTGATTAAGATTCTATATAAGTACATATCAAACCGACGGGGAATAAATTCCCCGTCGGTTTTTTATTTATATCAAGATGCTTTTCTTTAAGATAATTCTCTGATTTTTTTATACAAATCAACCACATTCGATGACATGTTTTTAGGAACAACAATTTTTATTTTTGCCTTTAAATCGCCATAACCGTTTGTTTTCGGCAAGCCCATTTGCTTTAACCTCAAAGACTGACCGCTTGAAACTCCTGCCGGAATTTTGATATTAATTTTGCCATGTAATGTTTCAATTTCTTTAGAGCAACCTAAAACTGCATCAGGAGGTGTTATTTCGACTTCTTTTACCAAATTATCATCTTCAAATTCATATTCAGCATCTTTAAAATGTACAATCAAATATAAATCACCTTTTTGACCGTATTCATCGGTCTTTCCTTCGCCTTTAAGTCTTACTTTCTTACCTTCAGTTACACCTTTTGGCAATTTTACTTTTACTGTTTTTGGAGTCGAAATTATTCCTGTTCCACCACAATGCGAACAATAACCACCGTGGCAATACGGACATTTATCCATATCGGTAAATGTTACAGATATTGGTTTACCGTCAAAAATTTCTTTTGCGGTCACATTAAGGTTTTTGGTTATATCCAAATCTTCGGTTTTAGGTTGTGTTTGAGAAGTTCTTCTTGCCCTTGATTGAGTACCGCCTCGTGCTGCTTGTGAAAAGTCAAAACCACCAAAATTTGCACCTTGCGCTCCTGACATTCCGCCCATCATATCACCAAACAAAGATCCGAAGAAATCAGAAAATCCGCTTCCGCCAAAATCAAAGCTTTGAGCACCTCCACCTTGATTAAAGTTGAAACTGAAATTTTCAAATCCTGGAGGTGGAGTATAATCCGCACCGCCTTGCCAGTTTGAGCCCAAACTATCATATCTTTGTCGTTTTGCTTTATCAGACAAAACCTCATAAGCTTCATTTATGTCTTTAAATTTTTGTTCAGCCTCTTTTGTCTTATTTACATCTGGGTGATATTTTCTAGCAAGTTTTCTATAAGCTGATTTTATTGCAGAAGAATCTGCATCACGGCTTACACCCAATATTTCATAATAATCTTTGTATTTCATATTTAGTCCTTTACTATATATCTAAATATTAATACAAAAATGTATAAAATTTTGGAAAGTTAATCTTTTTTTAATAGTATGATATTCTTTTCTTTCTCTTTTTATCAAATGAACGACAATCGCGGCGCGAGCGTCGTTCATTTTTAGTTTTGACTCAATGTTTGCAATATAACTACATTGATGCAATTAAATTTTTATTGTACAGACTAATAAATAATAGTTAATAAAAAGCTGGATTGCTTCAGGCTAATCGCCTTCGCAATGACGGCACGCTTGGAAGTCTAACACCAAGTCATTGCGAGGAACAGCTATTATTTATTGTGACGAAGCAATCCAATTTTTTAAAAGGTATATATGCTTTTTCAAAATTATCTCAGACAGTAGTGCTCTCTTTGAGAGAGGGTTAAAAATCAAGTTGAGAGCCAATTTTTAAATTTTAGGCTCGAAACTTAGATTTTCGGGTGAGGGTTCGAACAGAAGGCAATTAAAAAAAATTAGATAAATCAATCCAAAACAACTGGTTACTATTCTCAAAAATTATGATAAAATATTAAATATGAATGGTGTTAATCAAGAATACTTAGATGAGATTAAACAAAAAGTCCACAATAAAATAGAAAATGTCGATTTATATCAATACAAAGGCAGCGTTTCTAAGTTGTTAGGTTTAACGGTGGAAGTTAAGTTACCTGGACTTAAAATAGGGGATTTATGCTATATTGAAGCTGCAAATGGTGAAAAAAAACCTGCAGAAGTTGTAGCATTCAAAGGTGACGCCGCGCAATTACTTTTGCTTTATGACGGAGCAGGAATCGGTCAAGGCAGCCTTGTTACAACAACAGGCGGACCAATCATCATCCCTGTCGGGGACTTTTTACTGGGAAGACTCATTAATCCTATGGGAGAACCTATCGATGGCAAACCTTTAGATATTGAAGGCGCTGTTTGGCGTCCTTCTGACGGCCCGCCTCCGGGACCTTTTGAACGTCCTATTATTACGGAAATGTTCTCAACAGGCGTAAGAGCGATAGATTCTTGTTTAACTTTCGGTTGCGGACAACGTATGGGCTTATTCGCAGGTTCAGGTGTTGGTAAAAGTACGCTTCTTGGTATGATTGCAAGAAATTCCGATGCGGATGTTAACGTTGTAGCACTAATCGGAGAACGTGGAAGAGAAGTTAAAGAGTTTGTAGAAGATGCACTTGGTCCTGAAGGCATGAAAAAATCAGTTCTTGTATGTTCGACAGGTGACCAACCACCTTTAATCAGGCAAAAATGCCTTTTGACAGCAACTGCGGTTTGTGAATATTTCAGAGATCAAGGCAAAAAAGTTTTCTTAATGACAGATACTGTAACGCGTTGTGCGATGGCAGGACGTGAAGTTGGTTTGTCAATTGGCGAACCTCCAACAATGAAAGGTTATCCGCCATCAATTTTCTCTTGGCTTCAAAAAGTTTTGGAAAGAGCAGGTAATAGTCCAAAAGGTTCTATTACAGCTTTTTATACGGTATTGATGGAAGGTGACGATATTAATGACCCTATCGTAGATACAGTGCGTGGTATTACAGACGGTCACATTTTCTTATCAAGAAAAGTTGCCGAAGCAAACCACTATCCTGCAATTGACGTTTTAGGGAGTATTTCCAGACTTATGTCAGCAATCGCATCAAAAGAACATAAAGAAGCTGCAGGAAAATTGCGTAAAATCATGGCAATGTATCGTGAAAACAAGGACTTGATTGATGTAGGTATGTATCAACCGGGCTCTAATCCAAAACTGGATATTGCAATTGAGATGATGCCAAAGATTAATGCATTTTTACAACAAAGAACAACCGATAGCGTTAATATGCAAAATACAATCGATACGTTGATTGAAATGATGTCAGGCGTAGATGTTTAAAATGTAGGGTGCAAATTTTTGCACCATTAACTATATAAAAAAAACCACTCGGTGTGTGTTCGAGTGGGTTTTGTTTTCTGCATCCTAATGGTCTTTTTTAGTGTTTATTATCTAGGAGTTTATATGATTTTTGGGGTTTATATATTTTTTGCTATTTAGTGTTTCGGCTACACTTAAAGTGTGTAATTATATTATTGCACATAAGAATTTAAAGTCAAGCATATTGTTTAATTTCTTTCATAAGACTCTTTCATTGTTTCAAAGTACGCGCATAGTCTTGTTTTTAGCCCTTTACAAAACTTAACAATTCCGTTTTTTCAAGCTTAAATAATAATTGTACTTAATACGCTTATTAAAAATAACATGCGCATAAAAAATCTACTCTTCTAAAAAGAGTAGATTTTGTTACATAACATTCTTCTATTTATCTTATTTATTCATCTCTTGTAATCTATCACAAGGGTCACACGGTTTTTGTTGTGGAATTGTCTTTTGACAAGGATTACAAGGTTCTTTCTTCACGCAAGGTGCAGCTGCGCCGGTTGGGCATGGCGTTTCCATTTTTTGACATGGGTCACATTTTTTAACCTTTTTACAACCGCAATCAGCTTTTTTCTTTTCACATTTTGGACAATGTCCCCAATAAGCAGGGTTTAAACTTGACCATTCAAAAGCATTTGCGCTTTGAGAACCAATGATAGATACAAGACCTAAAACGGCTAATACAGATAATGTTTTTTTCATCTCTTACTCCTTTTTCTAATAATTTGAACTGTATTTTAAATACATAATTATTGTAAGAAATTAGAAACGAATTACCATAAGCCACAAGGACAAAGAAATTATAGCCGAATAGACTAATTTCTTGTCTTATCAATTAAGCGATTTTCTCTATTCCATTTAAATGAAGAACGAATTTCAGAACCGATTTTTTCAATCAAATGACTTTTTGAAGCGTTTCTTAGTTCGTTGAACTTCTTACCGCCATTTGTCATTTCATCCATAAATTCTTTTGCGTATTCACCACTTTGAATATCAGCTAATATTTTTTTCATTTCTTCTTTAACTTGCGGATTAATCAGCTTAGACCCTCTTGTTAAATCACCGTATTCAGCGTTATTAGAAATTGAATAATGCATATCTTCAATTCCGCCCTGATAAATCAAATCGACAATTAATTTTAGTTCGTGGCAAACTTCAAAATATGCCATGTAAGGCGAATAACCTGCTTCTACAAGAGTTTCAAAAGCTGTTTTTATTAATGCAGAACATCCGCCGCAAAGGACAGCTTGTTCGCCGAATAAATCAGTTTCGGTTTCTTCCTTGAAAGTAGTTTCAATAATACCTGTTCTACCTGAACCGATTGCAGAAGCGTAGGATAGGGCCATGGCTTTTGCTCCCTCTCCTTGAGGAGAGGGTTGGGGTGAGGTGTCAGCCAACGTCGAAGTTGCTTCTTGATAAACGGCAACAAGAGATGGCACACCGCGACCATCTTTATATTCACTTCTTACTGTATGCCCAGGAGCTTTTGGCGCAACCATAATTACATTTACATCTTTTGGCGGTTTAATAAAACCGTAGTGAATATTAAAACCGTGCGAGAACATTAAATATTGTCCTGCTCTCAAATTTGGTTCTATTTCTTCTTTATAAACTTTTGCCTGAATTTCATCAGGAATTAGTATTTGAACAATATCAGCCTGTTTTACAGCGTCTGCAATACTCATTGTAGTTAAGCCATAATCTTTAGCTTTAATATCAGACGCCCCGCCTTGTCTTAAGCCAAGAATCACATCACAGCCTGAATCTTTAAGATTTAGAGATTGTCCGTAACCTTGTGAGCCAAAACCTATAACTGCAATTTTCTTTGTTTTAATCAAATCTTGATTAATGTCATTATCCATGTATATTTTTAAGTTACTCATAAATTCCTCCTCAAACAAGTTAATTATATCACTTAAAAAATAGAGAAACCAACTAATATTTTCTAAATAAAAAGAGCCACACACTGTGTAGCCCTCTTATAGATTATAGAATTCATTACTCTGTCAAAGTTGTTTGTTCGCCTTCTGTTGCTTCACTCGGACAACCGTCATCCGTTTGATCATTTGATGAGTTGTCAGTATTTACAATTTTATTAACAGAAACAACCGTATCATTATCCGTCAAGTTTTGCGCTCTAACACCTGTTGCAGGACGTCCTTGGCAAGAAATATCACCGGCTTTAATTCTTGTTACTATACCGTTTGCTGTAACCATCATGATTTCATCTTTTTCTTCAACGATAGTCAAAGCAACCAATCTTGACATATTAGACTTAAACTTAGTTGCAATCAAACCAATACCGCCTCTGTTTTGTGAACGGAATTCAGAAAGTTTTGTACGTTTACCAAAACCGTCAGAAGTTACGACAAGTAAATCTGCATCATAATTTCTTGGAACAATATCACAACCAATAATTGTATCAGCGCTTCTCAATTTCATTGAGTTTACACCTCTTGCGCTTCTGCCTAGCGGTCTTAAATCCTCAATTGGGAATCTGATTGCCATACCGCAAGATGTACCGATAATGATTTCATCATTAGGATTTGCAAGTTTAACCCAATTCAACTTATCGCCTTCTTCCAGAGAAATCGCAATAATACCGCTTCTTCTGATGTTTACAAAGTTATCAAGCTCGATTCTCTTAATGTAACCTTTTTGAGTCAACATAATTAAGTTCAATTCATGAGAGAAATTACTTACAGGAACAACCGCAGTAATTCTTTCTCCTTGTTCAATAGGAAGAACGTTTACAATAGGAAGTCCTTTAGATTGTCTGCCGCCTTCTGGGAAGTCGTAAACATTCAAGCTGTAAACAATACCCTTAGAAGAGAAGAACAATACTTTATCGTGCATCATCGCAGTAAAGAAGTGTTGAATATCATCATCTTCCTTAGTCTTGATACCTGCTTTTCCGCGAGTTGCACGGTTTTGACGTTCAAAAGTATCCAAAGAAATTCTCTTCAAATAACCTTGGTGTGTAATAAATACAGCCATTGGAGTGTTTGGTGTCAAATCTTCTATTGTAACTTCACCTTGTTCAGGTACGATTTGAGTCTTTCTATCATCGCCGTATTTTTCTCTGTCTTCAAGAAGTTCGCCCTTAATAATATCAAGAACTTTTTGTCTGTCAGCCAAAATTCCTTCGTATTCTTGAATTTTCTTTAATAACTCATCGTATTCATTTTTAATTTTATCTTGTTCCAAACCTGTCAATCTTCTTAATTGCATTTCTAAGATTGCATTAGCTTGGTCAATATCCAAACCAAATCTGCTCATTAAACCAACACGAGCATCCTCGGTTGTTTTTGATTTTTTAATAAGTTCAATAACTTCATCCAAAGAACCCAAAGCAATTAATAAACCAGCCAAAATATGCGCTCTGATTTTTGCTTTTTTCAAGAAATAAATAGTTCTTCTTGTAACAATTTCAACCCTATGTTCTACAAATTCATTAAGAACTTCATACAAATTCAACAATCTTGGTTGTTTACCGCAAAGTGTAACCATGTTTACACCGAATGTTGTTGCAAGTTGAGTAAATTTAAATAAGTTATTCTTAACAACTTCAGGCTTAGCATCACGCTTGAGTTCAATAACAATGCGCATACCTTCTCTATCAGATTCATCTCTTAAATCAGAAATGCCTGTAATTCTTTGTTCTTTAACTAAATCTGCAATTTTTTCAATTAATTGCGCTTTGTTAACTTGATATGGGATTTCAGTTACTATAATCGCTGTTCTTGTTTGACGTCCGCCGCCACCCGGAATTTCTTCAATTGTAGCAACAGCAGACATTTTAATTGAACCACGACCGGTTTCATAAGCTTGTTTGATATCATTCAAACCAACTATCGTAGCTGCTGTCGGGAAGTCAGGACCTTTAATATGTTCCATCAAACCTTGAACCGTAATTTGCGGATTATCAATCAACGCAATTGTACCATCTACAACTTCTCTCAAGTTGTGTGGAGGAATGTTTGTAGCCATACCAACCGCGATACCTGAAACACCGTTTAATAAAAGCATTGGCAATCTTACAGGTAATACAGACGGTTCTTCTAAGGAACCATCAAAGTTTGGTACAAAATCAACTGTTTCACAATCAATATCAGCCAACATTGATTGAGTAATCTTGTGCATACGCGCCTCTGTATAACGCATTGCAGCTGCACTGTCACCATCGACTGAACCAAAGTTACCATGACCGTCTACAACAAGATATCTTGTGTTGAAGTCTTGAGCCAAACGAACAAGTGCTTCATAAACGGAGCTATCGCCGTGAGGGTGATATTTACCAAGAACTTCCCCTACGATACGAGCGCATTTCTTAAATGGCTTATCAGGAGTCATTCCCAGCTCGTTCATTGCGTACAAAATACGTCTGTGAACAGGTTTTAAACCATCCCTTACATCCGGAAGCGCACGACCAACAATTACACTCATCGCGTAATCAATATAGCACTTCTTCATTTCTTCTCTAATATTAACAGGTACGATTTTACCGTCCGAAAACATATTTTGCTGAGCCAAAATCCTTCTCCTCTATCCATTTTCCCTAAAGTGGAACTCTATTTAAACAAGCCTCACTTAGCCTGATACATCCCCTTTATACTATATATAGTAACACAAAAAAGGTTTGTGTAAAGTAAAGGTAAAGTAAAATTTTACATGCTAATGCAAGGTTTATCTACACGATATATACTCCTTAAATCCAGTGTTTATACAGTTTTAAGGTTTGTAACAAGTTTAATAAAAAAGAGCAATTTTTAAAAATAAAAATACTTTATATAAATGTAAGCAAGATAAAGGAAAAACAAAAAAAACAAATAAGCTAAGCGGTCAAAAAGTCAGACCAAAAGCTTAATACAAGATTTCTTTTTATACTCTCTCTTAATATCCTCGTGTTTATTTAATGTTTGCCATTTTCAAAACGGCAAACTTT
>CAKVGS010000040.1 GCA_934747335.1 uncultured Candidatus Melainabacteria bacterium
TGTGAGCGAATTTAAGACAGAAGGTTCAAATGCAAAAACGGAAGTTAGTGGTTCAGACGATAAGGCATTAGCCAAAAAGAGAGCTGAATTGAAAGCTAAATTGAATGGCAATCAAAAAGAAGAAGTTACCACAAATAATGTTGATACTACACCTAGAAACACGGAACACTATATAGTAAATGAAGATGGTAGTGTAACAAAAGTCGATAATACTTCTACTGAAGTTGGCAAAGAAAAAACAGAAACAAAATCTAATAATGAAATTACAACCTTTGCAGTTTTAAATAATTCAAAAATTGTAGAAAAAGGACATATTTTTGATAAAAATACAGGAAAAGTAATAAAAATCAATCCTGATAATATAAAGATTGAATCAAGTAATACTGGAATTTCCATAAACGATGAATTCGGTAATGTTTTAGGAAGCGTAATGTTTAAAGCAGAATGCATCGTTAATGGTAAAACATATTTACAATTTGAAGGTTTGCAATCAAATGTTGATGGCTTAGGCATTGGAACTAAATTAATACAAGAATTAGAAAAGAAAAGTATTGAATTAGGTCATGAAGGTAGATTAATTGCCGAAGCAAGTCCATTTATTTCGAATGGAGGTAATAAGCCACATACAAATTTAGGTTTTTATTATAAATTAGGCTTTAGGGCTACTGATTCAGAAATTGATAAACAAATTACTCAATGTATTCAAGAAGGAAAAGATATTCCAATTAGTTTAAACTGCTTTACTCAAATAGAATACGTTCCGTCAAAAAATGCATCAAATAACCCTCTCCCACAAGGGGCGAGGGAACAAGGTGTGGATAAAAATGATGGCAAGAAAACTTATATTCAACCTAAAACAGAAGAAGTTGCATTAGAATCATCAGATGACATTATGGCTTCTAATAACCATAGTTTTGCAATACCTTATCGTATAAAATCAAAATATCAAGATGATTTTCACTGTACTGGCAATCAAATAGATATAAGAAAATACATAGAATACAAGCAAAACGGATTAAGTATTGATGATATGGCTAAAAAGTGGTATGGAGATGCATACAATAATTTAACCAAAGATGATCTTGTAGAATTTGGAAAATATTTAGACAGACTTGAACAAAAAATTAAAGATATTGATGCTTCTTTTGAACAAGTTATTCCCGCTTTAATTCCTATGACATATTACAGAGGAATGATACTTAAACAAGGTTCAAGAGAATTAGAAGAATTTATAAATGCAAAAGTTGGTGATACAATTCAACCTGATTTGGGTTATTCTTGGGCATCTCCTAAAAAAAGTTATGCAGATGATTATGCAGAATATTGTGACGGATCTTCTTCTAAAGAAAATTGTGTCGTAATGAAAATAAAAACTCCAGCTGGCTCAAAATTATCCAGAGACGTTGATATTGATTTGTCAGAATTTGAATTTCATGGTCTGAATCCATATTCTACAATGAATGTTGTATTTAAAAGAGGAGTTTCATATAAAGTTCTAAAAAAAGAAGTGATTGATAATAAGATATATGTTACTGTTAAGTATCTTGGCAATGTTGATACTCCTTCTACCGTAACAAAATCATCAACTGTAAATTCTAAACCAGAACTTCCTTCAGAAAAAATTAAGTTACCTTACATAAAACCTGAAACCAAAGTTGATTTGACACCTGAAGCAAAAGCTCAAGTAAAAGACGCTGTCCAAAATATCAGAAATGATTATGACGCTTCTTTTGACCAAATTAAAGCTGATTTAAAAGCCATGGGACTTGATGACATCGGTAAAATGTCAATCAGGCTTAAAGGTGAACAAAGTTTGTACGACAAAATTGCAAACTACATGTTAGAGCATAAAGGTGCGACTTTAGAAGACGCAATTAAAGATGTTCGTGATGCAATCGGTGCAAGGACTGTTGTTGAATCAGGCGAATTTGCGAATCACCCTGAAGTAAAAGCTTTATTAGACGCAGGAAAAGAACGCGAAGCAATGCTTAGAGCTGCGGAATTACAATCAGAACCTGCAGTAGAATCCTTGAAATCTGAAATTCTGAAACAAGAACAAAATAATAATCATTTAGTGACAGCAAGAATTAGCAATTATGTTTCACCTGATGGAATTCCTTATCTTTCTGAAAATCAACTTGCGGATTTGAAACAATTTGCTGCAAATCATGGTGTGAAACTTAAAATAAATTTGAGAATTGACCCTAGCGACCCGAATTTCTCAAAAGTTGATGAAAACTACAAACCTACAACAAAATCACAACCTTCTGGTTATACCGCATTGCAAGTTAATTTTATTACAAAAGACGGTAAAATAATTGAATGGCAATTCAGAGGCGACAAAGTCAATGAATTTGCGGAAGGCGAACATATTCCTTATGATTTAAGAACCGGCAAGAATATTATCGGTGAACATAAGGATTTGGAAGAACTTTATAATCCGTTTATTGACATGTTGTCTGAAAAGAACATGAATAAAGAAACATACAAAGAGTATAACCGCTATTTGAGCGATTATTATACACACTTGAGAAAGCTTGAATTAGGCTTTGATAGTGTTGAACCAAAACTTGAAGATTACGGCAAAGGCTTTAAATTTGATGAACGTTTGAGTGCAAAAAATCTTATTGTGTTACATGAAACTGCGGAAAAAATTAAGAATAAAGTTTTGTCCGTAAAAGATGCGATGGATGAGTATAACAAAAAAGTAGCACAAAACAAATAATTGACTGATTTTAGGAACTAATGGTAAAATAGGTGTACAATGAACAAAATTAATCCGATACAACAAAACAAAGCAAAGTTT
This sequence comes from uncultured Candidatus Melainabacteria bacterium, assembly GCA_934747335.1. Lineage (GTDB taxonomy): Bacteria > Cyanobacteriota > Vampirovibrionia > Gastranaerophilales > Gastranaerophilaceae > CAG-196. The sequence continues at coordinate 2,807 of CAKVGS010000040.1, forward strand.
CAAGGAGTTAAGACTCCTCATAAAGAGGTAAAAACTATGGAAGAAGCATTCAAGAAATTTGTCAAAATAATTCGTGACAGAGCTGAACGAGAAGTGCCTGAATATGGTGACTTTGCACCTGTTTATGAGCAGTTCGCCAATCCTAAAAAAGAATTATCCGCAACAGATTTCATGATTAAGATTTCTAAACCTCCAAAGTCTGTTGAAAACAACGAAAAAATTCGAAATTTAGAAGTTGTCGCCTACAAACTTCCAGCTCCGTATAAAGCAGAATGTATTGTTGCGACAGGCACAAAAGAAGAACTTATGCAAAAATTGCAAGATTCAAAGCTTCTGAAAGAAATCAACGAAACTGCAGAAAGTCTTGCTAAAGATTTGGATGATATTTAAAAAATATAAACTAGGAGAATATTAATGTTTAGCACTGATATTATTTATGAAGTTGTAACATTTTCAATAGGTGATACAAAATCAGGGACGAAGATGGGGAAATTACAATTGAAAGACCCAAATACAAATGAGTTCTTGAACTGTATTTTATGGGAAGAAGCGCTTAACCGTATGGATTCAAAGCTTTTTCGTTGCGGAAACCAACTTCGAATTGTATCAGGTTCTTTTAATGAAAAATACAATAATTGCTTAGTGAATGCTTTAGAACTTATTAAAGAAGCAAAAACAGGTATTGATAAAGACGAGCAGGAAAAAATTTATCAAGAATTGATGGGTTATGCAAATAAAATTCAAGACGAAAAGTTGAGAAATTTTGTAACAAATATTTATCAGGAAAACAAAGAAAAAATCTTGGTTTGTCCTGCGGCAAAAATGATGCATCATAATTATATTGGCGGCTTGATGATTCATACTTTAGAGTGTTTGAAATATGCTGAAGTCAATTTGCAGGCATTTTTTCAAAAACTTAATACGGATGAAGTTTTTGCGGCGTGCCTTTTACACGATATTGGTAAAATTTTTGAATATACAATCAATACGGAATCAGGATTAATTGATTATGATGAAAACTTCCGCAAAGAATGGTTGACGCATTCTCAATACGGATTTTCAATTTGTATGAATGCAGGCTTTAAACGAGTTGCAAAAATGATTGCTGCGCATCACGCAAGAACTGATTGGGGCGCAATTGTGGATTTAAATGAAAAAGATTTAGAACCGATTGTTTATTTGGTTCATCATATTGACGATTTGTCTGCAAAGTTCGGACAAATTAGTGTTTCGATGTTGGGATAAGGTTTTTTGAAATGTCCTTTTCTTTCTCTTTTGTTGCGAGGTAAAGAGAAAGAAAAGGACCAAAAGAAAGAGAAAACACGCCATAGTTTTCTACGCTCTCACGAGTGTGGATTAAATGGATGATTAGCAAGCAGAGCTTGCACTCTCTCGCTCGCTATCGCAGCTAATCGCTGCACGCTCGCGGTGCAAATGTCGTTCATTTGACGAAAATTATCATGGACAATAGTGCCCCAAGGGAGGGAGTAACCTGTGTTGATTGAATGCATAATATTTAACAAGAAAATTGAGCGACTTTAGCTTATTCCCTCGCCTTACAGCACTACTGTCCGAGATAATTTTGAAAAAGCATAAATATCTCTTAAAAAGTTGCATTGCTTCGTCACTATAAAAATAGCTGTTCCTCGCAATGACCGGGCGTTAGACTTTCAAGCGTGCCGTCATTGCGAAGGCGATTAGCCTGAAGCAATCCAGCTTATTATTAACTATTATTTTTAGTCTATACAATACAAATTTTATTAAAAAGCTTTGAAATAACTACATTTTGTAAATTATAGATAAATTTATCTCGGACAGTAGTGCGCCTTACAGGAGAGCGGATTTTCGTTAGGGCGCAAGCCCGTAAGAGCAAATAACATGAAAATAACAAGAAAAATCCGTAAGGATTTGTTGTTATTGTAATGTTATGCTCACCCGAATAACCCAAGACAGGGTTAGGGTGAGGTGTTTGCCCGTTAAGGGAAATAATTATTTAACGAATTTATTTGGCACATCAATAAAAACAATTTTATATCCCAAAATCTGTGCGATTAGTTTAACTTCTTTGTATGAAATTGTTTCATTCCTTAATTTTTGCGATAAGCTTGCCAATGAATAGTTTTTGCCTTCGATTTCACCTATTCTGAATGCAAGTTCTTTAAGCGTAATATCTCTATCGTTGGTTAAATTTTTAATTTCGTTAACAATTTTTCCCATAATTAAATTATAACTTTTTAATTAAAATTTATTTATTAATAAATAAATCTATTGACAAATCAATAAATATATGTAATAATAAAAATGTAATTACCCCAATATGATAAAGGACCCCAATAATGACTGACAATTTTAGTGGAATTAACAATATTCCAAAAGATTATGTTAATCGATGGATTGATACTGCAAAAGATTACCTAAATGGCAAAGATAGCGTGACTCGTCAAGAGGCGAAAACTATATTTGATAAGCTTGGCATAGAAGTTAGTGATGCAACTTTACAACAAGTAGAATCTTATGATGGAAAAGAAGGTTTATCGGTAAACGAATTTGCTTCCATTTTTGTATTATTGGATGGTAAATTGAATGAAAATAATAAATTTCATTTTGATGGCTATGTAGAAGACAAAACCGAAACTGGTTATGACCCTGAAAAAAATATTGCTAAGGAAGGTACGAAAAGCGAAATTGACAATGTTATTGGGATGTTTCATGAAATATCACAAGTTGAAAATGTTGATCAATCATTAAAAGATTTGAGAAAAATGCTAGTGTTAGATTATGAACGCACGGAGGATAAAATTAATTTTGCAAAACAACAAGGTTGGAAAAATAATAGTGTCAATAATTTATATAACAAGGACGGCAAACTTGTCGGAAGAATTTTGATTAATTATTATGAATACGAAGGTGGTAGAACTCCGGGGAATTTTAGATATAGATTAGAAGCTTTTGACACCAAAAGCTAGAAATATAAATAGCAACGATTAGAAAGGATGTGTGTACGATGATGATTAACAACAATGGAATCAACCAAGTTTCAACTCAGTTTTATAGAGGAGTGAAAAATCTTAAGATTAAACAGCTTAAAGATACTAAAAATATAACTCCTGTGTTGGATGAACTGGCTAAGGTTTTGCCAGATGAAGATAGAAAGGTAACAACACGAAGAAAAATAAAGCTGGCACAAGTATTATTAAGTTTTAAATTTGCAGAAAAACTTGCCAAAATATTTGGAATGTCCCAAGAGCAAATTGATGCTATTTGTATTAATAGTATAGAAAAGTCATTGACCAAAAAGATTGCGGAGCAAAATAATTTAGCGTTTAAAAAACTAGAACAAGCTATTTTGCAACAAAACTTTAATTTTAAGGAAAACTGTGAAAAGATTTTGGGAAAGCAAGTTTCTCGACAAAAATAAAAGTTTAATAAAGTTCGGATTAAACTCAAACGATGTTCGTGGCGCGAATGTCGTTTGAGTTATTTAAAAAAGTTAATAATACCCTCTCCCGCCTTCGGCACCCTGTCTTGGATTATTCGGGCGAGCATAACATTCCAATAACAACAAATCCTTGCGGATTTTTCTTGTTATTTTCATGTTATTTGCTCTTACGGGCTTGCTCGCTTACGCTCGACATCGCCCTACCGAAAATCCGCTCCTCCAAGGGAGGGAGTAACTTGTGTTAATTGAATGCATAATATTTAACAAGAAAATTGAACAACTTTAGGTTATTCCCTCGCGGTATTATCAACTTATTATCTTTTAACTCATCCTTGCTAAGCTCGTAAATTTTTAGTATACTCTATTTATGAACAAGCAGAAACTTTCTCTTGCCATTTATTGGCACATGCATCAACCGGTTTATGAGTTAGAAGGCACGTATTTGATGCCTTGGGTAAGGCTCCATGCCGTAAAAGACTATTTGGATATGGTGCTTTTTTTAGACAAGTTTCCTAAGCTAAAATTAAATTTTAACATCGTTCCCGCCCTTTTAGACGCGATTATTGATTACACAGAACAAGGTTATCACGATATTCATTCAGAATTAACAGCGTCAGATACTGAACGTTTGACGGATGAAGAAAAAGCATTTATTTTAAACAACTTTTTTAGTTCAAAATTTGAAACAATGATTTATCGTAGTGAAAACTACAAAAATCTATATCAAAAACGTTTCTCAAAAGATGTTGCGACATTAGAAGATTTTAGCGCACAAGAACTTTCAGATTTGATGGCGTTATTCAATCTTGTGTGGATTGACCCTGCTCACTTTGCTCGTTATCCGCGCTTAGAAGAATTGTGGGCAAAACAATATAACTATACTCAAGAAGACAGAATTGAAATTTTATCAATCCAAAAAACAATTATCAGAGAAATTATTCCGACTTATAAAAAATATATAACCGAAGGTAGAATAGAACTTTCAACAAGTCCTTATTATCATGCGATTTTGCCGATTTTGATTGATGTAAAAAGTTCTGTAAAATCAGTTTTGACAACGGAAGGCTTGCCGGCAAACTTGGGAATGCTTGATGACGCTAAGTATCAAATCAAAAGTGCTTTAGATAGAATTGAAGAAATTTTTGGTGTGCGTCCAAAAGGAATGTGGCCGCCTGAACTATGTTTAGGTCCAAAAACTCTTGGCTTATTATCTAAAGCCGGTGTAAAATGGACGATTTCTGATGAAGGTGTTCTTGCAAATTCTATAAATTTTGATTTTATCAGAGATTTTAAAGGTAATTTAAACGACCCTTATCATTTGTTGAAGGTTTATGAATATCAAACAAAAGAAAATAATATAGATATTATTTTTAGAGATAGGTCAATTCCAAATCTGATAAACTTTGAATACGCAGGTATAAATCCAAAAATGGCAGCGAGCGATTTATACGAAAAAATTAAAATGATACAGAATAAACTTCTTGTATCGCCTGACAAAACTCACCTTTTGACAATTGCTTCCGACTGCGAAAACTGTTGGGAAAATTATCAGAACGATGGTATTGATTTCTTAGAAAATATCTATTCGCTTATAGAAAATGATGAGAGCCTTGAAACAGTGCTTATCAGTGATTATATCGAAAATGATAAACACAAAAAGACTTTGAAGAAAATTTATTCAGGTTCTTGGATTGATAAAACTTTCCAATATTGGATTGGCGAACCTGAAAAGAATAAGGCTTGGGCTTATTTGAAACAAACAAAAGATGATTTTGATAGTTTTGTTAAGGAAAATAAAAACCATCCACAAATAAAACTTGCAAAACGAGAATTGCTTATAGCAGAAGGCAGTGACTGGTTTTGGTGGTATGGTGAACCTAATAATTCAGGTCAGGATTTTATTTTTGACTACATGTTTAGAGAACGTCTGAAAAATGTTTACTTGATTTTAGGAATGAATTATCCTGATTATTTAGACAAAACAATTATTACAACACTAGATGTGCCGTTTAAACATCCGAAACGCCATATTACACCGCAAATGGACGGTTTGAATAAAAGTTCTGATGATTGGTATAATTCAGGAACTATAAGTATGATTGACGGGCCTGTTTTTAGAGAAAACAAAAATGTTGATAAGATTAATTTCGGCTGCGATAGAGATAATATTTATTTTCGATTGCATGTAAATAAAGGTTCGGGTGAAATCAGCTTTGTAGATAGAATTAATCAGTTTTATATTTACACAAGAAACGCAAGCAAAACAAACGACAGAGCGTATATTAGATTAATCAGTAAAACTGATAATCCGTATCCGATTTTGCTTGAGAAATTTGAGCATGAACTTACGCTTACGCTTATCAAAGACACGCTCTATCCGCCAAGATTAACGGCTGTTTTGCACCCTAATATGTGGACATTGGATAATCCTGACGGTATAAAAATTGTTTTCAATGATGTTATTGATGTTTGTATTCCGTTTGAAAAACTCGGTATTGAATTTGGTGAGACGGTAGAATTCTTTATGGCAAATACTGATTCAGGAGTTAAGAATACATATATTCCGCAAGAAATTTTACTTTCCATGACAAGAGAAGAATAGTTATTTTTTTAGGTAGCTTTCAAAACACTTGTCTTCTACCTTGTATCCGCATCCTTTGTGCAGTTTTCCTGCATAAGAAATTTTCTTGGCAGGATAGTTTCTGCACATCTTCAAACGCTTATCATATACGGAACAAAGTCCCTCGTCTGTTACGTATTTGCAGGCAAAAATCAGATTACCTTCTTCATCTTTTCCTCTGATATAAAATCTTTTGTATGCAGGGAAAAGAAACTGCATAATCTTAAAATCCGTAGTTGTATAAGTATCAAAGCTGTACATATAACGACAGCATTTACCGCACTTCAAGCATTTTCCCGTGATTTTATATTCCATTTTTTCAGGTACAAAATAAGATAAGAATTCATTTTTTAAAATTGTCAAAAAACTTAACATTTCCTTGCAAAAACCCCGTTATTTGTATTTCTTTGATAAAATAAGATTAACTATATTATAACCTAGAAATATAATATGGATTGCCACGGGCTAAACGCCCTCGCAATGACAACACACTCAGAACTCAGACGCCAAGTCATTGCGAGGAGCAAATATCAATTAGGTGCGACGACGCAATCCAAAATAAAAATAGAAGGGGTAAAGAGTATATATGGGAAACTATAATATTCCAAAAAACAGGAAACGTGGATATTCTAAAAAAAGAGTTATGGTCGATAACCCGATGTTAAGCCTAATTACAGGACTTGTCGTTTTTGCGTTAGGTGTATTTTTAGCAGGCATGATTGCATTAAAGCTTTATTTAATGTCACTTCCGCCAATAAAAAACTTAAACACACTTAAACCAAACATTGTTACGACTTTCTGCGCATCAGACGGAGAAGTTATCAAAACGTTTGCAGGATATACTTATTCAAATGTTCAGTTGAGCGAAGTACCTGAACAGCTTGTTAAAGCATTGATTGCAACCGAAGATAAGAATTTCTATTCTCACCCCGGTTACGACATGATTGGTTTAGCCCGTTCAATGGTTGCTAACGCGCTTGCAGGTCATGTTGTACAAGGTGCAAGTACAATTACACAGCAGCTTTCAAGAATTTTGTTCTTGTCTAACGAAAAAACTTTTACACGTAAAATAAAAGAACTTCAAGTTGCAGCACAAATTGAAAAAACTATTCCGAAAGACAAGATTTTGGAAATGTATTTGAACAATGTTTACTTGGGTTCAGGTGCTTATGGTGTTAAGGGTGCTGCAAGAATTTATTTCAACAAAAATCTTAACCAATTGACACTTCCTGAAATGGCTTTAATTGCGGGGCTTCCGCAAGCACCATCTGTTTATTCGCCTTATAACAATATTAAATTGGCTGAAAAACGTAGAAATCAGGTTCTTTTGAGAATGTATAAAATGAAATACATTGATAAAGAAACTTATGAAAACGCTAAAAAATCACCAATTAAACTTTCAACCATGCCTGTTATGTATGCTACAAATAAAGCTCCTTATTTTTGCGATTATGTAATGAAAGATTTGCAGAAATTAGGTTTCTCAGAAGATGAAATCGTAAATGGCGGTTATAAAGTGGTTACAACGCTTAATTACAAAGCGCAAGTAAAAGCTAACGAAGCGATTATTAAAAATTTAAATGCTTGGGGATTAAACAGAGATAAAAACCAGGCTGCGGTATTCTCGTTCAGCCCTATTGACGGCAGAATTTTAGTTTACGCAGGCGGTAAAGATTATACAAAGAGCCAGTATGATAGAGTTACACAATCAGCAAGACCTTCAGGTTCTGCATTCAAACCATTTATTTATACGGCAGCAATTGAAAAAGGCTATTCTCCAAACGATATGATAGACGATTTGCCGTTCAGAGCAGGTGACTGGACACCTAAAAACTACGGTAACAAATACAGAGGTCCTATTCCTCTATATACAGCTTTGATGGTATCTTCAAACGTTTGTACAGCAAGATTGATGGAATCAGTAGGTGTTAGAGCCGTAATACAACTTGCAAGAGTTATGGGTATTACAACTCCAATTCCTTATGATTATACTATTTCACTTGGTTCAAACAGTGTTAAATTGTTTGAAATGACAAGAGCTTACGGTGTATTTGCAAATGGTGGTTTCAAGGTTGAACCTTACGCAATCGAAAGAGTTGAGTCTTCAAGAGGAACAATTCTTTATGAAGCTAAAAAAGCCCGTTCAAACAAAGTTTTAAATCTTAACACGGCTGCAACAATGACTGCAATTATGAAAACAGTTATTACAAACGGTACAGGTCGTGCCGCAAATATCGGTAAACCTGCCGCAGGTAAAACAGGTACAACTGACGATAGCCGTGATGCGTACTTTATCGGATTTACACCTGACGTTGTAACAGGAGTTTGGGTCGGTAACGATGATAACTCTCAAATGGGCGGTATTACAGGTGGTACTGTTCCTGCGCTTATTTGGAAAGATGTTATGACAGTTGCGACTGAACAATACGGCAATGCTGATTTTGAATATCCTGAAGTTATTTTAAATCCTTTTAAAGCAGCAGGAGTTTCAATTATTCCGCAAGGAGCTGCCAAAAAAGAATTAGATAAGCAAGATAAAGCCAAAGAAGAAGCTCAAAAAGAGAAAGAAGAACAGTCTGCTGTTATAAAACCTGATAGCATAAAACCTATTGACATTATACAAAAGAAAAAAGAAGTTCCGACAGTTGAAGTTAAACAGGAAAGAGTAGAAGCTCCGCAAGCACAATTTGCGCCGATTCCTGTAACGAGTGCGCCGGTTGGACAGTAGAGAAGGTTAATAATACCCTCTCCCCTACCCCTCCCCCAAGGGAGGGTGTTAGTTACGTTTATTGAGCGTCGCAAGTTTCCTCTCCTTTTGGAGAGGGTGCCGAAGGCGGGAGAGGGTAAAATAAGGAGAAATATGAAATTAGACGAAATAAAAATCACAAGTGGTGAAAACGCATACCAAACAGCAAGTTTGGAAGCAAACGACAAAACAATTGATTATGAAACAAGCAAAAATTTGTCTTATACAGATATAATTACAATCGCTAGAGGCTTAGATGTAATAAGCGAATTCTTTGATGTTAATGCAGTTGTTACTGCATCAGGCGTTGGAATTTGCGCTGTTGCATTGGGAAAATCTTTAGAAGATGCTATGTTAAAAGTTATGGATTCAAATCCTGTTGATTTTGTAAACTCTATCGTGCTTGTATCTACTGAAGTTGATAGTGATATCGCTAAAATGCTCAAATCTTCTAATAAAATTGTTGCTCCTAGATTTACCAAAAATGCAATAGAGATTCTGGAACGCCATGAAGTTTGTTATGTAACAATTAACACTCCGCTTAAAGATTACAAAAAATATTTGTCTAATGATGTTAAAGTAACTCCGCTTGGTACTTTGACTCAAACTCCAAATTTGAGCGAATTAACAAAAGATTCATTCAAGATTATGTCAAAAGTAAAACCGACGGTTGAACAAATCGAGGATGCTGTTTTTGCTTGGAAAATCGCAAAGCATGCTTCTTCTCAGGCTATTGTAGTTGCAAAAGATTTAAAAACAGCTGCAATTTCACAAGGTTTGCATTCAGCATCTGTTGAATTTGCACTTGATTATTCTTGTGATATGTCAAAAGACGCTGTTTTAGCGTCTGACATGCCTGTAACAATTCATGATATAAACGTTGCAGCGCAAGGCAGAATCGGGCTTGTAATTTTACCTTCAGCCTCTGCGGATATAATTACAACGGTTGATAAATACAATATGGCATTGATTACAACAGGCATGACAAATATTTTGTACTAAAAAGGAATTATATGAAAACAGTAAATACATTTCAAAGACTTAAAAATAATAACGAAAAAATAACAATGCTGACGGCTTATGATTATTCGACCGCACAAGTTCTTGAACAAGCTGAAATAGACGGAATTCTTGTCGGAGATTCTCTAGCCATGGTCGCTTTAGGGTATGAAAATACATATAATATTACAATTGACGAGATGACAGTGTTTGTAAAAGCTGTTGCACGCGGCGCTAAAAATTCTTTCATAATCGGTGACATGCCGTTTATGAGTTATAATTTATCGGTAGAACAAGGATTGGAAAATGCTTCTAAAATGATTAAAGCGGGCGCATCAGGTGTTAAATTGGAAGGCTGTAATGACCATATTTTAACTCTTATCAAAAGATGTGTTGAATCAGGAATTCCTGTATTAGGTCATTTAGGCTTTACTCCACAGCTTATGAATACTATTGGCGGACATAAAATTCAAGGAAAAACTTCCGAAAAAATTGAAGAAATTTTAAGGAGCGCAAAAAAACTAGAAGAAGCAGGTTGTTTTGCGGTTGTTTTAGAGTTGATGCCTGAAGAGAGCGCAAAATATGTGACTGAAAACTTAAATATTCCAACAATAGGAATAGGCGCAGGCAAATATTGTTCAGGACAAATTGTTGTAACAGATGATATTCTAGGCAAGTTTACGGATTTTGCACCGAAGTTTGTAAAAAAATATGCAAATTTACATGACACAGTTTTAAATGCAGTAGAAGAATATATTGCGGAAGTAAAGAATGATCTTTTTCCATCCGAAAAAGAGTCATTTGAATTAAATAAAGAAGAAAAAGCTAAATTAGCTTAATTTTTAGGCGGAGAAAAATAAAAATGATTAATAGAAGAAAATCAAAACAAATAACAATCGGAAATATAAAAGTAGGCGGCGATGCACCAATAAGCGTTCAGTCAATGTGTAATACCGATACAAGAGATGTAGCTAAAACACTTGACCAGATTAGCGAATTAGCGTCCGCAGGATGTGAAATCGTTCGTCTAGCTGTCTTAAATAAAGATGCGGCAGCAGCTATCAAGGATATCGTTGCAAAATCACCTGTTCCTTTGGTTGCGGATATCCATTTTGATTACAGACTTGCTTTAACCTGTATTGAAAACGGAATTCATGCTCTAAGAATTAACCCCGGAAATATCGGAAAAAAAGAACATACAATAAAAGTTGTAGAGGCTGCAAAGGCGCATGAAGTACCAATTAGAATAGGAATAAATGCCGGCTCTTTAGAGAAAGAATTTGCAGAAATGGATATTCCTCTACACGAAAAAATGGTTTTGAGTGCAATGCGCCACTTAGAAATTTTGGAAGATTTGAATTTTTATAATACAAAAGTTTCATTAAAATCTTCTGATGTTCCAACAACGATTGAAGCTTATCGTTTAATGGCAAAAAAAGTCGATTATCCGCTTCATTTGGGTGTTACTGAAGCTGGAACTTTAAAATCAGGTTTAATTAAATCATCAATCGGCTTAGGAACTCTTTTAAGTGAAGGCATCGGAGACACAATAAGAGTTTCTTTAACAGAACAACCTGTTGAAGAAGTACATGCCGGCTTTGGAATATTGAAAGCTTTGAATCTACGAAAAAAAGGTATTAATTTTGTTTCTTGTCCAACTTGTGGACGAACTCAGATTGACTTAATCGGATTGGCGAAACAAGTTGAAGAAAAATTTAAAAATTTGGATTTACCGATTACGATTGCAGTTATGGGTTGTCCTGTAAATGGCCCTGGCGAAGCTCGCCATGCGGATTTTGGCATAGCGGGAGCAATTAAAGAAGGCTATATTTTCAAGAAAGGTGAAATTATAGCGAGAGTTCCGGAAGCCGACTTGATTAATTCACTAGAAAAGATTATAATGGAATCATATAGTTCAGTTAAATAAGAATGGGTGTTATGAGAAAAAATTTATTATTAGTTTTAGCTTTATTTACGCTTGTTTGCGTAAGAGCGAATGCAGATATTACTCCTGCACAAATTACTGATCCTGAGTACATGATTAACAATGGTTTTTCAGAAGCAACTGCTGAGCAAGTTTTGATTATGAAAAATCGTATAGATGGAAAACCTTGTGAACCTTTATATGAAAAAAAAGTAAACAATAAATTTGTTAATTTCTTCAGAAATTGTTATTCATACTTAGATCCAACAGTTGATAATGATGAAAGATATCATCATGATATTCATCAATCACCAAGTTGGCATGATTTGTAATCAGAAGTTTTTTTAGAAAAAGGCGACTTTTATTTATAAAAGCCGCCTTTTTTATTTACAATCTAGTCATTCAGGAGAGTTGTTTACTAATCATTTTAGTGATAAATTCAATTTTGAAAGAGGAGTTTTGTTATGAAAAAAATACTTTTTATTATTGATAAAATCGAACTTAAATATTTTGAGTTTAACAATTTGGTTACTAATTTTTGGATGATTAAAGAGTTTCTCGAAAACGGAAACGAAGTTTTTATAACAACTATTCCAAATTTATCTTTAAAACAAGACAAGGCTTATACAAAATGTTTTGAAACTTTTGTTGATAACAATAATATTTTTTATAAAGACTCTAAAATTGAAAAAGAAATTGATAGTTTTGATTTAGTTCTGTTTAGACCTGACCCTCCTGTCGATATTGATTATATCAACGCAACATACATTTTCGATTTTGTGTCAAAACCAAAAGTTGTAAATTCGCCAAGTGCGATTAGAGATTTTAATGAAAAATTACATAGTGTTCATTTTAAGGAATTAATGACAGATAACATTGTTACAGCCTCGTTGGAAGAAATTGAAGCTTTTTTAGCAATACATAAACAAATCGTTTTAAAACCCTTAAATCGTTGTTTTGGCTCAGGTGTAATGTACTTGTACGAGGGTGATCCAAATACAAGAACAATAATTAATACAATGACAAATAATGAAACAACGCTTGTTATGGTTCAAGAATTTATTCCTGCTGTTAAAAAAGGTGATAAGCGAGTATTAACTTTAGGTGACAGAGTTTTAAAATATTGTATTAAAAAGTTACCGACAAAAGATGATTTTAAATTCAATACCCATAATGATAATTTTATTACGTCTGCTGAATTAACCGATGAAGAATTTGACAGTTTTACAAGAGTAGCGCAAAAACTAAATTCTATGGGAATATGTATGGCGGGCTTGGAT
>CAKVGS010000041.1 GCA_934747335.1 uncultured Candidatus Melainabacteria bacterium
CTGTGAACAAAAATTTTTAAATTTTGCAAAGAAAAATATTAAAAGACTAAAACAGCCTGAACAAGATGTTGTCAATAGTGTCTGTTTTCCAAATATTACACTATTGCCACTTAATTCTATGGTTTGTACTTATATGTATGATTTATATAAGGAAGAAGCAGATTTTTCAAAAGATTTAATTTATACAAAAGATGAAATTCGAAAAGCAATACAAGAACCTATCCAAGTACATTATGCATCGTGTGTAAAGCCTTGGAGCACTCCAACTTGTACAAAATCAGAAATATGGTTTTCATATTTGTTGAAAACACCATTTTTTTTAGATGTTATGAATAATATTAGAACATCGCTTCCTGATTCAAAATATTATTTGTTTAGTTTTATAAGAGCCCTAAAAATAAAAAATAATAAAATTAAGTTATTTGGATTTATTCCACTAAAGAAAAAAAATGATTTAAAAGATACAAAAAATAAACATAAAAAATATAATATTTTGGGCTTAAAATTGTCTTTAAAGAATCCTGATTATTATAAGGCTTTGAAGAAAAAGACAAAAGAAGCTTTAAAAATTCAGGATTCTTATAACTTATCAGCGATAAAGAATGCTAAAAAGCTTATTATGTTTTTAATTCCGCCAGCTGACGCTCCTAAAATTAATGGTGGTATAATGTCTATTTTCTCTTTGTGCGAAACTTCAAGAGAAATTAATAATGGCGTTCCTTGCTTGATTTCTACATTTCCGAATTGTAAATATACTTACGCTTGTAATGATTTGTTTTTGAATAATGAAAATATTTATAGATTTAGTCAGATAGTAGAAAATGCAAGCAAATTGGATGAAATGATTTTGCATATTCCTGAATACTATGCAGACGATTTTTATAAGGATTTAAAGAGAAGTGATATTAAGTTTTTAAAATCAATTCCGAATTTGCATATTAATATTCTTAACCAAAATATTGAATTGATGCCTGAACCGAAAAAGTTGAGTGATTTGTACAAATTAACAAATAATATTACCCAGACAATTGCTCATGCAAGATATGCGACGCAAGAGGTTTGTGATAAATGGCAAATTCCAACACATTTGTTTTCCGTGAATATTGATATTAGTAAATACAAATCTTATTCATTTGAAGAAAAAGAGAAAATTATTGTTTTATCTCCTGATGAAAACGAGCATAAAGCAAAAATAGTCGAAAAACTAAAACAAGAATTGCCTGACTGGCAATTAGTAACCGTTCAAAACATGACGTTTCCTGAATATGTAGATTTAATTTCACGCGCCTTTTTTACGATTACTTTTGGAGAAGGGTTTGATGGATATTTAAATGAACCTATTTGTGCTAACAGTGTTGGTTTAGCAGTGTATAATGATAATTTTTTCCCTAATACAGAATGGAAAAATTTATTTAATATTTATAATTCTTATGAAGAAATGTTTTCTAAGATAACTTCTGATATTAAATTTTTAACCAGTAATCCAAAAGAATATAAAAGGTTAAATTTCATTCATTTACAAAAATTAAAAACGTTTTTAGAACCAGAAAATTTTACATTAAATTTAAAACATTTTTATAAAAATCAATATGATTTTTATCCCGCAAAATAGGAGAGACCTGATGAAATTAGCAATAATGCAACCATATTTTTTCCCTTATTTGGGATATCTCAGTTTAATAAAAAATACTGATAAATTTATATTATTTGATACTGTTCAATTTATAAGACATGGTTGGATAGAACGAAATCGTGTATTAAAGCAGGGCGATGGGTGGCAATACATATTAATCCCGTTAGAAAAACATGAACAAACAACATTAATTAAAGATATTAGAATAAAAAATACAGAAAATTGGCAGAATAAAATATTAGCTCAATTAACCCATTACAAAAAGAAGGCTCCTTTCTACAACGAAACAATAAATGTGGTACAAAATTCTTTAGATATTAATACAAATAGTATTACGATATTAAATCAGCATATTCTAAGTGTATTATGTAATTACATAGGAATAGATTTTAATTCTGAAATATTTTCTGAAATGAACTTGAATATAGAGCCTGTTTCTGCACCAGATGAATGGGCATTAAATATTTGTAAATCAATAGGTAATGTTTCAGAATATTGGAATCCAGAAGGAGGAATTGAATTCTTTGATACAAGCAAATACCAAAAAGCCAAAATAGATATAAAATTTTTAAAACATAATTTACCGTTCTATTCTCAGCGAAGAGGAAGAGAAAATTTTGAAAATGGGCTTTCTATTATTGATGTAATGATGTTTAATTCGCCAATTGAAATTAAAAGTTTATTAGATGATTATATAATTTTAAAATAGGACTATTAAATGTTAACAAAAGAGCCTTTTGAAAAAAAATGTAGAAACAAAATCTTTTATAGTTCAGCGAGAGAAGCTTTTTATGAATTGTTAAAGCAAATAGATTTAAAGCAGGATGAATACATCTTGATGCCATCATATATTGGTCAATCTTTAAAAGAAGGTTCAGGTGTATTTGATCCAATTAGAAGATTAAAATTAAATTATAAGTTTTACAAATTAAATGCTTTGTTAAATATAAATTTTAAAGATATAGAATTGCAATGTAATAAATATAAAATAAAAGTTATATTTATTATTCATTATTTTGGTATTCTTCAATCTCAAATAGAAGAATTGAGCAGTTTTTGTAAAAAGAATGATATAATTTTAATTGAGGATTGTGCTCATACATTCATACAAAATAACCTCCAGGCTGGAGATTATGGTGATTTTGCAATATTTTCTATTCATAAATGTTGTCCAACTCAATACGGTGGAATTTTAAAAATTAATAATATCCAAAGCCTAAATATAAATAATTTTAAAAGTGTAATAGATAATTCGTCTTTATTAACATATTCGGAATTAGATTTTAAACTTATAAAACAAAAAAGACGAACTAATTTTCAGTATTATTTAAACAATATAAAAGAAAATGAATATTTAAAACTTTTTTATACAGATTTAGATAAAAATGCTAATCCATTGAATTTTCCAATATTGATTGAAAAGCTTGATAGATTTGAAATTTATAAAAAATTGGTAAATTATAATATTCCTGTTGTTTCCTTATGGTACAAATTAATTGATGAAATAAATATAGAGCTTTATAAAAATACACATGATATATCTTCGAAAATTTTGAATTTACCTGTTCATCAGGATATAGATTTTGATGATATTAATTACATTTTAGAAAAATTAAATAAGGTTTGTAAAAATGCATGAAATAAGCTATGGCGTTAAACAATTGGATGAATTTGAAATTTTAAAATTTATGAGAAATGTAAATAATGATTTTTCTCCAAGCTTAGATCAAAGGTGTAACATAAAAGAATATTCAAAAAAACTTGCAAATAACGCTATTATCATTGTAGCAAATACAAAAAAAGATGTTATTGGTATTTCTGCGTTTTATGCGAATGATATAGAGAAGAAAATTGCATATATTTCTTTTATTGCGACATTATCAAATTATAGAAATCTTGGAATTGCTTCAAATATATTAAGAGTTATTATATCATTTTTGCAAAAAAAAGGTTTTAAAAGTTTGGAATTAGAAGTTTATAAAGATAATATAGTAGCAGTTAAGTTTTATTTGTCAAAAGGATTTAAGACTAAATCGCAAAATGAAACAAGTTATTTTCTTTATTATGACTTATAATCTTACTAGAATATACAATATTGGTTATGTGTAATTCACCCCACTTTAAATAATATAAGTTTATTTTTATTTATTGTATAATTTTTATATGGTTAGATTATTTGACGGCAAAAATGTTACTAAGCTTTCACATTTGATTTTCAGAGTTTTAAAGGTTCAGGAGATTTTTACCAGAATTGTTGAGGTTAACAATCCTGATAAAATGCCTTGTATTTATGCAATGTGGCATGCGCATCAATTCTGTGTCCACGGTATCAGACACCGCTCAAAATTGCATGTTTTGGTTAGTCGCTCTCGTGACGGTGAAATTATCGCAGATGTTGTTGAACGTTGGGGCTTTAAGACTGTTCGCGGCTCTAAAGGCAAAAAAGGCGCTGTTGAAGCTACAATGCAAATGATTTCTATTCTAAAATCAGGTGAAAATTGTGCAATGATGGTTGATGGCCCAAAAGGTCCGGCAAAAATCGTTAAAGACGGCGTAATAAAGATTGCCAAAATGGCAGGTGTTCCAATTGTACCTGTTTATTGGTATTCAAAGAATTTTACTTTCGCTAAATTCCCTTCTTGGGATGAAATGCGTTCTCCGATTCTTGCAACCAATCTTATAAATCTTTATGGAGAACCGATTTATATTCCTCAAGATGGGGATGAAAATGCAGAAGAAGAAGCAAGACAAAAATTGCAACAAAGCTTAGAACAATTAGAAAAAGATGCGCCAAAAGCTTTTGATGAGGTATATCAATTCGGGTTATGGAAAAAATAAAAATTCTTGCAATTCAAATGGAATCTGCAATCGGAGATGTAGCTTTAAACATAGAAACTGTTAAAAATTTATTAAAAGCAAATTTGGACAAATACGGCAATGTTGATTTCGTATTTTTGCCTGAGTTGTGGACTGTTGGCTGGGATTGTCCGTCTTTTCCTGCTAGCGCGGAAGTTTTAGATGAATCTAAAGCCGTTAAGATGTTGCAAGAAATCGCAAAAATTTACAATGTAAATGTTATTGGCGGAAGTTTTGTTGAAAAGCAAGCTGACAAGCTTTTTAATACTTGTCCTGTAATAAATCGAAATGGTGAATTAGTTTGCACATACAATAAAAATCATCTTTATTCCTATAACGGCGATACCGAAAATCAATATATAACAGTCGGTTCTAATCCAGTTATGGTTGAACTCGATGACGTAAAAATAGGATTAACAATTTGTTATGACATTCGTTTTCCTGAAATTTATCGAGCGTATAGAAAAGCAGGTGCTGATTTGTTGGTAAATATGGCAGCTTGGCCAAAATCAAGAAAAATTCATTGGGATACATTAACAAGAGCAAGAGCGATTGAAAATCAAACTTTTATGGTTGCACTAACTCAAACAGGATTATTGGCTGACGGAGTGGAAAATCTTGGTCACTCTTTAATTTATGACTTTGAAGGCAAGATTTTGGATGAAATTGAAGAAATAGAGGGTGGGGTTTACGCTGAAATTGATTTAAAAGAAATGTATGATTTTAGAGCAAACTGTCCAAGTATAAATGATATAAAAGACTCGTATGAGGTTATAAAAAAATGAAAAAAATATTAGCGATATTAATGATGTTTGCGTTGACTCTCGGAGCAAACGCTAAAACAGCAGTAAAAAGAGATTTCTCAAGTGTAATTAATGAATCAGGAATTGAAAAAAATGCAATATCAATTTCTATAAAAGATTTGAACAGTGGAAAGCCTGTTTATGAGTTAAATGAAAAAATGCTTATGCATCCTGCGTCAGTTCAAAAGCTTTTGACATTGCCCGCTGCAGTGGACGCGTTAGGTGAAGATTATGAATTTACAACAGAAATTTATAAGAGAAATTCAGACTCTTTTGTTATAAAACTTGGTGCTGACCCGTATTTAACAAGTGATGATTTGAAAAAGCTTGTAAATAACGTAAATCTTGAAACTAAGAAAATTTATATTGATGACAGTATTTTAGAGAAAAAAGACTGGGGCGAAGGCTGGCAATGGGATGATGACATGAATGTTCTTATGCCAAGATTTAATTCCTACAATTTGGATAGAAACTTAATAAAAATAACGGTTATGCCGACAGTTGAAGGTCAAGGTGCCACTATTATTAATCCAAGCAAGTATCCGATTGTTTTCTTTAACCATGTTGTGACAGGTAAAGAAAACAATGTAAAAATTTCCAGAGATAATTCCGTTTCTGCAAATACTTTGCTTCTTGAAGGGACTGTAAATAAGCCTGTAACTTTTTATGTTCCGACAAATAATTTAAAAAGATATTTTAATATCAAATTAACCAATGCTTTAGGCGATAAAAAAGTTTATTTGAAAGAAAACTTTATAGTAGATAAAGTTTCTGCAAACGATAAAGAATTAGATAAAATTACTCACTCTATTTCCATTGCGATTGATGATGTTCTAAAAAACAGCAACAATATGGTTTCTGAAACAGTAGCGAAAATTGCAGGGGGAAAGGTCTATAAAGACAAGGGAACTGACATAAACGGCATTAAAGTTTTTAACGCATACTGTGAAAAACAGGGTTTAGATACTTCTAAAATTCGTTTGACTGACGCTAGCGGGGTCTCTAAGAATAACTTAGTTACAACAGATTTTATTTCGGAATATTTGGTTAAGAATAAGGATAATGTAGTGTTGGCTCGTTTGGCAACTCCGGGACAGGGAACTTTGACGCATAGAATGTTACCTATAAAAGAAAACTTGAGAGCCAAAACAGGAACTTTGTCTGATACAAGTTCGATTGCAGGATTTTTGACAACAAAACACGGTAACAAATACGCGTTTGCAATAATTATAAATGACACAACTTCAACAATTCCTGATATGAAAACGCTTGAAGATTATTTAATTAGAGAAGTTTATTTAAGATTATAGTCAACAAGCCTCTTTAAAAAGAGGCTTGTTTTCTTTATTTAGCTCGTTCGCCAAGTTCTTTGTCCATAAGGAATAAAGATGTTTTATCATCACCAAAAAGTTCAAGCCGTTTAATGATATCTTTAATTGTTTGTTCTTCTTGGATTTGTTCGGTTATGAACCAATCAATAAAAGCCAGTGTTGTTCTATCGCATTCTTCTTCGGCTGTTTTCGCGATTTTCATAACAGAAGATGTTATACATTTTTCGTGTTCGTAAATATGATTAAATATAGAAGTTATGCCATTAAATTCAAATTCGGGGGTTCTAATTTGTTTTAATGTTACAAAGCTGTTTCTTTCAATCAAATAATCAAATAATTTCAAACCGTGCTCAACTTCTTCTTTTGCCTGATATTTCATCCAAGATGCAAAACCGAATAATCCGAGTTCTCTAAAATATGCAGACATAGATAGGTATAAATACCCTGAGTAAAATTCTTTGTTAATTTGTTCATTAACGATACTATTTATTGCATTACTAATCATTTCTATCTTCTCCCCACAAGCCGTGTATATTACAAAATTCAATTGCTTCTATGTTATCACCGGTATAGCTGATATCTATTTCAGGAGTTTCTTCCGGATGAAGATATTTTATATGAACTTCTTTGTTGTCTTTATCTAAAACTTCTATAAATTGAATGTAATGTTCCGGTATCATTGGATGAGTTATTACCTGAACAAACTTTTTATTATCTCTAAATTCCGTTTTAGGTGCATGTTTTTCACCTAACTCTGATTTATCGTGTTGCGGAATTTGTAATTCCATCGGTTGACCGCAACAAACAAGTTCGCCTGCGCCGTTTAAAATAACTTGCACAAGGTTTTCACAAATTTCACATTTGTATAGTTGTAATTTTTCGGTAGACATGATTTATCCTTTCTGACATATGCCCCTCACCCCCACCCCCTCTCCCACAAGGGGCGAGGGGAGTTTTTAAGGCTATTTCTTTAATTTTATCCGTTTAACGCTTATTAACATTGTCCAAGTTGGCAATTTGTGCTACTATTCTTTGTATGGATAATTTTTTTTCTACAAATTCGCAAGCATTTAATAATGCGAAAAAGCCACAAGATAATTCGCTAAATTCTCAGTTTGATAACCTAAAAGATAATTACGAACAAATTTTTATTGAAGCAGCAGAGATAATCAGACGAGAAGTAAATCAATTCAAGCCTGAAAATCCTTGCGATAAATGTACGGTTAAGGATTGCAAAATTGAAAAGAAGGATGTTTTTACACCTTATCCGATGAATTGTGAATATAGAGATTGGCAACTAAAGATTTTAACCTTTTTGTCAGGAGATTATAAGCAAAAGCTTAAAATTGTTTATAAAAACATGATGGATAAAAAAAACAACTATTCTTGTAATCAGTGTGCTTCTTGCTGTAAACTTGCAACCAGTGAATATTCTTACGCACAACTTAAACAAAGGGCAATGCGAGGCGACAAATTTTCACAAGATTTTGTGTCTGTATTTGTTCCTTATGAATCGGAAGAAGATGCAAAAAATGCTAATCCCGAATATTTTGAGCTTTTGAATAAAGTAGTAGAAGAAGATAAAATTTATTACTATTATTGTCCGAAGCTCTCCGGAAATCTTTGCTCTGACTATGAAAACAGACCTGATATCTGCAAAGATTTTCCTCATAATCCACTCAAATTACTTCCTTCAAAATGTTCGTTCAACGATTGGAAAAACGAAATTGCGCATGAAGCAATGTTATTGAAGGCAAAAGTCGATATTATAGAATTTTATAAGGAAAAACTACAATAATGATTTTAGCAGGCATGAAACTTGAAGAGCTTGAAAGTTTGATGGCAGAGATGAATGCGACAAAATTTCGAGCAAAACAAATACACAATTGGATTTATTCAAAATCTGTTTCAACGATTGACGAGATGACAAATTTATCTAAAGACTTTAGAGAAGAATTGAAAAAGGTTGCGACAGTTACGGATACAAAAATCAAAGTTAAACAAGTTAGCAAAGATGGCACTATAAAGTATTTGGTTGAATATCCCGATGGAGAATGCGTTGAAACAGTTCTTATGAGGTTTGATAATCGAGCCAATTTAACGGCTTGCGTAAGTTCTCAAGTAGGTTGCGCAGTAAATTGTTCTTTTTGTGCAACGGGAAAAGGTGGATTTAAACGTAATTTAACATACAAAGAAATTATAGAGCAAGTTTTGACAATTCAGCGTGATACGGGCTTGAAGGTTACAAATATTGTATTTATGGGACAAGGAGAGCCTCTTTTAAACCTTGATAACGTATTAAAGGCGTTAGAAATATTTAACGATGATTTTCAAATCGGTGCAAGACGAATTACAATTTCTACAAGTGGAATCATTCCTGGGATAAGTCGTTTAGCAGATTTGAGTTTACAATCAACTTTGGCGATTTCTTTACACGCACCAACACATGATTTAAGAAAAGAAATTATGCCGATAGAAAACAGGTATCCGCTTCCTGAACTCAAGAAGGCACTTTTAAATTATATTGAAAAAACAGGACGCAGAATTACTATTGAATATATTTTGATACACAAATTTAATGATACCCAACCTGTTGCAAAAGAGTTGGCGTACTTTTTAAAAGATTTGAAATGTAATGTAAATTTAATTCCATATAATTCGGTAATTGAAAATGATTATAAAAAACCTTCAAATGGCGATATTATGAAGTTTAAGTATTTGCTTGAACATTCCGGTAAAAAAGTTACAGTAAGACTGGAACGCGGCGCGGATATAGACGCAGCTTGCGGGCAGTTGAGAGGAAAACAGAAATAGTTAGGGGAGAGATAAAACACAAGCAGTTATTCCCTCTCTTTGGGAGAGGGCTAGGGAGAGGGTTTTATTTATTATTACCCCCTAGTGGGCAGAACCCTCACCCGAATTCCTAAGTTTCGCAAAGCTCAACTTGAAATTTTACCCTCTCCCTCGGAGAGGGCGCAAAAAAGAACAGGACAACATGAACAACATTTTTCAAAAAAACATTAACGCGCTTGCGCAAAAAAATGAAACATTAGCTCGAGAACTTTTGACATATATTCCGACTGATGTTCCAGAACTCAAACAAGAAAATGGCGCGTATAATCTTTTTTATAAAAATCAATACCTTCATAATCCCATAAATCCGCTTGGAGAAGCTCAAGAAATTTTTGCTATGGCAGAAAATTCGCCGGTTGCAATTCATTTGGTTTATGGACTTGGATTAGGTTATTTGTTTCAAGTTGCGTCTTTAAATTCTCAAGGTGCGGTAATTTTGTACGAACCTGATTTAAACATAATGAAAATAACATTTACTTTAGTAGATTTTTCAAACGATATTTTAAAGAAAAATGTGTATATTACAAACAATTTAGAACAAGTAAACGAGTATATTTACCAAAAATCCAATACTAAAAATTCTCCGCTTTTACTTTCTACAACAAGTTATCGTGAGTTAAACAGAGAAAATTTTGCATCTTTGGTAAAAGAGCTTCAACAAATGATAGGTCGATTTGGTTTGGATTTAAAATACACAAAAGAACGTTTTTGGGGATTAACAAGAAATTTGATAAAAAATTTACCTAATCTTGTTCATGAAACTCCGATTGCGGAATTTCGAAATAGATTTGCAGGTCAAACTGCTGTTGTTGTATCCGCAGGCCCAAGTTTGGATAAAAATATTGAAATAATAAAAAAATATAGAGAAAATATTGTTTTGATTGTTGTCGGCACTGCGATAAAAACTTTATATAAACACGGAATTAAACCTGATTTTTTGTGTTTAATTGAGGCTTATGATTCATCAAAACAAATTCAAGGCTTGGATTTATCAGACGTATATTTTGTTACAGAACCTACTGCAAATAATAGTTTGCGCCAATTTAAATACAAAGATACTTTTTCACATATTGCAAAAAATTTGCCTATAAACAATTGGTGGAGTAAATTAGCAAATATTGATATTGAGGAATATTCCTCAAAAGGTACGGTTTCTTATACAGCTTTAAATTGCGCACGGATATTGGGTTGCTCAAGAATAATAATTGTCGGACAAGATTTAGCCTATGTTGAAGGTCAGTGTTACAGCAAAGATTCTGCTTATAAAGATTTGGTTTGTCAATATAATAATGAAACTAAAAAATGGGAAATTACCGCTAAAGACTTTGCTAACTTTTGCAATTCTTTGAGTAATTCTCAAAATAAGGAAGTTCGAATAAAAACGGCACAAAAACGTCTTGAAAATCTTAACGCATCTTTATACTACGTAAAGGGCATAAATGGTGATATGATTCCAACAGAGTCTGTGTATGCAACTTTTATAAAACCATTAACCGAATTTACCGAAATTTATAATGATAGAAAATACATTAACGCATCTATGATTGGGGCACAAATTGACGGTTTTGAAAATCTAACGCTAGAAGAAGCTTTAAATGATACTCAAAAAATAGAAGATAGAGAGTTAAAAAACGAATTCAGATATGATATTCCTACAATAATTGAACACTTAAGAACCGTAAAAGACGGATTAAAAACCGCTATCGACAAATTGCAGGAAGGACAAAGATTAACAAAATCGCTAAACAATGACTTGGTTAGAGCAAGAAATATTAGTCCTGAGATTTTAAAGCTTTTGAAAAAGATTTCCGTAAACTATTTAGATTTGAGCACAAATTTTGCAAATCAAAATCCGCTGTTTGATTTTATTACAACAAGTGAAAGAATTGATTTGGATTATGAAATGAAAATGATGCGTGAATTTACGTTTGAAAGTGTAAGTAAAATAAATGAAAAACTTGGAACGTATTATATAAACGCGCAAAAAAGAGTGGAATATATTGATAAAATGCTCACAACCGCAATTGAGGAAATAAAATGAAAGTATTAATTCAAAGAGTAAAAGAAGCATCGGTTACGATTGATAGTAAACAATATTCAACCATTAATAAAGGCATTTTAGCACTAGTAGGTATTGAAAAAGGTGATACTGAAGAAAACATTCAAAAGATGGCAAAAAAACTTGTAAATTTGAGAATATTTTCAGATGACAATGATAAAATGAACCTTTCCTTGATTGATATTCAAGGTGAGATGCTTATCGTTTCACAATTTACGCTTTGCGGTGACTGCAAAAAAGGTACGCGCCCAAGCTTTGATAAATCGGCTTCTCCTGCTATTGCAAATGAACTTTATGAAGCTTTTATAAAAGAAGTTGCTTCGTATGGAATCAAGTACGGAACAGGTCAATTCGGCGCTATGATGGATGTTGCACTAATAAACGACGGGCCAGTTACGTTTATGTTGGAAAATTAATTCTGCCGTGTTTTTGATATAATGGACTAATAAGGAGAATTTATGAGCGTAAACCAATCAATAAAACCCGTTACATTAGAAGAAAGAGAACATTTATATATAGGCGGTTGTGATACTGTGGAATTGGCAAAAAAATATGGAACACCACTATATGTAATTGATGAAGCGACTTTGCGCGGTATTTGTCAAGATTATAAGAATGCTTTTAAAGATTATGCCAATATCAAAATGATGTACGCATCAAAAGCTCTTTGCACCTCAACGATTACTAAAATCCTTGCAAGTGAAGGCTTTGGATTTGATACAGTGTCAGCAGGAGAAATTTATACGGTTTTTAAAGCCGGTGCTGATATGTCAAAAGTGTTGTTTAACGGTAATAACAAAACAAGAAGAGAAATTGAACTTGCACTAGATTGTAAAGTCGGACGTTTTTCAGTTGATAATTTCTATGAAGCGGAACTGTTGAATAAAATCGCAGCAGAAAAAGGTATTAAGGCTGAGATTTTATTAAGAATTACTCCCGGAATAGAATGTCACACGCACGATTATATCCAAACGGGACAGATAGATTCAAAATTCGGATTTGATTTGACTCAGGTTGATGAAATAATTACGCTTATCCAAAATAAATACAAAAACCTTGTCTTGCGCGGTTTGCACGCACATATAGGTTCTCAAATTTTTGAAACACAGTGTTACTATGACGAAGTTGAGATTTTGGTTAAAGAAATTTCAAGAATTAAAGAAAAATTCGGTTTAATTTTGGATGAAATGAATATAGGCGGCGGTTTGGGTGTTAAATATACTGATTCTGATAATCCGCCTGAAGTTGAAACTTTGGCAAAAGTTGTAACTGATGCTATGCACAAATACGCGGTTGAAATTCCTACAATTTATATAGAGCCGGGAAGGAGCATTATTTCTACAAGCGGTGTAACTCTTTATACGGTAGGAAGTTCAAAACAAGTTCCAAACGGACGCAAATACGTTGCGGTTGATGGCGGAATGGCTGACAATCCGCGCCCTAGTATGTATCAAGCAGAATACGTGGCACAAGTTGCAAATAAACCAAAATCGGATGATTTAGAGAAAGTTACAATCGCAGGTCGTTTTTGTGAAAGCGGCGATATTTTGATTAATGAGATTGAGCTTCCAAAATTAGAAAGTGGAGATACTCTTTGTGTATACAATACTGGTGCTTATAACTATTCTATGGCAAGTAATTATAATCGCGTAGAAAAACCTGCAATGGTACTTGTAAATAATTCACATTCTGATATTATAGTATATAGAGAGACGTTGGATGATTTAATCTCTAAAGATAACATTCCCGATAGGTTGAGATAATATGACAGATGCGCTGATTTCCTTAATTCAAGATATTTTGAGTCCACTTCAATGGTCGTTGAATTGGATAAATGTTTTGGAAATCGGACTTATTGTTGTAATTCTTTTTGTGTTTTACCAAAAATTTATCAAAGATACTCAATCAGAAAAACTTGTTAAGGGAATTTTCATTCTAATTTTTGCTTGGATTTTGAGCGAAATCCTTATTCTTATTGATTTAAGAATATTGGGCGTTTTCTTAAAATCTCTTGTAACTTTGATTTCTTTGAGTTTAATCGTTATTTTCCAACCAGAACTAAGAAGATTTTTGGGTTATCTCGGACAACCCGGGTTTATAAGAAAAGCATTTTTTACTCCGGGCTCGTTTGCAAAAGCAGCTGAAAATGATGTTGATGTAATTAAAGAAATTATTGAGGCTGTAAAATATTTAACAAAAACAAAAACGGGTGCTTTAATAGTTTTCCAAAAAGGAATGAATGCAGGTGTTTATAACGATGTTGGAACAACGCTTGACGCTTTAATTTCAACAGAATTGATTTTGACAATTTTCCACCCTAACACTCCATTACACGATGGCGCTATGGTTATTGATAACAATAAAATTCACTCAGCAGGCGTGCTTCTTCCTCTAACGGAAGACCCAAAATTAAGTTGGAGATACGGAACACGTCACAGAGCAGCAATTGGTATGTCAGAAGTTTCTGACGCGGCTTGTCTTGTTGTATCGGAAGAAACTGGTGATGTTTCTGTTTGTATGGATGGAATTTTAAAGAAATACGATGATTTAACAACTCTTAAAACAGATTTGGAATCAATATTGGGAATCAAGCCAAAAGATTTGGCTGAAAATAAACACAAGAATATTTTTGATATTTTAAAGGGTAAAGAATAAGGTATGCTTTTCGGTAAGAAAAAACCTGAAATAAAAAAGAAAACAAAAGGGGAATTGGCGAGAGAATACGCTGCCAAAGCGTTTTTCTTAACTCTTGGTTGCTTTATTGTAGCTGTCGGGTTAGAGTCGTTCCTTTTACCAAACAAAATTATTGACGGTGGTGTAATTGGTATTTCTATGATGGTTTCATATCTAACAAAGTGGAACTTAGGTTTGCTGATTTTCTGTATCAATATTCCGTTTATTTTAATGGCGTTAAAAAATTTGGGTCAAAAATTCGTTTTTCAAACCTTTTTTGCAACAGGCATGTTGGCAGTTGCGACTAACGTTTTGCATGGCAAACAAGCAACAAACGACTTATTGCTGGCAACGGTTTTCGGCGGTATCATTTTAGGCTTTGGAGTTGGCTTAATTTTAAGAAACAACGCATCTTTAGATGGTACAGAAATGGTTTCCATAAACCTTTCTAAAAAACTCAAGGTAATCTCTGTTGGCGAACTTTTAATGTTCATTAACCTGTTTATTTATATGGGCGCAGGATTTTTATACGGATGGGATAGAGCGCTTTATTCAATTTTGACTTATTATATAGCTTCAAAAGTTATAGATTCCGTGCTTGAAGGCTTAGACAAAGCAAAATCAGTTAGAATTTTTTCAGAATATTATAAAGAAATCGGCAACGCTATAATGAAAGAACTTGATGTAAGTGTAACTTATATGAGAGCGATGGGCGGATATTCTAAGCAAGAAAAAATTCAAACTTATTGTGTAGTTAGTAAATTTGAAATGGCAAAACTGAAAGAACTTGTGCATTCTATTGACCCGAGAGCATTTTTGGTTACAGAAGATGTTCACGAAGTCGAAGGTGTTAGAGTTAAAAAACATAAATAGACTAGACATAAGCGCTAAATTATTATAAAATTAATATTAATAAGAGAGGAAATACAATGCCAAACAAAGATATGATACCGGTTGAGGTAATAATTTTAACAGATACGGATGATATTAAGGGTACTGTTTATGTATCAAATAATGTTGCTGCTAACAGACAGTTGACAGAATTGTTAAATAATTCTGACAGAAGATTTTTAGCGGTTACAAATGTTGAAATTTATGCTAAAAATTCTAATCAACCGCCTAGAAGATATGAATTTTTGGAAATTCACATGGATTCTATCAGAATGGTTCATCCGACTTCTCAAGCATTGTTTAGAGAAACTCCAAAAACTCAAGAAGACATTGCGAGATTCAGAGAATTAAGAGCAAAATTAAATCAAACAAAACCATTCTAGGTTATTAAAAAGATTATAAAAAACACCCTTGAAAGAGTAATATTCTTTCAAGGGTGTTTTTTATGAAAAATTTTATCAGAGATGTAAAGTTTTGTAACAATATATAAGCTATTGCGCAATTCAAGAATAAAAATATACTTTATATATATGTAAGTCGAAAATGAAAACGACAAACTTCAAATAAACACGAAACACACAACACAAACCTTTCATACAACCTACACACTAACCTTCTACACATGAGGAATTATTAAACAAGATTCCAAACCCTTCT
>CAKVGS010000042.1 GCA_934747335.1 uncultured Candidatus Melainabacteria bacterium
GTTAAATGCACATTAAAATCCACGCTTCCACTTACATCACAAATCGGCGCAAGCATTTCTTTGCCGTTTGGCATAATTATATTTGAAGCTACAATATTATAAATATCTCGTGCGCTAAAATTTTTAGATGAGATATTTAAATTCATGCCAGCTTTTCTTGAAGCAAAAGCATCAATTACAATTTTTGATTTATCTATTTCTATCGGAAATTTATCTATATGTAATTCCCCATTGCCCATATAAATGCAATGTTTATCATCTGCAGAAACTTTTATTGTATCTTGTCCTTTTGTCATAAAGAAATCAAAATCAAAATGCAGATATTTTTTAGTCTGAGTTCTATCCAAAAGAATATTTTGCGCGTCAAATTTTATTCCTACATCGTCCATATTGTACGTTATTAAGCATTCTTTTACGCCTAAAATTGTAGAAAATAAATCTAAATTAAATGCAGCAGGCTTTTCTTCTTTTTGTTCTTGTTTAGGTAAAATCGCCATCAAATCAGAAGTGTTTACGAAAATATTGTCTGCAAGAAGTTTTTTTACAATAATACGTTTTGCAAAAATATCTTTAAAAGAAAATTCTGTATCTAAATTATTAAGAGCAAGTATTTGTTTATTATTTTTCGTAAGCGTCAATTCTTCCAAAGTAAAGCCGATATTTGGGCTTAAACTTGTAGCAAGTTTTGGATTCTTGATTGATAAATCAGCTTTTAAAAACTCAGTTACTTCCTTTACGGCAACTTTATTTAACCATGCGCTTGAAACAAGTTTTGGCAATGTATAAAGATAAGTGCCAACTCCAAAACCTGCAATTACAACAGCCGAACATACAGTTGCAGTTAATATTTTAACGCTCTTTCTCATAGTCAAAATTATAACATGAAATATTTTCGACAGCTTCTCATTTAACACACACCAAACTTATCATAATTTTATTGTACAATCTAAGTATGAAAAAATTTAGTCTATATTTTGTTTTAATAATTCTTGCTGCATCAATGTTCGTACCATTTGCACTTATGTTTTTAATATCTTTGAGCGGAAATGAAAATATTTTTACTGATTACAAAAATATAAATTTATCGTTGATTGCATACAAAAATGTTTTTGCATCCATCCCTGTTGTTAAGTATTTTTTAAACAGCTTAATTGTTGCAGGTTTTGCAACACTGGGACAAGTTTTAATTTCAGCACTTGCCGGTTATGGATTTGCGAGGTTAAAATTCAAAGGCAGTGACACTTTGTTTTTTATATTTATCCTAACAATGATGGTACCACCGCAAGTAAATATCGTTCCGCTTTTTTATATAATGAGCAAATTGGGTTGGATTAACACTTATCAAGCCATGATTGTACCTGCGATTTTTGGCGGATTTGGTGTTTATATGATGAAAGAATATTTTACAAGCTTTGCAAAAGACTTGGAAGAAGCTTCTAAATTGGATGGCTGCAATACTTGGCAAACTTTCTACAAAATCGCCTTGCCTTGCGCCATGCCGGCTATCGCGACTTTAAGCATTTTTACGTTTGTAACTACTTGGAACAGTTTTATGTGGCCACTGATTGTAACCAATACCGAAAGTATGCGAACTTTAACAGTCGGACTGACTATTTTTAAAGGTTCGTTTAGAGAAATCACAATGTGGGGCGAATTGATGGCCTGTTCTTGTATTTGCTCAATTCCTGTCATTGCAATATTTTTAATTGGCAAAAAATATTTAATCAACAACCCTATGGATGGAGCAGTTAAGGGGTAGAATAAAGTGTCAAATAAACGACTTTAGTTCCCTCTTTTGGGGAGAGGGTGTTATTAACTTTTTACCAAAACGCCTTTGGCATCATGCGTTTGTATATCCAAACATCCACATTGTCATATTTTGTATCAAAATCCGGTGCAAGTTTTTCATCTACACCAATTGCAACAATAGGCAAATTTATTATTTCACAAGCTTTTTTCAGTTTGTTATAACCGTTTATTATATCCTCTTTTGTTGTTTCATCACCAAAATGTGTGTTAGAAATCACGCCGGCAAACTTTTTCCAAGGTCGTTTTTCTAGACCTTCTGAAAAAGTTACATACTCTATAATATTTTCAACAGAAGAAGTTTCAAATTTCGCCGTATTTACAACAAGATAAATCTTAAGTTTTTTTTCTTCACCAATATTGTTTATAATATCCAAAATATCTAAACCGCCTGCACCATAGCCAACATCTATAATAATATCGCCTTCATTATTTAAGCAGTTAATTTGTGCAGATGTTACATAACTCGCAGCCTCACCTAAACCAAAATTGTCAGGCTGAGTAACAACATTTATCCCCATCGCTTCAAGTTCTTTGGCAATCGGACGTAATGTATAAGCAGGTTCAACAGAATCTAAATCTACAAGAGTAATCGGTTTTTGGGCAATCGCAAATTGTCTTGCTCTATTTAACGCTGTTTCAGACTTTCCGCTTGCATAAGCGCCCGCAAAAACTTCGACTAATCTATTAGACATCATTTCCCCTTCTGAATATAAAAAAGACCCTCGAGGGTCTTTTAAAATGGTGGGTGTGGTGGGACTCGAACCCACGACCAATTGATTAAGAGAACGCTATCCACCACTCCAAACCACTTGTTATTACTATATCACAACATATCATATTTTCAACTGTGTGTCATATGTGCGCTTGTAAAAATACTAATAAATTGAAGAAAATTCTCTAAGTTTTATTTTTCCCTAAATTGATTCCATACAAAATGGTCAAACATGCGTTTCATATTTTTGTGTTGTGCTAAACCTTTTTCTTTTAGGAATTCTGTAATAATAGAATTGTAGCTTTTGTAATCAATTGTTTGTCTATAAGTTTCTAACAAACTAGGAGTTGCTTTTGGGATATATAAATGTAAGTGTTTCTTCAAAATAGTATCAAAAATAGAATAATCATCATTTCCGTAAACTAAATTATTGTGGTAACAACAATATTTAGATGCAAAAGAAAATAATTTAATTTTATCATTACATTTTGCAAGTTCTTCCACAACACTGTCTTCACCATTTACAACTCTTTCATCAAAATCTTTTATATTACAAATAATTTCTGCCAAATCATTTATATGAATTTGTTTTTTGTAACTTCTTAGATTTGTAGAATTTGTAGTATTAATTAAAAATATTTTTAAAGCTACAATTTCTTTTTCTGTATTTTGGGGATATTTCTTTAAAATTGCTTGTGTTAATTTTAAGTCTACTCCATAATCAAAACTATCACAAACATTATCATGCTGTTCTTTAATATTTTTCAAATTTAAGGGTAATTTATCCATAATCAAAACTCCTTTTATTTGCCAACTACTTCCAATTTTTTAAACTGCATGTCATACAACTTTTTGTACTGTCCACCTTCAATTTGCATAAGTTCAGAGTGTTTGCCAAGTTCAACAAGATGTCCTTCATTGATTACGGCAATTCTATCTGCATTTTGAATTGTAGAAAGCCTGTGTGCTATAACAAATACTGTTTTATCTTTCATCAAGTTATCAATTGCTTTTTGCACAATAGCTTCTGATTGATTATCTAATGCAGATGTAGCTTCGTCAAGTATTACGATTGGCGCATTCTTAATAAAAGCTCTTGCAATAGCAATTCGTTGCTTTTGTCCACCTGATAAAAGCACTCCACGTTCACCAATATATGTATCTAAACCTTGTTCTAAGGTAGATATAAATTCGTCAAGACAGGCATTTTTTACCGCCATAGTTAATTCCTCTTCAGTTGCATTCGGCTTGCCCATCAAAATATTTTCACGAATTGTACCTGCAAATAAGAAATTATCTTGTAATACTATTGAAATTCCATTTCGCAATGATTCAATAGAATAATCTGCTATATTTATACCATCAAATTTTATTTCACCTTGTTTTATTTTGTAAAATCTTGGAATTAAATTAACAATTGTAGACTTTCCTCCTCCTGAATTGCCTACAAGTGCTAATGTTTCACCTTTTGCAACCTTAAAACTAATATTATTTAAAACAGGTTTTCCTTTTTTATACTCAAATGATACATTATCGAACTCTATTCCCTCTTTCAAACTTTCAAAAATTATTGCATTCGGCTTATCTATTATGTACAATTTTGCATCAAGATTTTTCATAACTCTTTCTAGTGCTAACATCGCAGTTTGCATACTTTTTGCATTTCCACCCAAACCTTTAATTGGAGTGTAAAGCATGATAAGTGCGGTTATAAATGATACAAAATTACCGCTACTAATCGTACCTGATTGAATTAAATGGCTTCCATAAGCAATCGCTAAACCAATACCAATTGATACTATAATGTGCATAAGTGGTGAAATACTACCGGTACGTTGAGTAATTTTAATTCTTAATCGGAACAAATTTTCTAATTGTTGAGCAAATTTTTTGTTCTGAATTTTGTACAAATTATAAGCTTTGATAACTTTTGCTCCATTATATGCTTCGTTATATGATGTGATAACAACCGCATTTTCTGATTCAGATTTGTTTGTAACAGATTTTATTCTTGATTTTACTCTTGTTAAAGGCACGACTGCTAATCCTAACATGAATATTGCAATAATTGATAATTGCCAAGAATTGTATATTAAAACTCCAATTAATGATATGGATGAAAAAACTCTTGATATCACCATTTTGGTATTACCTAACAAACCATTACAAGCTGTATCGGCATCATTGTTAAAGCGTTTCAAACTATCACCTGATGTCTTTGTATCATAGTAAACAGAGCTTTTATGCATAAGTTTGTCATACAAAGCTTTTTTCAAATCATTGGTAACTTTCATTGTTACCCAGTCATTTGTATATGTGGATGCATAATTTAAAATTCCTTGTAAAGATGTAAATGCTACGATAAGAAGCGGAATATACCAAGGTGATTGCACACTTTTTTCTACCATTACAACATCCATATAAGGTTTTAGAGCTAATGCAATAACTGCATCCAAACAACCTATCGGAATTGCTAACCCCAATGCAACTAATGCTCTTTTCCAGTAAGGTTTTACAAATGGAAGGATTTGTTTATAATTGCTAATTGTTTCATTATCATAAAGTTTATTTAACATTGTTAATTATAATATCCTTAAATTTTAATATGTTGTTTTCTATATTATTAGATGAAAATATACTTGAAGTTCCACAAACAAAAATATTTGCACCAAGTTGTTTTAATCGTTGTGCATTTTCAAAACTAACATTACCGTCAACTTCAAATATAATATTTGGACGTTCTAACTTTCTTATAATTCTTCCAACTTTGTCAGCTTTCTTTAGGCAATTTTCCACCATATTTTGCCCTGCAAAACCGGGATTAACCATTAAAAGATTTATCCCATCAATATAATAAATAACTTCTTCTAACGTACAAAGAGGTGTTGCAGGATTTATTGCAATCATCACTTTACAATTGTGTTTTTTGATATTTTCTAATGTTCTTTGAATTTGGAAAGAACATTCATAGTGTACAGAAACTAAATCATTTTCTCTTATATCTAACAAATTTATAATATCATCAGGCTCTTTTACCATAATATGATAGTCAAATGGTATTTTTGTATGTTTTCGCAAAGCATTGATGTAATCACTTCCTATTCCAAGATTAGGTACAAATTTACCGTCCATAATATCAATATGAAGATAGTCTATGTCATGTTTCTCCAGTAAATTCACAGTTTCTTTCAAATTCATTGGGTCAGCACACATTAAAGAAACAGAAATTTTATTAGTCACAAATTATCCTTTCTTCCAAATAACTGGAGATTGTTCTATTCAACATCTCTTTTAAGCCGATTTTTGCAGTCCAACCCAAAGAAGATATTTTGTCAGTATTCAGTTTCAAAATGGTGTCAGGTCTATATTGGCTAACATTTTGTATGTCTAAAACTACTTTTGATGTCGGATTATCCTCAACGATTAATTCCGCAATTTGTTTTATGGAAAAAACATTTGCAGAATTTGCAAGATTATAACTTTCTCTGTTCTGTCCTTTTAAAAGAACTGTAAATATTCCGTTTATTGCATCTGAAATATAGCAATTTGTTAAAACAGTTTTCCCCTCGGTATGTAGAACAATATCTTTTTTATCAATAACACTTCTAACAAATTGCGAAAGTACCCTACTATCGTTATAATCAAGTCCGGCTCCAAAAACTTGTGATAGTCTTATAATTTTTACAGGAACTTTGTATTCAGAACTATATGAAGCACAAAGAGTTTCAGCAAGTCTTTTGCCCTCTGAATATGAACTCCTAACATTCAGCGGATCAATATATCCATAATCAGTTTCTCTAATAGCAGGAACATCAATTATTCCATAAACCTCCATTGAAGATAAATAAACAACTGATTCAACACCCTTTTCATTAGCAAATTTCAGAATATTATTCGTACCTAAAGTTATAGCTTCTATTGTTTCTACGGGCTGTTCCACAAAAACTCTTGATATAACAGGATTTGCACAATGAATTATAAAATCAACATTTCTAGAAATATCAATTCTTTCCGTTATGTCTTGAATACAAAAGCTTAAATTTTTATCATTTAAAACACTGGAAAAAAGATTTTTAACTTTGAATTTATTTCTAGCCATTGCAATAATATTTATATTCAAATCATGTATTTTATTCATACACAGAAGTGTTAAGACCAATTGTTTACCTATAAAGCCAGTTACTCCTGTAATTAATATAGTTTTATTTTTCAATTTATTAACATTAAAACTTTTGCAATTAGCACTAAATTCCAAATCTTCCTGAATAATGCTATTATTTGATATATTATTATTTACTTTGCTTGCGTACATTGATTTTCAACCCCCTGTAAATAAATTTTTTCTGCAAGAATTAAATCCTGCTCAACTGTAATTTTCATATTTTTTACATCACCCTTAATAACTTTTACAGGATAACCTTTGACACAGCAAATTTGAGCTGTACCTGTTATATAGCTACGCTCTTGTGGTGTTAATTCTTCAATAGCTTTTTTCAAAACACCAAGTCTAAATCCATCTGGAGCTTGACCATGCAAAATGGTTTTTCTATCTGGAACTTCATTTAAAAATTTGCCATCTTTACTTACGAGCATTGTATCAACAGCAGGTATTGTCGCAATAGTTGCACCATATTCTTGAGCTGCGTTAATACAATCTTTTAATATTTCAATTGATGTAAAAGGTCTTACAGCATCGTGCAGTACAATTATATCATTTTCATTATGATTAAATTCATAAGCTGCATTGATAACATTTTGAACACTATCGATTCTTTCTTTACCACCGTTAATAATTATAATTCTTTGATTGTCTGCAAGATTAAAAGTCTTTAAAATATTCTGCAAATAATCTCTATAATCAGGATGAATTGCAATATAAAGATACTCGAACTCTTTGATTTCAAGCATTCTTTCAATGGTATGAATAATTACTGGTTTCCCGCATAAATCAATGAATTGCTTAGGAATATTGTGTTTGTCCATTCTTGCACCAGTACCACCAGCTAATATTGAACCAAAAATCATACTTGTACCTCCTGTTCTTTTTCATTATTTTCAGCTTTAACAATAATTTCTTTTATCAATTCAACAATTTTTTCAGAAGCTTTTCCGCTTTCAACAACACCCTTGCCCTTTAAAAATTCTGTAACATCTGACTTGTATTTGTCATAATTGAAATTTTGTATGTTTTTAACCATTTCCTCATTATTGGTTGCAACAGGGAAAGGTGTACTTGTCAGAGGATAATATAATCCCCTATCGTTATCATATTTTTTTATATCAGTTGCAAATATAAATCCGGGCTTATAGGAAAGGACATAGTCGTATATGCTTGAAGAATAATCTGTAATTAACAAATCTACACTTGCAAGCAATTCCTGCATATCTGAGTATTGAGTACCGTCAATTATATTAGAACCTGCTGGAATAAAATCGTCTCGCCTGTTTATTAATAAAGGGTGAAGTCTTGTTATTACTACCCAATCGCCGCCGAATTTTGAAGTAACAGCTTTGAGTGTTTTTTCTAAATCTAAAGAATAACAATTGAAATCTCTATCTTCTCTAAGCGTAGGAGCATACATCAAAATTTTTTTATTTTCATGAAGATTGAAATATTTATAAACTTTTTTTCTTATTTCATTATTATTCTTAAAGAAGATATCATTTCTAGGATGTCCGCATTCAATAACAGTTCCATAATTCCAAAACATACTTTTAAAGAAATTTGTTGTATATGTACTATTTGAAACTAAGTAATCAATTTGTTCAGAATCAATCTTGCAAAGCCTTAAAGCACTTTTACTGACATCATTTCTATCAATGCCAGTTTTTTTAATCCCAAGAGAACCATGAAATGTTTGTATATATATTTGTTCTTCTTTTTTAAACATTCCTCGTTGTATATAACTTGTTCGTCTTTCATTATCTATCAATATCTTAGCCGTTGCAGTTTCTTTTGCTTCTTCAGATGTATCACTCATAACAAGCTTTATTTTATTTCGTGGGAAATCATCAATAAAATTTAATATATTTTTATTTACAACCCAAACTAATTTGTATGGTAAATTTTGTTTTATAATTTCTTCTGCTATATATTTGGGATTACAATTATATCCACCATTAAATGTTCTAAAAATAATTTTATTATTTTCTATAGGTAAATTCTCATAAACAAAATGAGGTTTAACATCTTTTTGTATCTTGATTTTAAATCCCATAATACATATTTGTTTATGATTTAAATCATTATTAGTAACAGAAAATATACTTTCAAAAAAAGATAATTTTTTACATGCCATTACAATTCTCCTCTTTTAATGTTTTTACAATATAATTTATTACAAATTTTGCGACATCTTTCTTTAAAAACATTAAATCTTTCTCCACAATTTGTCTTCTTACTTCAAACAACAAATCTTGTTCTTGAAACAAAATTTGTTTAAAATATTTCTTTATTTCATCAATATTTCTAGCAGAATAGTATCTTGTAATAATTTTTTGACCAAATTCATTATGTCCTACTGAGTTTTTACTAATTAAATGAATAACAGGTTTATGAGTCGGCAAATATTCATATAAAAATGAATTGCAGTCAGTAATCAATAAATCTGAAGTCCTAAACATATCAAAATAATCACCTTCTTCATAAATTTGAGCATTAGGTAATTCTGCCCAAGCTTTAAAATATTCTTGCACTTCTTTTTCAGACATTAATCCTTGATTTAAAATTTGTTTTTTTAATTCAGGATGTGGTTTTAATATAAATTCAATTTCTTGATGTTCTTTTGCAAGATTATAGAAAAATTTATAATTCCAATCAAAAGTACCAAAACCTAATAAACTATCTTTATAGAAAGAATGGTGTGGCGCATATATAACATGTTTCTTATCCTTAGATTGCCATTGAATATTATGAAAATTTATTGGTTTTTGATATGCATCTAGCTTTAGTTGTCCTGCTACTACTAGAGCATCATTTCTACAACCATGTTCTTCTAAAATCCTTTGAATATAATTGTTATCAACAAAATATCTAAAAACATCATGATACAAAGGTTCAGAATATTCGTTACTCCCATTTGTAATACAAGAACCATAAGGGCAATAAAAGCATAATGCAAATTTAGAAGTTTTTAATGGTGATTGTTTGTTAGAAAGTTCCCAAGGTTGTTCATAAAAAATAATATCAGGTTTAAACAATTGTAAATCTAAAAACTCTTTATTTTTTAAGTCAAAAGCATATTGTACATTCATATTTCTAACTTTAAAGAAATTATAAGATTTCTTTATATCGTCTTGCCAATTGCAACAGGAATATTTAGAATTTAATATCATCTTTTTTGCAGTAACTAAAACTTGAACTTCAAAATTTGGAAGTTTTTCAAATTCCTCATATAAAGATTGATATACCCATTTTGAATTTTCACTATTTAAAAAAACGACTTTTAATTTCTTATTATTTTTGTACTTAATTTGCAAATTATGCAATGTAAGCTCATAATTTTTCCAAATAATAGAGTTATTTACTTTAATCTGTTTTTCATTAAAGTATTTTCTTATAGTTCTTCTTGTATTTTTTATAGGTACAAACCAAGACAAAAATTTCCCTAAAGATGAATAATCCATTATTCATCTCCTTTCATCGCTTTGGATATTTCAAAATGTAATCCCAAAAGTGTTATATATTTTGTTTTGATTCCGTTAATTTTTTTGTTTTTAATAGAAAAAATTTCTTCCCAAATTGAAAATTTACCTTTTGTTCTGTTTAAAAAATCTTTGTAATTTTCTGCTGATAATATATCTGTGCATTGTTGGCAATATCGTTCAATACTTTCGGTTGGAATATTGGTATAATGCCAACTTAATACTTCTACAACATAATCGTTGTAACTACTTTCAAATTCTTTATAAAAGTTATTTATTTCTAAAAAAGATTTAAGTAATTTAATATTTTCAAAAATACAAAAATTGTCATTTGAAGCTTTATTTACAGCAGACCCCATTCTTGTTCTATAATGATAAAAAGCCTTATTCAAATATAAAATTTTATTAGCTAACAAGCTTGCACTTATTGAGAAAATATGGTCTTCACCATGTTTGTTGGGAGCTAATCTTATATTATTCTTTTTTATTAAATCTGTTTTATATGCTTTATCCCAAATACACAAAGACATACTTTTTAAATTTTTATAAATATCATGCCAGTTATAAATTTCATTATTTTTTATAGAGTAATGAAAATATTTTTTCATTCTCTTTTTAAACTCTTTAGTTCCACTGTACTTCCCATTTTCTTTACAAGTAGCAAAATCAAATTGTATAATATCAACATCAGTAAGCTGAAATTTATTATAAAGTATTTCTAGCATATCAATATTGATAAAATCATCAGGGTCGACAAAAACAATATATCTACCTTCAGCTTTTTCAAGAGCAACATTTCTTGCAATGCCTTGACCTTGATTTTCTTGAGATATAATTTTAAATCGAGAATCATTTTTTGCGTATTCTTCTAAAATATCTAAAGAATTATCAGTAGAACCATCATTCACACAAATAACTTCAAACTCTTTTAAAGTTTGTGATGAGATGCTATCAAGACATCCTCGCAAAAACTTATCCACATTATAAACAGGTATAATAACAGAAAATTTTATACCAGAATTATCATAGGCATTTCTTAAATATGTTCCCATTTATAAACTTACTCCTTCTCTAAATCTTAAATTCATATTTTCTTCTACACCTATAAATTTTAATGTGTTATCAATAGAACTTTGATTAAATAACCACATTAAATACGACAAATCTTTGTACTTTCGATAATAGTGGTATGCAAATGTTTTACGCCAAGATAGAACAGAATACTTGTCTTGCACTCCTAATTCTGCACAAATCACTTTGAAAATATAAAAAGCTGAAGTTCTATCTAACTGCTGTCCAAATTTACCTTGAAAAAGTGGCTCATTAACCTTGCAGTCTGCAATCATTGTCTTAATCACTTCTTGCAAATCATTACTTATAGGCACAGCTTTATTTTTGC
Organism: uncultured Candidatus Melainabacteria bacterium; assembly: GCA_934747335.1. Classification (GTDB taxonomy): domain Bacteria; phylum Cyanobacteriota; class Vampirovibrionia; order Gastranaerophilales; family Gastranaerophilaceae; genus CAG-196. The sequence continues at coordinate 11,565 of CAKVGS010000042.1, forward strand.
CACAATTAAGATATTGTTTATTTTTTACATCCTTAACTTTAAGATTTAACAAATCAGTTAAATTTATGCCAGTATTAATTGATAAAACGAAAAGCAAATAACCCCTGATTTGTCCCTTGCTAAGGAACAAATCTTTTATTTTATTTATCATCTCTATCTCTTTTATTGGTAAATTAGCACGCACGACTCACCTAATATTCTTTATTGTTCTTGATATTTTCTTTACACAATTAGTATTGTGTAAAGAACGTAATAGTGATAAGGGTTTTAGGGGGTAAAATAAGATTGAAAATAAACTTTCTTTACAAAATTTTATGCAAGCTAATACATCTGCAATAGTTTATGTTATTATATCTTTATGCAGATAAGATGAATTTTCTTTACACAATACTAATTTTATATAGAAAGCTGACGGTGTTTTAATAAGTTATTATTGACTTCTAGGAAAAATAAATAAAATTTTCAAAAAGCTTAATTTTGTTTATTTTTTATGCTAAGATAAAGAAAGCTTTTTTCTGTACAGTTTACTAATTGTGTACCCTATAAATATGTATTGAACCCCAGTATTCAAGACCTTTTGAACTATAAAATAAAATTAGTATAGCTCTCATCAATTTGGTCTTGTTCAATTCCGATATAAGTTAAAGTAACTGCTGGGCTGGAATGATTAAAAATCTTCTGTAACATAGCAACGTCCTTATATTTCTTGTAATGGTGATACCCAAAAGTTTTTCTTAACGTATGCGTACCAAATCTTTCATCAAGTTTGGCTTCCGTACAAGCATTTCTAATTGTGTAATATGCACTAACACGGCTTAAACGATTTTTGAACTTAGTCATGAATAATGGCTCGTCCGCAGAACGTCCTCTTGTAAATTCTTCAAACATTGGTTTTAATTTTGCATTGATTGGAAACTTTTTAAATTTACCTGTCTTTTTCTCCGTGAGTTGGATAAAATTCTTACCTCTAACATCACCAACATTCAATGCTAAAATATCGGATATTCTCAATCCACAATTTGTACCGATATTAAACATCAACAAATCTCTCGGATTCTTTGCCAAGATTTGTTCAACCTTTCTCAAATCGGCTTTACTTCTGATTGGTTCAACTTTGTTCATAAAAATATTTTCTCCTTTCTTTTACAAATTATTACGATACCATTGAACTTTATTCCTAATAAAATTCCCCACATCTTTTTTCAAAACATGAGGATAAGGTGGTAGGAATATAATATCTATCTTGCCGTAAGATGATGTTTTGGGGTGGGTTTGTCCGAATTCATAATGGGTTAAAATAGAATCTTCTTTGATAGGGATATTGTATTCTTTTGAAAGTTGTGCAACTTTTTTCATACAAGCTTCAAATTGTATTTTTGTCATTGGATAATTGCCAACATTTTTATTGTCTTTAAATCCATACATACAAGCCATAGAAATACCAATAGAGCCTGTGTTTCCACCACCGCAATGTTGGGCATATCTGCCATCATTACAATTTTCGTTGTCTTTTGGAGTAAATTTACCGTTATGTACTTTGCCACTACCACCAACAACAAAATGATAATGCAATAAATCAGAACTGTTTGGAGCATACGTTCCACCAGTCCAATGTATAATTATTCTTTTCATGTAAAACCTTTCGTTTTATAATGTGTACAGGAAAATATAAGAGTTTATATGTGTATAGAAATTGATTTAGAGCAAGATTTTAAAAATATATTATTAAGCCATTATCTTTCAGCATCTAATCTAAAGAAGAGATATGATATTGAATTGCCTTCAAAACAGCAAAGAGAACTGGAGAACATGAATGCGACTGATTTGTTACATTCATATTTGAATTTTAGAAAACGGTTGTTATGTTGCGGAAAGCAACAAATATACATATCGAGAGAATTAAGAAAAAATCCGTTATATAGAAAGTTTCACTCTCAGATATCAAAAATTAAAAATATATTTATAAATGGTTCTTTAATAAGACCATATTTAAGCAATCAAATTAATGAGTTTATTTCTCCAAAAGCAAAGGATAATTTACTAATGGACTGGGGATTACATCATATACATTTATTTCCAACAAAAAAACGTGAAGGAAAACCTGATAATTATCTCTTATTTATTATGCAAAAAAATGATAGTGTTTATTTCATTGACATTCTTACTCATCAAGATTTTGTTAATTACAATTTGCTACAAATTATATACAACAACTGGAAATCTGCTTTAGATAATATGAAAGTAAGTGGTATACATCCCGATGTTTTAACTGAAAATGAATTTAAAAATTTACGAAAAAATGGTGTCGCATATACAATTGGATTCGAAAAGGATGTTGATTATGCATATGCGACAAACATAAATTCTATCAAAATGATTACGGCAATAGATAGAATTTTTCTATGTTTAGAACAATTACAACAAAAAATATTAAATGCTGAAAAAAATATAAGACAACAACTAAACATTGATGCAGACAAAACCTTATCAATTCATCTTGATATGCAAAATAATATTTTTATTATAAAAGAGGACTATTCTAATTCTCGTATTTTGTTTAATAATGATAAAGAAATCCGAGAATTTAATGAACTATTTAACTATACAGTAAAATTTATTTAATCGGGAAGTAATACTCAACCAAATAACTCGCCGCATCAAACGGATGTTCAAGGAACTTCAAATCGTGGTCGTTTTTGATTTGCTTTAGAGAAGGCACATCTACAATAGATGTACCTTCTTTGAAAGATAAATTGTAAACATTGTGCAATAGCCATTTACACCGTTTATCAATAAATAATGAAACTTCACCTTTAGAATTTCTTACTTTTGCATTAAAAGACTGTATTCTTCTTAAAATTGGCGGATTAAAATTTCTTAATTGAAATTTTGGAGCATAACCATGTTGTTCTAGTGCACGTTTGATTATCATATAGTTTGTAAATTCTGATTGTGCGGAACGGTTATCACCACTAGCATCACCATTTATAACAATATCGCCTTTGTGATTTGGATATCTGCGTAAAAATTCTTCTACCGCTTGTTGAGTAGTTGTATTTTCAATAACCAATTCATCAAAAAAGTAAATATTTTTATCATCTTTATGCGCCAAGCAC
>CAKVGS010000043.1 GCA_934747335.1 uncultured Candidatus Melainabacteria bacterium
AGTATTGGGCTTGGATGAAACAGATATTTCAATTAAAGCTAAAACTAAAGAATGTTTAGATGCTGTCGGTGAAAAATTAGCAATTGAAGCTCAAGCGGTTGTTATGCTTGAAAAAATTAGCGAAAACTAAATTCATAATAAAAAAAACGGGTTTTTGATAATATCAAAAACCCGTTCTTAAATTGTTTAACAATTTCTTATTAGAACATCAAACCAGCTTCTCTAGCAGCATCTGCTAAAGCAGCAACTCTTCCGTGATATAAGAAACCGCCTCTATCGAATACAACGCATTCAACGCCTTTAGCCAAAGCTTTCTTTGCGATAGCTTCGCCAACAACCTTAGCAGCTTCAATGTTACCACCGTGAGCCAATTTTTCTTTAAGGTCTTTATCAACTGAAGATGCAGAACATACTGTTACATGTTTTTCATCATCAATTAATTGAGCGTAGATGTGTTTTGTGCTTCTATAAACAGCCAATCTTGGGAATTCAGTTGTTCCAGCCAACTTAACTCTTAATGCTTGGTGTCTTTTTTGTACTTTTGGTTTTCTAATTTCTTGTTTAATCATTTTGGTTTTCCTTTCTTTGCCCAAATCTGCTTGATACCACTCAAGGATTTATGTGGGCGATGTTTTTTTAGTCTTTAAGTCGTTAGGTCGTTAATGGGTTAAGTTCGTTATAAATTATTTTATAAATGAACCTAATGACTTTTCGACTTAACGTCTTAACAGTTTGTAGTGCGAACTTTGAGGTTGACCCGTAGGTTTTTAACCAACTTGTAAATCCACTAATGTCAACCGACCAAATGTCTACGTGCGTACCGTATTTTCTTTGGTCTAGTAGTTTCACTATTGAGGTTGACCCGTAGTTTTTAAACCAACTTGTAATTCCACTGATGTCAACCGACCAAATGTCTACGTGCGTACCGTATTTTCTTTGGTCTAGTAGTTTCACTATTGAGGTTGACCCGTAGTTTTTAAACCAACTTGTAAATCCACTAATGTCAACCGACCAAATGTCTACGTGCGTAGCACTACTTTTTACCTGCTTTACCGGCTTTACGTCTGATGTATTCGCCTTCGTATTTAACACCTTTTCCTTTGTAAACTTCAGGTGGACGTTTGCTTCTGATGAATGCTGCAACATCACCAACTGTTTGCTTGTTAGAGCCTTTTACAGAGATTTTAGTGTTAGCTTCAACTGCAATAGAGATACCAGCAGGTGGTTCAACGATTACAGGGTGAGAATAACCAAGTGCCATGTTAAGTTTAGTACCTTCCATAGCTGCACGGTAACCAACACCAACGATTTCCAATTTCTTTTCAAAACCTTGAGAAACACCGTGGATAGCGTTTGCAATAAGAGTTCTGAATAAACCGTGAAGAGCATTTGTTTTTCTATCGTCTGAGTTTGGTTCAACGATAACGTGGTTATCAGCAACAGAAACTTTCACTTCATCTCTAACTGTAACTGTTTCAGTACCTTTAGGTCCTTTTGCTGTTATAACGTTTCCTTCGATTTTTACTTCTACGCCTGAAGGAATTTCAATAGGCTTTTTACCAATTCTTGACATATTAATTTTCTCCTTTTTGTTTAAACAGGCTTTTCTGTCAATTGAACCTGTTTTAAGTATTTGTCAGACAGTGCCTGACCTACATTTTCTTAGGTCTAGTAGTTTCACTATTGAGGTTGACTGGTAGTTCTTGAACCAACTTGTAATTTCACTAATGTCAACCGACCAAATGACTACGTGCGTAGCACTAGTATACGTAGCAAAGTACTTCGCCACCTAAGTTTTCTTTTCTAGCTTTTCTGTCTGTTAAAAGACCTTTGCTGGTAGAAACAACTGCAATACCCATACCACCTAAAACTTGTGGAAGGTTTTTAGCTTTGCAGTAGTTTCTTAAACCAGGTTTAGAAACTCTTTGTAAGTTTGAAATAACAGGTTTGTTAGCTTCGTCATACTTCAATTCGATTGTTAAGTATTTGAAGTGTCCTTCTGCTCTTTCAGAGTAATCAGTAATAAAACCTTCTGATTTTAAAAGCTTAGCCAAAGCAACTTTTAATTTAGAAGATGGCATTTCTACTGATGGGTGAGAAACTAAATTAGCGTTTCTGATTCTTGTTAGCATATCTGCTATTGGATCTGTGTTCATTTTACTTATCCTTTTTCCTTGTGGTTTGGATTTTTGTTCAAAGAGTTCTTTTTACGGGAACTTCTATCCCAAAGATTTTTCGGTTTTGCGACCAATCAGTTTCTATAACTAATCGTTCATTCAGTCAACTTTTTGTACTCTTTGACGTCTTATTCCGCCCCTTGTACTCGTCGCTTGCTAAATTAATTTTTGCTCAATAAAAGCGTTTTTTAGTAGTCCGACTGTTTTATATTAGCATGACAAAATTTTATTTACAAGCAAAATGTTAAAAATTATTGCAAAAATATTCCCCAACTACCTAATAGTTTTTAAATAAAAATTCAGGTTTAATATAATTATTAAATCTTTTTCATACTTCCAGCTATTCTTAATTCCATAGAGCCATAATAGGCTCTTTTTTTTTGTGATATGATAAATAATAATAGGAGGGATGAAATGTTAAAAGAATCAGCATTCGGAAAGAATGACATTAGAGGGATATATGGCGATGATATAACAGAAGAACTTTTCTACTATACCGGAAGAGGATTTGTTCAATTCTTGGTAAAAGAAACAAAGAAACAAACTTCTGAAATTTGGATAAGTGTATGCAGAGATGCAAGACTTCATTCACCTTCACTTTCAAAGGCATTGATTGAAGGTATTCGTTCCTGTGGCGCAAATGTTGTAGATATGGGCTTAGCACCTACTCCATTAGGATACTATTCAGAAGTTGTAGGACTTCCTCCATATATCACAAAATACATGCCGGTTACTGGGGCAATGATTATTACAGCAAGTCATAATCCGAGCCAATATAATGGAATGAAGATGACTTATGCTAAACAATCATTGAATGAAGAACAAATTAAGATTGTTAAAGAATTGACAATGGAAGAATACAAACTTGCAATTCCACCTGTTCCATTCGGGATTTTGAATGAGTACGACTTAATTCCTGATTATATCGAAGAAATGACAAAGAAATTCGGACGTATAGGTGAAGGTATTAAGGTTGTAGTTGATAGCGCAAACGCAACAGGCGGTGTTGTTGCCCCTAAATTATACAGAGCTTTGGGTTGCGAAGTTGTAGAACTTTATTCTATGCCTGACGGCAGATTCCCACATCACCATCCAAATCCAAGTGACGAAAAAACTTTGAATGATATTAAAAAAGCAGTCGTTGCAAATAAAGCCGATATTGGTATCGCTTTTGACGGCGATAGTGACAGAATCGGAGTCATTGATTCTGACGGAAATTCAATGACGGGTGACAAGCTTCTTTTAATCTACGCGGAAGAAGTTATCAAGGAATACAACGAAAAAGGCATCAAGCCTGTGATTGTATCAGAGGTAAAATGTTCACAAGCCTTGTATGACACAATTAATGCAACAGGCGGTATTGCTATTATGTGCAAAACAGGTCATGGTTATATTAAATCAAAAATGAGAGAAACCGGTGCTGTTTTGGCTGGTGAAATGAGCGGTCACACATTCTTTAAAGATAAGTATTATGGATTTGATGATGCAATTTATGCAGGTTGCAGAATTATTGAAATTGTTGCTAAGAAGAAAAAAGAAAATCCTAATTTCAAAATTCGCGAATTATTAGCGCCGTTTGATGCACTATATTGCTCATCAGAAGTTCGACTTCCTTGTCCAAATTCTTTGAAAACACAGACTTTGGAAAAATTTAAAAATATTATAGCAGAAACTCCGGATTTCTTCGGCACACCAATTAAAGATATCATTACACTTGATGGTATGAGAATAGTGTTCGATAAAGGCTTTGCGCTAATTCGTCAAAGTAATACCGAACCTGTATTTACTTTGCGTTTCGAAGCAGATTCAAAAGAAAATGCTCAGAAATACGAAGATGCAATGGTTAATAAACTATTAGAAATTATTAAAGAAATTTCTACAAAATAAATAAACAAAAAAAGGAGTGGCGAAGTTAAAAACTTCGCCACTTCTTTTATAAAAAACAATTTAAGCTTCTTCTGATTCTTCCGTTTCTACAACATGTTCTTTATAAATTTGAAGCTTTGTAATTCTTGCACCATCGACTTCTTTTACGGTAAATGTCAAACCGTTAAATGAAACAGTGTCGCCAACTTGTGCAATTCTTCCCAAAAGTTTTACTACAAGCCCTGCAATTGTATCAACATCATCTTCCTCAAACAAAGATTCTTTTAAATCAAAGAACTTGACAAGTTCATCAATTCTCATCATAGCGTTTGCAATATATGTATCTTCGCCGATTTCTTTGATATCAGCTTCTACCTCTTCATCAAATTCATCCTGAACTTCGCCGATAATTTCTTCCAAAACATCTTCCAATGTGATTAAACCTGATGTTCCACCGAATTCATCAATAACAACTGCAATTTGGCAGTGAAGTTTCCTGAATTCAATAATCAAATTATCCAATGTCATTGTTTCAGGCACCAACATCAAAGGACGAATAAGCTTTTGAACAGAAAAAGTTTCATGCTTCATGGCTAAAGAATACAAATCTTTCACGTGAATGAAGCCCAAGATTTTATCAATGTTTTCTTCATACACAGGATATCTTGTATATTGGTTTTCCAAAGCAACTTTGTTTAACTCTTCATAAGTTATATCATCAGGGATACAAACCATATCCGTTCTTGGAATCATAACCTGTTTTGCCATCAAGTCTGAGAATTTAAACATGTTATGAAGCATTTCGGCTTCGGTTTCGTTTAAAACACCTTCGTTATAGCTTGCATCAACCAACATATCCAATTCTTCTGTTGAATGCACTAATGATGCGTCTTCAGAATTAGCGTGACATGCCGAAAGGATTTTGTTGCCTGAAACTTCAAGCAACCAAACGAAAGGTTTAAAAATAGTTATAAACATATCCATCGGTGTTGAAACCAATAGAGCAATTGTTTCAGGATGTCTTAAAGAAATACATTTCGGTAACTGCTCACCTAATAATACGTGGAAATACGTTACTAATACAAATGAGATAGGAACAGCTACTACGTGAGAAGATACGTGTGCCATAGAACCCGCAAACAGTCTTATAACAGGTTCAATTAATTGTACAATTGTTGATTCTGCAACCCAACCTAAGGCAATACTTGCGATTGTTACACCAAGTTGTGCGGCTGCAAGCATTTTATTAACATCATCAACCAATTTCATCGCTTTTTTTGCGTTTGAATTACCTTCATTGCAAAGTTGTTCTAAACGTGTTTTTCTGACTTTTACAAGCGAAAATTCGGCTGCCACAAAAAAACCGTTAACAAATAGTAAAAATAAAATTACAAAAATATTTATAAATATGTCTGTCAGGTCCATTTACTCTCAAATACCTTTTATAGTTATAATTAATATATTACACTATACAAAAAAATTTTGCAATGTTAAACCAATAAACATAAAAGGTGTTTGAATTTTACATCCAAACACCTTTTATAAAAAAGATATCTTCTACTTTCTTAATGATTTCCAATAGTTAGCTTCTGATTGGATAGCATTTTTAGTAGCCTCGTGTCTTGCTTTAGCCTCTTTTTGTTGTTGTTCTATTTTAGCTTTACGAGCTTCTTGTTGTTTTTTGTATTCAGCTTGCTTTTGAGCGTTAGCTTTTTGTTGTGCTTCTGCTCTTGCATTCAATTCTTTTTCTTTAGTTGTGATAGGTGCTAATTTTTTGTCTACATAATTTTGTAACCTTGATTCAGCTGCAGATGCTGCCAAAGTTGAAGTCAAAGCGATTAACATTAAAACTGATAGTAATTTTTTCATTTTAAAAACTCCTTTCTTATGTATAAGAGAATTTTAAAATACTTTTTTTTATTTTTCAAGTATAATGTTAATATGAGTGTAGAGTTACTAGGTTATAATGTAGACGATTATTCGTTTGAAGAAGCTATTATCAAGGCAAAAAGTTTGATTGACGGGGATAAGGTTTCACAAGTTGTTACGATCAATCCTGAAATGTTTCAGGAAGCAGAAAAGAATGCAAATTTTTCTAACATAATCAAGGAAGCTGAAATGGTTATTCCCGATGGTGTTGGAGTAAAAATTGCACTTCAAATTACAGGCAAAAAAGCGAACCGAATACCCGGAATTGATTTTGCCAAAAAACTTCTTCAAGAAGCTGCAACAAGCGGAATCCCTGTTGCAATAATCGGTTCTAAAGAAGAAGTTGTAGTTAAAGCGGTTGAAAATTTGCAAAAAGAAATCAACGGTTTAAATATTGTTTATTTTCACAACGGTTATTTTAAAGAAGATGCGCCGATTTATAATGAGCTTAAAACAAAGTCACCAAAATTAATCTTGGTTGCTCTTGGTTCTCCTCGTCAGGAAGAATTTATTTATAACGCGAAAAATGTTTTAAATCCGGCATTAATGGTAGGAATTGGCGGAAGTCTTGATGTTTGGTCAGGCTCTGTTAAACGTGCGCCAAAAATCTTCCAAACTTTGGGTTTAGAATGGTTATACAGAACAATTTCTCAACCGTCAAGATTTAAGAGAATTTTTCCAACGTTACCGTTATTTTTGTTAAAAGTTATTAATTATAAGGATAAAATTTAAATGCTTACAGAATTAGAGATTAATGAATTAAAAAAATTCGCATGCGAAACTCGAAAAAATATTGTTAAAATGGTACATAATGCAAAATCAGGTCATCCTGGTGGTTCGCTTTCTGCTGCTGACATTATGGCTGTTTTGTACAACAAGTCTCTAAATATTCCTAAAGAATGGGATAAATCTGCTGATTTCGAAAATCGTGATAGATTTATTTTATCAAAAGGTCATGCATCACCACTTTTATATTCCGTTTTGGCACAACACGGAATGTTCCCTCAAGAAGATTTAATGGGATTTAGAAAATTCGGCACTAAGCTTCAAGGCCACCCTGCAAAAGGATATGTTCCGGGTGTAGAAACTTCAACAGGTTCTTTAGGGCAAGGGCTTTCAATCGGTTGCGGAATGGCTTTAGGTTTAAAACTTAAAAATAACCCTGCGCACGTAGTTGTTTATACCGGTGACGGAGAATTGCAAGAAGGTTCTTGCTGGGAAGCTTTTATGCAAGCTGCACATAAAAATTTGGATAATCTTATTGTAATTATAGATAGAAACAGACTTCAAATTGACGGCTGCACAGAAAATGTTATGGCTTTAGATAACTTACATGACAAATTAAAAGCGTTTAACTGGAATGTTTTGGAAATTGACGGGCATGATTTTGAAGAAATTTATGAAGGTGTAGAAAAAGCAAAACAATCAGACAGACCTTGCGCCATTATTGCTCACACAACAAAAGGCAAAGGTTGTTCATTTATGGAAAACCAAGCCGGATGGCACGGTAAAGCGCCAAGCGATGAACAATTAGAAGAAGCCATTAAAGAATTTGAAGAGGCATTATGATGAACGATAATTCTATTAAAACTTGTCCTTTTGCAGAAAACAGAGTATGCAACGACGATTGTCCATTGTATATTTCACCAAATGAATTGAACGAATTTGTGGTTGCAAGACTTTCTTCTATCGGTGTATTGGATAGAGCAGTAGGAGAATGTTCTCTTAAGATGCTTGCTTTAAGTCAAAGTAGAGCGATTTTTGAAAATACAAATACTCGTGGATAATAACGTTTTTATCTAGCAATCTAACAATTTGTACAAAATAACTCCGGCTGAAATACTCAAATTAAGTGATTCGACCTTATCAGTCATTTCTATTGTTACATTTTTTGTTGCAAAATCTTTTAGCTTTTGGCTCAAACCTGATGATTCCGTACCGAACATTATAAGAACTTTTTCTTGCGGCGTATAATCTTTTAGCCAAACGGTATTATCTGATTTAGGAAGGGTTGCAACTCTTTCATAATCTTCAAAAACGCTCAAATCATCCATTTCAAAAACCGGAATTTTCCAAAGATTTCCAACGGATGAGCGCACACATTTTGGATTATACAAATCCACCGTATCACCGTATAATACAACAGCCTCAACATCAAATGCACAAGCTGTTCTGAGGATTGTACCTAAGTTTCCCGCATCTTTGATATCTTCTAATAAAACTACTTTTTTATAGTTATCTTGCCATTTTCGATTGATTTTTTTTGCAACAGCGACTGCTTTTGGCGCAGATTCCGTTGAAGAGATTTTAGAAAGTACAGTTTCTGTTGTTTCTATTCGTTCATTAAAATCTGTAAACTCGTTTGAGCCTTCCAAAACAAACAAGTGTTCTATTTCTAAACCTGATTCAATAGCTTCTTCAATACATTTAATACCCTCAAGTAAAAAATGAGTTTTACGATATTTTCTCTGCAAAAGCTTTGCAGTTTCTTTCACTAATTCATTATTCACACTTGTTATTTTCATAAGATTTTAAAATCCTTCAACCATTCTTTTTCTTGTTCATTCAGTAAATCATAGTTAATCAATTTACCTTCATAACCCATTTTAACAAAAGAATGAATTTTTCCACACTCCATGTAACAAGAATTTTCTAATCTTACGCCAAAATGTTCAGGATTATACAACCCCGGTTCAATTGTGAATGTCATACCATCAACAATTTGCGTTTTAGCAATCTCGTTTTGAGAAAGGTTTGGCGGAGCTTCGTGGACATTAATTCCTATACCATGCCCTAGTCCATGACCAAATGTGAACCCTTCAATTTTATTATCTAAAATAGAATGCGCGAACGTATCTATTTCAAAACCGCAAGGAGCATTGTCCCCTCGCCCCTTGTGGGAGAGGGTTAGGGTGAGGGAATTATCAAGATAATTAAACGCATTCAAAAACGCCTTCAACACCGTTGTATAAACCCTTTTCTGCAATTCATTCGGTTTACCTTTTACAAAAACTCTTGTAATATCGGTAGCCAAGCCACTGTCATAATACGCACCGCAATCAATTAAAACAAGCGAACCGTCTTTTAAAATAACATCTTTGGCATTTTTTGCATAATGCGCCAATGCAGAATTTTGATTAATTGCAACAATAGAATTAAAACTTAAAGATTTTGCACCGAATTTTATAAATTCTTCTCGCAAACGCTTTGCTATATCGTATTCTGAAAGATTATCATTATTTTCTATAAACTCCCTTATTGCAAAAACAGCCTTATCAGTGCGTTCAAAAGCCTGCTTATAAGCTTCTAATTCTTCCTTTGATTTAACTGATTTCATGCTCTTTATTTCTGAAACTTTGTGAATAGGATTTTCGATTAAAGAATAATCATGCGCATTAATCGAATATTTATCAACAACCAACTTAGCATCGAAGTTTTTTAAAAACTCATCAGTATTATCTGTCAATAAAATTTGTTTTTCTTTGTCCGCATATAGTTTAGCCCAAATTTTTGATGAACAATCTTTTGAAAAATCACGTTTCCCGCTTATATAAGAAACTTCTTCCAAGTTAGTTACAAAAGTCGGATTCGGTGGATAGTATTCTTTTGCAGACATAGCCTGAACGAATTCTACGTTATGCGGTTCTGTAAAATCATTTATCGGATCTTTATCTAATAATTTGATTTTATAATCTTTAAACGTCTCTAAACGTGCTTGAGAAACTTTTTTTGCAACAACACCTAATGTTTTATCTGGTCTGATAAGTTTTCTGATTTCATCATCTTGCTTTTGACCAAGTTTAAGTTTTACAACCGTAACGCCATCTTTTGCTTCATTGTCAGCTTGCGTATGATATCTGCCATCAACAAACAAATAAATATTATCTTTTGTAATTAAAGCGTCACCAGTTGAGCCTGAAAAACCTGTCAAAGTATATCGAGCGTTTTCACTAAGTGAAGGATATTCAACCAAAAATTCATTTGTACAACACACAAGAAGATAATCCAAATTTAAATCGTTTAGGAGTTTGTTTGACATGTTCGCCTCTTTTTCTGTTTTATTTTCTTTCTTATGTTAATAATAACCTTTCCCGCCTTCGGCACCCTCCCTCGGGGGAGGGTACCGAAGGCGGGAAAGGTTAGGGTGAGGTGAATATATAAAAAATTAAATTATAACTTACTCATCAACATCCGTAAGTTTAATCAAGTGCCAACCGAATTGAGTTTCAACAGGTTTTGAAATTTCACCTTTCTTAAGTGCAAAAGCAGCATCTTCAAAAGGTTTAACCATCATGCCTTTACCAAACCATCTCAAATCACCACCGTCACGACCAGATGGACATTTAGAATATTGTTTTGCTAAATCTTCAAAAGCGACACCATTTTCAATATCAAGCAAAAGATTTTCTGCTTGTTCTTTTGTATCAACTAAAATGTGACTTGCTCTAATTTTCATATTTTTCTCCTTATTATCTGCGTAATAATTTTATCATTAAAAACCAAGCAACACAATCTTATTTATAAAGTTTCAAGTTAGACACAAATTTGTAGACCAATTCAATTGTTTTCAATTCAAATTCATCAAGTGATGAATCAATAAACTCTATCAATTCTTGTTTCTTTTGAAAATGTTCAAAATCAAAAAGCTCTTTAATATCGACATTCAATGCTTGAGCTATTTTTTCAATTTTATCAGGTTGAGGGAAATGCATTCCACATTCGATTTTTGAAAGATTAGGCGGCTCTATGTTAACAAGTTCTGCCAGCTGTTCTTGAGTCATACCAACGCTGCGTCTTAATTCTCTTAATCTTTTGCCAAATTTTAATTTTAAAGAACTCATCCTATCCTCCAAACAATAGAATAAGCTTTTAAAAATACATTTTCCATAATATAGCAAATTAATAAATATTATATTTTATATCTATTACATTAAGTTTTCAATCAAAACTTATTGACACACATTATAAAATGCGTTATCATTTAACATGTTACGACAAGTAAGAGAGGATATTTCATGAAAAATTTAAAATCAGGTTTTACTTTGGCAGAAGTTTTAATTACATTAAGTATCATCGGAATAATTGCAGCTATTGTAATGCCTGCTGTTATTTCAAGCTATCAATACAAAACAGTTGGCGTTAAATTAGGAAAATTTATGTCAACAACAGAAGATGCATCGAGAGCTTATGTAGTACAAAACGATTCATTTAAAACAAATACAGATGTCATGAGTTTTATAAATGAAGCATTTATGTTCAAGTCATTGGATGGAACGCAAGATAAAGAATTAATAAAAAGTATGTTGGATATTGCTAACACAGATGACTATCCTACATATTATACAATTAACGATACTAAGCTGAAAAGCACACCTGATAAAAAGACACAAAGTGGTTTAATAGGTGTCTTAAAAGATAATACTACAATTGTAGTAAACATGGTAGAAGATAAAGAGTATACGAGTCACAAGGGGGTTGTTGATTCAGACAAAGTCGGTTTACCAGTATTTAACATAAACTTTGATCCTCAAGCCAATGGCTTACCAAAATCAGTTCAAAAGAACTTTAATTTTACTGTAACAGAACTTGGTTATGTTGTGCCAAGAGATGATGATAAATGTTTGTGGCAAATCTATGAAGATGATTGGTCTACAAATGCAAAAACTTTCACATCAGGTTCTGCTTGTAATCCGAAGTCAACAACTATCGGGAAGTAGAATCTATTATTAGCTGAATATTAGAAGAATTCCTTTCTCTTCTATTCAGTTAAAAAGGAGGACTTTGTCCTCCTTTTTTTTTGTTAAAAACTTTATATTTCTAAAAGTTTTTGTAGGTTTCATAAATCAACAAAAAAACGTATTCTAATGAATACGCTTTTTTGATAAAAAAAAGGCTAACCTTTCGGCTAGCCGTAAATATCAACCAACAATTTCTTTAACTTCTGCTTGAAGGTTCTTTGCATCAATCTTGATGCTTGGTCCCATCGTTGTTGTCAAATAGATTGACTTAACATAAGTACCTTTAGCTGCAGAAGGTTTTGCTCTAAGAACTGCATCAACCAATGTTCCATAGTTCTTAACCAAATCTTCGTTAGCGAATTGAACCTTACCGATTGGACAGTGAATCATACCCTGTTTATCAGCTCTGAATTCAACTTTACCTGCTTTAGCATCTTTAACTGCTTTTGCGATATCTAGAGTTACTGTACCTGTTTTAGGGTTTGGCATCAAGCCTTTAGGACCTAAAACTCTACCTAACTTACCTAACATACCCATACAGTCAGGAGTTGCGATTAATGTATCGAATTCAAACCAACCGCCTGCAATTTTGTCGATAATTTCTTCTGTACCGTAGAAATCAGCGCCTGCGTCTTTAGCTTCAGTAACTTTTGGTCCTTTTGCGATAACGCAAACACGAACTTCTTTACCTAAACCAGCAGGAAGAACAACTGTTGATCTGATTTGTTGTTCTGCGTGTTTAACTTCAATACCTAATCTCATGTGGCATTCAACTGTTTCGTTGAATTTTGCAACTTCTTTAGATACTTCTTGTAATTTAGTAAGAGCATCACGACCGCTAGCCGGTTGTTGGAAATCAGCTAACAATTCTTGAAGCTTCTTTTGTTTTTTAGTTATTTTTGACATTTTTAAATCCTTTCATGGTGTTAACGGATTTTTCAATCCTTCCATATTATCTCTTTGTCCCTTGTAAAAAGAAGGGATATTCGATGAGTAGATGTTATTCTACCCCTCATCCGGGCTCCGCCCACCTTCTCCCGCAAGGGGCGAAGGGAAAAGTGCGTTCAACTAGTCTTCTTTAACAGTAACGCCCATAGCTCTGCAAGAGCCTTTAATCATGTTTACAGCAGCATCCATAGAAGTTGCGTTTAAATCGTTCATTTTAATTTTTGCGATTTCTTCTAATTGAGCTCTTGTAATTTCACCAACTTTAGTTTTGTTAGGAGTAGCTGAACCTTTAGGAATGTTCAAAGCTTTCTTAATCAAAACTGGAGCTGGAGGTGATTTGATAACAAAAGTGAAACTTCTGTCTTCGTATACATCAATAATAACAGGGATAATATAGCCTGCTTGAGATTCAGTTTTTGCATTGAACTGTTTGCAGAAATCCATGATATTAACACCGTGTTGACCTAAAGCCGGACCAACTGGAGGTGATGGATTAGCTTTACCTGCTTGAATTTGTAGTTTAATTTTTCCTACTACTTTTTTTGCCATTTTGTTCTCCTTTCGTGGTACTAGCGGGGGGCACCCCCTTCCACGTTATTTGTGTTGTGTTTTCAAAGTGAAACCCTCGCCCGCGTCCGTAATTTTCGCTATGCTCAAGAACGGTCGCGACCTCTCCCATGGAGAGGAGAAGATTCTATAACTTTTGAATTTGTTTGTATTCTAATTCAACCGGAGTTTCACGACCGAATATAGAAACCATTGCTCTAAGCTTAGCCTTATCAGGATAAACTTCTGTAATGTCACCAACAAACTCAGCGAATGGACCGGAAGTAATTCTAACTTTTTCACCAACTTTAACATCCATTTCAATTTTTTGAGTTTGAGCTGTTGATCTATGAATAATCTTTTTAATTTCACTGTCTTTTGCAGGAATTGGTTTTTTAGCAGAACCAACGAATTTAGTAACGCCTGCTGTATGTCTAACTACATACCAGCTGTCTTCGTCCATAATCATTTCTACTAAAACATAACCAGGGAAGATTTTTTCTTCTCTTTCTTGTTTTCTTCCGCCTTTAATTTGGGTAACAGTCTTTTGAGGAACTTCTACTCTAAAGATTTTATCAGCCATATTCATATATTCAATACGTTTTTCCAAGTTACTTTTAACTTTGTTTTCGTATCCTGAATAAGTGTGAACAATGTACCAACGTTTTTGATTTTTTCTTTCAGAAGACGCATGGTTTTCAACTTCTTGAGTTTCTTCCATCACTTCTTCATTCATGATATTTTCGTCTTTTTCACTCATTACTTTTACCCTTTATAAATTTTAATTAAAACTTAGATAACAACATATTGAAAATTACATCCACAAAATAAATAAAAACAGTGAATATAAAAACAATAGCAAC
>CAKVGS010000044.1 GCA_934747335.1 uncultured Candidatus Melainabacteria bacterium
TAACTTTTTGTATATAAAGTTAAGAGATTTAACAATTTTAGACAAACAACCCAATCGGTCCTTCATCTTATTTATGTTAGTTATATCGGCATATTTTTGAAAAACTTTAGCGTTTTTTAGAAAATCGTTACAATTTGTTACAATGGACAATGAGCTTTTTGATTTTGAAGTTTTATTTTACTCCAAGCGAGATGGGTCTTGCGGGAAGCTATTTTTTTTCAAAAATGCATTTATCAACTAACAAAAAATATTTTCAGCGGTTTTAGAAGTAATATGAATATTCAAAGTTATAATCCTTCGTTTCAAGCAAACATAAATTCTCGTAAGCTTAACTTTAATCGTGCAGATTTTTATGTACGTATCCGTGGTTATGGTAAAGATACTGATTGGGCTAAAAAAATTGTAGAAACAGCTAATGTAGCTGTAAAAATGATTAGAAAAGACACTTTTATCGAAAATATTTTGAGATTTATCACAACGGGAGTTGTTAAAGCAAATAGTTTATCAAGAGATATTAATAAAGTTAAACATACCGGCATCTTACGTTGTGAAAGAGAACATTGGCGAAGCGGTTCTGACTGGACAGGAAGAGAACTGGCGACAAATTATTCAAGCATTCCAAGATATTCTGTTTATAATGACAGATTTGATGAAACATTTTTCCACCCGTTGGAAAAACCTTTTAATGATATGAGTTTAACCGTGCCGATAATAGATAGGCATGAAAAATATTTACGTCATGCCGAGCCGAAACATATTGGGGCTGCATTTAAACACATATTTGAAATATATAAGAGTTTTAGAACAAAGTTTAATTATAAAGATGTTAATATTTCTCAAATGCAAGAGATAAATGAACATATCGGCGGAATTAGGTGGCTAATGGCGCATGCTACTCCTTGGGAAAGAGGTTCGGATGCGATTGCTAATGTTCTTATGAGAGCAATGTATAAATCTCTCGGGATAAAGACATATCCGTTAAAAAAGCGAGTATCTTTGGACTTAGAAGCTTTTTGTACAGATTTTAACGTCTATAAAAAGAATTTCGGGGATTATTTTGAAAAACCCCCGAAAATTATTGAATAATATATAACTTTTGCTCTATACTGCAAATCTAAAGTGAACGATATCACCGTCTTGCATTACATAATCTTTGCCTTCAAGTCTTGTAACGCCTTTGTCTTTGCAAGCAGTGTATGAGCCATTGTCTACAAAATCTTGATATCCTGTAACTTCAGCTCTGATGAAGCCTTTTTCAAAGTCTGTGTGAATTACGCCTGCTGCTTGAGGAGCTTTTGTTCCGCGTGTAATTGTCCAAGCGTGAACTTCTTTTTCACCTGCCGTAATAAAAGTAATCAAGTTCAAAAGTGCGTAAACAGACTTAATCATTTTATTGATGCCGCTATCAGAAATTCCAAGTTCTTCTAAGTATTCTTTTGCGCCTTCTTCGCCAAGCTCAACAAGTTCTTCCTCTATTCGAGCGCAAATAATAACTGTTTCAGCGCCGTGAGTTTTTGCGTATTCTTCAACACGTCTTGTGTATTCGTTACCGTCTTTCAAGTCAAATTCAGAAACATTTGCGCAATAGATAACAGGCTTAACTGACATTAAATTAAGCGGTTTTATTACGTTAATTTCATCTTCTGTGAAGTGGTCTTTAAGATTAATAAATTTACCATCTTGTAATAATTCGTTAAGTTTTTTTAGTGCGCCATCTTCTAATACAGCTTCTTTGTCGCCACCTTTTGCTTGCTTAGAAATTCTTTGTAAACGTCTTTCTACTGAAGCTAAGTCGGCAAGAGCAAGCTCTGTATTAATAGTTTCTATGTCAGAAATCGGGTCAACCTTGCCTTCCACGTGAATTGTATTTTCATCGTCAAAACATCTTACAACTTGGATGATTGCATCAACTTCTCTGATATTGTGCAAGAATTGGTTTCCTAAACCTTCACCTTTGCTTGCGCCTTTAACAAGTCCTGCAATATCAACGAATTCAATAACTGTTGGAATAATTTCTTTAGCTTTGCATAAATCTGATAAAATTTGTAATCTTTCATCCGGCACAACAACAACACCAACGTTTGGCTCAATCGTGCAGAATGGATAATTTGCGCTCTGTGCGTTTTTTGTAGCAGTAAGCGCGTTAAACAATGTTGATTTACCAACATTTGGAAGTCCTACAATTCCGGCTCTTAACATTTCATAATCCTTTCAATTTAGTGTTTGTAAATATTTTATCATAAATAAGTTGAGGTTGTAGTTATTTTATTAACAGTCAATATATTAATGGAGAAGAGAATATTAACGACTACGGTCATTCTCTCTCTCCCTCGGAGATACTACTGTCCATGATAATTTTCATCAAATGAACGACAATCGCGCCGCGAACGTGCGTGCGAACATGGAATGTGACTTTGAGGCAAGCTTGTATGGAGAAAATGAAATTTTGTATTTTACTTATGCTTGCCGACAAAATATTTACGTGCGTAGCACCGATAGTGAGCGAAAAAGAGCAGGCTTTGCCTGCAACATCCATTTTATTCGACGCTCGTAAGAGCGTAGGAAGCGGTAGCGTGTTTTCTCTTTCTTTTCGTTCTTTTCTTTCTCTTTTCATTCGCAACAAAAGAGAAAGAAAAGGACATTTTAAAAAACTTTTTTTATTTCAAAATAGCTCTTACTTTTTCTTCTTTATTGCGATAAAAGAAGAAAAAGTAAGCAAAAAGAAGAAAAAACGCACTGTTTTCTACGCTCTTACGAGCGTTGAACAAAATGGATGTAGCGGGTAAACCCGCACTTTCACGCTCGCTAAAAAACGCTCGCGGCGCGATTGTCGTTCATTTTAAGTTTTGACTTAATATTTGCATAACTATATTGATTTTATTCTATTTTAGAGATTTTTCTAAAAATTATCATTGACAGTAGTGCGTAATGAGCGGGCGTCAGACTTTCAAGCGTGCCGTCATTGCGAAGGCGATTAGCCTGAAGCAATCCGGCTTTTTATTAGCATAAGTTTATAAGAATCGCCTTACGGCTCGAACCCTCACCCGAATTTCTAAGTTTCGAGTCAAAAATGACTCTCAACTTGAAATTCTACCCTCTTCCTCGGAGAGGGATTCTTTAATTTGTTTTGCAAAAAGAAATATAATTGTTACGAATGATTATTTTATAAATATAAGTTTGTGGTGCGATTTTTGGAACTATAAATTTCAGTGCGGGAATTTTTTATATAAGTGTTTGTTTTTATTGTGAAAAGGCTATATTAAATTTTTTACAAATCATGAAAAAGCATTAATATTGGTGTGTTTTTCATGATTTTGAATTTTAGCTATAATAACCCAATTATATAAAAACATTCAGTAATATTTTGTTACAAAGTCGCTAAAATATAATAAAATTGCTTGCATTGAGATTTTTAGCAAATATTATTAAATAAGATGCCATATTGTGGCATTATATTGACAGCCGAAAATAGAGGAAAATAATGGCAAAAGACGTTATAGAAATAGAAGGTACGATTCTTGAATCCATGCCAAATGCAATGTTCAGAGTTAAACTTGAAAACGACCATGAAATTTTGGCACACATCTCAGGTAAAATCAGAAAAAACTTTATTAGAATTTTACCGGGTGATAGAGTAAAGGTTGAGATGACACCTTATGACTTGAGTAAAGGCAGAATTACATTCCGCTTAAAATAGAATTAAAACAGTAATACATAAATATAAAGGAAAGAACAATGAAAACAAGATCATCAGTAAAACCTATGTGCGACAAATGCAAGGTTATCAAAAGAAAAGGCAGAGTTGCTGTAATTTGCGAAAACCCTAAGCACAAACAAAGACAAGGTTAGGTTTTGCGTAGAGTGACGGCGAGCGAGAGCGAGCCTAACTCGAAGAGTTGCGGAGCTGAGTAAATGAAAATTTTGTGTAAGCAAAATGTAATGAACGAAAGCGTAGCATAAAGCAAGAACCTAATTACGAACTAAAGAAAAAAGTTAAGTACAAAAACATAAAGGAAACAAAACATGGCAAGATTAGTTGGGGTAGACTTACCTCGTAACAAAAGACTAGAAATCGCTTTAACCTATATCTATGGTATAGGACCTGCAAGAAGCAAAAAAATTCTTGAAAAAACTGGTATTTCACCTGATTTAAGAACAGATGATTTAACAGAAGATGATATCAGAGAATTGCGTAACGCTTTATCTGAATTCAATATTGAAGGTGACTTGAGACGTGAAGTTACAATGAACATTAAACGTCTTCAAGAAATCAACTCTTTCAGAGGTATGAGACACAAAAGAGGTCTTCCTTGCAGAGGTCAAAGAACAAAAACTAACGCTAGAACTAGACGTGGTAAAAAGACTGGACCTATCGCAGGTAAGAAAAAATAAAATTTTGCGTAGGCTGAAACGAGCGTGAGCGACTGAAAAGCCGAAATTGTGCAAAATTTTAAGAATAAAATTTAAAAAAATAATAGAAACATAAAGGAATACAAAAATGGCAAGACCAAAAACTACAAAGAAAAAAGAAAAGAAAAATGTATTGCAAGGGGTTGTACATATTCAATCTACTTTCAACAATACAATTGTAACTTCTACTGATACTCAAGGTAATGCTATTGCTTGGGCAACAGCTGGTGCTACAGGTTTCAAGGGTGCTAGAAAAGGTACTCCGTTTGCAGCTCAATCAGCAGCAGAATTAGTTGCTAAAAAGTCAATCGACCAAGGTATGAAAAAAGTTGAAGTTCATATCAAAGGACCTGGTTCAGGTCGTGAAACAGCAATCAGAGCAATCCAAGCAGCAGGTTTGGAAATTACTTTGATTAAGGACGTAACACCAATCCCTCACAACGGATGCCGTCCACCTAAAAAACGTAGAGTATAGTTAGGAAGGGAATAAGGTAATAGGGTAATAAGGGAATAAGAGAAAAAATTCGCTTCGCTCATATTACCAAAGTAAAACATAAGTACAAAGAAGAAATTAAAAACCACTTATTTCCTCATTACCTTATTCCCCTATTCCCTCACATAAAACCGTCGGGGCTTGAGCTTTCGCCAAAAGCACAAACCATAGATGCCCGACACAAGAAAAGGAGAAAAACAATGGCAAGATACACAGGACCAACGAATAAATTATTCAGAAACAAGAAAGTTAAAGATTTATCAAACAGAAAATTAACTTCTTCAATGAGACAAACAGCATCAGGTCAACACGGTGCTGTAAGAAAGAAACTTTCTGAATATGCACTTCACTTAGCTGAAAAACAAAAAATCAGATATACATATTTAGTAAGCGAAAAACAATTCGCTAAATACTATAACGAAGCTGCTAGAAGAAAAGGCGTAACAGGTACAATCCTTTTACAAATCCTTGAATCTAGATTGGACAACATTTTGTTCAGAGCAGGTTTCGGTATTACTCGTAAACAAACAAGACAAATCGTTAACCACGGTCACGTTCTTGTAAACGGTAAAAAAGTAGATATTCCATCATATTTAGTAAAAGCAGGTGATGTAATTACTATCAAGTCTAGAAGCAATGAATACTTGAAGACAGTTATGAGCACTATTGATTTATCTTGTGCCCCAGCTTGGATTACAGTAGACGCTGAAGCTTTGAAGGTTACATTTGAAAGAATTCCTCAAAGAGAAGAATTAGATCCTGATTTCAAAGAACAACTTGTAATTGAGTACTATTCAAAATAGGCTGATAGGAGAAAAAAATATGGAATTAAAAATTAAAACTGTTAATACAATGACCAGCTCTGATGGTTCACAATATGGTAAATTTACTATTGAACCGTTAGAAAGAGGCTTTGGAACAACAATCGGTAACGCTTTAAGACGTGTATTGATTTCTAGCCTTGAAGGTACAGCAGTAACTTCTTGCAGAATAGAAGGTATCACTCACGAATACACTGCAATTCCTGGTGTATTAGAAGATGTTATTGATGTTATGTTAAACCTAAAAGGTTTGGCTATTAAAACAGATTCAAAAGAACCTCAACAGTTGAGAATTGATATTGACAAACCAGGACCGGTTTTGGCAAGTGATATCCAATTACCTGCCGGAGTAAAGGTTGTAAACCCTGACTGGTTAATTTGTACAATCGCTGAAGGTGGTTCATTCCACGCTGACGTAGTTGTAGAATCTGGTAAAGGTTATGTAGCAAACGATGTTCCTAGAAGCCCAAAAGCTGGTGCATCAATTGATATGTTACCTATTGATGCAACATTCATGCCAATCAAGAGAGTTAGCTACGAAGTAGAAAACACTCGTGTAGGCGATAGCATCGACTTTGACAAGTTGACTTTAGAAATTTGGTCAAACGGTACTTTGGATGTAACAACTGCGTTGACTCAAGCTGCTGATTTGTTGATTGATCATTTCGTACAAATCGCTGCTATCACAGGTAAATCAACTCATAAAGAGATTGAAGAAAAAGTTGTTGCAGAAGAAGAAGCTCAAGAAGAAGCAGCTGAAGAACCATCAATTACAATTGATGAATTGGAATTGTCAGTTCGTGCTTACAACTGCTTAAAAAGAGCAAGCATCAATTCAATGTCTGAATTGTTAAAGAAATCAGAACATGATTTGTTAAATATTAAAAACTTCGGTAAAAAATCTTCTGATGAAGTAATCGAAAGATTACACCACTTCGGTTTAGACCTAGCTCCAAACCCTGAAATGGATGAAGAAGGTATGGTTATCGAATCTGCTGAATAAGCAGATGAAGGGAATAAGGTAATAGGGCAATAAGGGAATAAGAGATTTATTTCGCTGACGCTCATATTACCAAGGTAATGCATAAGTAATAAAATAGAATTTTATAACCACTTATTCCCCTATTACCTTATTCCCATATATCTTAAAAAAAGAAACAGTAAATTATAATAAAGGAAAAGCAAAATGAGACACCAAACAAAAAAACATACGCTTGGTAAAGCACAAGACCAAAGAAAGGCTTTGTTGCGTTCATTAGCTACCGAACTTTTTGTTCACGGTGAAATTAAAACAACTATGGCTAGAGCTAAAGCTTTACAACCATACGCTGAAAACGTTATCACAATGGCAAAAAAAGGTGACTTGAACTCAAGAAGATTGGCTGGAAGATATATCTTCGATAAAGAAATCGGTCAATTAATTGATACAACAACAGGCGAAATCTTTGATGCACCTCAAGAAGGTAAGAAATTAGCAAAACAAACCGTACTTAGAAAATTATTTAGCGTTATTGGCGTTAAATATTCTTCAAGACAAGGCGGATATACAAGAATTTTCAGATTGCCACCTCGTAGAGGCGACGCTTCTGAAATGGCATTAATCCAATTGGTATAGTTAATGCGATACGCTCTAGAGGTTCAGTATGTAGGCAAAAACTATGCCGGAAGTCAAATTCAATTTGAAAATGGCGAAGAAATAGAGACTCCTACAATACAAGGTGAATTGGAAAGAGCATTAAGAACATTGATAAAAACTGACGGATGTCAGAAAAATAGACCGATTAAAACAATCTTCTCCGGAAGAACTGATAAAGGTGTTAATTCATTAGGACAGGTCGTTCATTTTGATACTGATAGAACGATTGTTGCTTCAAAGTTTATCTATCAGATGAACGAAATCCTCCCTGATGATATATCAGTTGATAACTTGAGAATTGTTCCTGATTCGTTTCATGCTCAAAAGTCTGCAAAGGCGAGATATTACAGATACGAACTTATCAACAGACGCTATAAACAAGCGTTTGACGGTGATATCTTAAGAGTAAAATACGAGTTGGATGTAGAGCGAATGCAAGACGCTTTGAACTTCCTTTTAGGTGAACATGATTTTTCAAGTTTTAAAAGTTCTGGAACGCTTAACCCAAGCAAAGTTTGTTTTATAACTAGAGCCGAAGTTGAAAAACTGGGCGATAGAGTTTTTATTCATTTAGAAGGAAATCGTTTTCTTTATAATATGGTAAGAACAATAGTCGGTACTCTTCTTGAAATAGAAGGGCATAAATTGCCAACAGAACACATGAAAAAAGTTCTTGAGGCGCGTGACCGTCGTAAGGCGGGGCAAACGGTTAGTCCATTCGGATTAACATTAATGAAAGTAAGTTACTAAAAATTAATGATAGAAGGAATAAAGCATGAAAACATATTCAGCAAAACCTCTTGAAGTTGAAAGAAAATGGTATGTAATCGACGCTGAAGGCGAAGTTCTTGGTCGTTTAGCAGTTCGTATTGCAAACATTTTAAGAGGCAAAAATAAACCTGAATATACACCAAACGTTGATACAGGCGATTTCGTTGTAGTTATCAATGCTGAAAAGGTTGTAGTTTCAGGAAATAAAGAAACAGATAAGATTTACTACCACCACACAGGTTTCCCTGGTGGATTAAAAGCTGCATCAGTTAAAGAAGTTCGTGAAAAAGACGCAACTAAATTGATTGAAAAAGCTGTTAAAGGTATGTTACAACACAACACATTGGGCGATCAACAATTTACTAAGTTGAAAGTTTATTGTGGTTCTGAACACCCACATGCTGCTCAAAAACCAATCGTGTTAGAAAAGGAGGCTAAATAATGGCTGAATCTAAAGAAATTATGGCTACTGGCCGCAGAAAATGTGCGATTGCTGTTGTAAAACTTGTTAAAGGTAAAGGCAGAATTTTCGTAAATGGTAAAACTTTAGGCGCTTATATCGGCAATATGCCTGCTGTTGAAATGATGATTTACAGACCATTAGTTTTAACAGAAAACCAAGATAAATACGATGTAAGAGTTAAAGCTGTTGGTGGCGGTATTGTTGCTCAATCAGCTGCAATCAGGCATGGTATTTCAAGAGCATTACTTAAAGTTAATGAAGAATACAAAAACGTATTGCGTTCCGAAGGTTTGTTAACAAGAGATGCTCGTGTTAAAGAACGTAAGAAATATGGTAGAAAAAGAGCTCGTAAGAGATTCCAATTCTCTAAGAGATAATTTTTCAACATTAATAAATACGAAGGATATTATGAACAAGGTCGAAATTCAACAGAATTTCGACCCTGTTTTTTGTATACGCGGGAATTTATGAAGGTGGGAACCGCTTCCGCTTTTCCCACCTTCTTAATTTAATCGCCTTCGCAATGACGTAGCGTGAGACTATCAGTTGGGCGTCATTGTGAGGTGTGATTAGTTGTAGGTCGTGTTCAACTTTTTCATTGAACACGACATAAATTCTGAGAGATAATAATAGAAAAGTTTAATTCTGTTTAAATTTGTTTTATAATTGCGCTATGGATATTTTTGTAATTGAGATAGTTGATGCAGATAATGTGCATAAGGAATTATTGAAAGAGTTTCAGAAGAAAGAAATTTCTAATCCTAAAAAATGGAATGAACACTGTCTTTCTTATTTGATGGTTGATAGAATTCTTAGAGATTTTTATCAGATTGAAAACAGAGAAATTGTTTTTAACGGTAATAAACCATTTTTAAAGTCTAGAGAAAAGTTTTTTAGCATAAGTCATAGTAATGATTATATCGCGTTAGCGTTTTCTGATTATGATTGCGGAGTTGATATAGAAAAAATTAAACTTAGGGAATTTGAAAGTATATCAAAACGCATGGGATTTAAATGTGAAACACTGGAAGATTTTTATAACGAATGGACAAAATATGAAGCAGAGTATAAACTTGGAAAGCCTGCGCAAAAATTCAAAAAATTTAGGTTGGAAGATTATGTACTAACGGCTTCCAGTGTAAATGTTCAAGAAGAGTTTGAAATTTATATTCAAAGCGGAGAAGTTTTTCCTAACTAAGATGGTTGATTTTAAAGAGTTTGGGGTGAAGTTTGTTTAATTTCTGCCGATAGAAATATTAATAATACCCTCTCCTGCCTTCGGCACCCTCCCCCAAGGGAGGGAGTGGATTGCGTCAGTTGAGCGTCTTTAGTTCCCTCCCCTCGGGGAGCGGATTTTCGGAAGGGCGATGTCGAGCGTAAGCGAGCAAGCCCGTAAGAGCAAATAACATG
This sequence comes from uncultured Candidatus Melainabacteria bacterium, assembly GCA_934747335.1. Classification (GTDB taxonomy): domain Bacteria; phylum Cyanobacteriota; class Vampirovibrionia; order Gastranaerophilales; family Gastranaerophilaceae; genus CAG-196. The sequence goes on from CAKVGS010000044.1 coordinate 10,005, forward strand.
GAAATAACTACTAAAATCCGTTAGGATTTGTTGTTATTGGAATGTTATGCTCGCCCGAATAATCCAAGACAGGGTGCCGAAGGCGGGAGAGGGTGTTATAAAAACTAAACCAACACTCAACCAAAAGCGAGGTACTCATGGCAAGAATTATCGACTCAGGCGAACGTCGAATTATTAAAATGTCAGTGGACGACATTATTTCTGTGGTACAGGATTATCAAAGGATTGTACCACGCTTTTCAACGGCAGAAGAAGTTCGGAATTATCTAAGCGACACAGTGGTCTATATTCCCGAAGATGTTTAGTAATAATCGGAAGTAGACATGTCATTGAGAGCATTTTTAGCTTCTTCAAAAGAAGGGTCTTGCTCAAGAATTTCCATATAGAGTTCTTTAGCCTTATCTTTATTATTATTTTCGTAAAGCAAAGCCAAATTGTACTTAGCCTCGATTAAATCGGGGCTGTACATAATGGCTTGTTTGAAAGCATCTTCAGCTTTTTTCATATCATGCTGAGATGCGTACATTAAACCTACTCTGTACAAACCTTCAGGATGTTTATCATCAAAATTTAATAAATCCGTAAGCGCTTTCTTTTCTTCAAAGAAGTTACCCAATTGGTGATGAGCTTCTGATAGCAAAAGAAGGTATTTTGCTTTGAATTGGTTTTGTTTATCATATTCTAAAGCTTTATTTATGGCTTCAACACATCCTGTGTAGTTTTTTTGGCTATAATTATTTTTTGCAATATTGAAATAAATTTCAGGATTTAGCGTGTTATATTGTGCTGCGTTTCGTAATTTTTCATACGATTCATCATATTTTTCTTGTTCAGCCAAGGTAATAGCCCAATCAACATACAAGTCGCATAATAACAGATTAACGGTTTTGGCTTCTCTTGGAGTAGCTTTATCAAGAAGCAATAAATATTTTTCCAAAGCTTTTGCGTAATTTTTTGTCTGGATATACGCATCTGCTAATTCTAACGTTACATTAAAACCATTTTGTGACATCATCGCCAAATCTTCTAAGATAACGATTCCATCTTCCATTTTATTTAGCTTAATGTTATATGTAGCAATATTATTTCTTACTTTAAATTTATCAGAACCTTGAATATCTAAGAGTTTTTCCGAATATTCAATCGCTTTGTCATACTCTTCGGTTTCAACGCTCAAAGCTACCAAAGTTTCGTATATCCAAAGCAAGTTTTTTGCATCTGTAACAAAAGTGAGCATATACAACAAGGTTTCTTTTGCCACAGGGTAGTTTTTGATTTTGATATAAAGTTCAGTCAATTTTCTATTTGTGTTTATATCATTCGGATAAATCCCCAAACGGGTTTTATAAGCTTCAAACGCAGCAGGATAATCATGAACTTGTTCATTTAATTCAGCAAGAATTGATTGAACATCTGCAATGTCTTCATCCAATTCCATTAAATCGGATAAAACTTCATAAGCACCGATTGCAGAAAATAATTGGTCAGATTCTCTATAAAGTTCTGCCAAGGTTTTAACTATCGTTTTGTCGGTTTTGTTAGCTTCAAAAACTGCTTCATATTCTGTAATAGCTTTTTGAATCATGTGCTTTTTGTTATAGCAATTTGCTAAAACTCTTCTTGTTTCAATACTGTTGGATTTTTTCTTAAGTATTATAGAACATTGCTTTATAGCTTGGTTGTATTTCCCGTCCTCATAATAAGCTTTTGCAAGATAAATTCTTACTTCTATATGTCCGGGAACTCTATCTAAATACTTTGTTGCAAGAAGTTGAGCAAGAGCATATTCCTTTTTGTCATAAAGAACTTCTACTTGGTCCAAAATGTTTTTGGTTGAAAGTTGGAGGTCGTCTCCTTTTTGAGAACCGCCACCTTGAAATAAAATTATCGAATACAAAATATAAATTGCTGCAACTGCAACAATAAACGCAACTACGATAATAATTATATTTGTATCTGCCATTCTACTCTCTTCTTTAAAACTCTAATATCATTATACATGATAGTTAAGAAAAGTAAAAGTTTTTGTTTACTTTTACTCATTTTTCGTTAAATAATATAAGTATGAAGAAAGCTTTTTTAATATCTCTAATATCATTATTAATTACTTCTCCGTTAGCTTTTGCAGAAAGCTGGGATGATTTTTCAGACTTAGATAGAGCTTGGGACGGACAAAAGTCTATTACAAATAAAGAGTTTGAAGATGCAATTAATACTTTGGAAGGAAAGCAAAAGCAAAGAGAAGAAAAGCAACAAAAAAAGAAAGCTAAAAAAATAAGCGGTGGTGGAACAAGTTTGCATCCAGACCTCGCTCCGGGGGCTGAAATACAAAGCTTAACGCCATTAAAAAGCAAAAATGAAGAAGGTTTGCTTCTTAATGTGCCCGTAAATTTAATTATTGATGAAACTCCGCTTGATAAAGGATATTATAAAGTTATCGCAGAACGTGACAAAAATAATGATATTTATTTGTCTTTTTATCAATCACAATATTTTAAGGGAAAAGTCCGTGCTTGTGAAACGAATGATGATTACGACAGCGAAGATTTGGATTTTGTGAAATTAATCCCTTATAACAAGAATTTTGTAAAAATTATATTTGGCTCATTAGATTTTAATGCGTATGCATATATCAGATATGGTGCAGAAGAAGTAGGAGAAAATTAAAAGTTAGTGGTGCAAAAAATTGCACCTTACTTTTTTTAATTGAAAATTGTTTTCAATATTTCGGTATCATACAAACTAATTGCAATATTACAAAAATATGGTATGATTAAATTAGGTTGATATGCGAGAGTCCATTTATAATGTTATTAAGCATTTGACTGGAATAGTATAAATATAGGATTTAAATTATTATTCGCTTTGATATAGTTTAAACTAGAGAGCAATTTAATAGTTAGAAGTAATAATAAATATGCAAAAATATTTAAGAAGAAAAGAACAAAAAAGAGATTTGTCAGGACTGACGGCAGATGAACTTATTGCAATGACATTCAGACATTGCAATAAAATGCCTAAAAAAGTTGCATTATTGGTATTAGGCGCAATTGTTGTACTGCCTGTATTGTTGGGTACTTTTGTTATTAAAAATATTCATGCAAATCAAAATTTGGACGACATTGATTTGATATCCGTGGCATCTGCACCATCAGCTGCAACCGCTGCAAAGAAGAATTTGATTTCAATTCCGACAGGCACGGTAAAGGCGAATCCGTTTTTACCTTATAGAGAAATCAATAAAGGTTCTTCCGTAAGCGATGTTCCGACTTATGATTTAGTTGCGCCGCCTGAAGTTGTTAATGAAAACTCTGATGCAGCAAGAGTTATGGATACAATTGTATCAGGTATTCTGTACGACAAATTCAGTCCGTCTGCAATCTTGAATATTGAAGGCAACGATTACCTTGTGAAAAAAGGTGATGTTGTAAATAAATATAAAGTTTTAAATATCACGCAAAACAGTGTTACCGTAAAATTGGGTAGCAATACGTATAATGCGGGTATTGGCGAAATCTTAACTGAAGGGTCTGTAAACTATAATGACGTTTCAAATTTGAGTAAAAAATTCGGAGGGGAAAGACGATGAGATATAATCATATACAAAGACTATTGTCAGCAGCGTTATTACT
>CAKVGS010000045.1 GCA_934747335.1 uncultured Candidatus Melainabacteria bacterium
GCATTCCATTAGTCGGATTAGATGTAATTGATGGTAAAATAATTGAAGTTAACGTTACAAGTCCTTGCTATTTTATAAAAGAGATTAACGGACTTTATGGCGTGCATTTGGAAAAAGAAATTTGCAGCTATTTATCAGATGACAAAAAATTCGCTAAGAAACTTGACACATTGTCTTGTTCTCATTAAATAAATAATGTATAATTCAATTACATGGTGTATACCAAGTTTAATAGAGAAAGTGTATACTTAGAATAATTAGAATAAGAAGGGTTATTATGAAAAAGTATATTTTAATATTAATGACAGCTATCATTTGCGCTTCAACAATGAACTTTGTTAGTGCAAAAACTACAACATCAAATTCAACATTAGCAAATGCCATTAGATTATATAAAGCAGGCAACTATTCTCAAAGTTACATTGCTTTTAATAATATTGTAAAAAGAGATCCATCAAATGCTGTTGCTTATTACTATTTAGCAATGACATCAGCTCAAATCGGTAAAAAAGATGAAGCGCTTGCAAACTATGAAAAAGTTATCAGCCTTTCTCCAAACGGACAACTGGGACGTTATGCAACAAAGGGTAAAACTTGTTTAGAAACACCTGATAAATGTCATGAAGAATCAGAAGAATCTGCTGATGACAGATTTATTCAAAGTCGTTTCGGTTCAGGTTTTTCTGATAAAGCAAGAAGCGAATACGAAAAACAAAAAATTGAAAACTTTATGAGAGAAATGAATAGAGGTAACGATGTTACACCTCAAAAGTTTAAAGATTACAAAGATTTCTCAAGTGAAGTTCCTACAAACGATGAAATTGTTGCAGCTCTAAGAGTTTTGCAAAGAGCAGGCTTAAGTGATGTTTTGAATAACAATGTTAATGAAATGTCATTACTAACAGGCAACAACGAAACTAACAGCAACAATGCAATGTTAAATATGCTTATGGGAAATGGAAATTCTTCTCTAAGCCCCCAAGTGATACAATCATTATTGACAAATCAAATGTCAGTAGGTTTTTAAGAAAGTTAAGGAATGAAATTAAACACAGCTAGATTTGGTGAAATAGAAATCGAAGAAAATCGTATTTTTAACTTTGTAATGCCTATCATCGGATTTGATATGCTGCACAAATTTATTATACTTGATCCAAACAAAGATACTTTGTTCAAATGGCTTCAGTCAATTGAAGATCCTGCCCTGGCATTTCCGATTATATCGGTATCAGCCCTAAACTTGGACTACACAATAGATTTACCTGACAACATAGTAGAAACTTTAGATATCAAGAATGTGGAAAGCTTGCTTGTTATGAATATAACTTCAATCCCGCAAGATAATCCAAAAGGTACAACTATCAATTTGTTAGCGCCTTTGATTTTTAACTTGGATAATCAAAGTGCTGCTCAAGTTGTACTATCAGGCTCTGGCTATGATATCAGTTACCCTATGTTTAAAGAAAATTAAGAATTTTTAAGGAATAAAATGCTCGTTATTACTAGAAAAAATGGTCAAAAAATAATGATAAACGACAATATTGAAATTACTATTGTCGAAGCAAAGAATGGCGTCTGCAAAGTTGCAATTAAAGCTGATAAAGATGTTAAAATTTACAGGGAAGAAATTTATCTGCAAATTAAACTTGCTAACTTGATTGGCAAGAATACCAATGTGTCTTCTGTCGACTCAGTATCTGACCTTATTAAAGGCGGAACTTCATTCAACGATAAGTCTGCGAGCGCTCCTAGTGAAGATGAAGAACTTGTAGTTGACGAAAATAAAAACAAGAAAAATTCAATAAGAATAAACAAAAAGAATGGTTAATTTTACTAAAGGAAAAATTTTCTTTTTTTATCCTAACTGCTCTGATATAAAAATTATTCCAAATTCGTTGGAGCATGCTTATTTATGCCTTCTTAACAATGATTTATCTTCAGCAAAAGCAATATTTTCCAATATTGACAATCCGCGCGGGATTTGGGGAACAATTTTGGTTTCAATTCTCGAAGGTTATATGGAGATTTTTCCGACTTATTTTCAGATAAGAAATTTTTTGGAGATAGATTTGGATTTTCTCTTAAAAAACGAAAAACTTGACTATATAGAACAATTGTTAGGCGCATTGGATATTTTTGCGGATATTAATCAAGAAAGTTACAAATTTGCAGCACGTGTGATGTTTGAAAATAATTTGCTGTCAGCTGCATTTAATTATATGCAAAAATCAAAAGATATTTATTATAATGATGCCGAATTGCATTTTATGCTTATGCGTTATTATTTGAAAGTTCATGATTTTGAACAGGCTTATTTTCATGCAAATGAGTGTTTACAACTTATTCCCGACTATTATCCGGCGTTAGCAATGAAACAAAAAATTGAAGAAAATTATCTTTAATAGTATAATTTTTTTATGAGTGGAGATATGTTTGTAAACAATAATGAAAATCCTTTTGGAAGCAAGTTGCAGGATGAAGATAATTTTTTCTTGCAGCCTGAAGATATTCATTCGTTTGCCAATCAAACAGAACCTCAAAGACGCCTAAATGACTATGATTATAACATTTTGAAAGAAGACGCTTATAAAGATGTCACGGATGAAATTTTTAAGCTTGAGTATAAGATTTCAAAAACAGAAGACGAATTAAAAGATATTGATAACCAAATCCGTATGGCGAAGGATGTTAGAGATTTTAACAAAGTCGAACAGCTTTTTAATCGCAAAAAACAATTGCAAGAAGATTTGGAAGGGCTTATTGAAATTTATAATGACACAAGCCTATCTGCAAAAATTTCGGGTGGAATTACAAACTTGCTTTCACCAAAAGTTAAAGAACAATTTGGTGGGATGAGAAAATTGTTTGGAATGTTTTCTGATGCAATTATTGCAAAACTGCCGAAGAAGTTTTCTTCCGTATTAGAATTGAGAAAATCTCTTGCTAAATTGGAAAACATAAATAAAAGCGTAGATGAACTTATGACAATGCAAACGCCTTATGGTGAAGCGGGCGATAAGTATGTAAAGCTTTCAAAATATATAACAAGAGCAAATACTATTCAGGCAGAAATCGCAAAAACATTAAGATAGAGATAATTTATTGTCAAACGCAGTTCAAAATATAAATAAAGCAAGTGCAGGATTGTGTCCGCATGGTATGTCACCGTCTGCCTGTCCGATTTGTTCGGGTATGGGCGGTGGAAGTATGCGTGTTGGAGAGCGTCCGCAAAAAGCAGGTGAGATGAGTTATCATCAATGTGCGATGATTGGTGCTATGATGAAAGCCCGTCAAGCTCGAATTGAAGCACAGGAAAATAATCTAAAACAACACGCAGAGGCTGTGTTAGCATTTCAACAGAATTTAGAAAAAATGAGTCAAAAAATGTTAAATTTTGCAAACCAAATCTCAAATAACTTTATTTTAAAGCCTGTTGCGTTTACAATAAATAATATCGTCGTTCCAATAACAAATTTTGTAAAAAATATCCCTAATATTATTTCTAATTTTGCCGAAAAGGTAGCACTTATTAAGCAGAAAATCGTAGATATTCAGGATAAATTAAATGCAATTTTTGGAGAAGCAAAAGCTTTCGTTGAAAAAAAAGTTTCTGAATTTGTAAGTGTTGTGAAATCAAAATTTGATGGACTTTTTAAAATTTTCAAAAAAGATAACGCAAAAGACGAAGATACTAAGATTGATGAAGATAAAAAGATTTTCAACTTAAAAACTTTAATTCACAAATTAAGAAAAAAGAAAAAAGATGATTCCGAAAATTAGTCAGGATGTCGAAACTACAAGACATCAAAGAAATATGACAAATACGCAAAAACGCAATGACTCCAATGTAAAAGAGGGGGTTATTGTAAATTCGTTTGTTAAAGATCCTCTTCTTTCTCTTGATGAAACTTGTGATACACTGGTTATTTCTAATACAAATATTGATTTACCTCAAAAAATTTATGAAAAGGAAACAAAACAAAATAATCCGCTAATTCCTTTATGCATAGCAACAGTTGGTGTGATGGCTCTGCTTGGCGGTTTTACGGCTATGATGAAAAAGTTTTCTAAGGGTAAATTAGAAAGTACAAAAGAATATCTGCTTCCCGGAATGACAAGAAATCATTGTATTAATGATGAAATACACCAAAGTATTTTTAGTATGATACAGTCACCTAACAGAAAAACTATTTTAGCATCACTTGGAGTTATAACTCTAGGTTCTATGGCTTTTATGGGTAAAATTTTTATAGACGGGTTTAAAGATGTTTGGATAAAAAAGCAAGAAGCTGATATTCAAAAAAATCTTCAAGAGAATTTGATTGAAGTAGAAACACAATCTTTTTCAGGCAAAATACAAATCATAAGAAGTATGTTATCATCAAAAGCTAAAATTTTTTCTCAAGAATTAACATTTAAATCCAAAGATAATAAGACTCCACACGATGCTGTTGAGAACGACAAAAGTAAAGAAGTTCTGATAAAAGATAATAAAAAAATGTGGTTAATAGGTGGTACAACGCTCCTATCAATACTTGGTTTGGGTTATTTTGCAACAAAAAATATTAGAAAGAGTGATGAATTTATAAGAAAAGGGATAAAAAATACAAAATCAGGCATTGATAATCTTATAGAAGAATTTAATGCAGGAAAACCGCTTAATAATGTACAGGGACATAATGGAGAAATTCTTTCGGGAAAAGATGCGTATAAAGCATTAATAGAAAATATGTTGGAATCAATTTATGCAAGGTCTGAAGATATTGAACGCATTGTCAACAAATTGAATTTGCCACAAGCGGAGAAAGAAGAATTTATTCGTCAATTGAAAGATGATATGAATCAGGCAACTGAAAAAGTAAATCCTATGATGGGCGGGTCCGGTCGAAATAAGATTACGTATTTTTCGCATGTAAATGACTATTTGTCTTTTTTCTATGATTGGTTGATGAATCCTAAAAATCCTCAATTCAAAAATCTTTTCTTTGGTATTACGGGTGTTTCTGCGCTTGCTTACGGAGGAAAAACTGCCGCAGAAGCTATTAAAGATGTTCAGGTGAAAAAATACAATGCGCAGACTGAACTTGAACTTCAAAGACGTCTCGTATCTACCGAACTTAGAAATTTTAAAGCAAAAAAGGAATCTGCGATTGAACCTTTGTGTGATGAATTTTATTTGCAAAAAGATGCAGGAAAATCTAAAGAAGAGCTAAAAATTATTGCCGATAATATTTTGTTTGAAATTAAAAACGGGCCTCCGTTTGTTTATTCATAAGATATAGATTATTGTTTTCAATAATCTATATCATGTTTTAACGAATCAAGGAATTCTTTTCTGTACAAAAATCCCAAGTGCGCGCCGCAATTTAGGCAAACTAAATGTTTTCCGGTAAGGGTTTTGAGCCTTGCGAGTTGTTCTTTGTTAATAAAATAATCATCAAGTGACTGGTAAATTTTGTAATTATCTGCATGGGTAAGGTAATCAGCGAGCGAATATAAGCCTGTTTCATATCTTAAATCATCAAGCGTCAGCATACCGTTTTTGAGCAGATATTTTTCTGCATAATCGCGATAACTCATATTGTTAACGGTTTGATAAAAATCTGTTTTTGTATTTTTTGCAATATTTTCAATCGTGAAAATCAAATCTGAGAGTTTTTGACGCAAAATAAATGTTGTAATCAACTTACTCTCTTCGTCAGTAAAAGGTAGAGTATCAAGTTTGAAATCAGAGTTTTCTTTCAATTGTGTCAATTGTAGAATTTTTGCAGCAGTAATTGCCGTTTTGTGTTTTACTTCGGGAGAATTTTTATCGAATTCTTCGCTGTTTTTGTCGAGTTGTTCAAGCGCATAAACAAGTTCAATCGGCGGACTTATTGCAATAAATTTATTTATGCCGAGAGTGTTATTTTTACTTTCTTTTTCTGCAACAAACAGAGTTGCCATTGCGCCAAAAGAAGTTCCTACTACGACTTTTTCTCGAAAATCACAACCGTATTTTGCACAAATAGAGTCCATAATTTTTGATGTCACGAGTTTTATGTAATCAGCGTCTTGTGAAGGAATCCCGGGGCAATAGCCTTCCGGCATGCTTTTTACAAATTCCCAATGGAAATGACTTCCTTGAATAATTACTGAATATCCGGCGTCATAAAACATTTTTGCAAAAATTACCGAATGGTGCGCGTTTGAACCTTCGCCAATTGATGGGTACATAATAACGAGTGGCGCTGTTTTATCTTTTTGTAAAATATAGCGGTATTTATAAGGTTCTCTTGTGTCGTCAACGCTAATTGAAGCTGTTTTAATCCTTTTTGCAAAACTTCTGTTCCAAATAGAAAGCTCGTTCCACATTGATTTGTTTACTGAATTGTCATCAAATAAAGCCGTACGCATAGAATCTATAACAGGAGTTTGCGGATTATAATCATCTAAAACAATATCGGGAACTAATTTAGGCTTTTTTATGATATCTAAATCAGCGGCCATGCCAGTCGGTATCCCTTCTTCCTCCTCTGATTTTTCATCATTACCGATTTGTGCAATCATTTCTTCTGCTAAAGCGGATTGTCCTTCTTGCACCAATTCAGCTTCAGTTTCCAACAAATCTTTCCTGTCAAGATTTGAGTTTCTTATATAATTTTCTAATCCGTAAAGTTTTTTCTGAATGTCGTAAGGGTCTGCGTAAGTCGATTCAATCATCTTGGCAAGCGGTTGCATGTAAGAAGTTCTGTTTACCATAAGACCGAATTTTATAATAGAAGTAAGAGGTGTTGCTAAATAAACTGACGGATCGAGCGCAGCTTCCAACACTCTTCCGCACAAAGAACGCGGAGTGCAGGCGTTTAAAACCGGCATTACCATATAATGACCCGACTTCATTTTGCATTTGCAAAGAGCTTGCTCCATGTTTTCGTTCGTAGGTTTGATTTTGAAAATCTTATCTGCCGGGTCAAATAGTCCGCCTAAGCCAATTGTAGAATTGGTTAGAAAACGCACGGTTTCTTTTTTTAATGCATCACCATCTCTTTGAAGCAAACAGCTTGCCAAGCGTTTCGGGTATTCGATATTGTTATAAGCACTTCTAATTCTGTCCATACCATATTTAGGCATAACTGATGACCATAAAATATGAACAGGACGCGCAATATATTTATTTAATTTTGTATTCAAATTAAACATTTTACGGTTAAATTTTTCGTACTTGTCTTCGCCGACATACATTGTAGCGTAGTCGGGGTATTTGTAATTTTCTGTTTGAATTGCTTGGATATCAGTTTTTGTTGTTGCTAAAACAGATAAATTATTAAAAATTAAAAGAAATAATAAAGCTAACGATACAATTTTATTTTTAGAAAACATAATCTCTCCTCACAAAAAATTGTATTTTCTTTGTACAAATTTTGTATCACCTAACAAGCGAGTATCTGTTATTAAAATTTAACTACAAATTATATTTTGATATCTATATTTTATGAGTATAATAGATTTATAAAATGAGGTTAAAATGACTACATTAGATAATTTGCCGGTTGGCAAAGAAGGATATATATTATCAATAGAATGCGAAGATAAGGCATTAAGAAATCACATTCTCAATATGGGTTTGACTCCGAATGTTGAAGTTAAACTGATTAAAACTGCTCCAATGGGCGACCCTTTGGAAATCAGAGTGCGCGGATATGAACTTACACTTAGAAAATCAGAAGCTTCTAAAATTATACTAAAAGATGTTCATGAAGCTCACAACACTCCGCGCGTAAACAAAGTTTTTGAAGATATTGACCATTCTATGATAGGTGAAGAACAAATTGATGGAACAAAGCGAATCAAAATTAAAGAAAATGTCCATTTTGCATTAGCCGGAAATCAAAATTGTGGTAAAACAACTTTATTCAACAAACTAACCGGTTCGCACCAACATGTCGGTAATTTCCCCGGGGTTACGGTTGATAGAACGGACGGAGTTATAAAAAACTATACGAATGCAACTATTACTGACCTTCCGGGTATTTATTCGCTTTCGCCTTATAGTAGTGAAGAAGTTGTTACAAGAGATTTTATCCTAAAACAAAAGCCTGACGGTATTATTAATATTGTTGATGCAACAAATATAGAACGAAACCTATTTTTGACAATGCAATTAATAGAACTTGATGTCCCAATGGTAATTGCATTAAATATGATGGATGAGATAGCTGAAAGCGGTGGCAGTATTGATGTAAATGGCTTAGAAATGGCTTTGGGCGTGCCTGTAATTCCAATATCAGCATCAAAAGGAGAAGGTGTTGGAGAACTTATTGATCACGCAATTAATGTTGCACAGTATGGCGACCACCCCAAAAGAATTGATTTTTGTTCTGATGGACCTGTTCACAGATGTATTCACTCTATTGAGCACTTGATAGAAGACCACGCGCATGCGGTTCAAATCCCAACCCGATTTGCAGCTACAAAGCTTACAGAAAAAGATACTATAACTTTAAAGGCATTGGATTTAGATGATAATGAAATTAATGCCTGTGAACATATTATAAAAGAGTTGGAAGAAGATTCAGGCTTAGATAGTGAAGCGGCTTTGGCGGATATGCGTTTTACTTTTATTGAGAATCTTTGTGCAAATTTTGTTTCAAAACCGGCAGAAACTATTGGACAAAAAATTTCAAATAAAACAGATAGAATTTTAACGGGAAAATATACTGCAATTCCGGCATTTTTAGCAATAATGGGATTTATTTTTTACATTACATTTGGACCGTTGGGAACGCTTTTTACAAGTATAATGGATGCAATTATAGTTTTAATTACTCAAATTGTGGATAACGCTTTAACAACTTACGGATTAAACCCCGTTGTTCATTCATTAATAATAGACGGTATTTTTCAGGGTGTAGGAAGCATACTTAGCTTTTTACCTGTAATCGTAACTTTATTTTTCTTTTTGTCAATATTGGAAGATAGCGGTTATATGGCAAGAGTTGCGTTTTTTATGGATAAATTGTTAAGAAAAATTGGTTTATCTGGAAGAAGTTTTGTTCCAATGCTAATTGGTTTCGGTTGTTCTGTTCCTGCTATTATGGCAACAAGAACTCTTCCTTCAGAACGCGATAGAAAAATGACAATATTTCTAACTCCATTTATGAGCTGTTCGGCAAAGTTGCCCGTTTATGCATTATTTACGGCAGCATTTTTTAAACAGCATCAAGCATTTGTAATATTTGGGCTTTATTTAATCGGTATAATTGTTGGTATAATTTTGGCTTATATAATGAAATATCTATTCTTTAAAGGAGAAGCAGTACCTTTTGTAATGGAATTACCAAGTTACAGAATGCCTAGTTTTGTGAATGTTTACAGACTTATTTATATGAAAGCAAAGGATTTCGTCACGAAAGCATTTACAATAATATTTTGGGCAACAATTATTATATGGTTTTTACAATCTTTTGACGTTAAATTAAATTTAGTGTCACATCCTGCCGATAGCTTACTCGCTATTCTTGGAAATTTGTTAACTCCTGTATTCAAACCTTTAGGAATTGCTGATTGGCGAATTTCGACAGCATTTATTACAGGTTTTATGGCAAAAGAAAGTGTTGTAAGCACGCTTAGCATATTGGTTGGTGATATTAAAACCTCAGGATTGTTTACGCAACTTACGGCATTTGTATTTTTGGTATTTTGTCTCCTTTACACACCTTGTGTTGCAGCAATTGCCACAGTTAGAAGAGAACTCGGAAAACGATATGCAACACTTGTTGTATTACTACAATGTTCAATTGCTTGGCTCGTAGCATTTGGCGTTTATTATATAGGAAATGCAATTGCAGGACATTAAACGTAAATATTTGTAAAGTAATTTCCGAAAAATGTCAATTTATAGCTTTCATCGGTTTTATATCGGTTGAAAGGACATCCTTGTATGAGCATAAAAACTGAAGTTATAAGACAACCAAACGCATCATTCGCAGATGTTAATGTTACTGCTCAGAATGGTAAAACTCGTTATTTTAGACTTCCGAGTCAAAATGCAGACTCTTTTGCTGTCCAATTAAAAAAGCAGGATAAAAACAGGGCGATAATAACAAATCTTACATTTGGTTTTTCTATTTTTGCGGGCGTAATGTTGGCAAAAGCTTTTACTAAGAATGTTAAAGATAAAACAATGCAGTTTCTTATAGGTGCTGTTGGAGGGATTATAGGCGCTTCCGCGTCATCTCTTGCGTGTGAAAAATACTTAGATAATAAACAAAATTCTATAATCAAAAAATTTGGTGCAAAAGAAACATATTTTGAAGCATAAAGTTAAGTGCTAAAAAATTAAATGGTGCAAATTTTGCACCATTTAGTTTTTTTAATAATATAATTCTTGAATAACACCAATAATTTTATTTAAGAAGTTTTTATATTTAATTCTTTCCGCCGAACCTGACAAAACGATGTCTGCATACTTTTTGCAAGGTCTGATATGAACTTCTGCTTTATCGTTAGCATTTTTATAAATAAAATCTGCGGAATCACCTAAATCACGCTCTTTTGCTCTAATATAAAATCTTTCTTTTTTGATTTTTTCATCAATATCAACGTAGATTTTAAAATTAAACGCATCTTTAACTTTTTCTGTAAGTGTAAATAAACCTTCTGAAATAATAATTTTAGAAGGTTTAGCTAATGTATAATTATCATGTCTGATAGCAGTACCGCTCATGTCGTACTTTGGAAGATAAGTTTCTTTTCCGGATAATAGTTCCATTATGTGTTTGCTCATCAATTCCAATTCCAAAGCTTGAGGAACGTCCAAATCATAATGTTTTGCAAACTCAGAAAAACTTCCTGCTGCCTTAACCATTTCAGAACGGTCATAATAATAATCATCTGTATTAACGCGAGTAATTGCATTATCAATATTAAATTCTGTTGCAAAGGATTCTATTGTATCAATTAAATCCATAGTAATAGTTGATTTACCGCTTGCTGTTTCACCTGCAATGCCGATAGAAGCAGGCATTTTGATTCTTCCTGACAAGTATCCTGCAATCTTCTTTATTACAAAAGGATTATAGCTAACAAGTACAGAATCTTTTGCTTTAAGCTCATTCTCAAAAACATTTTGTAAATATCGCTCAATCTCTTCATGTATATTTGTTGGTTTTGTTATGTTTTGTGAAGTTGTTTGTATCATAAATCTTCTTCTTTCTTTGTTCTATTATACACAATTTAAAACAAAAGAAAAGATTTTTTTGATAAAATTTTAACGAATTTTTACAATTTGATACAAACGAACGACATTTGCGCCGCGAACGTGCAGCGATAAGCTGCGATAGAGAAATAAAAGGACATTTAAATAAGTTTGTTTTATATTCAGATTTTTTTAATAAAAATCTGAATATAAAACGCGTATGCTATTGAGCCAAATTGTTTGTTGGAGTATAATACTAGCGAAATGTACGATAAATTATTTGAAGCTTTAGCTAAATCAACTTTTAGAAGCAAATTTAAGCTAAAAGATAAAGACAAAGAATATATCTCACAAAAAGGTATTGATACAATAAAATCTCATGCAAAAGATTTTATCGCAAAGCGAATTGCGCCGGCTGAGATTCCAAATGACGGCAAGCAAACTCCTATGCGCGGACATCCTGTTTTTATCGCTCAACACGCAACTGCTACATGTTGTCGCGGTTGTATTGAAAAATGGCATAAATTTAAAAAAGGTGTAGATTTGAATGAAAAGCAACAAGAATACTTAGTTGGAATTATTATGGAATGGATTAAACGTAATGGCTGAATTTAAAACAAATGTTATGCGAATGCTGGATAAAGCAAAAGTAAATTATAAATATTATACTTATGCAGAAACCGATGCAATAAGCGGTTTAGAAGTTGCAACTGTTCTTAAGCAAAATCCTTTACAGGTTTTTAAAACTCTCGTAACAGTTGGAAAATCGGGACAGCACTATGTGTTTTTAATCCCCGTAGAAAAAGAGTTGGATTTGAAGAAAGCTTCTCACGCGGTTGGAGAAAAGTCTGTTGAAATGCTTAAGTCAAAAGAACTTTTGCCGTTAACAGGATATATTCATGGAGGATGTTCTCCAATAGGAATGAAAAAGTTTTTCAAAACAACAATTGATTCTTCTGCCAAAAACTTTGACACAATAATTTTTTCGGCAGGGAAAATTGGCTACCAAGTTGAAATGAGTTTGGAAGAATTAAGCAAAGTTATAAGATTTGAACTTAGTGAGATTACTTTCCAAGATTAATTTTAAATTCTGTCAAAATAAAACAGCGAGAAAAATTTCCAACCTTTCTCGCTGTTTATATTTATGCCTTAATTAGATTATAGGCTGCAAGCGCAAACGCCGTCTTTGCAAGAATAGTTCAAAGCTTGTTGAGCTTCTTCCATTCTAACTTTGATACGTCCGTCTACTGCAATACCTTCACCTGTTTTTTCAGAAATCAACAATGGGTTGATGTCTAATTCGTCGATGAATTTGAAATCGTGAACTAATTGAGATAATCTCAACAATGTTTCTTCGATTTGTTCCATTTGAGCAGGTTTAGTACCTCTTGCGCCTTCTAACAATTTGTATGCCTTAACTGATTTAATCATTTCTTTAGCATCAACATCAGTAAGAGGTGCAATTCTGAATGTTACGTCTTTCATAACTTCGATGAATACGCCACCTAAACCGAACATCATCATTGGACCGTATTGAGGGTCTGTTGCGATACCGCAAACCATTTCTCTGTTACCTTTAACCATTTCTTGGATAATAACACCTTCTAGACCTTCAAGAAGTCCTTTTTCTGTTAATTTAGCAATCAAGTCTTGGTATTCAGCTCTTAATTGTTCAGCAGATTGGATGTTAACTCTTACACCGCCAACGTCAGTTTTGTGAGAAGTTGTTTTAGAAGTCATCTTCATTACAACAGGGTATCCGATAGAATCAGCGATTGAAACAGCTTCGTCTTCAGATTTTGCAAAGCCTGATTTACATACTCTGATACCGTAAGCATCCAATACGTCAATAGATTCACGAGTTGTAAGTTGTGCTCTGCCTTCGTTAACTGATTTAGCGATAATTTCTTGAGCGCGTTTATAGTCAACATCAAATGTAGGAATTTTACCTTCCGGTCTTTCCATCCATTTTCTTTGTTGGTTCAATCTGTTCAAACCATCAGCAGCTTCTTCTGCGTACATAAAGAATGGCATGTTAACTTCCATATCTGATAATGTTGAGAAGAATTCAGACTTAGTCATAAATACACCGATAACAGGTTTTTCAGGGTGTTCAGCCTTAATTTCCATAAGAGCTTTAGCAACATCAATATCTTTCAAACCTAAGAATGGAAGATAGATTGTGATAATCATATCAACGTTTTCATCAGCGATAACTGTTTCTAATGTTTGTTTGTAGTGTTCGATAGGTGCAGATGCAATCATATCGATAGGGTTTTTAACTGATGCAGCTGATGGTAAGAAACTTCTTAATTTTTCTTTTGTAGCATCAGAAATCTTAGCGATTTGCATACC
>CAKVGS010000046.1 GCA_934747335.1 uncultured Candidatus Melainabacteria bacterium
CGTTTTGATGATTTAATTTCAAAAAACTACTGCTAATATATATCTATACTCCTTAAAAAACGACGATACACATATCCCTAATCAACAGCTATGCACGATAAAAAGTTCATAGCTTTTTTTTGTGTGCTACGCACGTAGACATTGGGACGGTTGATATAAGCATCCGTCCATATCAACCTCCATGGATAGCACTACTGTCCGAAATCATTTTAATAAAATAAAAAAAGTTAATAAAAAGCTGGATTGTTTCGGTGCTAATCGCACCTCACAATGACGCCTAACCGGTAGTCTCACGCCACGTCATTGCGAAGGCGATTAGCCTGAAGCAATCCAGCTTTTTATTAACTATTATTTTTAGTCTATACAGTACAAATTTTATTAAAAAGCCTTGACTTAACTACTTTTTGTAAATTATAGATAAATTTATTTCGGACAGTTGTGCCATGGATAGGGAGTCGCAGCTGTTAGCGGAGCTTTACAGATGCGAGTAGGTTACTACTTCAATATAGCAGCATGACCTCCGACTTGCAGATTACCAATTCAATTTAACACAAATTACTTCTTTTTAGGTATTGATAAAATAAATCCCAAAATAAACCACATATCATGTGTACAAGTAGTAATTTTACCCAAAATTCGTTTATACGCAGGTAAAATATTATTCAAATACAACCTTTTCTCATTGTTAGCCCAAGTCCTAAATGCTTTTGATGATAATGAGCCTAAATGAATTATCTTTATTCCGTTTACCGTAATATTTGTTTTGCCGAGCTTTCGAGCCTGATAAATAATCCAATCATCTCCCCAAAAGATTTTCAGTTCATCAGGGATTTCAACATAATTGGATTTTTTAAATAACATGAATACGCCAAACTTTTGCGGACGAAATGTTATAGGCTTAAAACTGATATTTTTCGCATTATCCAGTTTTACGGAATTTGCGTCCAATATAACATTGTTATCAACATCTTTCGTTTCTATAACACTGCTTGCATCAATCCCTGCAATGCCGATACTGTCGTCCATTTTTTCAAGAATTACAGAACAAATATTGTCAGGTATAACCAAATCATCGTTAATCAACGCAACGTAATCAGTTTTCGCCTCTCTCACTCCAAGATTCCAACTAGGATTTACATACAAATTCTTCCCCTCAGATATTATTCTGACTTTTGGATTCGGATGCTCAAAATCGTCAGTTGTATTATTAATAACTATAATTTCTTTTACGGAGTTATCAAGGCACAAACTGTCTAAAAGATTTTTCAACATATTTTCATCTTTTAGCAACGTCGGAATTACCGCTGTTAACTCTTTTGCCAATACCATCTAATATTGCTCCTATACTGTTTAATGAATTTTTCAGTCTTAAACACTAAACATTACATTCATTATGTTCAGTTATTACGCTCTGCTATGCAAATTGTAACATAAAAATTTTATTTTTATCAAAATATGTTTTGCAAATTCGTTTACAGAATATTATTCGCTTGAACCGTAACCCACCCGCATTTGTAGCTCACTCACGTTCGCACAACTGCGACCTCCCTATCCGGGGAGGTTGCTGGCGCCATCCTTAAACTGTTTTTGCGTAGCTCCTTCCCTTGTTAAGGATGGGTGAGAGGAGTGGCAAAAACATTTTTAAAATTTTTGCTTATACAAATGTAAATTTTTGTAACAATTTCTCAAAAAAATTAAAGTTTTTACTCATTTGTGCCGATATACATAATAAAACAAGGGAAAATTTTAAAGGAAAGCGGACAAATCATGGGAATGGCAGCATCACAAGTTAGATTATTGCAGCTAACCAGCCGAAAAAATACAATCGGCAGGTCTCTTGAAAATTTGTCTTTACAAAAGAACTCTCTTTCAAGGGATATGACAAGAGTTTCTAAAAATTATCAAGATGCTTTGAATACAAAAACTTTAAAATGGACTAATAACTCAGGTGTAACTTATGTTGATTTGAGTTATGGAAACTTAATGCGTCCAAATACAAATAATAACAATGTTCCATACTTGTTAACAAATGAGAGTGGTCAAGTTGTATTAGACAGCAAATATGAAAAATACGTAGAAATACTTGAAGCAAACGGCGGCAAATATGATGGCGATACGAGATTGGAAATCTTGGCAGGATTAACAGATATTTCTAAAGATGCATTAAGCAACGCTGAAAGTACAAGTGCCGCAAAAACAGCTTCTGCAAACAATATTAATACATTACAAGAAGAAGTAGATAAATTAGATGATAAAGCTCGAAATGACCGCACAAAAGAAGCTGATTTTATCAGAAAATTTGGCAATACTACTTTAGGCAACTTGGGTAAAGATACAGGCGGTTCTATTTATGATTGGTACAACAATACAGATTCAAGCGGAAACGCTAAAAAATGTTGGACTTTAGATAAAGACGCTACAAAATCAAAAGCTATGGTAAAAGAATTTCTTGAAGGTATCGGAAAAACAATGCAACGATACCTTGGAGATTCTGATTTGGAAAAATTCAATAAAGCAATTGAAACTGTAACAGCTAACTACAATAACTATATTGAATGCGCAAAATCAGGCAATTGTGGTAATACTTGTCAAGTATCTCTTGATGACAGTGGAGATACAAAAGGATATTATGTTTTAAATCCTAATTTAATTATCACTGAACTATTAAGAGCTTATGACAACTCAAATCCGGGTACAGACGGCACAAATAAAGTAACATATTATACAACTTATGATAGAGAAACTGATGCATACAAAAATTATGCAGCAAAAAAAGATGAATTAGATAAGGCAATTGCTGAAGATAAATCAGTGGTTGATACAGACAATCAATCACTTAGTGCAGAACAAGAAAGTCTAATAAAATTCTATGACCAAATATTCACAGCTATTGTTGAAAATGGTTATACAATTAATTCTAACGTTGAAGACAGTGATTATTTGAACCAAATGTTACAAAACAACCAATACTACATTACAACAATGAAGACTTCAGATGATGACGACAGCAAAACTAAATATGAATACGATAGCAATATTGCTTCTAACTTTGATAATATTGTTACCGTAAATGATACAAATGCACAAAACGAAGCCCAAGTTAAATATGAATATGAAAAAAGTATTATCAATGAAAAAGAATCAAGAATTGACCAAAGAATGAAGAATTTGGAAACAGAACAATCTGCAATCAATGAAATGATTAAAGGTATTGAATCAGTAAGAGATAAGAATATTGAAACTAACTTTAGTATATTCTCATAATGAGTGAATATTTCCGTTTTGAATGACTTTGTTCCAACAGAACTAGCCCTCTCCATAACCACAATTGATTGCTTCGTCACCAATTGTAATCGTTGCTCCTCGCAATGACAGGGCGTCAGACTTTTTAGCATGCCGTCATTGCGAAGGCGATTAGCCTGAAGCAATCCAGCTTTTTATTAACTATTCTTTTTTTAGCCTGTACAATACAGACACTAGCGCTCGAGGAGAGGGAATTAGCGAAAACTTGTTAAAAAGAAGTCACCTTAATATTCTTAACCAATCTTCTTCAAAACTACAATACTATTCGGAGCCATGGATAGATTTTGATTAAGGTTGGTAATATCTTTTCTTCCCTTATTCACATAACCCATTCCGCCATATTTTTTATCATCACTATTTAAGATTTCTTCCCATTTACCTTCTGTTGGAAAACCTAACGATGAAAAATCTTTATCAAAAAACTTATCATTAAAGTTTTTAAGGATTACAATATCATCATTCTTATCTTTCACACCATGCACATGCACCAATTTATCAAAATCTTTATACATATAAGCCAACTGTCCATTGCTTAGTGCAGGATAATCATCAATTAACTTCCTTAAATCCATATTAAAGCTCACCATTTGAGATTCAATATCTTTGAATTCACCTGTTGGTTTTATTTTTCCTAATATAGAATCCGGCATAGCTTTATCCAGAAACATGTCATAACCCTTATCACGAATATTGTTCAATTCAATATTACTATCCCGTTCCCTTGCTTTTCTATCATCTGAGAATTCTCTGAAGAATTTGAAATGGCCAAAATCAGCGTTATCATCACCTTGGAAATACATTTTTGGTCCCGGTATTGTCATAATCGTACCCTGAGCAAGTCGTTGTTTTGCCAATGCAGTTTTCAATGCTGTTTTTACATCGTCTACGCTATATAAATTCACAACACCATATTGTTTCTGAATATTTTGAAACTCTTGTTCATCGACTTTATCATTTGTAACAATCAATTCTACCAATTTTTGAGATAATTGAGCAGCTTTTTGTCCTCTATCTGCAATATCTATACCATTAATATTGTGGAATATATTTAATCTTTGAGCAATAACCTTATGCATCAGCCTCGTACCATCGTTATTACCAATTTCATCATGGCTCATTACATATTTAACTCTATGTAAAGAACTGTACATTAATTCGTCAATTCTATTTAAAGATGCTTGGTCATTGTTGATTATCGCCTCTTGTAATGTATGCATGAATGGAAAATCCCATTCTGAATCAAAACCAATTGCATGTGGAGTTGATTTCCAATTCCTTGAACGAATAAATTCTATATTCATATCAATAAAATCTAAATTATTTTCATGAGTATTTTCGCTATCATCATATCTGGTAACTGATAATTTGTTGTTTCTACCATCCTCTGCGATTGTAAAGACTTGTGGATTGTGCTCATTTAATTCTTCTACCAGTTGTTTTAACAAATAATCTGATGCGGTTTCCTTTGTCATATCAAATCTTATACCGTCAACTTTGAATTCGTTTGCCCACCAAAGAGCCGCATTTGCCATCCAATCTCTTACGTAACGGTTGTCTTTACCTTCATAGTTTAGCTTCGCTCCGAATTGACCATTACCTGCTTCATAAGGCCCTGTTTGAGTCAAATAATCACCATCGGGACCCATGTGGTTCGGCACCATATCCATAATGACATTTAAGCCTTTTCCGTGTGCATAATCAATAAGTTCTTTTAGCTGAGCCGCTCCACCTAATTTTTCATTTACTGCAAACTTATCAACGCCATCATATCCCCATTGCTTAGAGAATGTATTTTCAACAGGCATCAATTCGATTGCAGTTGCAACACCACGTTTCGCTATAACATCAATTCTCTTCTTTGCACTTTTAAAAGTTCCTTCATCCGTCAATGTCGGAATATTAACTTCATCAATAATAAGTTTATCTAAACCTCTTAATGGCTCATTTGGTTTCCTTACGATTCGACGAGAATCCTTTCCTTCAAGCCAATCTGTATTTTTCCATTTATAATTGTCTGTATCATAGATTGTGCTCCAACCGTTAATATCTTCTTGTCTCTTAGAATAAGGATCTTTTACAAGATTAACATTATTATCTTTATCTACAATAATATATCGGTATGGCATGCCGGGTTTTGCATCAACATCAGTTTTTTCAAAAACACCATCACCTTTATTCTCCATTGGATAAACAGTAGAATTTTCATCATCCGATGACACATTTTTTACGGCTAAAGCTGCACCCGCAGTTGCCAATATCTGTACAACTCTGTTTTTTATTGCACCAAAGCTTTCATTAATATTTTTACCAACTTCTACAAAAACAGCCTTTGCATCCGGAAAAGAAAATAATTTAAAATTAGTTTTTCCCGTTTCTTTAAAATAATTTGCACCCCAACTTATATGTTCAGACCAGTTTCTTTGAAAAGTCGGCCTTGTTTGATTGTTTTGTAAGTTTTGTTTTCTTTGAATACCTGAATTAATTTTCTCTACTCTCATATTTGCTCCTAATACACACTTGTTTGTTTTTAGTTTCTTGATTTTGTTGGGCTGAAAGCCCAACCTACATCTGTTTTTAAGGAATAAATCCTCACCAGAATTTCTAAATTAAGTAATAAAATAAAAACTCGTAAAAATTTTTTTTGCTACTCTTTTTCAGTTTTGTAACCAAAATTCTTTAGAATTTTATCCTTCTTTCTCCAATCCTTTTCTACCTTCACTTCCAAGCCTAAAAAGACTTTCTTTTCAACAATATTTTCTAATTCCAAACGAGCATCCGTTCCGATTTTTTTGAGCAAATTGCCGCCTTTTCCAATCAAAATCCCTTTTTGGCTCTTTTGTTCACAAAATATTGTTGCATAAATTTTATCAATATCTTCTTTTTCTTCGTATCTTTCGACCTTGATTGCAACTGAATGCGGAATTTCATCCTGTGTATTCAAAAGCACTTTTTCACGGATAATTTCTTCTGCAACTGAGCGCATATTCTCTTCTGTTACAACATCTTCGGGATACAAATAATCACCTTCAGGAAGTTTTTTGAAGATATTAGATAGTAATGTGTCTTTGTTTCTACCGGTTTTGGCAGAAATTCTAACAACAGGAATATTTTCTTCAAACAAAGTTTTGTATGAAATCAAATTTTCCTCAACTTTTTCGGTTTTCTTAAGTTTGTCGACTTTATTCATAACAAGCACCACAGGAATTTTACTTTGTTTCAAAATATTTTCCACTATCCACTTGTCGCCTTTTCCTGCCGGTTCTGAACCGTCAACCAAGAATAAAACCAAATCAGCGTCAGGAACTGCAACTTTAGCTTCGTCAAGCAAAAATTCGCCAAGCTTGTTTAAAGGCCTATGTACTCCCGGAGTATCAACAAAAATAATTTGTCCCCTATCCTCGGTTAAAATTCCTTTAATACGTTTTCTTGTCGTTTGTGCCTTATCTGTTGTGATAACAATCTTTTGACCTAAGATTTGGTTTAAAAGAGTTGACTTACCAACATTGGGACGACCTAAAATTGCTACAAATCCACACTTTTTCATATATTCAGTATATCAAAAACAAAATTTCAATTTGCATTTGTAAAGCTTTGTTAAGATAAAGTCAATTTTTTATGGCATGGAAACTTTATATAAGTAAGGGATATTAAATACTAAGTAAAAATTGCTACGATTTTATACGCATCAAGCGTGTAAAACAAGTCTTTGATGAGCGGGTTAATGCCCCTCACCCCCAACCCCTCTCCCACAAGTGGCGAGGGGAGGAGAAGAAAAAGCAATTCAAAAAAAAAAGAAAAGGATATAATTATGGGATTTGGAATTTCAAACACTTGGAATACACCTAATTGGGGCATGTGGAATATGCCTGCATTCGGGAGTTTTAATAATACATTTGATTTTTCGAACAATAATATTTGGTCTACATCAAGCAGTTCAAGTTCGTCTTCTACAACATCAACAGAAAACGAAACCTACGAACAATACAAAAAACGCATGGAAAAAGAAGCTGAAGAAGCGAAAGTAAATGCAGCTAATGAAGAATTAAACGTTATAAAAGAAGATAAAATAAAAGAATTAAAACTTGATACTCAAAAAAAAGCAATTGAAGAAACAAAAGCGCAAGTTGAAAAAAGTAAAAAATCCGACGGTTCTTCTTCCACTAGAACTCCTCATAAAAAACAAGGATTTTGGGGGAAAGTCGGACGTTGGATTTCTAATGCGGGAACTGCAATAGCTAATGTCGGAAAACAATTCATCGGTATCGATAAAGATGGCAAATGGAATTGGAAAAAATGTCTTAAAAATGTAGCCATAACTGCAGCTGCAGTAGGCGCTTGTTTCATTCCGGTTGTAGGTCCTGCTATCGGATATGGTTTAGCTGCAACAGGTGTTGCGATGGGTGGAATTGGAGTTGCTAAAGGTATTTCTAACTTAAAGAAAGCAAAAGCCAATGATGATGAAGCAATCGATAACGCTCAACAAGAAATAATGACGGGAGCTTTTGTCGGTTTAACATCAGCATTTGGTTTAAGAGGCATAGGTAAAGGAGTATCAACAGCAAATGCATCAACTGCTGCAACTCGAAGCGGAGTATTAGGTAAAGCCGTACAAAATACTTCTCAATTCGGACGCGATATTACAATAAATGCTTTACGTGCAACAAGAGAAGCTATGAAAGACGACAGAGCACTAATTATAGCACAAAACGGCGGAAAAGTTACAAGTTTCTTTAAAGCTTGGGGCAAGAAAATAAGCGGAGCACCAAAAGGGAACAATGATTTTGAAAGTGCCTATAAAGAAAAATACGATAATTTAAAAACAGATTTAGAAACAAGAATGAATGAAATTAATTCTAAACTGGCAACAGAAAACAATGCTTCTAAGCGAGTATTGTTGCAAGAAGAAAAAAGCATGTTAGAAATTAATTTAAAAGAATTAAATTCATTAGGCAAAACTGTCAAAACAAAAGCTGATTTTGACAAGCTTGTAAAAGACAATGCTTCACATTTTAACAAAGAGTATGCTGAAACTTTAGATAATACCGCATTTAAGACTAGTATTTCGACTAAACGTTTAGAACTTTTCAATAAATCTGTTAAAAAATTCCAAAACAGTTACTCTAAAAAACTGGAAGAACTTGTAAAAGCTAAAAATAAAGAAATGTACTTAAAAGCAAGCAACCCGGACAAGTATGCATCAGAATTAAAAACGTTTGTTCCAAACAGAGATATAAGCAAAGGCTGGCTAAAACCATCTACTTGGAGAAAAAATGAATATCAATTAGCAATCGGCAAACAGGGAGGTAAGGGATACATAAAAACAACGCTTACTCATCCCGCTTCTACCGCACCAAAAGCATTTGCGATATTTGATCCGATTTATTCAACACCTTTTGGTTATGGTGAAGATATCTCAAGCGAGCAATATGACGCTACAATGGAAAGCCTTACTGCACAGACAACAGCTATTGATAATGTAGAGAAGAAAATTAAAGATTGCAAAACAGTTGCTGAAGCGGAAGCATTAGGAAAAGAATACGAAAAATTAATGCAACAAGGAACTGAAACACTAACACCTTCTCCTGAAAAACTGGAAGAAAATCAAGTCGCGTAAAATGATAAAAAATATACAAGAAATGATTGAAAACAATATTTATTTAAACTAAAATATCAGTATGTTCAAACGAGTTTTTCTTACAGTTTTAATAGTTTTAAGTCTTACGCCGGCATTTGCAGAAGAAGCGCAAGTTAAAGAAACTTACAAACTTAACGGTCAAGTTGAGTATGACGACAACCCTGTTGAAACTATTTATTTGGACGAAAACATCGATAAACCGCAGGTGAATATTCCGCAGCGTTCGTTAACTCTTCCTGTTAGAGTTTTGAACATTACAACGAACACCAACACGCCCAGGAGTGCCCTTGCAAGGGCGACAGTAACAAGAAATAATTTGAAAGATATTCTTCCTCTATCAGGAACGTTGTCTGATCAATTAGGAAAAGGTATTAGCTATGGAACGATTTGGGGAGAAGAAATATCGTTTTCTCAAATTGAGTCTACAACCGGCGATTTTTTGAGATATGATTCTCCCAAATTATTTTCTTTGGACACTCGTTTCAGACAATCATCTTCACAAGACGTAGGTTCTCAATACGGAACGGTTCGTATAACTCCAGAATGGCACATTACAGACAAATTGACACTGAAAGACTCATTCACAAACTATGTTAACGCACCGAAGAATAAGAACGAGCTGACTTTAGTTTACACGCCTGCATTGAAAAAATATGCAGAGTCTTTGAAATTTGAACTTGGAGTTGCACAGTCTTATTATACGAACGGCAGACAAAGTTCTGCGATAAATTTTTCTACCGGATTTAAGTTGTAATTAGTTTAAAATTTTTATATAATTAATTTATGATACGATACAAGCAAGCACAGAGAAGACCTAAAAGGGTTGTAAATAAAGAACATCAAAATGTTCCGCATGTTGAAAAAAAGTTTAAGCAAAATTCAACAGCAACAGGATTTTACTACTCTTTTTTAACTGTCGTTTTGCTTCTTTGTCTTGTGCAAATCACAATTAGCGCAGTATTGAATATTTCTAAAATAATTTCTTACAAAGCTAAAATTATACAAATAACCAAAACAAGAGATGATGCAAAAGCTTTAAATGAGCAATTAAACGACAGCATCAAGAATTTTTCTAATGTTGCCGGTTTAGAAGCAATTGCCCGAAACAACCTTAAAATGTCAGGCGAAGATGAAGTTTTGGTTATTATTAACACTCCAAAAGAAGAAGAAAAAGAAGAGAAACCGAAATTAATCGGACATAAAAAACATGATTAAAGATTTATTGCAAGAAGCTTTTGCGCTTAAAGAAAGCGGACACTACAAGCATGCCATAGAAGTTTTTTATAAAGCGTTGGAACTTGATAATTCAAGCTCTGAACTTTTGCTTGAAATTGCAGATTTGTACGACAGAATCGGGAATGAAGAAAAAGCTCTAAGTTATATTGAACAAATTTTAGACAAAGACCCAACTCACATTGATGCGTTAAAATTTCTTAAACGAGTTTTTGAAAGAAAAGAAGCTTGGCAGGAAGCTGAACAAACCGCAAAGAATATTTACTGTATTTCGCACAATTCTGCGGATTTAGCTGAAATTTTCAAACTATTAATCAATCAAAATAAATTTGATGAAATTTTCGAATTTAAATTTGATACTGAGGATAAATACGTTTGTTTGGAACTTGCTCGGGCATATTACTACAAAAAAGATTTTCAAAAAGCTTTAAAAATTTTGACAAAAATACAACCGCAAATGGCTGATAATCAAGATTTTCTGCTACTTTTGGGGCAATGTTATTATTACTCCAATCAAAAAGAGCGCTGCATAGAAATTATCAGTCAATTTAATGCAAAAAATGCCGAACAAATGAACTTTTTAGGATTGGTTGAAACTTATCTTGAAAATTATAAAGAAGCTGTTTCGTATTTCAATAATGCGATTAAACAAAATCGTTCAAATTCTGAATATTATTACAATTTAGCAAATGTATATTTTAAGCAGGGCGAGCTTGCTTTAGCTAAAAGAAATTATAATTTAGCAATTTCAATATGTCCTGAAAATCAAAATTATCATTTTGCTCTGGCAAATTTGTATTATTCCGAAAAACACTATAAAAAGGCGCTAGAAGAGTTGGAAGGTGATTTTTTCGAAGCAAGATTTCTAAAAGCCGTAATCCTATATGAAACAGGTTATTTGGCACTTGCAAGAAAAGAATTGAGCGAATTAGCGTTAGAATATCCAAACAGACAAATGGTTAATGAGTACATGACAAGGATTAACAGCGAATTGGGGCTTAACTAAAAAACTCTGTATCTTTTATTTTTGCCAAAATTTCATCAAGCCTTGGTTTGTCATGCAAATACCAAAACCCAATAAGCACTTCAAACGCAGTAGCTGGTCTATATTCGTGCTGAATTGAACGTCTAGCCACCGGTATCGGCAAATTTCGTCCGCGCCTTGCAAGCTCATGCTCTTCTTCTGTTAAATTTGGTAAAATAAATTCAAGCATGTCTTTTTGGAAAGATGCTTTTACACGGTCCGTTGTAATTTTATGTAAAAGCTTTGAATTAGATGTTTGTAGGATTGTATAATCTCTGACAAAGACCTCCCAAACAGCATCGCCGATATGTGCGTAATTTCTAAGTGGCATGATTTCTTTTTGCATAGTTATATATTAGCACAATTCTATTTTTTATTAAAAGTAGCGTTTTTGGTGAAAAATTAAGGGCAAAAATCTTTGAATATACTTTAAACATACCAATTTTCAAAAAATAACAAAAAAGCTCTTTACAAAAAAAATTTATTTGTTATTATAGTTAAGTGAGGTTACTTCAAACGAGCCGAGGGGAACTGAAGCGGGAATGGAGCTCACAAACAATTGAATAAAACTGAAATAATCCTCAGTAGCTCAATGGCGGAGCAACCGGCTGTTAACCGGTAGGTTGTTGGTTCGAGTCCAACCTGGGGAGTTTTTTATTGCTTAGGTTATTTTTAATCAACAATTTGAATACTGGATTTGGCTCTTGTGAAGAAACAGGACAATACAGAAAAGGGGAACTAGCCTCAAAGTCCCAGAACATAAAAGAATTCAAGAGTATTTTAGGGTTGCAGAAAAGTCCG
>CAKVGS010000047.1 GCA_934747335.1 uncultured Candidatus Melainabacteria bacterium
ATTATGAAGAAATGTAACAATTTATCAAAAATCGTCTTCAAATCCTAAAGTTTTTGCCCGAATGTGCCGTAAATCATGTAAAAAGGGACTAAAAGAAAAAAGGACGACAACGAATTATGGGAATGGCAGCGTCACAAGCTAGATTATTAACAATAACAGCGCGCATGCATGATGTTGAATATCAGGCACAGTCCATTCAGAATGCAAAAATTCAGTTGTCTACTCAAAGCGATGAAGTGTATCAAGATTATTTGGACGCATTAGATGCGACAACATTAACCGTAAAAGATTCCAATAACAACACTATTGCAGCAAACTTTAATAACTTGTGGGGCAGAAACGCTGTTGATACAGTTATTAATAAATACGCTATCCAAGATCAAGATGGTAAGTTGATTGTTTCAGAGGATATTAAAGAAGCCTATGATGCATATCTGGATGACGGTGGTTCTAAAACCGATCCTTACGGCTTTGCTATGTATATAATTGGCGGAGTTGAAGATGTTACATTAAACACATTGGAATCTGATTGTGATGCAGTTTACAAAAGTCTTGAAAATGATCCTGAAGCTATTAAAAGCTCTGCATACACAACTATTAAAAATTGCAAAGACTCAATGGATAAGCTATTGGGCAAAGACAGTTACAACGATTTAAAAGAAGAAGATAGAAAGAAATATGATAATTTAGAAAAAACATATTACAATTTGATGTATAAAAATTATGGTGAAGAAATTTATAAGAAAAATGTCGGCTTAAATACTCAAGATGAATCTGATTACAACTCAGAAGATTTTAACTATTATTTAAACATTTTCCGTCAAATCCAAGCTTGCGGTGGTTGCGTAAGTATTACAAAATTTAACGGTTTGATGAACGGTGATGCGGCAAGCGACGGCGATTGGTTGAAAAATCAATTGGAAAACGGTAAATTTTCAATTTCGATTATTAACACCGACAAAAAGACCGGCGAAGTAGATATGTCAACAACATCCCTATCAACAGACAGTTTTGTAGGAACAACCGCCACAACAACTATCGACAAACGCGCTTATGCAAAAGCTGAAGCCGAATATGAACACCAAACCAAAGCAATTAACGCTAAGGACAAAAAATTTGATAACGAATTATCTAAATTAGAAACCGAACGTGAAGCCTTAAAGACTGAATATGATTCAGTTAAGAAGGTTATAAGTGACAACATCGAACGTACATTCGGTATCTTCTCATAAGTTTAAATTTTCCCTTTTTAATCCCTTTTTCCTTTTCCTGCCACTTCGTTTGAGTGGCTTTTTTTTGCGAAAAATTTTAAGTCTTCATTAATATTGTTACATTTACACTTTATTGTAACGATTTTTTAATAATTTGACATGTTTTTGATACAATTATAGAAAATGGTTAAATAGCCGAGAATTAAGGGAAAAAGAGATTATGATGAGATTTTTAATGATGTTATTTACGACAATGCTTATGACTCTGCAATCAGCGCAAGCTATGAATGTAGATGAATTTATGGATAAGCATGTTGCGCCGGTTTCTGACGCTGTCGCAAGATTGATTTTCTTTCCAATTAATATTTGCGGATGTGAAGTTCCGTTAATTATTTTTTGGGTATTGATTGCTGGTTTCTTTTTCACGTTTTATTTTAAAGGTATTTCTGTTTGGGGATTTAAACATGCGATTGATGTAGTTGCAAAACCAGCAGAAAAACATAATGAAGGATGTGGTGAGGTTTCATCTTTCCAAGCATTAGCAACCGCTTTATCAGGTACAATTGGTATTGGTAGTATTGCAGGTGTTGCAATTTCAATTTCGATTGGTGGACCTGGTGCTGCGTTTTGGATTTTTGCAGGCGCTCTTTTAGGTATGTCTATTAAGTTTGTTGAAGCTACTTTAGCTGTTAAATATAGAAGATTTAACCTTGACGGTTCGGTTTCAGGTGGACCAATGCACTATATTGCGCACGGTCTTACAAGAAAGAAAATGCGTTGGTTAGGTCAACCTTTGTCTGTATTATATGCAATACTTTGTATTGGTGGCGGTATTACAGGCGGTAATATGATTCAAATCAATCAGACTGCACACCAAATAGTATTTATTACCGGTGGTTCACATAGTATTTTTCATGGTTATACTTGGTTAATTGGTTTAGTTGCAGCAGTTTTAATAGGTATGGTAATTGTTGGTGGTATTAAAAGCATAGCAAAAGTTACAACAATTTTAACTCCGACAATGTGTTTATTATATATTGTTTCAGGCTTAATTGTTATTTTCGCAAACTTTATGAATATTCCTCATGCGATTGCTTTGATTATTCGTGAAGCTTTTCATCCGACAGCTGTTGCAGGTGGTGTAATCGGTACAATTATCATTGGTTTAAGACGTTCTGTTCAATCAAACGAAGCGGGAACAGGTGCAGCTGCGATTGTT
This sequence comes from uncultured Candidatus Melainabacteria bacterium, assembly GCA_934747335.1. Lineage (GTDB taxonomy): Bacteria > Cyanobacteriota > Vampirovibrionia > Gastranaerophilales > Gastranaerophilaceae > CAG-196. The sequence continues at coordinate 2,431 of CAKVGS010000047.1, forward strand.
TATGCTACTGCTCAAACTAAAGAACCTGTTTCTCAAGGTTTCGTAGCTTTATTAGAAACATTCTTAACAGGTGTTCTTTGCTTGTTCACTTCTTTTGCGATTGTATTCTCAGGTGCTTGCACACACGCTGCTAAAGAAATTTCAGGTATCGAATTGGCATCAAATGCTTTTCAATCTGTAATTCCGTTCTTCCCAATTATTCTTTCGATAATCGCTGTAATGTTTGCATTATCAACTTTAATTTCTTGGGCTTATTACGGACAAAAAGCTTGGACATTCTTGTTTGGTGAAGGTAAAAAACGTGTTCTTGCATTTAACTTGATTTATTGCTTATTTATTATTATTGGTTCTGCAATGAACGTTAAATCAGTTATTGATATTACAGATGCTATGATGATTGCGTTATGCGTTCCAAACATCATTGTATTGTACATCTTGTGTCCTGAAATCAAGCGTGATTTGAAGTCATATTTGGAAAGACATAATATGAATTTTATTAAGTTTTAGTTTAGATAAATAAGACAAAAACAATACGAAAAAAGAGGTTAATTTAACCTCTTTTTTTCATATTGTTTTATAGTTAATGGTGCAAAAAATTGCACCCTACATTTCTTAATTAAATACGTTTGATATTGAACATATTTTTATTTAAAAATTGTAGGGTGCAATTTTTTGCACCCGAAAAGTTTTTATTATTTGTTTTCTTTACCTTTTCTTTTATAGAAATCTTCTATAAATCCTGTATTGAAGTTTCCGCTTATAAACACTTCATCTTCAACAATTTCTTGGTGGAAAGGTATTGTTGTTTTAATACCTGTAACAACATATTCTTTCAAAGCTTGATACATTCTGCGTCTTGCTTCGTTTCTGTTTTGTCCCCAACAAATCAATTTACCAATCATTGAATCATAATAAGGTGGAATTGAATATCCCGGATAAACATGAGAATCAACTCTTATACCGAAACCACCAGGGGCAAAATAACCGTCAATCTTACCAGGACAAGGCATAAAGTCGTGCTCAGGATCTTCGGCATTAATACGACATTCAATAGCGTGACCTCTCAAAAGAACATCATCTTGAGTGTAGCCTAATTTTTTACCTGATGCTACAAGGATTTGTTCTCTTACGATATCAACTTGTGAAATCATTTCAGTTACACAGTGTTCAACTTGAACACGTGTATTCATTTCCATAAAGTACCATTTGCCATCGTGGTCAAGCAAGAATTCGCAAGTACCTGCACCTTCGTATCCGATAGCTTTTGCAGCACGAACAGCAGCTGCACCCATTTCTTTTCTTGTTTCTTCATCAATTGCAGGAGAAGGAGCTTCTTCTAACAATTTTTGGTGTCTTCTTTGGATTGAACAATCTCTTTCGCCTAAGTGGATTACGTTACCGAAAGAGTCGCCTAAAATTTGAACTTCAATGTGACGAGGGTTTTCCAAATATTTTTCAGCATAAACCCCTGGGTTGCCGAAGAATTTTTCAGCTTCCATTTGGCAAAGGTTCATGTTTGTTTCCAACTCATCATCGCTTCTTACGATTCTCATACCTTTACCGCCACCACCAGCAGTTGCCTTAAGAATGATAGGATAACCTGCTTTGTGAGCAAATTCTCTGGCTTGTTCTACTGAGGTTAAGATACCTGTGCCCGGAGTAACAGGAACATTATTTTCAATCATTGTCTTACGAGCAGTTGCTTTATCACCCATCTTACGCATAGATTCCGCAGAAGGCCCGATAAATTTGATACCGTGTTCTGTACAAATATCAACAAAGTCAGCTCTTTCTGACATAAAACCATATCCGGGGTGGATAGCGTCACAGCCTGTCATCAATGCTGTTGAAATAATAGCAGGAATGCTCAAATAACTTTGTGCGCTAGGTGCAGGCCCGATGCAATATGCATCTGTTGCCAATCTAACGTGTAGTGACTTTGCGTCTGCTTGAGAATATATTGCAACTGTCGGAATGCCTAATTCTCTACACGCTCTAATTACTCTAACTGCGATTTCGCCTCTATTTGCTATTAATACTCGTTTAAACATAACATACCCTTTTAATAAAATGTTTCTCCCTAAAAAGTTTAGGAGTTTAGAAGTTGAGTAGTTTAGAAGGAATTTTCAACATTGATTTTATAAACAATCTAAAATTTCTTCTAAACTTCTAAACTTAATCCTTCTCTTCTACTCTACGTACATCAAAACTTGACCAAATTCGATTGGGTCGCCGTTTTTAACGCAGATTTGAACTACTTTACCAGCTTGTTCAGCTTTGATTTCGTTCATTAATTTCATTGCTTCAATAATACATACAACATCGCCAACATTAATAGTTGAACCAACTTCAACAAATGGTGCTGCGTCAGGTGAAGACGCTGCGTAGAAAGTACCTACCATAGGTGAAGTGATTGCTTTGCCTTTAACTTCTTCTTTAGCAGCAGGAGCCGGTGCAGAAGCTGATTGAGGTGCAGCAGGTGCTGCTTGTGGAGCGGCTGCAACAGCAGGTGCAGAAGCTACCATGTTAACCTCAGGCAAATCTTTTCTGATAGTGATAGCTTGTTCGCCATCTTCTAAAGATATTTCTGTTAAATCATTGTCAGCAATGATTTTTGCTAATTTTTCTATATAGTCTGATTCAAATTTCATTTGTATGTTTCTCCTTAAAAAGTTTAGGAGTTTAGAAGTTGAGTAGTTTAGAAGGAATTTTAAACATTGATTTTATGAGCAATCTAAAATTTCTTCTAAACTTCTGAACTTAGTTCTTCTAAACTCTATCAAGATATTCATTACTTCTAGTATCAACTCTGATTACATCGCCGTTTGATACGAAGAATGGAACGTTTACAACAGCACCTGTTTCAAGTGTTGCAGGTTTTGTACCGCCTTGAGCAGTGTTACCTTTTTCAGCAGGTGGAGTATCAACAACTTCCAATTCTACGTGAGCAGGTATATCAACACCGATAATTCTCTTATCGTGCATCAAAACTTGTACAATCATATTTTCTTTAAGGTATTTTACGCCATCACCAACTTGGTCGTCTGTAAGTTGAAGTTGTTCGTAAGTTTCGTTATCCATCATAACGTAATCTTTACCTTCTTTGTATAAATATTGCATTTCTCTACGGTCAAGCATAGCTTTCGCAACTTTTTCACCGGCTCTGAAAGTTTTTTCGATAACGTTACCTGATTCAACGTTTTTAAGCTTTGTTCTAACAAAAGCTGCGCCTTTACCGGGTTTAACGTGTAGAAATTCAACAACGTTCCATAGACCGTTATCTAGTTCAAGTGTCAAGCCATTCTTTAAATCGTTTACTGAAATCATACGTGCTCCTTAAATATATTACTATTCATCTTTTTCCTGATACTAACATAAAGGTATTTTTCTCGCAACATGAATGCGCAATCCTTTAATTAAAAAATTTATAAAATGAAGAAAATGTAAATTTTTATTAAGAAAAAGCGTGTATAAAGCAAATAAAAAAATTACAGGGTATGTATTAATATGGAGGCATAAAAGAACATAATATGCAAATTTTAATAAACCAGAAAATTTTTAGTAATTTTAATAATTTAGTTAGTTTTACGTCAAAAAAAGAGTTAAAAAATTTTTCTAATCCTTTAATGGAAGATAATGCAGCTTTTGAAGCAGTTTCGTTAGCAAAATCTTCTGACGGTGTCGCTCAAGTGGCGATGCAAAAAAAATCAGCCGAAATTTCTTCGGAAGTTCAACGAAGAGTTCAAGAATTTGCAAAAAGATTTGGAGTAAGTTCTGACGTGTTTTTAAAAATTGCTCAAAAAGAACCGGAATTTTTTAATAGGAATTTGGAAACATTAGACAAAAATATTACTGAGTCAGCACAAAGGTTTGGCGTTTCTAAATCTCAATTTGTAGATGCCGCATTAAAACAACCTCAATTATTTTATCAATCACTTGAAACATTGGATAAAAATATTACTGATTCAGCAAAAAAGTTTGGCGTTTCTAAACCCCAATTTGTAGAAGCTGCATTAAGACAACCTCAATTATTTTGTCAATCACCCGAAACATTGGATAGAAATATTACTGAGTCTGCACAAAGGTTTGACGTTTCTAAATCCAAATTTGTAGACGCAGTATTAAAACAACCTCAATTATTTTGTCAATCATCTGAAACATTAGACCGAAATGTTACTGATTCAGCAAAGAGATTTGGCGTTTCTAAATCCAAATTTGTAGAAGCTGCATTAAAACAACCTCAATTATTTTATCAATCATCTGAGACATTGGACAGAAATATTATTGACTCAGCGCAAAGGTTTGGCATTACTAAAATTCAATTTGTAGACGCCGCGTTAAAACGACCTCCATTATTTTGTCAATCATTTGAAACATTAGATAGAAATATTACTGATTCGGCGCAAAGATTTGGCGTTACTAAAACCAAATTTGTAGATGCCGCATTAAAACAACCTCAATTATTTTGTCAATCACCTGAAACATTGGATAGAAATATTATTGATTCAGCACAAAGGTTTGGCGTTTCTAAAACCAAATTTGTAAATGCCGCATTAAAACAACCTCAATTATTTTGTCAATCACCCGAAACATTGGATAGAAATATTACTGAGTCCGCAAAGAGATTTGGAGTTGAGAAATCAAAGTTTGTAGAAGTAGCATTAAGACAACCTCAATTATTTTATCAATCACCTGAAACATTGGATAAAAATATTACTGAGTCCGCACAAAGATTTGGTGTGACTAAAACAAAATTTGTAGAAGTTGCATTAAAACGACCTACCTTATTTTCTAGTCTACCCGATACATTGGAAACGAAAGCAAGGATATCTTCCTATTACAAAGAGTTGAAAAATCAACCGATTAATAAATTGTTAGAATGCTTATCTTTGCAGGCAAATAAACATTTATTAGCTCAGGTATTGGGTGTTTTAATAAATCAACAAACAGAAAAAAATGTTTCTGTGGTAACAAGCACTAAATATAATCAAATTAAAGAATTTTTAGAAAAAAATTCCGGCAGCTATGATTTAAAAATTCATGATAGAAAAATAGTAACAGAAAAATTACTAGAGTTTTCAAGTCAGTTGGAAAAAGAATTGTTGAATAAGGTGAAGTTTAATTTTAAAGTTATTTAAAACTTCTATAATCCTTCATTTCATTAATAGCAAGCATATCAGCTACACGAGAAGCTTTTTTCTGTTCTTTAGTAATATGTGCATTAATCAATATTGAAGGTAGAGAACTTACAAGTATTACTCCGAAATATTTCATAAAGTTTTCTGCTTCCTGCATTTTGTTTGCAGCTTTCTTGTTTAGGAATTTAAGACCGATAATTGCACCAATACCTGAAAAGATTAAGTTTATAGGGAAGGCAGACGCTTGTCCCAATGCTTCAACGCTTTCCGAATATTTTTGAGAATTATCATCTACTTTGTTAAATGTTTTAAATGCATTTTTTTGTAATCTTTTTGCATCTTTTATTTGTTCGTCACTTAAATCCAGTTGTTCAATAGCTTTATAGAATCTTTTTTCTTCTTTTGCTTTTGTTTTTTTATAATTATTATATTCTTTCATGTCTTTATAAGCATTTTTTATAAAAGCAAAAATACCGTCTTTTTTCTTGTTATTAACGTTAAAATCTTTTACGTTATTAAGTTTTTCATCATCAACATATACAAAAGATTCGGGATTTTTCATCAATTCTTGTTTTACCTTGAATCTTCCGACTCTGGACGCGTCTTTAGAAATTTGTGCCATAAACATTGCAGAACCCATAGATGCCACTGTACCTATAACTTTTGTGACAAATGAGATTTTTGCAGCTGATTTAACTTTACAAGCGTTGAGAAGTTTTTCGATTAAAATACTGCCGATTGCGGAGAATCCTAACACGCCCGTGAAAAGTGCTCCTGCTGCAAGTTCGGCATTTTCTGCGTAATCTTGTGATGCGATATCAATTTTTTCTACGAGTTTTGTTAATAATTGTTGGTCTTTTTTTGCTTTTTCGATTTCATCAGAACTCATTTTGTCGTTAACATGTTTTTTATCGTTTTCAAGTTCTAATTCAAAGAGTTTTCTTTGTTGTTTGTATTCTTTGCTGTCACCCGCAAGTGATTTTAAAGAATTTATACCCAAACCTTCCATTAAAGCTGCTTTAACTTTATTTTTCCTGTCTTCTTCAAGAACAACAGTTTTTGAAATTTCTTTTGCTTCTTTAATTTGATTATCTGAGAGAATTGCAAAGCTGTTTGGATTATTCAGCTCTTTGCGCATTGCTTCAAAACGTCCTTTTCTTGATGCGGATACTTCCGCTTTAGCACCCCAAGCTTGCAGTGGGAATGAGGCAATTGTACCGATTAAACCACCTGCAACAGCAGGAATTATACTGTTTAACGCAACAGTTTGTTTTTTGTTTTTGCTAAGTTTAGAGATTAATCTTTGAACAGGTTTTAAACGTCCTGCCAAAAATCCTAAACCCGCTCCTCCAAACATCAAGAATTCAAGTGCCATGCCCATTGCAGCTTCTGTTGCGGCTTCCGTGTCTTCTGCACGTTTTTGTGAATACTCATCCATGATATCAATCGCTCTGATAAGTGTTTGACCGCGCTGTATATCTTCGTCAGAAACGGCATCGGGATTTTGTTTTAAATATGCCATGCGCTTAGCTTCTACTATATCTTGATTTTTTTTCCAAGATACGTAAGCAGGTTCATATTTTTTATATGATTTATAATCACCAAAAGTAGACATTCACACAATTCCTTGTAGTTACTTAAACACGAGTAGAAAAAATAAATTGCTACTTTTATATAAAATGTTTACATAAATTAATAATTATTAAACTTATTAACATTGATCATAAAATTATAAAATTTACTCTTGGCAAAATTTTTTTTACTATTATAATATAAGATACACACCGAAATTAGATATACATTGTACCCGAAAGGACATAAGATGATTAGTAGTGACATGGTTTTATCATCTAAAAACACAGAAATAGCAGTAAATTCAAATGATAAGCATAGTTATGCTTCAAATCCGAATACACTAATGATTAAATACAAGTTTCAGGCTAAAATTAGGCAATCACACGCGAATTTGTTTAATTTTATAAATGATACATATTAATACTTTTTTTGACAGCCATTATCTGCTGCATCAATCAAACCGTCATAATCATTATCGATTCCATCGCTACAAGAACCGACAGACTCCCAACCTTCGGCTCTCGGATAACCTGTAAGCCATTTGTCAGGAATTTTATCCCATTGATATAAAAAGAAGCGTTTCAAATATTTTGCAGCGTCTGCATTTTGAAGAACTATTGTATTTTCATCATTTTTATTTTCACCGCTTTTTGAAAAATTCATTGAACCGATGATGGAATATTTATCATCCGTAATCATTGTTTTAGAGTGCATTTTACCTGCGTAGTTTTCAATTTTTACGGGAATTCCGTTTGCTCTTAAAACTTTGATTTTAGAATATTTGCTTGAAGCATTTAACGCATCGGCAATAAGCCTTACATCGACTCCGCGTTGTTTTGCACTGATTAAAGCTTCCACTACACGGTTTTCAGTAATTACAAAAATCGGGATGTAAATATAATCTTTTGCACCTTCAATAATAGGCAAAACGGCATTGCTTATTGACTTATCCTGTGGTGAAAAATAAATTTGCATATTATTTGTATTATTGTTCGCTGTTGGAATTTTTGCAGAGTGAAATTTGCCATTAAACATTTGTTCAAATTCTGTTTTATAAATTTTAGCTACGTCAGGTGAATTAATCACAATTATGTTGTTAGAATTAAAACCTGACATATCTGTGTGTGAAAGGTTTGCAGAGCCTGTAATTACTGTTTTGTTGTCTAAAATATAAAATTTATTGTGCATTGTAGAATTTGAATCTTTCAATCCTCCATCGTTTTGGGAATTCGCGATTAAGTTTACAAATTTAAAAGTGTCAGGATAAATATTTTGATTTTTTGTATCTACGTCATAAACCAATCGAATTTTAACACCGCGATTTTGCGCATCTTTTATCGCTTTTTCAATCTCAGGAGTTGATGAGTAACCGTAAATTGCCATATCTATTGAAATTTTTGAATTATTAATATTGGTTAAAATCTCTTTGCAGATGTCGCTTGAACAATTTCTATCAGGCTTAAGTTTAGTGGTCAAATCAGAAACAACGATTTTTATATTGCCATTAGAAAACGGTTTAAAATATATTTTTGCTTTTTCTATATTTGTTTGTTGTGTCTTTTTAGCAGACATTTTGGGAAATAATTTGTAATAATGACTTTTTCTTATTACTATAAAATCACCTTGAGCAAATTCTTTTGATATCGGATAAAATTTATTGTCGACAAAAATTCCGTATTTTGTGTGCCTGATTGATTTTAACAGTTTATAGAATGCGGATTTTCTGCAAGGTTCGTTGTTTCTTATCCCAAAAGCAGAATTTTCCAGTTTCTTTTGGTAGCTGTATTTATAATAGATTAAATCTCCATTTTCAACCAAAACATCACGACCGTTCAGAAGATTTTGCGACCAATATTTGGCTAAATTTCCGATAATAAAAGCTTCGTCTTCGCTTATTTCAAGTTTTGTAGCAAGTTCTTTATTTTTTTGAGAATAACCGGCATCAAAAGTTTGAATATTATCAAATTTTAAAATTTCATTGTTATTAAGTTGAATTTCTGTTGGTGAAATGACATTTTTGACACAAAACTCTTTGTCTTTTGGCAAAAGCGAAAATGCAATCAACAAAAGAATTACAAGAGTTGCTGTTAAAGTTTTAGTCTTGTTCATTATTGGCATAATTTGTTATTTCAAAACCCAAATTCTCGATTTTTTCTTTTAGTTTTTGATTTTTTGTAATCTGAAATTCTTCAAAATGATTATCAATTGTACCGTCTTCGTATCTGCAAGGATGAATAAGAGCTTCTACTACAACTTTATCATATTTTATCGCCATTAAACCGTATGAAATTGCCAAACTGTTCATCATGGAAGTGAATGAAACGCCAAGCAAATAATCATTAGTAGTTAAACCGTATTTAAAAACAGTTTTTTCATTTATAAGTGTAAAAAATTCTAAAAGTGCAACTTTAATTAGATTTATAGGATATTTACGATTTAAAATTCTACTTGCGTCTGGCATGAGATAAGGTTTTTCAAATTGTGTTCGGATTTGTTTAATACCATATTCTTTAGCTAATTTTGCCGTTAATTCAAAAATCTTTGGAATGGAATGAGTATGCACATGAGAGTCGATATGAGTAACTTTTGTGCGGCTAATGACTTTTTCTATTTGAGCTCTGAATTCTTTTTCAATCTGCTCTA
>CAKVGS010000048.1 GCA_934747335.1 uncultured Candidatus Melainabacteria bacterium
GTATAGATATATATTAGCAGTAGTTTTTTAAAATAAAATCATCAAAACGTATGATTTTCTTAACAAATCTTAACAAAAATATTACAAGAAATAATTATAGCTCAACTAGGCTAAAACCTTTTACTTAGGTTTATTCGGTATTAGTATCATTGAAAAAAGATTATTATATATTAGAATTAGATAAGTAGACTAGACGGGAGTTAGGTTTTATGAATATTGATAAAAAGAAACTTGCGGTACAAATACTTGCATTTGCGGGATTGTTGCTTTCAGTGAAGCTGGCATGCATATATTATGTTGCAAATTATGAAAAATATGCACTTTCCAGCTTTTGTTCAATTAACGAATTCGTTGATTGTGATGGCGCTGCAAGATCAACAGTTTCGCAATTTTGGGGAATTCCGCTCGCATATTGGGGGATTTTCTTTTATGTAACGGTTTTGTTCATGACTGTTGTTGATTATTTCAAAAAATTCCGATTGCTTAAGTTTTTGGAAGTATTCAAAAATCCTATGTCTTATATTAGCATGCTTGGTACTTTGGCATTTGTGTGCTCGATGGTGCTTGCAGGACTAAGTATTTTTAAAATACACAAACTTTGTATTTTATGTTTTGTAACATACTTTATTGATTTATTTATTGCTCTTGTTGCCTCTTCTGGACAATTAAAAAAGCTTGTAGAAGCTTTTAAAACGACTTTTTTAGATTTTATGGCGGGCGCAAAACAGTATACTAAAACTTTTATTGTTTTAGTAATAATAGCGGCTTCTTTTTTAACTTATAGCGGAGTTACTTATAGTTTTGTTCCTCATATAAAGAAACAGAAAGCTATTTTGAAATATAGAGATATGAAATTTAACCCTTACAGAGTTAAGGGAAATGTATTGGGGGCGAACGACGCAGATGTAGTTATAGAACTTTATTCAGATTATGTTTGCCCTATTTGTTATATGGAAAATATAATGTTGCATGAAGCGGTTAAAGATTTTTCCAATATAAAAATTGTTCACCACAATTTACCGTTTGATAAAGAGTGTAACCCTTATATCTCTGTGAATATGCACCCCAATGCTTGTTTTATGGCAAAGGGTGCGCTTGCAGCGGGCAAACAGGGCAATTATTGGGAAATGAGTTCACTTTTGTATGAAAATCAGCCTACAAAAATGGAAGACATGCTAAAACTTGCTGAACAGTTGGACTTTGATAAAGATAAATTTGTCAAGGATATGGAATCTGATGCAACGGCAAAAGAAATCGAAGACGAGTTAGTTAATGCAAATAATTTAGATATTGACAGCACGCCGACTATTTATATCAATGGTGATGAGGTGGTTGGAATAAAACCATATTACGAGTTGAAGGATTTGTTAATTGAACACGGAGCAAAACCAAGAAAATAAAATATTAATTCATGCTTGTTGCGGAATTTGTTCGGGATATCCTATTTCTTTGCTAAAGGAGATGGGATATTTGCCTGTGGTTTATTTCTGCAATCCTAATCTTGATACGGAGGACGAGTTTAATAGACGCTTGGAGGCGCAAAAAATAGTTTGTATGTATCATTGGGTAGATTTGGTGGTTGAGGAGTACAAACATGACGAGTATTTAATGGCAGTAAAAGGTTTGGAAGATGAGCCAGAAAGAGGTAAGCGCTGTGTTGAATGTATTCGTTTGCGTTTGCAGAAAACTGTTAATAAGGCGAAGGAACTTGGTATAAATAAATTTACAACTTCGCTTCCAATAAGTCCTCATAAAAATTTTGAAATGATTTCAAGAATCGGTCGAGAACTTGCGGATGATTTGGAATTTGTAGCTATTGATTTTAAGAAAAAAGACGGGTTTTTGAAAACAAATAAACTTTCAAAAGAGTTGGGAATTTATAGACAAAATTACTGTGGTTGTGAATTTGCAAAATCACATTTGTAAATATTTATTGCATTATTATGCAAATCTATATCAATATGATATATAATATAGGTATATGTATATCGTCAAAAACTTGAAGGACTATAATTTGTCCCACAAGCAGCGTATTTTTGCTGGCTACTTGAAGGACAATGTTGATTCGTATGTTTGTTATGAAAAAATAACAAACCGTTCTGCAATGCGTAAATATTTTGCACCGGATAACGAATTTATAGAATATTCTACTGCAATAGCCGAACCGGCAGAACTCTTGGCAAGAGCCTTTGTAAGTTAATTTTTAGAAATTTTGCAATAAAACTTAATGATTTGCCATGACTTGCTTCAATTTGTTAACATATTCTTGAGTTATAGTCGATTTTTAAAGGAAATATAATGAAGTTATCAGACATAAAGAAGTGGGGAGGGGCATTTGGGCTGTTTTTGTTTTCAATTATGCCGTCAAATGCTGCAATGACATTTCCGAATATAAATATTGGATTAGGTACGGCAAATACTCCGCAAGATTTTACAAATGGTTTGCAAATTCTTATTTGGTTAACAATTTTGACACTTGCGCCAAGTATTTTGATTATGACAACGAGCTTTATAAGACTTGTTGTGGTTTTGTCGCTTACAAGACAAGCAATAGGTGCGGGCAACCTTCCTCCTAACCAAGTTATTACAAGTTTGGCGTTAATTTTAACGTTCTTTATTATGGCGCCGACTTTTAATGAAATTAACGAAAAGGCGCTTCAACCTTATATGAATAATCAAATTACTCAACAGGTTGCGCTTGATAGAGGGATTGAACCTGTTCGTAAATTTATGTTTAAACAGACGCATGAAAAAGAATTGGCGTTGTTTGTAAGAATGGCGAAAATTGAAAAGCCTAAAAATAAGGATGATGTGCCGACTTATGTTCTCTTGCCGTCATTTATTTTGAGCGAACTTAAAACTGCTTTTACAATAGGTTTTGTTGTTTATCTTCCGTTTCTTGTTATAGATATTGTAGTTTCATCGGTACTGGTATCAATGGGTATGATGTTCTTGCCACCAACCATGATTGCTTTACCGTTCAAACTCATTATGTTTGTAATGGTTGATGGATGGTATTTGGTTGTCAAATCTCTTGTAGAAAGTTTTGTGACCTAGTATTAGATTGTGAGGCATGTGTAGACACCTCACCCTAGCCCTCTCCTGTAAGGAGAGGGAATGACCAACTCTTGTTAGTCAAAAGAATAAGTAGAAAGAAAAACAATGAATCAGGATATAGTAATAACACTTTTACAGAAAATGTTTATATTAACTTTGGAAATCTCAGTTCCAATCTTGCTAGTCGGTGTAGTTTTGGGTCTTTTAGTAAGTATTTTCCAAACAGTAACACAAATTCAAGAATCAACATTAACGTTTGTTCCAAAAATTGTTGGCTGCGTAATTTTATTGATATTCTTGATGCCTTGGATGATGAGTATTTTCATAACAACATTTAATGAATTTATGGATATGATTCCTCAATTAATAGGTGTTATATAATGTTTAATTTGGATGTGTTGTTTTCAGTAAGCAATATAATTCTTTTTATGGCAATTTTTACAAGATTGTCAGGTTTGTTTGCCTCTGCACCGCTTTTTTCAACATATCCGATACCAACTCAAGTGAAAATTTGGCTTGCTGCTTGTATTGCATTTATTTTATTCCCGATAGTTCAATATAATACAAGCTTTGTAGTACCAAATTCCGTACCTGCTTTAACTTTAATTCTTTTTAAAGAATTTATAATTGGTTTTGCAATGGGATTTTGCGCAAATATTTTGTTTGTAGGAATTGAAATGGGTGTAAATACGTTTGCCGTTCAGATGGGCTTATCTGCTGACCAAGCACTAAACCCGACTTCCGGCGGACAATCTCCTGTTATTACACAAGCTTATACGTATTTGGCGTCTATGCTGTTTATAGGATTAGGTGCACACCAATGGCTGTTTTCTGCGATTTATAACAGCTTTAAATCAATGCCTGTCGGTTATGTGTTTACATTTTCTCCCGAACTTGTCGGACAAATTGTACAAATGAGCGGACAAATATTCGGAATTGGTTTAAGTATAGCACTTCCTGTATTTGGTATATTGTTTATTACAGATGTCTTGTTAGGTTTTACCTCAAAAATGATGCCACAAATGAACATCTTCATGGTTTCAATGCCGTTAAAAATTTATTTGGGCTTACTTCTATCTCTAATGTTTATGCGCCCAATGGCGGAATACATGGGAGTCCTAATCGAACGTTTTATGACACAAATCGCCGGCATGTTTTAAATATTAAATAAAATTATAAAACCTTTTTTGCCATTTTTACACTTCCTTGCTAAAATAAAATAGATGGGAAATGAAGCTGCAGAGAAAACCGAAGAAGCCACCACCCGACGGCGAACCAAAGAACGGGAACGTGGTAATGTTGCTAAAAGCAGAGATATGGACGCTGCACTGGTTATGGTTGCAGGGATTGCTTTGCTGGGCGTTTTTGCTAAAAATATGATTAACACTATTCAGAGTATGATGCGTGAAACGTTTTCGCATCTTAATCCGACGAGTTTTAGTGTTGATAACATAATGGGGCTTCTTTTGCCGTATTTTCATTATACGGCTGTAATCGTTTTGCCGTTTTTTGTCTTACTGTTAATTGCATCTATTCTTATTATAAGGCTTGATGTCGGGCATGTTTTTGCGCTTGAAAAAGTTAAATTCAACCTTGAAAATCTTTCACCGCAAAGAATGCTTCAAAATGCGAAAAGAATGTTTAACCCGTTTGAACCTCGTTCTATGGTTGAATTTGCAAAATCTATTCTTAAAATTGTTGTTGTTGCAGCTTGTGGTTATTCAGCAATTAATAGCAGAAAAGGTGACTTACTCGGGCTTGTTGGACTTGAATTTCCTATTGCTTTAAACATTATTGTGTCTGTTTTAATCAACATGATTATTAACATGTGCCTTGCCATGTTGGTTTTAGGCTATCTTGATAAAAAATATCAAACTTATGAATATGAAAAATCAATTAAGATGACTAAACAAGAGATTAAAGACGAACACAAGGACACAGAAGGAGATCCAAAGATTAAAGCAAGGATTAAATCTATCCAAATGCAAATGGCGCGCCAAAGAATGATGTCTTCTGTGCCTCAAGCGGATGTGGTTGTAACAAACCCAACACATTATGCCGTTGCAATTAAATATGATAAAACAAAAGCGCCTGCGCCAATTGTGGTTGCAAAAGGTGTTGATTATGTGGCATTTCAGATTAGAGAAATTGCAAAAGAAAATAATGTTCCAATTGTAGAAAACAGACCGGTAGCAAGAACATTATATAATAATGTTCCAATAGATGGAGTAATTCCATCGGATATGTATGTTGCAGTTGCAGAAATTTTGGCTTATGTATTTAAGCAAAAGAATGGCGAAGGTTAATTTTAAGTCGTGTTCAATGAAAATGTTGAACACGACCTACTACTACTATTTGATTAAAAAATCTTTACAACCTTGTCATAATTGATAAAATGATGTTAGAATGTTATTGGTGGAGAGGTATGCCTCTTTTAGAGAAAGAGACAAATGGAACTTGGAAAATTATCAAAATTATTAAGCAATAATGATATCGTCCTTGCGATTGGCTTGGTCGTTATTGTGTGCATGATGGTAATTCCACTCCCACCTGTGCTTTTAGATTTGTTGCTTACCGTAAATATTTCTTTAGCGGTTGTAATCATGCTTGTGTGCTTATACACCCAAGAACCTCTTGATTATTCTTCTTTTCCAACGGTTCTATTGATTGCAACCCTCTTCAGATTAGGTTTAAACGTTAGTTCTACGCGTTTGATTTTATTAAATGGCGAAGCGGGAAACGTAATTAACTCGTTCGGAGAATTCGTTGTCGGCGGGAACTATGTTGTCGGTGCAGTTATATTTTGTATCCTTGTTTTAATCAACTTTATGGTAATCACAGGTGGTGCAACTCGTGTTGCTGAAGTTTCTGCCAGATTTACCTTGGATAAAATGCCCGGTAAACAATTAAGCATTGACGCTGATTTAAATTCAGGTTTGATTAACGAAGAACAGGCAAAAGAAAGACGTAGAAAACTAGAACGCGAAACAGATTTTTACGGTACTATGGATGGTGCTTCAAAATTCGTTAAGGGTGATGCGACAGCAGGTATTGTAATTACTGTTATCAATATCGTTGGGGGATTGATTATCGGAATAATTCAATTACACATGAATGTTCAACAAGCGCTTTCAACATATACTATTTTAACAGTTGGTGACGGTCTTGTTTCTCAAATTCCTGCACTTTTGATTTCTACTGCAACAGGTTTGATTGTATCTCGTGCAACAGGGAAAGACGAATCTTTATCTCAAGATATCAAAAACGAAATGTTTTCTGACCCTAGAGTTTTAGGTGTTGTAGCAGGGCTTTTAGGTTTTATGGGTATAATTCCTGGCATGCCGACTGTTCCGTTTTTAGCAATTGCAGGCATAGCAGGTGGAATGGCTTATTTTAAAGCTAAAAATAAAAAAGAAGTTTTACAAACACAAGAAGCTCAACAGGCTCAACAAGCTCAGCAAGAAAAACTCGGCAAAAAAGAAAAACGCGCAAAAGCAACAAGAGAAAGTGTTATGGAGTTGCTTAACGTTGATACGATTGAAATTGAAGTAGGTTACAGGCTTGTACAATTGCTTAATGTTGAAATGGGCGGTGATTTATTGGAACGTATTGCTCAAATCAGACGCCAAACAGCACTGGATTTAGGTATTGTGCTTCCATCAATTAGAGTGCGTGATAATTTACAACTTTCTCCAAATTCGTATCAAATAAAATTAAAAGGTGTTGCACTGGAATCAGGTGAAGTTTATCCTGAACGATATCTTGCAATGTGTGCCGGCGACCCTGTCGGTAATCTTGCTATAAACGGTATTCATGCAATAGAACCGGCATTTGGTTTACCTGCTCTTTGGATTGAACCGAAAGACAAAGACATGGCAGAAATGTCAGGTTACACGGTTGTTTCAGCCTCTGCTGTAATTTCTACACACATAACTGAAGTTATCAAAAAATGTGCGTCTGAAATCATTTCAAGATTTGATGTTCAGCAACTTATTGATAATCTTAAAAAAGAAGTTTCAGAAGATTATGTTAACGACATCATGAAAGATATTACAGTCGGCGATGTTCAAATTGTTATGCAAAACTTGCTTAAAGAAGGTGTTGCAGTGCGCGATTTGAAAACTATTCTAGAAACAATCAGTTTACAGGCTAAGATTAATAAAAATCCTAACTTCTTAACTGAACATGTGCGCCAAGCATTATCAAGAAATATTTGCAAGCAAAATCTTGCCGATACGGGTGAATTATATGTAATAACACTTGCTCCTGATGTTGAAAATACAATTGCTAAAGGTGCGAGTCCTGACGGTCAAAGCGTTACGCTTGATCCAAGCTTTACAAAAAATATGTTTGATAAGATGAATTTAGAATTAGAAAAAGCTATCACAGCAACAGGAAATCAACCTGTAATTCTGTGTTCTTCTCCAATCAGATTGTTGTTTAGGAAACTTGTTGAAAGAACTTATCCACAAATTTCTATTATGTCATATAATGAAATCAGTCCAAATGTTAAGGTTAAGTCAGTTGGTATGGTGAAGGCGTAAGCCCCCTCACCCCCAACCCTTCTCCCACAAGGGGCGAGGGGAGAAATGATAAAAAAATCAGAAAGGTCATATATGAGAGAACTAATAAAAGAAAACCAAATCGTAACAATCGTTCCACAAGATTTCAAACTTACAAATAAAGGAAAGGTTTTGGATGTATCAATGGACGGTTTTAGAATGGAATTGAAATACAAACCGGAAGGACTTATTGTTAATCATATTTGCGATTTTTATTCTTTTACCGACAACGGTTATCTTTATTTTGAATCTTATATTCAGAAACTTGAAAATAATGTGATTACAATTGCAAACCCTGTAAAACACAGATTCTTACAAAGACGTAAATTTACGCGTATTAAATTCTTGGAAGACTTAGAATTAACTTGCGGTGATATTTCTCACAAAGTTAGAACTCTTGACCTTTCAGCAGGTGGTATGAAACTTAGAACTGCTGATAATATTGATATAGAAAAAGTTTATGATGTTTCAATTAAATTGAGCGATGAGCAGGAAATCAAATGTAAATACCAACTTATCCGTGTAGAAAAAGGTGATAGCGGACTTTATACGATTTCAGGAAGATTTACTTGCTTAAGTAATATTGATAAAATGACTCTTGTTCAATTCTGTATGAAAAAAGACATGGAAAACCTAAATAAACGTGGTGAATAGGTGAGGAACAGTTAGAATGGGTTATACAGAGAATTTAAGATTATTTTTTGTAGTAATGACAATTATTGTCTTGGGCACTGTTAGCATAATAAGAGTTGGTGCGATTGATATGCATGCTATTTTGGCAACAGCGGTAATCTTGGTTCCTGCAACCGTTGTAATGGGTTATCTCGGTCAGAGAATGGGCGAGATAATGGATAACCCTAAAAACCAAGCCGATGCGGATTACAAACTTGCGGTCTTGAATGCTTTAAAGAAAATGGATAAGTCAATTACGCTTCAAGAGCTTAACGAAAAATTGACCAAACAGGTTGCAGAACCTGATTTGCCCGAAGCTCCCGATGATGATATTGATGTATAACGATAATGATGCTTTTTTACGGAAAATTGAAAATCTTATTATCCATTTTTAATAAAAAACGTAGGGTGGGGAAAGCGTGAGCGTCCCCACCTTTATTCAGAAAGGTAGGGTGCAATTTTTTTGCACCAATAACTTATTTTATATTCTTAACATTTTACACAAAAAGTGTAGAACGTTCCTAAAGCCTTTTATTCTCGGCTTTTACAAATCTTCTTCGTTAGATAAATTACTTTTGCTCCAAATCAAATACACATCTCTAAAAACTTTACATTGTAAATTATTATTTGCATAAGTATTAATACTAAAACTTTTGTGCTAGAATTCTATCTGTAAGAACTCTACAAAATATGCAAAATGTAAAAATAAACATTTTGAATGAAACGAAGAGTGAACATTGTTCGTCATAATAAAAACGAGAAAAAACGAACACGAGATTTAAAGAAGGAATTGTTTTGCAGGCGTTGGAAATGTTAAATAAAATATTTGTTACACAACCACTTTTGCCATCATTAGATGTATATAAATCGCAATTAGAAGATATTTGGGCTTCAAAATGGCTAACTAATATGGGTGCAAAGCACAATGAGTTGGAGGCAAAGCTTAAAGAAGTTTTGAAAGTTCCAAATGCTCAATTGTTTAATAACGGTACAATTGCCTTGCTGACAGCAATAAAAGCGTTGAATTTACCTTATGGTAGCGAAGTAATTACAACTCCATTTACTTTTGCAGCAACACCTCATTGTATTGCTTGGAACGGTTTGAAACCAATATTCTGTGATATAGAGCCGAATACAATGACGATTGACGCAGATAAGATTGAACGATTGATTACACCAAATACATCGGCTATATTGGGCGTTCATGTATATGGTTTTCCTTGTGATGTAGAAAAAATTGATTTGCTGGCAAAAAAATATAACCTGAAAGTTATTTATGATGCAGCACATGCTTTTTCAACAGAAATAGATGGTGTAGGAATTGGGAATTTTGGTGATATAACAATGTTTTCATTCCATGCAACAAAATTGTTTAATACGATTGAGGGCGGTTGTTTAACATATAAAAATTCTGATTTGGTAAAAAAGATTTACGATTTAAGAAATTTTGGAATTCAATCAGAGGAGCTTGTTGAGGCGGTCGGAATAAATGGAAAAATGAATGAGCTTTGTGCTGCAATGGGCTTGGAAAATTTAAAATTATATAAACAGGAACAAGCAAAACGCAAACAGATAAAAGCTGTTTATGATGAGAGATTGAGTAAGGTTGCAGGTATTAAAATTCCTCAAATGCCTGCAAATGTAACAAACTCATATCAGTACTATCCAATTATAGTAGAGGATAATTATCCGATTTCAAGAAACGAATTGTACGAAAAATTTAAATCAATAAATATTTTGACAAGAAAATATTTTTATCCGGCTTGTCATGATTATGAGTGCTACAAAAATGATATTACAGTCAAAACCGCAAGATTACGTACAACCGATGATTTAAAAATGCGTGTACTGTGCTTGCCTTTTTATGGAAACTTGGAATTAGATTATGTCGCTATGATTTGCGAGGTGATAAAGTGCATATAAAAATTTTTCAAGATGTAATAGATATTATAAGACGTAAAAAAAATATAACTCATAATAAAATTGTTGGAAAAAACAATATT
The DNA here is from genome assembly GCA_934747335.1 of uncultured Candidatus Melainabacteria bacterium. Taxonomy (GTDB): domain Bacteria; phylum Cyanobacteriota; class Vampirovibrionia; order Gastranaerophilales; family Gastranaerophilaceae; genus CAG-196. The sequence goes on from CAKVGS010000048.1 coordinate 10,295, forward strand.
AATATTCCTAAAAATTTAAAAAAGAAAATTAAATTAAATATAGTTGGTGAAAATAATACAATAGTTATCCCGGAAAATAATAATATTTTAGGTGTGGTAAATATTAATATTTATGGAAATAATAATCAAGTCGTTTTGGGAGAAAATGTATCTATAATACTGGGATTAAATATATCAATAGGAAATAATCATGTTTTCCATGGAGAAGTTGAAAATGTCAATGTTAGTATTGGTGAAAATACAAGAATAGAAGACGCAAATATAACAACATTTAATTCTAATAATAGTATAAGTATAGGCAAAAATTGTTTAATTTCTTTAAAAGTAAATTTTTACAATACAGACGGGCACCCAATTTATGATAAAGTTTCTGAAAAAATAACAAATGTAGTTAAGAATATGAAAATTGGTGATAGTTGTTGGATTGGTTATAACGCAACTATTTTAAAAGGAGTAAGTTTACCAAATAATACTATTGTTGGTTGGGGGAGTGTTGTTTCCAAATCAATACCAACAGAGTTTTGTGCAATAGCAGGAAATCCGGCAAAGATTGTAAAAGAAAACGTAACTTGGAAATGTGGAGATAAAAATTATGTTCAAAACAAATGATAAAATAATTCCTATAATGCATTGTTTTGATAATAATTACGTTGTACCTGCAAGCGTAGCTTTTGTGTCAATGTTGGAAAATGCAAATAAACAATTTTTTTATAAGTTATATGTTTTGCATTCTGATATTTCAGAGCAAAATCAAAAAAAATTAAAATCAATTGTAGAGCAATTTGGGAATGCAACTTTGGAGTTTATAAATATGCAAAATAAATTCCAAGATTTGTTTGATGCGACTTTTACAAAAGGGCATTATTCAAAGGAGATATATTATAAATTTTTGGCGCCATCATTATTTCCTCAATATGAAAAAATGATTATTTCAGATGTTGATGTTGTTTATAATGGTGATATTTCTAAAGAGTATTTAAATTTTGAGCAAAATAGTGATAGTTATTTTGCAGGTGTACGAGGTTCTAAACTGAAAGGATCTTGGTTGGAAACTTTTTTTGAAAAATGTTATAGCAATTTTTCAGACGAAGAACGAAATAAACTTTTGACAGGTGCTGGCTATTGGATTTTTAATCTTAAAAAAATGCGTGATGATGGCTGT
>CAKVGS010000049.1 GCA_934747335.1 uncultured Candidatus Melainabacteria bacterium
AGTAAGATGAGGAAATGACCAAATTTTTGCAAAATTGGGCGTTTAAGAGGTCTTAACCTCTTAAACGCCAATAGTATTCGACCAAATAACTTATTGCATCAAACGGATGTTCCAAGAATTTAAAATCACGATTAGACTTAATTTGATTATGCGTTGGAACATCAACAATACTGGTTCCTTCCTTAAATGACAAATTATATATATTATATAAAATCCACTTGCATCGTCTTGGGTCGACAAACAAATGCCTTTCGCCCTTTGAATTCTTAACCCGAGCATTAAATGCTGAAATTCTATTCATAATCGGCGGATTATAATCTCTTAACCTGAATTTAACATCCTTGTAGCCATATTCAAGCAAACTATTTTTTATAATTGCATAATTAGTATACTCGCTCTGTGTACTTCTGTTATCACCTGAAGCGTCACCATTAATAATTATGGACGATTTATGTTTCGGATATCTTCGGATAAATTCGTTGATACATTGTTGAGTTGAAGTGTTTTCAATCACAATTTCATCAAAGAAATAAACATTCTCATCATCTTTGTGCGCCAATGCCCAACACATCGGGTCAACGTTAAAATCACAAGTTAAATGTAAAGGTAAATTCGGATTATACCGAAGCTTAAGTTTGTTCCCTTCGTCAAATCCTTTAACAACAAGCCCCGAAGAATAATCCCCAAACTCGCCCAATACGTTTATCTTATAATATTCTTCATCAAAACTTTCCTTCATAGATTGAATAAAGTGTGGTGGCAAATAAATATTATTTGTAGTCGGCGCAATAATAAGACGATAATTTTCTTTTGAATGTTCAACAAACCTCTGCCAAATCCAACCCTTATCCGCTTGCGGATTTGTATGTCCAAACAAACGATAACGGAAATCAACCCAGTTTTTTCCTCTATAAGTATTTCTCAAACGCCCAATGAGTTGTTTAAATGAAGAATCAGTAATTTGTGACGCTTCTTCTATCTCCGCCCAATGCAAGTTTAATGATTTAAAACGTTCCGGGTCTTCTAGCGCAGAAAACAAAATTTCCGAACCGTTTGAAAACTTTATCATTTTTTCAAGTTTATTATATGTATAATCTTTATCCTGTATGTAACCAAAGTTTTCCAAGTGGTCAAGATAAGAAACAAGTGTAGTCTTTCTAACAAGTTCATATTCTTTTGCGCCGACTAAACCGCGTGAACCGGGATATTTTTTAGCAAGCAGAATTCCCAAAAGTGAACCGCACCAAGTTTTTCCACTGCCGTAACCGCCTTGATAAATCGCAACATCTAATGCTTCAGAATGTGGAATCTCGATAAACTCTTTTTGTTTATCTAATAGTTTATATTTAACCATTCCTAATTCCTCCATCCGCAAAATGCTTGAAAAATATTTACCGAATGTTTCATCCAAAAGCGTTTAAATGCATTTACTTGACTTGCTTCCAAAAGCGCATTGAAAACCGATGTAGAAAAATTTTTATCATTATCTATGTAGTTATGGTTTTCGCACAACACATCATGAATTAACGCCGCTACTAAAAAGCGGTTATCGGTATTAGAACCGATAACACGCCAAAACAGTTTAGGAATGGAAGCCCCGTCATAACAATAGCCTTTGGGAATTTCAAAATTATATGTCTTATATTTTTTATAATCCGCAAGACGCACCTTCAAGGCTTTTTTATTAACAAAGGGGTATTTTTCAATTGATTTTTTGTCCTCTTCGCTCATATTTGGAACAAAATACCTTATTCCCACATGCGGTATATCATCAAAAAACACCCCTACATCTTTGTTTGAATACCATTCTTTCAAATTAAATACCTATAACCTTTCGAGGATACACAATAATCAAATTTTTATCCCCATAATTTCCGTTTTCTACAAGCAAAGTATCTTCTGTTTTAGATTCTGTATCACAGACTTTTATTCCGTAAGTATAAAGAGCGTAGTTTTTGCCTCTGGAAACTTTTAATAAGTCCGTAAAATCGGCAGTTAAAGAAAATACTACAAAATCGCTTTTGTTACTCGCAACTTGCAATTCATTACCTATAAGATTACCTTTTTCATCAAGAATAGCAAAATACACTGTATAATTTTTGCTTGTATCTAAACCCAAAACAACAACATCACCACTGTCACCTTGATACAATGTTATTGTACCTTTTTCATCTACTTTAAGTCCCATTAGCTAACTGCTCCTTTTCTGCTTAATCCCCATATTCTCCAATTTATCAACACATCACGACCTGTATCATTCTTCACAATTAAGCTAAGGTCTCGAGCGCCTAAGCAATATATTTTATATAAGTTTTCTACATCTCCAAAGTTCCCGAATATGTCATCTTCAGCCACAGCTAAAGATGGTGTTATTGAAACATGGTGTGCCCAACAAGGGTTTGTTGCAGCCTTAGGACGATAAAAAAGTTCAGGGCCAATCAGTGATATTGTATACATTATTACGTTGCTGTTATATTTAAGCAAATCCGTACCATACATTTCTACAAAACCATTAGAATAATATATGTACCCATGCCTGTATGGAAGTGCATAATCAATTCCGAGAGATGCTTGGTGTGTACGTTCATCATCTGTGAAGTCCTTATATTCCGCACTTACAATATAGATACCACTTGAACTACTGCTACCCCCAACGCTTGAAATAGTACCGTCGTCCGTTATTGTAATCGTCGTTCCGTCAGGCTTTACCAAACCGGCTTGAGATGTAGTTGCAATTGAAACATTTGAGTTTTGTTTAATTTCTTCAATTGCATTAGTTTTTTCTAATCCGATTTGAGTAACAGCATCTGATTTTGCAGAATTAACATTCTCTAACGCACTCATTTTAGTAGTTTCAATTGAGCTTTCTATTTCGGTTTTTGTAGCGTTAATGTTATTTACGGATGTTTCTGCTAACTCTGTAATTTCATCTTTTGCACTTTTTACATTTTCCAAAATTTCATCTGCCGACTCTATAACACCTGCAATTTCATTTAATTGTTTTTTTGCTTCTGTTGCATAATATTTTGCAGAATATTCCGAACCATCAACTTTATCATCCGTTTTTACAGCCCATTTTTTTGCTAAATCAGTATAATAAGAAGCGGCTTCATGAGATACTTTCACAACACCGCCTTGATTATTATTTTTTGTATTAATTATATTATTACCCATACTTAATCTCCGTTAAAATCACTTACTGTTCGCATAAGACACTCTTTCACAAACTCTAAAGTCGCCATTTTCTTTTCCTGCAAAGTTTGCATGTAAGATTCATTAATCTCTTCCGAAAAGTCAGGCTGTTTATAAGTTATGATTTCAACACTTTGCCCCAGCTCTAAACCTGCTTTTATTTGAAGTAACAAATCTGACAAAAAATCTTTTTTAGAACCGTCTTTCATATTAACCTGTCTTCTAATCCAACCAAGCGATGTTTGGAAGAATTCTCGATTAAATAAGTTTTCTCTTTGTGCAGATAATTCTTCTTCATAATTCGGATTAATTTTAGGGATTCCGTTTACCATAATTTCATTTTTTTCTAAAGCATAAAGAGTGCCATTCTTTGTTTCTTCAATCATCATTCCACGCTTGTGATTGTATTCAACAATAAAATCTGCTTTTTCAAAGTCCGTATAAGGTTTTTCTAATTTATATGACATATTTCCTCCTTAAATTCCGCAAGCATACCAACGTTCCGAGTGATTGATATACCCTGTCCAAGCAGAAGCAACATCAAGCCCCCAAAATCCCATCCAACGTTCTGCAACACCGCCAGTTCCGCCTCCGCCGGAATTTTTTAGAATTACATAATTGGTATTTTGAAAAGATTTCAAGAATACAACTTGCCTGTTATAATCACCACCGCCCGTCAAAACTCCGCCTTGCTCTATCCAAACTCTTGTTGTTTTTTCTTTGTCTGAAAAATATTCTCTGTACCAAGAAGAATCATTTTGATAAAACGTAATAAATAAACCGTTTTCACCGACAAGATTATTCGTCGCTTCAGTTAAATTTGTATTCAAGTCTTCAACCGACTTATTAACATTTTCTCCTAAAGTTGAAATTGAAGCGTTAGTTGTTGCAAGGTTTGAATTTATTGTAGCTACATTTGACGATAAGCTTTCCGATACATCCGTAATTTTGTTATCTAAATATTCAAAGTTATTATTCATAACATTAGAAGATGCCAATGAACCATATTCAATTTCAGTTAACGCCATCTTTGCTCCTTTCGTTAATCAAAGTGTCATAAATTTTATCCACTTTTTTGTTAATATCCATGATTTGTTCTTTCATATTCCCAAATTCTGATTTTGTTATATACACCTGCGCAACTTCACTCAGGATTTCTCGATGCGTTTGCTCTAATTTTTCAGGAGTAACAAACAAGTTATACTGAATCAACAGTGCAACACAGACTATAAAAGCGGGTGCATACTTATAAATATATTCTTTATCCAAAATTTCACCCCTATAATTTTTTACTTACAAGCGCAGTAAGGATATTTGATAATTGGTTCATCAAAAGCGAATTATCAGAAGTTGTTGATGTGCTTGTATTTGTTGCATTGCCTTTGCTTGTATTTAGTGATGTGTTTTGCATGTCGGAAAGAATATTATAACCTTTTTGGTATTGACTCATGAGGTTATTTATTAAATTTCCGGTGTCATTTTGAGAATTTGAAAGTAAGGTATTCATATAATCTGCAAGCGCATTAGCATTTGTGTTTGACAAGTTTTTGTACAAATCTGTTGCTTGAGAAGAACGAATCATATTTCTGTTTGAAAGCGGATTAACAATGTTGTTTTCTAAATTTGTCCTTGTTTGAGTATTCATATTGTTTACAAACGAATTTAATTTTGCTTGATTTGTAGTTGAATTCAAACTTGGATTAAGATACTCATTCAATAACGAGTCGATGTTGTTATTTACAAATTTGTAAATAGAATTCAGAGCTGTACCATCATTAAATGATGAAACGGTGCCCGAATTTGTAGTAGTTGCGGTTGCATACGGGTTTGAGGTCGTAGTGTTTCCGTATGTAGTCGAACTTGTTCTTGTAGTTGTGGATTTTTTTCCCATTTTTACTCCTTTCGTTTTATTTTTTCTTTGGTTTTGTGAGTCTTGGTCATTATCTTGTATGAAAAAAAACTAAATTGATAAAACATTTATTAATTTGTATTTATATAATGGATTGCTTCGTCGCATTTTCCTCCCTTCGCCCCTTGTAGAAAAGGGTTTAAGGGGATGGAAAATTGCTTCTCGCAATGACTTGGCGACAAAATTCCAAGCGTGCCGTCATTGCGAAGGCGATTAGCCTGAAGCAATCCAGCTTTTTATAAACTATTATTTTGAATCTATACATCTTATTCTGAGCAGATTTTAGCGAATTATAGTGAATTTATCATGGACAGTAGTACACAAGAAAAGAAAGCTTTTGTATTATTGCCATTAATATATTAAGTTCTGTAAATACGATTTTTTATCATCTGGAATCCAAACACAGCGCGGGTAGTAGTAGTAGTAGTAGTAGTAGTAGTAGTAGTAGTAGTTTCGCCACAAAGATTTCATATCTGCTTGATTTACAAATATTAAATGATATGATTTAGGTGTGTATCGCAATAAAATGAAAGGTATCCCTATGCAAATCAACAAAGTAAATGCATCTCCAAATTTTGGTGCAAAATTAAATTTAACAGGTGCTGCTAAAAAACACTGGAACATGAGCGACAAAGAAATCAAAGCTCTTTATGCTAAAGCTGAAGAAATTGGCTCAGCAAAAGACACCGTTACATTCAATATCGGCAAATACGGAGAATTCCGTAATTCTAAAATGCTGGAAGAAGGCGAATTCAGAAATAATGTTGAAGGCCCTGTTGCAGGTTGTTTCCGCAAGGTTACAGTAGATTTAAATCTTGATGGCGAAAACAAAAAGTATAAACTTTCAGAATTTAGCGAAGGACATTCTCCATTATTAGAAGAACCTTATCATATAATAAAAAGATATCTAAATCGTTTAGCTAACAATTTTCCTAACAAAATTCACGAACAAAGAAAAGAACAAAATATCGAAAAATTTAGAACTTTAATTACTGATTATGATAGTAATGTTCAAAAGTTCACGGATTTCTTGTTTAATGGTGATGATGCTAAAAAAGTAACAGAACATATTGAACACATTAAAGACCTTGATGAAATTTGCACTGATAGTATGGTTAATTTTGACAAACTAAACAAAGAGGAAACTAAAAAATTCGAAAGAATGCTTAGCTTTGCTCCTTACTTCCACCCTTTAATTTACATGAAAGAAATGTTAACAAGAGCATGTGTAAGAGCGCCTCAGTTTTTGAAAGTCAGATCAAATCCTGCTGAATACGCAAAATTGCAAGAAAAGGAAAACATGCTGCTTAAGATGAGCGAACGTGGCTAAATAAAAAATCATAATAAAGTAACGTAGGGTGGGAAAAGCGCAAGCGATTCCCACCTTTTTAAAACATTCTCCGATTATAAAACCAAACCAACCACAGCTATCTACTCTATTGTAAAAAACATTAAAGTAATTTATAATATTTCTATGCAAAATCCAATTAAAACAACATACAATTTCATAAAAAATCTCAAACAATACCACGCAATACATGTCTGCATTTGGCCAACATTTGCATATTTTATACTTCTATGTTGTTTATTTATTGGAGATTTAATGCATCCTATACAACCTCTTGTCAATAATGATGAAATTCATGCTTATTGCTTTGGTAATGGTTTTCTTATTGTATTCCATTTTTTAATTTTCTATTTTTTTACCTTATGTGCAATTATTACTGAAGTTACCATTTTGATAGCACAAATCTTTACTCATAAAAAAATTAGAATTAAAGATGAAGATATTCTTAATGACGGTATTTTTAATATTATTTTTATAATAGCTTTCTTTGTTTATATAGCAACACTTGTTTTACTAATTAAAAATTTTTAAATGTGCAAGTTTTCAGCCATTCGCCCTATTGTAAAAAGCATTAAAGTAATTTATAATATTTCTATGCAAAATCCAATTAAAACAACATACAACTTCATAAAAAATCTCAAACAATACCACGCAATACATGTCTGCATTTGGCCGACATTAGTATGTTTTTTATTTATATGTTCAATTCGTTTTAATACTCCATCCTTAACTAATAATGATGAAATTCATGCCTATTGCTTTGGCGTAGGTTTGCTTATTTATTTTATATTTGCAGTTGTGTTCTTTTTTACTGTTTGCGCACTAATAGTAGAAACTCTAATTTTTACAATCCAAACTGTTATTCAAAAAAGAATTGTAATCAAATGGAATTTTGTTATTAATAATCCTTTTTTTAATTTTGTATTTTTTATTGCATTGTTCGCATATATAGTTACATTAGTTTTTTATATTGATGTATTATTGCATTAACTTTTCCAACTCATTTTGTGTAAATTTCACCGGAATATATAAAACATAAGGAGTAAGTTCACTTGCTTTTTGTTGCGCGTCAGCATTGTTGTTTAAAATTTTTATAAATTTATTACTATTGCTGTCACTATCATTAATTTTCCAATTTTCGAAATCATAGAAATCTGAAATTGTTAAATTTATAGAACCATCACTATTTTCTCTAATGTTATAAATATCAGCATTATGCATAACACCAAAGGCTGGATTGTTTCGGTTCTAACGAACCTCACAATGACGTCCGGCTTATAGTTTCACGCCCCGTCGTCCTGAACGCGATTAGCGTGAAGGACCTAGCTTTTTTATAAACTATTATTTTCCCTTCCTAAAAACACCCAACAATCGCAATTTATAAACAAAAATCTTAAAACAATTTTCCATTTTCCATTAATTCAAATTCACCCCTTAACCTTAATCTTTCCAAACTCAATATTTCTGATACAAAAATCATCGCCATGTTCTTTTGTCAAAAACGTCATTTGCAAAGTTTTGAAAAAAGAAGTCGGCAATTTTTTAATCGCATTAATATCTTTGATTGCAAAATAAGAGTTGTCCCAATGTCCGATATCAAAATAAAGTGAATTTTTAAGCGATTTTGCTTTTATATAACGAGTTTTTGCAGTCATTGAATCATAATTTCTCGTATATTCGACATAAAAGCTGTTGTTATAATACATATCCAACGAAATTTTTGGAGGGTAAGCAAGAATTTTAAACGAATTCTCGTAACCTAAATTCAGAGGCGTGCATTTATAAAACGACTTAATAAACTCACCGTCAAACGTATTTGACGAATACTCTTCATAAATCTTTTTACCGCCTGAATACAAAACTCCACCAACTGTTGCAAAACAATTAACCTTTTGAGATTTTCTCTTAACCCAAGTTTTTCTTAAATAATCATAAATCACGATTGTTGAATAATTTTCATCTTCACTCGGAATAAGCATCCAAACTTCGTTCCTATCAGAAGTTACAACCGATAAAGTGCGAATATTTTTAAGTTGAGATGTCGGAATATCAAACAATTCTTCTTGAATATCAATCGCAATGTTGTCGCCGAGAGTCTTATCACCATTTATTACTTGTTTAAAGCTAAAAATCCCTTTCTTTGTATTATCGTAAAAATACAATTCTGTTCCGTGGAATACAAGCGAATTGTAAGAAGCGCACCCCCCTGGAGAGTCAAAAGTCTTGTAGAACGTGTGCTTTTCATCGTCAGTTGCAATTAATGACGAAGAATTATTATGAAATACAGCTAGTGTTCCAAGGTACGGATAAATCGCAGTAATATTTTTTACAAACTCAATATATCCTGCGGAAGTCGAAATTTCAGCATCTGAGGTTGCAAAATCATAAATATCCTCTTGAACCGAATACCACAAAACTTGTTGGTTAAACACCCACAAACGCCCTGCAAACACAACAATTCCAAGTCCTTTTACTAAACGTCCGTCCGCGTCCTTTGGTGTCATTTTTACAACTTCGGCTAACTCACCTGAATCGCTGTAATGACCAATTTCTATTGAAAGCATATCTTCCGAATTAGAAAACACCCATAAATCAGACCAACCTTGTGAAACATCAGTCGCGGATGAAACTCCCGTAATTTTCAAACCGTTGACTTTTTCGGTTAATGTCCCAGCTAACCTTGAATATAAGTAAATTTTGCCTTCGGTTTTGTTTTCTGTGTGCACAAAGAAATAAGTTTGGCTTTTCTGTACACTTTCAAAAATATTGATGATTTTTTCATCTGTCGGAATTAAATCGCAAACCGCAACATTTCCTTTCGCCGTTCTAATTCCGACTCCTGAATTAATTTCAGTTGCGAATAATTCGACATTCTGAATATCAGATGCTGTAATTACTGAAGACGAATAAACCGAAGAACTGCGATTTATTCCTGAAAAATTATTACAAATTAATGCAGTTTTCTGCATGATAGCTCCTTTCTTTTTTGAGGGGAATAAGGGAATAAGGTAATAGGGGAATAAGAGGTTTTAAATATTTTCTGACGCAAAGTGCGTTAGAAACCGCCCTAAATAGGGAGGTCGCAGCCGTTGGCGAGGCCTTGCCGAGCCTTACGGATGCGGGTGGGTTTTGTTTTTCCTCTCCATGGGGGAGGGTAGAATTTCAAGTTGAGCCTTGCGAAACTTAGAAATTCGGGTGGGGGCTTTTTAAATGGAAAATCAAAAGTGGAAAATTGTTTTAAATATTTTCTAACCTTCTAAAGTTCAATATTGAACGCATTTTCTTTAAAAAAATGTAGGGTGCAATTTTTTGCACCATCAACTGTTTGTATAGTATGTAGCTCAGGCACGGTCTGACAATAACAAAAAATATATTTGTCGTGTTCAATGAAAACGTTGAACACGACCTACACCTAAATAAAAAAGTGGGAATCGCTTACGCTTTCCCCACGCTACCTGTTTACAGGCTTTGTTAGTCTTATTAAAATTTGTTAAACTCACAAAAAATTATTTTTCTTGTTCTAATGCTTTTGCATAAACATTTACTAAATAATCCAATGCATGTGTATCTTTTATATTACCTTCAAAATCATGATTCATGTATTTTGAAGTATAATCTTCGTTGTATAATTCATTAGGCGAAATAATTGAGTCTTCGCCGCTTAAAGAATAATCGTATCTCGCAAATACATCTGCGAAAATTTCTGCATTAAAATCTAAACCCATAGCCGCAATTTTACTTGCAATATAATCTATACATTCTTCTGAAGTTAGTCCTTCCTTTGTCGTAATAGATGGTGGTTGTTTTTCGAGACCAGTAAATTTATCTATTACTATACTTCTAAGTTCTAATATAGCATTGGAAATTCTTGCCTCAACAACTTTGTTTGTTGCTTCTGCCATTTTTTTCGTACCGTCAGTTTTTATATCATCAAAAAAAGCTCCAATACTATTAAAAAATTCATCAATGTTAACTTTATATTTTTTGCATAATTCAATTAAACTATTCTCATTTTTAAGTCTTTTTGCAAATTCTGTTTTTTGTTCATCTTTTGAAACATTACCATCTTGAGGTGCATTATCAAAAATACTATATTGCTTTTCCTCCTCTTTTGCTTGTGTTACAGTATTTTGTGGATTTTGTGGTTCCGGTGTTGCTCCAATTCCTGAAATTGTCATAATACGTTTTCCTTTCATTTCTTATATAACTTGAAAAAATAATTATTTCTTACAAGTTATATAACGGCACAAATTTTAAAAACTTTAGGACTTTTTTGAAAAATTGAACGCATAACTACTACTACTACTACTACTACTACTACTACTACTACTACTACTACTACTACTACTACTACATTTGCGCCAAATGTAACATTTTTTTGGACTTGCTTAACATTTGTAATATTTTGTAACAATTACATTTAAATTGTAAAGTTATAGTTCTCTAATAATAGTGGTATGCCGTGTTAGACAATTCTCATCAACACTACCTACATCCCTCTTTTTGGGGGGGAGGGTAGAATTTCAAGTTGAGAGTTAATTATTAATAAAGACTCGAAACTTAGAAATTCGGGTGAGGGTTTTTGGAATGGGAAATTGAAACCCACCCGCATCCGTAAGGCTCGGCAAGGCCTCGCCAACGGCTGCGACCTCCCTATCCATGGCGGTTGCTTACGCAAACTTAGTTAAAAATATTTAAAATCTCTTATTCCCTCATTACCCCATTCCCTTATTCCCTTTTAAAAATTATTAAGAATTTCCCATTTTTCTAAACTCAACTTTACAAAACTTCACAAAACGCATCAAAAAAGGCAATTTTTGAAAAGATAAATACTTTATATATACATAAGAGATAACCAAGGAGAGTAAACAAGATGTTATTCACAACAGAAACAATTTCAAAC
>CAKVGS010000050.1 GCA_934747335.1 uncultured Candidatus Melainabacteria bacterium
GAAATAATTGTTTGACCTGTTTCTGTATCAGATTTAACTCTGAATGATGGATCTTCTTCAGCAAGTTTTTGAAGAGCAATACCCATTTTATCTTGGTCAGCTTTTGTTTTTGGTTCAATAGCAACTGAAATTACAGGTTCAGGGAAAGTCATTCTTTCTAAGATAATTGGAGCTTTTTCATCACACAATGTATCACCTGTTGTTGTATCTTTCAAACCAACTGCTGCACAAATGTCACCAGCGTAAACTTCGTTTTCTTCGATTCTTTGATCAGCGTACATACGAACTAATCTTGAAATACGTTCTTTCTTACCGTTAGTTGAGTTAAGAACGTAAGAACCAGCTGTAATAACACCTGAGTAAACTCTTAAGAATGTTAAACGACCAACGAATGGGTCTGTCATAACCTTGAATGATAATGCTGAGAATGGTTCAGAGTCAGAAGAATGTCTTTCTGTTTTTGTACCGTCTTCTAATTCACCTTCAATAGCTTTAACATCAACCGGTGATGGCATATAATCAACAACAGCGTTTAATAACAATTGAACACCTTTGTTCTTGAATGCTGTACCGCAAGTTACAGGAACGATTTTGTTTTCGCAAACTGCTTTTCTTAATGCAGCTTTCAATTCATCAACTGTGATTGAATCTGGATCTTCGAAGAATTTTTCCATCAAAGCGTCATCTTCAGATGCGATAGCTTCAACCATTGCATCGTGGTATTCTTTAGCTTTTTCAGCCATATCTGCAGGAATTTCTTCTTCTCTGATATCTGTACCTAAGTCGTTAGTATAGATCTCAGCCTTCATAGTCATCAAGTCGATAAGACCTGTGAATTTGTCTTCTGCACCGATAGGTAATTGAAGAGGAACTGCGTTAGCACCTAATCTGTTTTTGATTTGGTCTACAACACGGTAGAAATCAGCACCTGTTCTATCCATTTTGTTTACGAATACCATTCTTGGAACTTCGTATCTGTTAGCTTGTCTCCAAACTGTTTCAGATTGTGATTGAACACCACCAACTGCACAGAATACAGCTACAACACCATCTAATACACGCAAAGAACGTTCAACTTCAATTGTAAAGTCAACGTGACCCGGTGTGTCGATAATGTTGATTTGGTGACCTTTCCAAGAAGCTGTAACAGCTGCAGATTGGATTGTAATACCTCTTTCTTTTTCTTGTTCCATAAAGTCAGTTACAGCAGCACCGTCGTGTGTTTCACCGATTTTGTGAGTTTTACCTGTGTAGAACAAGATACGTTCAGTTGTAGTGGTTTTACCTGCGTCGATGTGAGCAGCAATACCAATATTTCTGATTTTTTCTAATGGAGTTTTTCTAGCCATTGTCTTAGTTTCCTTTATATTTCTACTACTACTATTTATACTGTTTCCCAGTTAACCACATTGTCGCATGAACATGTTTTCAGTACAAGGGGGTAGAAAGAAAGTAAGATGCGGATGTTTGCACAACTTAAACCGAATGGAAAATTGAAAATGGGAAGTGGAAAATTTACCCGATTTATTCAATATAAGATGTCAAGCTTACGCGAACCCTCTCTTTGGAAGAGGGTAGAAAAAAGTGAGAGTAGCCTGAAGTAAAAAAAGTTTGGTGCAAATTTTTGCACCAAACAACTTTAATTATATCTGCTTTCTATTTTTATTCTGGCATTTTACCAGATTTTACAAATTCTAAATATGTATTAAAATTATTTTTGAAGTAATTATTAAATGATAAAATATTCTTGATTTCTTCTTGCGTATAGCCTAATTCTTTTAAATCTTCTTCATTAAAACCTTCTGCTGCAATTCCTCTTTCTGTCTGAGTTGCTTCGGCAGCTTTAATATTATTTTTACCATCTAATGACCTTGCAGTAGTCATTAAATAAGCACCGGCTTCGTCTGAAGAAATTTGTCTGTTTTTATCTGCATCAAGTAAACCAATTTTTTTCATTACAGTAGTAAACAATTCCATTTCGTCAGTATCATAAAGTTCACTGTTTTCGTCTGGAAGCGTTTCCATATTGTAAGCTTTAAATTTTTCTAACATTTCTATTGCTTTTTTCTTAGCCTCAGTTTTTTTCATTTCTTTTGAAGAATATAAATCTTGTAGTTCTTGATAAAACATTTCATGAACATTGATTTCACCATCTCCATCTTGATCCAAAAACTCAACATATTCTTTACCAAATTGTTGATATGCTTTTGATAATTCATCAAGACTTTTTGCTTTTGCACAATCGCTATGAAATTCCGCATTATTATTAGCTTGAGCTCCAGCTTCAAAATTATGATATTTTAAGCCTTTAACATAATTTGTTAGACGTTTTTGTATTTTTTCAGTAGGAGTTGTTGTGTTGTTCGCTTTATCCACAGCCAAAATTGTATTATACTTTCCTACAACATCTTTTAAATCAACCCCTTCTAAATCAACTTCTGAAAGCATTTCTTTTACTATATCTTCACTTGATTTATTTTCTGTGGGTGATGTCATTTCTTTTGTTTCAGTTTCAGTTTTTTCTTCCTTTTTAATAGAACCGCGTGCAATTTCTAAAATCGCATTCCAAGCTTTTTGAGTAAAACTATAAACTTGATTTTGGTCTACACGAAAATCTTTACCGCTATTAATGTTTTCACCCTTGCCGCGATATTGTTGTTTTTCAGTTGCTTTATCATTTTTAACAATATTGAATACTGATTGCCATTGATTGTTGTTAAGCTGAATATCTTGACCTAATTCCGTATCCAACTGCTTGTCAATCGTATAAGACAAACTTCTATCAATTTTTAATTGTATTAAATTTCCTTGTGTCATATATATACTAAGTAAATCGGGGGTGGGTAATTACGTATTTAGATAAAATTTTTACAAAACTTAACATATTAATTCAGGATGAAATCTGATTAAAAATTGCCAAAACTATTCATTTTTCTGTATAATTTTATTATGAAACGAAATTTTTTGTTTTTATTTTTATTTTTAAACATAATGCTATTGCCATCATTTGCCGCAATTAAAGGTGGTTTAGAATACTCAATTCCAATTGACTACTCAAAGTTAAATGAAGATGAATTACAAGCTAAAGCCGGATTTTATTACAATTTAGCATTAAGAAACGGCAAAGATAGTGAAGATATGACAGCTGCTTTGAATCTTTATCACATGTTAGCGCACAAAAATCACGATAACGTTATGTACTTAACAAGACTAGGTACTTTATATGATATCGCAGGCAAAGACCGTTATGCAAAAGGAGCGTTTTTTGACGCAATGGGAATCAAACCAAATGAGCCGGAAGCATATTTTAGACTTGGCGAATTTTATTACAAAAGACAAATGTATAGAAAAGCTTTGCGATTTTACAGTGAAGCATATAAATTTGGTTATACAAGGCATTATGAAACAGTTTATAAGCTGGGCGATATTTACGAAAAATTTGGTGACACAAAATCCGCATTAAGATATTTAAGACTGGCTTCAACAATCAGTGCAAATTCCGAATTGGATGATAAATTGCAAAGAGTAGAAAACGCAGACAAAATTAATCGTGAATACTATTCTAATACAAGAATTCATCCTGTTACTAATTAAGATTATTAATTGAAAGTTATTTAATCCTTGCTTTCATCCCCCACTCAACAAGTCTATTCTGACAAGTTTGAGGGAGTTTCGCAACAAGGCTTGCAACAAAAGCATCACGCCCAACAGTATAAGATAACTTTGGATTTTTTGCTTTATCAGCTTTTAAAATTACATCTACAACTTTTTCAACAGGCAAACCTTTTTTCTCATTTTTTTGAGCATTTGCAATCATAAATCTCATTTCTTTTTCGTAACCTTTGCAATTGTCAAAATATTTTGAATTTTCGGTTACAGATTTGCCCCAAAGCGGTGTAGAAATTACTCCCGGTTTGATTGATACAACTTTAATATTCTTTTTATTCTCAATTAAAAGCGAGTTAAAAAACATATCTAAACAACGTTTTGAAGCGCAATAAGGTGAAATAAACGGAAATATTCCAAAGCTTGACATAGAACTGATATTGATGATTTTTCCATCTTCTAAAATATCCATCAGCCTCTGCGTAAATTCGATATGTCCAAAAACATTTACATCGAATTGTCGTCTTAATTCTGATGGCTCAATTTTTTCAATAGGACCTGCTACAACACAACCCGCAATATTAACCAAAGTATCTATTTTTGTACACTTTGAAAGCAAAAAATCCGCCGCAAATTGAATTGTTTCGGGCTTAGAATAGTCTATATAAAAAGGATAAACATTTGCAGAAATCGCCTTCAGTTCACTTTCATGCGCTTTATTCCTATATCCTGCAAAAACAACATTGTCTTTTGCAAGTGCTTTTAATAATGCGCGCCCGATACCCGACGCAGAACCGGTAATTACATAAGTTTTAGTCATCGTTTAATGGCCTTATAATAAGAATTGTAGAAATATTAACCTGCAAAAAATCATGGTTTTCGATTTCTCTTTGCGGAACAAGTTTTGATTCTAAAGTACAATTTTTAACAGCAATAAATTGTTTATTGGTATTCAAAATTTCTGACAAAAGCCTGTTTCTTTTACCAATTTTTGGCATGAAAACATAACCTTTGATAATAAATTCAGCAGTTTCAATATAAACCTTTTCCCGCCACGCAGAAGTTGATAATTCTAGTATCTCGTTATTTTCCATTAAATCTTTCCTTTTTATACCTTAGCTCATGTATGATTGGAACAATGGTAGGTATAGAGCCAATGCCATTACAAGTACGATACTACCAATTACAATAAGCATAATCGGTTCAATCATCTTGGTCATAGTATCAATAATACCGTCTAAAGTTTTATCCAAGAAATTTACACCTTTTTCAAGCATATCGCCCAAACGACCGGATTGTTCACCTGTTGCAACCATAAACAAAAGCATTTTTGGAACAATTTTCGTCGATTTAAACGCTTGTGAAACTTGCAAACCTTGTTGAACTTTAACAATCGCACCGCTCATTTTGTTACGCATTACAGAGTTTGTAAGTGTAATTACAGCCAAATGCAAACAGTCTACAATCGGAATACCTGCATCATAAGATACGCTCATTACAGACAAGAAGTTTGAATAATTTGAATACATAATCAAGTTGTTCAAAAGCGGAATTTTCAAAACAGCTTTATCTAACAGCTCTCTTGCAGGTTTCCAGTTTAGCATCATATAGCAGAATGCAAAGAATGCAATGATAAATATCGGAATTGTGAACCAATAAGTTTTCAAATAATCACCCGCATTAATCATAAGAGATGTAATAAGCGGTAAAGCCTTATCTTGTTGCTCAAACATTTCTTTAAAAGCAGGAAATACAAACACAAGCATAATAATTGTGATACAAAATGCCAATACTACGACGAACGCAGGATACATCAATGTACCAATTACTTTACCCTTAATATTAGATTGTTTTGTCAGCAAATCTTTAATACGACCCAAAGTTTTTTCCAATTCACCTGATTCTTCACCGGCCTTAATCAAACCGATAAATATGTAACCAAAAACTTGAGGATATCTTGCTAAAGTATCCGCAAAAGTTGAACCTGCCATGATTTGCGTTTTCAAAACTCTTGACATATCACGAATTTTTTTCTTTGCAGCCTCTTGTTCCATAAACATCAGAGATTCAACAGCTGGAATACCTGAAGTTAACAAGATTTGTAATGTCGATATGAAGTCGATTTTTTCACTCAAAGACAAAGATGCAAGTTGTGTAGCTCTTTTATTTTTGGCATCAGAATACTCGTTAACCTTAGTTGGTACAAGCCCCATCTTACGGATAATATCACGAGCATCTTTAAGATTTGAAGCTGTTATTTCACCTCTTACAACTTCTTTTCCTTGTTTTAGTGCTGTATATGAATATATTGGCATAAAAACCTCTTCTTTTTTAAACCTTAATCACTTGCATAACCTAATACTCTTATAAACTCGCTTGTTGTCGTAACACCGTCAGTAATGTGTTTTAAGCAAGAATATTTAAGAGTTTTCATTCCTGCAGCAACTGCTGCTTCTTCAATTTCAATATCATGTGCACCTTGTGCAATCAATTTTTTAATTTCTCTGGTTATCGGCATAACTTCATATATACCCATACGTCCGGTATAGCCTAAATAACCGCACTCTTTACATCCTTTTTTTCTGTAAAGCTTAGTTTTTAACAATTGTTCCTGTACTTCAGGCTCAGTCGAAATATGTTTAACTTCTTCTTCGGTTGGGAAATAACCTTCCTTGCATTTGTCACAAAGTTTTCTTACAAGTCTTTGTGCAATTACACCTGTTAAGGTTGAAGATACAAGGTAATCTTTTGCACCCATTTCAATCAAACGTGTTACAGTTGCAGCAGCAGAGTTGGTGTGAACCGTACTCAACACCAAGTGACCTGTAAGAGCGGCTGAAATTGCAACCTCCAATGTTTCAAAGTCACGGATTTCACCAATCAGAATGATGTCAGGGTCTTGTCTTAAAATAGCTCTCATACAAGACGCGAAAGTAATATCGGCTTTCGGGTTAACCTGTGATTGGTTAATACCTTCCAGCTTAATTTCTATCGGATCTTCAATCGTCGTAATATTAACATCTTCTTTATTAAGAGCCTTCAAAATCGTATAAAGCGTAGTTGTTTTACCTGAACCTGTCGGACCTGATGTTAAAATAATCCCGTTTGGAGATTGCACCATATCATGAATTTTTTTGATATCTTCATCCGAAGCTCCGGCAATTATCATCTTATCTCCAGCAGCTTTCAAGCTTACAGCAGGTGCAAGAATACGAATTACAACCTTTTCTTTACCTGAAACAGGAAGCGTATTTATACGAAAGTCGTACATTCTGTCATTATATTTAATAGAAAATGTACCATCTTGAGGGCGTCTGTGTTCTGCAATGTTCATTCTTGCAAGAACTTTAAAACGTGTGATAACAGCTTGTTCAATACTCCCCGGGATTTCAAGCACTTTTTTCAAAATACCGTCAGAACGAACACGAACCACATAGTAGCCGATTCTTGGTTCAATGTGAATATCGGAAGCTTTTGCGTCAATCGCATCCGTAATAATTTTATAAACGAACTTTGCAACATTACCGCTTGCATCTTGTAATTCTTTTTCAACCTGCGTCCAAAGAGATTCTTCGCTATTAAACTGAGCCGCTTCTTCTTCTATACTTTGAATAATTCTTTCTGTTTCTTTTGCAGCTTGTTCGGATTTTTTCTGCATAAAGTATTCTTTTAAATACTGATCATATTCAAAATACGGAATGCAATATACATTCAAAGAACGTCCTGTTGAAAGTGAAATTTCACGAACTGTATAATTATCCGCAGGATTAACCATTGCAACCGCAAGCTTATTATCCTGCATTGACATAATAATTGTTTTTTTCTTTTCTACAAAATCGTCAGGAAGAAGTTTCAAAATACTCTTATCAACTTTGATATTAGATTTTGAAATTACATCACATCCAAACTTCTTTTTTAGATAGGAAACAATTTGTTCATAAGTCAAATATCCTTTTTCGTGAAAAATAGCGTCCAAAGGAACGTTTCTTTCTTGTGAAAGATTTTGAGCATCACGCAATTGTTCCTTTGTAATCCAACCAATAGTTACAAGCATATCTTCAGCCGTAACTTCTTTAGGCTTTGCAGGTTCTTTTGTTTCTTCTGTTGACTGAACTGTCTCAGGATTTTTAACTAAATTGTCAACAAAATTATAAACATCGTCGAAGATTGCATCACTTACAGGTATCGGTTCAATCCCGCCATAAGTTTGAATAGTTTTAGATATAGTTTCTCTAATTGTCTCAATATCTTTCAAACTTCTTTGGCTGATAATTGTATAGAGTTTTCCCTGTCTTTTATCAATTGGAATAAAACCTGATGATTTCATCAGGTTTAATTCAAAATTATTAACGTATTCTTTTTTAATACTGCTTTTTAATTTTTCAAGTTGATTAGACATAATCTCTATAAACTATCTGCAACTGAGCCTTCTCCGTCATTAAGAATTTTAGGTGTTAACATGATTACAAGTTCTGTTTTAGCTTTTGTTGTAGAGCTTGATCTAAATGCAGCACCGATAACCGGCAAATCACCTAATACAGGGATTTTTTGAACTGTCTTTTGTTCGGTTTCTTGTATCAAACCACCTATTGCAAGGGTTTCACCATCTTTAATTCTAATATTTTTCAAATCAAGATTTCTTCTGCTTAACAATGTTGCTTGCAAGTCAGTAGTACCGTCGCCTGTTTCACTAGGAGTTCTTACTTCACCTGCAACTGTTGAATATTCAGGTTTGATATTTAAAGTTACATAACCATCAGGTGAAATGAACGGAGTTAATACTACCTTAACACCTTGGTCAGAACCGATTGTGTATGTTCTTTGAACAGTACCTGTTCCTGCACCGCCTGTTGAAGTTGATGTCAAGAATTCAGATGTAACTTTTTCTACGTAATCTTGTGTCAAATCAATTGTTGATTCTTGACCATTAGTGATTAACAACTTAGGATTTGCTAACACTCTTGCTTTACGATTTTCAATCAAATAATTCATTGTCCAAGAAATATATGAACCATGGTATACGCCTTGTTCTTTACCTGTAACTTCTGTATATGTAGGTAATGTTACAGTACCATCAGAATTGACTTTTGGTTCAGTCCAATAACGTTTTGTAATATCATACCATCTGCCGTAAGGAGAAGCTTCTCTACCGCCTGAAAGCTGACCACCTGCGAATTTAACGCCCCAAGCATCAGACTGAACAGCCCAGTTGTTTGAGAATTCTTTTGAACCGGCTTCGTTAAGTTCTACAATTGAAACTTCCAAGTAAGCTTGCGGTTGTTTAACATCATTTGTTTTAATAAAGTTTTCAATCATGTGCATTTGAGCTTCTGAACCGCCCATCATCATGATTGTACCTCTTTGAGGATAATAAGATATCGCCAAATTTTGTAAATCAAACGGCGCTGATGTAGAAGATGAAGCCTGTGATGTAACCGTACAAGCAACAACGCCTTCACCCAATTTCAAATCAGTACCGGTTGTAGAAGCACTTGCAGCTCCACCAGTTATAACACCTTCAATACTTGCGGCTCCGCCAGTTGTACCCATACCCGGTGTCGGAGGAGCAAAACCTTCTTGGCTCTTAGCAGAATCACCGCTTTGTGAACCACGTGAAGGAAGCAACATGTTACAAATCATATCTGCCATTTCAGCAGGAGTTGTATGGTTTACTGCAAATGTTTTTGTCAAAGGTTCTCTGTCTAATTGATCGATTACTTTTTGAACAATTGCAGCGTCTGATTTCATACCGAATACAATAATTTCGTTTGTTGCAGCATTAACAGTCGCAGCATCTACGCTTGATAAACCCGCTTTTTTCATACCAAAAACGTTAGTATTCAAAAAGCTTGCAATCTTAGCAGCATTCACGTACTTAACAGGAAATACCATCATTTCTTGTTTTGAAAAAGTCGCATTATCTGCATTATTTTTAGCCAAGATGATTAATGTATTATTTTGTGTATAATAATTCAAACCTGCAACTTGCAAAACTAAGTTAAATGCATCATTAATTGGCATATTAACCAAGTCTAATGTTACTTTTCCTTCTACTGATGAGTGGAAAACGATATTCATGCCTGCTTTATCGGCAAACATTCTCAAAACTTGTTTTACATCAGAATCACGCAAGCTCAATGTAATCTTATCATTTCTGTTTGTCAATCTTACATCACCACTCAAAACAGTTGATTGAACACTCGGTGTTGATGCATAAGTCGAAACAGCCAGACC
>CAKVGS010000051.1 GCA_934747335.1 uncultured Candidatus Melainabacteria bacterium
AGCAGCTGCTTTTTCTAAAGAAATCATTTCTTGATCTTCTTTTTTAGAATTGAAATCTTTATCTTTCTTTTTGCCGTCAACTTTTTTCTTGCCACCTGCTGCGTTATTTTTTCCTTCATAAATTTCTTGAGGAATAATTCTTCTTTCAACAAGCTTCTTTTCTTGTCCGCCTTTATTGAACGGTTTTCTTTCTCCTCTTTCAGGTCTGTCTGATTTTTCGCCTTCTTTTTTAACTGGCTTTTGAGGAGCGCGTCTTACGATTTCAATTCTTGATTGATTTTTTGGATATTCAATTTTTGTTCTTTCAACTCTTACAACAGGTTTTTCAGCTTTTTTAATTTCAGTTTTTTCTGCTTTTGCTTCTTCAACCTTTTCTACTTTTTCAACAGCTTTAGGAGCTTTTCTTACAACTTCAATTCTGCTAACAGTGTTGTTTTTTTCTACTCGCTCAACTTTTGCAGCTTCTGTCTTTTTAACTTCTTTCGAGTCTGCTTCAGGTTTAACTTCATTTGCGGGTGTTTTAGCTTTTTTTACAATAAATGCTTTTGGTTTGGCATTAGATTTTTTAGGTAAAAGTCCTAAGTGTTCTTTAAGCTTACGGATTTGAGTTGGAGTTACAGTATTAGAGTGCGATTTTACCATAATTTCCACTTCGTTGAACTTTTCGATAACCTCTTTACTGGTCATTCCAAGTTCTTTTGCTAATTCACTAACTCTAATATTATCCATAAATTTCCTTTCAAGCTTATTTCTCTTTTTTCAGCAAGTCTAAAAGTGTTGCTTTTTCAAGAGTTGCGTTAGTTTTCAACGCTTTATTTAATTTTGATTTTTTTAATGCCAATTCTATACAACTCTGATTATAACAAAGATATGCTGATCTGCCAAATGTTTTAGAATTCGGGTTTACAACCAATCCCTCTTTATCTGTTTTCATAATCCTGATAAGATTTTCTCTTAGTTTAAATTCTCCACAGCCGACGCATTTTCTTTGTTCGTTCATAACTTTTTTATACCATAAACATTATTTTTTTGCATGTTTTTAAACTCACAAAAGCAGGTTGGCTTAAATGGAAAATGGAAAGTGGAAAATTGTATTAAGATTTATAAAAAAAATACATTTAATATTGAACATATGTTTATTTGAAAATAGTAGGGTGCAATTTTTTGCACCAAAAACTGAAAAAAGGTGGGGACCGCTTACGCTTTTCCCACCCTACGAAATTTATAAAATGAAAATTTTAAAACAATTTTCCACTTTCAATTTTCTATTTATTAAGCTTGTGTTTCAGCCAATTTTTCCAACTTCAACTTTTGGTCATATTCGGTCAACAAATCAATCAATTCGTCCAAATCACCGTCAATTACTGTCCATACATTAAGGTTGTGATTAATACGGTGGTCTGTCAAACGACCTTGCGGGAAGTTATACGTTCTGATACGTTCACTTCTGTCGCCTGTTCCGACTTGAGAACGTCTTAAGTCGGTGATTTCTTGCATTTGTTTTTGAACTTCCATATCATAAAGTTTTGCTTTCAAGA
The DNA here is from genome assembly GCA_934747335.1 of uncultured Candidatus Melainabacteria bacterium. Classification (GTDB taxonomy): domain Bacteria; phylum Cyanobacteriota; class Vampirovibrionia; order Gastranaerophilales; family Gastranaerophilaceae; genus CAG-196. Next base: position 1,539 of record CAKVGS010000051.1, read on the forward strand.
TTTGTAAAGCTCTTTCTTTGTTTTGCAATTGAGAACGTTCTTCTGTACAGAAAATCATAATTCCTGTTGGTTTGTGGAATACACGCGCTGCTGTTTCTACTTTGTTTACGTTTTGACCGCCTGCACCGCCTGAACGAGCAGTTGAAATTTCAACATCATTCATATTTAATTCAACTTCAACATCATCAACTTCAGGCATAACCGCAACAGTTGCTGTTGAAGTGTGAACTCTGCCTTGAGATTCCGTTGCAGGAACTCTTTGAACTCTGTGAACACCTGATTCATATTTAAGACGAGAATAAATGCTGTCACCTTTCATAGAAATAATAACTTCACTTACACCGCCGGCTTCGCATTCAGTTTTACTCAAAATTTGAGTTTGCCAACCCATTTTATCGGCATAGCGCATATACATTCTCATCAAATCGCCTGCGAAAATGTTTGCTTCGTCACCGCCTGCGCCGCCTCTGATTTCAAGCATAATATCTTTATCATCCATCGGGTCGCGTGGAAGAAGAAGAACCTTCATTCTTTCTTCGTATTCAGGAAGTTTCTTTTCGTTTTCTTCCATTTCAGCTTTCAAGAACTGTTTCATTTCTTCGTCTTTTTCATCGTGAATAAGTTGTTTTGCTTCATCAATAGCATCAACTGCTTTTTTCCACGCGTAATAAAGTTCAACTGTTTCTTCCATTGATTTTCTTTGTTTTGATAAATCACGGAATTTACTGTAATCAGCGATTACATTCGGATCAGATAGAGTTTCACCCAATTCAACATATCTTTTTTCTATCTGAACGATTTTATCTAACATGTCTTTCATAATTTTACCTCTTTATTTCAAGTATAAACCAAACATGAAAAATTGTTATTGAAAAAACTCTTGACCATCTTTGTGACAAATGAGATAATCAGTTTATGAATTATTATAAAAAATACACACCATATTTATTTTTGCTTCCTGCAGTCGCAGTACTAATTGTGTTCTTTTTTATACCGTTTTTTCAAACCTTCGGGCTTAGTTTCTTTGATTATTCATCAAGCATTTATAACCCGACATTCAATGGGGTCGATAATTACATAAAACTTTTCAAAGAACCTATTTTCTATAAAGTAATGTTCAATACTTTTATGTATTTAATAATCGCAGTACCTTTTTTGGTAACTTTTCCACTATTCTTAGCAATTCTTATTAATCAAAAAATCCGCGGAATTACTTTGTATAAAATTCTGCTTTATTTGCCTGTAATCGTTTCTATTGTAGTAGCAGCAATTGCCTTTAAGTGGCTTTACGCAGGGCAAGGTATTTTAAATTATATTTTGACACTTTTTCATCTTGAACCGATTGGCTGGCTTGTCGATACCAAATGGGCATTATTTTCTGTTGCGATCGTAACTATATGGAAGGGTATTGGCTATTATATGATGATTTATTTAGCATCTTTAATGAGCGTACCGCAAGATTTGTATGAAGCTTGTGATATTGATGGCGCAAACTTTTTAACTAAACATCTTACGGTTACAATTCCGCATATTATGCCGACAATTGCTCTTGTATCAACAATAAGTACAATTTCAGCAATGAAAGTCTTTGCAGAAATCTATGTTATGACAAAAGGCGGGCCTTTAAATTCTACAAAAACAATTGTTTATTATATTTATGAACGAGCTTTTGAAAACCTTGATTTGGGCTACGCGTCCGCTCTTGCAGTAGTTTTGTTGATTGTAGTTATGTTATTTTCACTTATTAACATTCTTTGTTTTGAAAAAAACAAATATGGTGATATATAATGAAAATCCTTGTTATTACAGATTTATACCCAATAAAAGATGATGAAAAATTTACCCCAAAAACGATTAAAAATTTTGTTGACGGGTGGGAAAAATTGGGTCACGAAGTTCGTGTAATTAAACCGAATTTTTTTCTTAATTCTTTTTTGAGAAGAAAACCGTTTTATAAAAACGGGATTTATAACAAAGTTGAAAATATAAACTATTTTTTACCATTTATCGGCGATATAAAGAATAAAATCAAAACTGAATTCATTCCTGATATTGTAATAGCACACATGCCAAGCGGTGTAATTTTTGCAAACAAACTTAAATTACCGTTTGTAGCCGGTGTGCACGTTTCGGATTTAGAAGTTTTAACAAACCCGATTTATTCAATTTATTTTAAAACCGAACTTGAAAAAGCTTACAAAAACGCAACAAAAATTGCTTGCAGGTCGCAAGTCTTGAAACAAAAATTTTTAAAACTTTATCCTAAATATGAAAACAAAACATTTGTCTGTTATTCAGGCATTGATTTTGAGCCGATAAAACGTAATTGGCAACCTTCAAGCAAAATAAAAGTTTTGACTTGCGCAAATCTAATAAAACGCAAAAACGTCGATTTGGTGATTAAAGAATGTGATAGATTGGATGTAGAGCTTCGAATTATTGGAGAAGGAAAAGAACTTGAAAATCTAAAAAAGCTTTCTTCCAAACCTGTTTTTCTCGGATATTTACCACAAACAAAAGTTTTAGAAGAAATGAAAATGGCTGATATTTTTGCACTCCCAAGTGTAAATGAAACCTTCGGAATGGTGTACTTGGAAGCCATGGCGTCAGGCTGTATTACTGTTTGTCGAAAAGATGACGGGGTTTCAGGAATTATTAAAGATGGCGAAAACGGTTATTTTTGGCAGGATGGAATTATTGAAAGAATTATAAATTCTAAAAATCAAAATGAAATTTTAGAAAATAGTTTCCAAACGGTTAAAGGTTATACGATGTTAAACGCGGCAAAAAATTATTTAGATAATATCTGATTTAACGCTTTGATTCCTGAATTTTCAAAATGCAAATTTGGAATAATTTGATATGTGTCATTAAATATATTCTTTTTTAAATTACCTAAAATAAAATAAGTAGAGCCAGAGCCTGACATAATTGAGTTTGGCAATTTTTCTTTGATAGTTTGCAATTCTCTGTAATCATCAAAAATCGCATATTCTAAATCGTTGTATAAAAATTCTTGGATATTTTGTTGATTTTTGATTGCATTAATTAATTTTTCTGTCATGTTGTTTTGCGGTTTGATTTTTTTTGCAGCATATTTTGTGTATGCTTCTTTTGCTGAAATGCCGAGGTTTTTCGGTTTAATCAGTGTTACAGGATAATTTATGTCACAATCGAGTTTTTTGATAACTTCGCCTCTTGAAGTTGCAAGCAAGGTTCCGCCTTCTAAGCATACATTCAAATCTGAACCTAACTTTGCACAAAGTTCGTGTAATTTTTCTCTGCTAAATGGTTGCCCTAAAATTTCATTTAATCCATAAATCGTTCCGGCTGCATCAGTGCTTCCACCTGCAAGTCCGGCTGCAATTGGGATATTTTTTTCTATAAAAATATTGATTTTTGCAGAGATTCCGCTTTCTTCTAAAAACAATTTCGCAGCTTTAAAGACTAAATTTTTTTCGTTGTAAGGAATTTCTTCGCTCGTGCCTGAAAGAGTAATCTCTGTTGTTTCGGCTTTTTTTGCTTCAATTGAAAGATAGTCACACAAACTAACGGTTTGCATAATGCTTTTTATGTTATGAAAACCGTCTTCGCGTCTGTTTACGACTTCAAGTGTCAGATTAATTTTTGCAGGACAAGAAACTTTTATCATAACTAAAAATGCCTTACTTTCGGATTAAGAAGCATGTTTGCAAGTTTGTCCGCACCTTCGAATTCTCTTTTTCTTAATTTTGCACTTGCTCTTTCTTTATCGTATTCGATAAAATGATGTTCAAATAAGCATTCTCCATTGTTCACAATTATTGTTAAATAACAAGATTTTGGTTCAGGTGTGAACGGACGACCGATACTACCTGCATTTACTACTGTTTTCTTTTTTGAGGTTTGAAAACCGCAAGGCAAGTGTGTATGACCGCATAATACAACATCGGCATCAACATTTACAAGCATTTTTTCTACTTCTTCTATTGGCGTATCAGGCAAAATGTCTTCGTTATTTTTTCTAGGAGAGCCGTGAACCAACAAAAATTTCACTCCGCCTTCCACAACTTCCAATTGGATTGGAAGATTTTTTAAGAAATATTTTTCAGGCGGATTAAGAATTTCAGCGTCATTTTTAAGAGCTTCTGCCATAACAGGAGCTTTTTCTTTAAGCTTTGAATAAAGTTCATCAGAATAATCAGCAATCATCAAATCAGTATTGCCTTGAATAAGCTTGAATTTTGGATTATCTTTGCGTTCCATGAAATATTCAACAGTACTATTCGGTTCAGGCCCTGCCATTGCGTAATCTCCAAGCACAAAAACTTTGTCACATTGTTGTTTTTCAATGTCTGCCATAACGGCTTCTAAGGCTTCCATATTGCCGTGAATATCAGAAATAACTGCGATTTTCATTTTAGCTCCTTTTTATAGTTTTATTTTAGCATGAAAAATTTTTGGTTGTTTTGTTGAATTTTCTACCCTCTCTTTGGGAGAGGGTAGAAAATCAAGTTGAGCTCTGCGAAACTTAGATTTTCGGGTGAGGGTTCAAGCCGAAGGCAAGAGAGGGTATTATTAACTTCTATTTTTTTGAAAAATGTTACACTATGTAAATAAGAGTTTTTCTTAATATGACTGAAATATAGCTATTTAGACAGAAACCGATAGCAATTTTTTTTAATTATTTTACTTTATTAATATATAGTGTACTTAAGTAGGAAAAATGTATGGTAAACGGTATTAATTCTAATTTTCAAATTCAAAATGTTCAGTTTAACCAACCGAGTAAAATCCCTGTGCAGGATAAGAATGTAACCAACCCAATTGATAATTATACAATGGCAGGGTTGGAATCCTTGGGTGTTTACAATATGAGTCTTGTGAAAAATAAAGAAAACTTTGAGCATAAACCGGCAGAATTAATTGTGCCGGCAGATACTAAAATGAGCCAAGTCAACGGAGAAAAAGTCTGTGATCCATATGGCAAATTAGAATATATCGTTCAGAATGATGGTAAATACGAAACAAGATATTATGCGGATGATGAAGACACTAAAGCCGTAGGGCATATTGAGGTTAGAGATGCTTATGACGGTAAGTTACTAAAAGAACAAAACTGTGGTAATGATGGACATTGGGCCGATATAACAGAATATTCTCAAGAACAGCCAAATGTTAATTATTTTACATCTTATGGAGATGGTAAACTTAATAGCATTGAAAAAGAAGAAAAAATGCCTGATGGTTCAATAAAAAGGTATAGTAAAAGTTTCTATAATAAAAATCCTGAATTAGGTATTAGGCTTCAAGATAAGAATCATAAAAATTCAATAGACGTAGCTTTTGATTCACAAAATGTAGTAAAAAATATCGATGTTCAAAAGGAAATTGGTAATACTTCGTACTCTAAATATATAAAATTTAACAAAGGTGCTGTAATTGGTATGAATGAATATAAAGATACTGTTGTCCCTAACTTTATGGAACGTGAGGTTTTGAATGATAACGATGTAATGCCGACAGAAAAATTTGACAGAGAAAAATTGGAAACAATGGCTAAAAACAGTCCAAGTGATATTTATTCATTCTTTGGAAATGGTAGTTTAAAAGAAATAAATGATAAAAATATAAAGATTGAATTTAATGAAGACGGAAGTCAATGTATAAAAGAATTTTTGGGTGATGATATTACAAAAATTACATCTTATAAAGATGATGGTTCAATATCCGTTGATTATAAGAATGGAAATACAATAAAAAGTCTAAATATTTCATCAGAAAACAAACCTACTTATTATAATATTAGTCAAGATGGAAAGTGTTTGCGTTCTGCATCATTTACAGAAGAAGGATATTTGCGTTGGGGCTGCGCATAATAGAAAGGCGTAGTTAATATTCCTGTATTTGCAAATCAGACTTCTACCCTCTCTTTGGGAGAGGGTAGAAAATCAAGTTGAGCTCTGCGAAACTTAGATTTTCGGGTGAGGGTTCAAGCCGAAGGCAATATTATTTATTAGATTTATAAATTCTTGGACGTTTAACAATTTTAATGAAACTAACAAAGTAATCCAAATTTAAAATGGTATTTGAGCTATACGCTCAAATACCATTTTAGATTTCGTTAAACTTCCTTTATTTTAGCTCAAGTTACACTTCTTTGAATACCAAAGTTGCGTTGTGACCACCAAATCCGAATGAATTTGAAAGTGCTGCATGAACTTTCTTTTCTCTTGCTTTATGTGGAACATAATCAAGATTAGCAACGTGTTCATCTTGGTTATCAAGGTTAATTGTTGGAGGAACTTTGCCGTCTGTAATAGTTTTAATACAAACGATACCTTCAACAGCACCTGTTGCACCTAACATGTGACCATGCATGCTCTTTGTTGAACTTACTAACAAGTTTGGATTTTTTTCCTTGTCACCAAAAATCTTAGCAATAGCTTGAGATTCTGCAACGTCACCTAAACCAGTACTTGTTCCGTGTGGATTGATATAATCAATGTCTTCAGGTTTCATACCTGCATCAGCAAGAGCCAATTCCATAGCCTTAATTGCGCCATTGCCATCAGGATCCGGTGCAACCATGTCATAAGCGTCAGCTGATTGACCGTAACCAACAATTTCTGCATAAATTTTAGCACCACGAGCTTTTGCGTGTTCGTATTCTTCAAGAACAACTACACCTGCGCCTTCGCCCATTACAAAACCATCTCTATCTTTATCATAAGGTCTTGAAGCTTTTGTAGGTTCATCGTTTCTCTTAGAAAGAGTTCTAGCCGCTGTGAATGCACCAATACCTAATGTTGTGATTGTAGCTTCGCAACCGCCGGCTACCATAACATCTGCATCGCCATATTGAATTGTTCTGAATGCATCACCAATTGAGTGAGAACCTGTTGCACAAGCAGAAACAACAGCTTTGTTTACACCTTTGTAACCATGTTTCATAGATACACGACCTGACGCCATATCAACGATTAGCATAGGAACTGTGAATGGAGAACCTTTTGTAGGTCCTTTATTAATCATAGCCATGTGGTTCTTTTCAAATGTTTTAAAACCACCTGCTGCTGAACTTACCAAAACACCAATTCTATATGGGTCAATGTCAGCTTCGTCAATACCTGAATCTGCGATAGCTTCATCTGCTGCTACCATTGCAAATTGAGTAAATCTATCCATTCTGTTTGCATCCTTAGAAGACATATAATCTTCAGGATTAAAATCTTTATCTTTAATTTCACCGGCTATTTTTACAGTGTGTTTTTCTGTATCAATAGATTCGATTAGTGAAACACCGCTTTTACCATTAAGAAGAGCATTCCAAAAATTATCAACTCCAATACCGCATGGAGTAACTGCTCCCATCCCTGTTATAACAACTCTACGTTTTGTCATCTTCCCCTTTTCCTTAATCAATTTACTGTTTACACAAATAATAAATAAAGAGGGCGAAAATATATAATCCTCACCCTCTTAATATAATTTTAAAACTTACTATGAGTGAGCTTCGATGTAGTTAACTGCATCTTGAACTGTTTGAATTTTTTCAGCTTCTTCATCAGGAATTTCGCAACCGAATTCTTCTTCGAAAGCCATAAC
>CAKVGS010000052.1 GCA_934747335.1 uncultured Candidatus Melainabacteria bacterium
TAATTTTTCTTAAACTTGAGGAAGTGGCTTAAATTCAAACAACACCTAAATTATACCGACATTCCCTTTTTCAATTGTATCCGTCAGGTTATAGTTAAGGATATTTCAAAAATTACAGAAAACATAAATCTTGATAAGAAACAATTATAAATTGTGCAATAGATTATATCAAAAAGATTTTTAATAAAACTATATTTATAAAAATATACAAATTTTGTTGTAATTACAATTGAATGGCTTAGATAAACATGCTATAATTTACCTTGTTAACGATGGTTAAATAAGAAAGGAAAAAATTATGACAAAATATGTATGTTCAGTTTGCGGTTATACAGTAGATGGCGAAGCTCCTGAAAAATGTCCTGTTTGCGGAGCTGTAAAAGAAGTTTTCGTAAAAATGGAAGATGGTAATAAAAATTATGCTGACGAACACAGAGTTGGCATTGCAAAAGATGTTGCTCCAGATGTTTTGGAAGGTTTAAGAGCTAATTTTGTTGGTGAATGCACAGAAGTCGGCATGTATCTTGCAATGGCAAGACAAGCTGATAGAGAAGGCTTCCCTGAAATTGCAGAAGCATACAAAAGATATGCTTTTGAAGAAGCTGATCACGCATCAAGATTTGCAGAATTGTTAGGAGAAGTTGTTACAAGTTCTACTAAGAAAAACTTAGAACTTAGAGCAGAAGCCGAATTTGGCGCTTGTGACGGTAAACTTCAGCTTGCAAAACGCGCTAAAGAATTAGGCTTAGATGCCGTACATGATACCGTTCACGAAATGGCTAAAGACGAAGCTCGTCACGGTCGTGGTTTTGACGGTTTATTGTCAAGATATTTTGCTGAATAATCTCTAAGTGCAAAATCTTGCAATTACCATTTTAAATGTTCAATATAAAAAATAAAAAACAGAGAAGCCTATGTTTCTCTGTTTCTTATTTTCATCCATTCTTCTTTCGGCAAATCCGAAACAATATTTCCATCCTTAAAACGAATTACTCTTGAACAATATTCCGCAATATCAGGTTCGTGTGTTACCAAAACTATTGTCTTACCTTCTTTATCGCCAAAACCTTGATTTAGGCGTACAAAAAATTCCATAACCTCGATACTGGTTTTAGTATCCAAATTACCCGTCGGTTCATCCGCTAAAATCAAAGGCGCATCGTTTACTAACGCTCTTGCAATTGCAACACGTTGTTGCTGACCACCTGACATTTGGTTTGGCATGTGAGTTTCACGATTCTTTAAACCTACAATCTCTAAAGCTTCTTTTGCTCGCCTATGCCTCTCTTCTTCAGGAATTCCCTTATAAATCATCGGTAATTCAACATTTTCAATTGCAGAAGTTCTTGATATCAAATTAAAACCTTGAAATACAAAACCAATTTTTTGGTTTCGGATTTCAGATAATTCTTCCTGATTAAGCGAAAAAACATCCACACCATCAAGATGATAGCTTCCGCTTGTTGGTCTGTCAAGCGTACCCAGAGTGTTCATACAGGTTGATTTACCTGAGCCTGATGTTCCCATGATTGCTACAAACTCGCCTTTTTCAACAGAAAAAGATACACCGTTTAATGCATTAAAACAATCGTCGCCTGTTTTGTAAGTTTTTACAATGTTTTTTATTTCTATAAGCGCCATAGGAATATTTTACAATAAAATTGGAGCGAGGTGTTAATTAAATTTTAATTCTTTGCCACCCTCATCAGAGCTCCGCTCAGCTTCTCCCCTCAAGGGAGAAGCCGTAACTTGTGCTAAATTGGCGCGTTTCACCGCTTCGCCCTTGAGGGGAGAAGCTGAGCGGAGCTCTGATGAGGGTGGCATAAATAAAATAAAACTAGCCTACGGCTTGAACCCCCACCCGAAAATCTAAGTTTCGCACAGCTCAACTTGATTTTCTACCCTCCCCCTTGGAGAGGGTGCTATCAAATTAAATCTTTACAAACCCAAGTAGCAAGAACAAGAATGCAACAAAACTTAACATAATTATATATACATCAAGCTTTCTTCATGTTACGCTTATATTACTGAAAAAGAATAAAAAAAAGAGCGTATTACTTATTTAAAAAAGGAGAAACTAATGACTCAAAAAAGAGTATGGCTGTTCCGTGAAGGTAATGCAGATATGCGCAACCTATTAGGCGGTAAAGGTGCTAACCTTGCTGAAATGACAAATTTAGGTTTACCAGTTCCACCGGGACTTACTATCACAACTGAAACTTGTATGGATTACATTAATAATGGTAATAAAATGCCTGAAGGTCTTATGGACGAAGTTAAAAAGGCTTTGGCAGACGTTGAAACTCAAACAGGTAAAAAGTTTGGTGATACACAAAACCCTCTTTTAGTTTCAGTTCGTTCAGGTGCAAGAGTTTCTATGCCTGGTATGATGGAAACTATTTTGAACTTAGGTTTAAACGATGAAACAGTAGAAGCTATGATTAAATTAACTAACAATCCTAGATTCTGCTACGATTCATATAGAAGATTTTTGACAATGTTCGGTTCTGTTGCTTGGGAAATGGACAGACAAAAATATTTTGAATCAGAAGTTGAAAAAGTTAAGGAAAGAGAAGGCGTTAAGTCTGATACAGAAATTTCAGCAGAAGGCTGGAAATCTCTTATTCCTGTTTATAAAAACGTTATCAAAGAAGTTACAGGCAAAGATTTCCCTCAAGATCCATACGTACAACTTCAAGAAGCAATTGAAGCTGTATTCCGTTCTTGGAACATTCCTCGTGCAGTAGCTTACAGAAACATGAACAAAATCGACCACAACTTCGGTACTGCTGTTAACGTTCAAACAATGGTATTCGGTAACATGGGTGACGATTGCGCGACAGGTGTTTCATTCACTCGTAACCCTGCAACAGGCGAAAACAAATTCTACGGCGAATACTTGACAAACGCTCAAGGTGAAGACGTTGTAGCAGGTATCAGAACTCCAAAACCTATTTGCGAATTGGAAACTGAAATGCCTGACTTGTACAAACAATACGTTGATATCGCTAAAAAACTTGAACTTGGTTACAAAGATGTTCAAGATATGGAATTCACAATCGAAAAAGGTAAATTATACATCCTTCAAACTCGTAACGGTAAAAGAACAGCCGCTGCAGCTGTAAAAATTGCCGTTGATATGTGCAAAGAAGGCATTATCTCTAAAGAACGTGCAATTCAATTGGTTGACCCTTATTCAGTAAACCAAATCTTGCTTCCTTGCTTCGACGCTAAAGCTATGGAAGAAGCAACTAAGATTGCTCACGGTGTAAACGCATCTCCAGGTGCAGCTGTTGGTAAAATCGTATTTGATACGGAAGAAGCTGCTCAAAGAGGTGAAGCCGGTGAAAAAGTTATCTTAGTTCGTGTAGAAACTTGCCCTGACGATATCCACGGTATGGCAGTTGCTCAAGGTGTTTTAACACTAAGAGGCGGCGCTACATCTCACGCAGCAGTTGTTGCAAAAGGTATGGGTAAACCTTGTGTTTCTGGTTGCGAAGATATGAAAATCGACCTTGCAAAAGAAACTTTAACAGGTGCTGATGGTACTGTTTATCACAAAGACGAAGTAATTTCTCTTGACGGTGGTAAAGGTGTTGTTATGGCAGGCGCTGTTAAATTAGTTGACGCTAAGATTGATGACAACTGGAATACATTCTTCAACTGGGTTGATGAAATTAGAGAAATCCACGTAGAAGCTAACGCTGATACTCCAAAAGATATCGAAAACGCTTTAAAATTCGGAGCTGAAGGTGTTGGTCTTTGCAGAACAGAACACATGTTCATGGATCCTGACAGACTACCTTGGGTTCAAAAAATGATTATTGCAGGAACTCCTGAAGCTAGACGTGAAGCTTTAGACAAATTATTGCCAATGCAATATTCTGACTTCTATGCTATGTTCAAAGCTATCGGTGACAAGCCAATGACAGTAAGACTTCTTGACCCACCTCTTCACGAATTCTTACCTTCTAAGGAAGAATTGATTAAAGAAGTTGCTACTCTTAAGGCTCTAAATCAAGACGCTACTGAAAAAGAAGAACTTCTTCACATTGTTGAAGGTCTGTCAGAATCAAACCCTATGATGGGCTTGAGAGGTTGCAGACTTGGTTTAACTTATCCTGAAATTAACGAAATGCAAGTAAGAGCTATCTTTGAAGCAGCTTGTGACGTTAAAAAAGAAGGTGTTGACGTTAAACCTTGGGTTATGATTCCTCTAATCGGTCACGTTAACGAATTAAGAGTTGCTAAAGAAATCTTAGAAAAAGTTGCTGAAATCGTAATGCTAGAAAAAGGCATTAAGGTTGAATACAAGTTCGGTACAATGATTGAAATTCCTCGTGCAGCACTTACAGCTGATGAAATTGCTGAATACGCAGAATTCTTCTCATTCGGTACAAACGACTTGACTCAAATGACATTCGGCTACTCAAGAGATGACGCAGAAGGAAAATTCTTGAACAGATATGTTGATCAAAAAATTCTTCCTGCAAATCCGTTTGCAACACTAGACCAAAAAGGCGTTGGACAATTAATCGAAATGTCTATGAAATTAGGACATAAGGTTAATTCTAAACTTGTTGGCGGTGTTTGTGGTGAACACGGTGGCGATCCTGATTCAGTTAAATTCTGTCACAGAATTGGCTTGAACTACGTTTCTTGCTCACCATTCAGAATTCCACAAGCTAAATTGGCTGCAGCTCAAGCTGTTGTTGAAAGCAAGTAATTAATTTATTCTAATACCAAGCAGGACGCATGTTTTTATGCGCCCTGCTTCTATTTATATTATATTTTTACTTGCGAAAAAATATTTATTTGGTATACTTAACTTATTGGAATTCATGGCGGATATCGTCAAGTGGTTAAGACCTCGGATTGTGGTTCCGATATGCGTGGGTTCGAATCCCACTATCCGCCCCATTTTTAGAATTAGGAGCTTCGGCTCCTTTTTTATTAGGAATGATAAGGGTTTTCAGGGTTCGAACGAAATTTTAAAAACATACTATCCCATAATGGAATTCGAACTCTTTAAAGTTGTTGTTTATATTCAAGATAATTGTAATTTATTGAGTGGTTTGATTATTACAGATGGTGCAATTATTTAGGGTTTTTGGCTTAAACAGGGCGATTGAGGGGTAGGAAATAATACTACCATTCGTAATTCAAACTACTCCAAAATACTCATTTTGCGGACTAACGGATGGTGTGATTATTTCGGGCTGTCCATTTTGAAATTTTGCTCCGAAAAAGTGCTGAAAAATTAGGAAAAAATTTTTTCAAAATTCCTGTGGCATGAAAAATTTTAATTGATTCAAAACAGACACAAAGGTCGGAATTGGTGCACTCATTTGCATCACAAAGTGCAAGATTAACTTCACTTAAAACTTTTAATTGACAAGGTTTATAATATTTCATTATAAGTCCCTTTCTATTTCAAGTCTTTGGTTTCTTGAGATTTGACAGTTCCTAACTTAGCAATATCTTTGTCTGTTCTATTGCCCCAAATTTTTATTTTTTCTAATTCTTTTTCAATTTTTATAAACTCTTCTTCTGTTAATTGAATATTTGAAGCACCTAGATTTTCAATAACTCTTTCATCTTTTCTCATTCCTGGGATAGGTACAACATGTGGGTATTTGTGTAACATCCAAGCAAGAGAAATTTGAGCAGGTGTTGCATTTTTTTGAGTTGAAACCTCTTTCAATAAGTCCAATAGCGGTTGATTTTTCTCCATATTTTCAGGAGCAAATCTTGTAATAACTCGTCTTACATCATCTCCTTTGTATTGGGTATTTTTACTGTACTTTCCGCTTAAAAACCCGCTTGCCATTGGAGAAAACGCAACAAAACCTATATTTAATTCTTTGCATAAAGGAATAACGTCTTTTTCAAACATTCTTTCCATCATAGAATATTCTGATTGTATTGCTGCTAATGGAGTAACTGCGTGAGCTTTTTTTATCTGTTCAACTGTCGATTGTGATTGTCCCCAAGCTCTTATTTTACCTTCTTTTATAAATTCACCCATCCAACTTGCGACTTCTTCTACATCGCTATCCAGGGGAACCCTATGTTCGTAGTATATATCAATATAATCTGTTTGAAGTCTTTTTAAAGAATCGTTTAATGCATTAGTAACACCTTTTTTAGAAAGTTTTCCTTCCGGAATTTCTTGCCCTGTTTGGAATACTGGAACAAATTTTGTTGTTAAAATAATTTTATCTCTGAAAGGTTTAACAGCTTTTCCAACAAGTTCTTCATTAACAAAAGGTCCATAGGCTTCTGCCGTATCAAATAAGGTACAGCCTAAATCATAGGCTTTTCTTATTAGTTGTATAGAGTTTTCTTCTGATGGAATTTCGCCATATCCATGACTAAATCCCATGCAACCCATACCGATTTCAGATACTTCTATATTTCTTAGTTTTCTGTATTTCATAAATTTTTCTCCTTAATTAAACATTGTATTCCATCGCACGTTCAAGAAAATCTTTCACAATTTCTCCTGTATTTCTTGGGATAAAACAAGTTCTACCGGTGTCCAATTTTTCAATTTCATTCATTTCACATTGTGAAATTTCAAAGTCAAAAATGTCCAAATTTTCTTTCATTCTTACTGGATTTGAAGATTTTACAATAGGTACAATTCCTCTTTGAACTAGCCATCGAAGAACTATTTGTGCAACTGTTTTGTTATGATTATGTGCAATTTGCAACAATGTTTTATTCTCAAAAAGTCTTGATTGTCCTGCTGCGAGCGGAGACCAAGCTTGCATTAAAATATTTTCGCTATCCAAATATTTCTTTTCATCTTCTCGTTGGAAAAATGCGTTGCACTCAACCAAATTCACCATTGGTTTTATTTTATTAAAGAAAATAAAATCAGCAGTTCTATCTTGGGTAAAATTATCAATCCCTATTGCTCTGACTTTTCCATCTTCGTAAAGTTCTTCTAATGCTCTCCAAGCTCCGTAATAATCATCGTATGGTTGATGGATTAAATATAAATCCAAATAATCTAACCCCAATTTAGATAAGGATTTTTCAAAACCTCTTTTGGCTCCTTCGTAACTCGTATCAGTTATCCATAATTTAGTTGTAATAAATAATTCATCACGAGGAATTCCACAGTTCTTGATAGCACGACCGACAGCTTCTTCGTTCTTATAAACCGTAGCTGTATCAATCAACCTGTACCCAGCTTTAATTGCTTCTATCGTTGCTTTTTCGCATTCTTCTAAATTTTCAATACGAAACACTCCAAATCCTATTGGGGGTATTTTTACTCCGTTATTCAATCTGATTGTAGAGTTTAAGTTATGTACCATATTTAATCCTCATTTATTATCAATAACATTTTAAACTCTTTCTGATATAATATCTAATATAAATATTTAATAATTTATTATAGTTTTAATCAATAAAAGAGTTGAAAATGGAAATTCGTTTATTAAAATATTTTTTAGCAGTAGCTAACGAACAAAATATAACTAGAGCTTCAGAAAAAATACATATTTCTCAGCCTTCACTCTCTATACAGTTGAAAGAACTTGAAAAGGAATTAGGCAAAAAACTTTTGGTCAGAGGAAAAAGAAAAATAACTCTAACGGAAGAAGGTGTTATTTTGCGAAAAAGAGCCGAAGAAATTGTTTCTTTGCTTGAAAAAACAGAAAGAGAAATCGGTTCAGATTTAAGCAATATCGAAGGAGAAATTTCCATTGGTGGAAATCCTGCAAAAACAATATTAAAAACAGCATCCAATTTAGTAAAAAAATATAATGGTGTTAAGTTTAATTTTTATAGTGGTGATGCCGAAGATGTATGTGAAAGACTTGAACATGGAAGTTTAGATTTTGCAGTTTTACTAAAGCCTGTTGATAGTGTGAAATACGACTATATATCTTTACCGGACGGTTCAGAGTGGGGAATATTAATGTCCTCTGATTGTAAATTAGCAAAACAACAGTTTATAACAAAAGAAAACTTGAAATCATTACCACTAATTTTGCATAGAAGAATTGGATTACAACGCGCTATTGCAAAGTGGGCTGATATAAATTTGGAAGATTTGAATATTGTAGCATCTTATAATGTTGTACAAGGTAGTCCAATTGCGTTTGTAGAAAGCGGTTTGGGGTATTTTTTGACAACGAAGGATTTGATTGAAAAAAGTCTGAATGATAATGTATGTTTTATTCCATTAAAACCCAAACTTGCCACAAAATATGCTTTGGTTTGGAAACGCTATCCAATATTTACAAAACCTGCAAATGCGTTTTTAGAAGAAATAAAAATTATTTTAAAATAATGATTATTTAGAATTTGATAAACTTTAATTTCTTGATACCATGACTAAAGATAAAGAAAACAATGCTAGTATATTTAGAAAAATGCGTTTACCCGTAATAGTTAAACCATTCGTTCTAAATAATCAAAGCATGTGTTCTTCTACACCCATAATGGAATTCGAACTCTTTAAAGTTGTTGTTTATATTCAAAATAATTATTGATTAGTTCTAGCAATTCTTTATAATTTTTTACTTCTTCTTTTGAAGCATTGTTTTTTACTAAACTAT
>CAKVGS010000053.1 GCA_934747335.1 uncultured Candidatus Melainabacteria bacterium
GACTTGTTATAAGTTACTAAGTGATTAAGGGGATAAAGCATTGCCGTCATCTTGAGCAAAGCGAAAGAACTCTAACAAGTCTTACATAAGATTCCTAAAGGCTTTGAATGATTTGTGATTATATTGTAAGTTATTAGTTTTTTACATATACTCCAAGTTTTGATAAACCTTCAATGGCATTTTTCTTGGCTTTTTGGATAAATTCAAATTCCTTTATATCCTTTTGTTTGTCCAAAGTTTTTTCCATATTATCTAACAACGATAATTCAGCCTCGTATCTTGTGATAGAGTTGGAAAAATCAGAATTCTTCATCTTGTTTGAAAAATTATCATAAACTTTTTTCAAATTATTAAATTTTTCAACAGAAGAAAATTCTTTCTGAGTATTTTTAGTGTTTTGTATATTTAAACTTATTTTATTATTCATTTAAATACCTTTCTATCTTTCTGCATGTTCCAACAACGCACCGTATTTTTTTATTTCTTCAAGTGTCAGCTTTGTTTCGACTATACCCCAAGGATTCAAAAGGTTATAGTCCGTTATTTTTCCATTTGGGTCAATATTTGGAGTAAGCATATATGCGTGATTTGAATACAATCCTTTTGCAACATCAATAGTATCTTCCATACCACTTCCACCTATATCTATAGACATAATGTATTGTTTAAAGCTATCAGGATCTGTTAACACATCATCAAGATCATCCCCGGAGAAATATTCAAAATCGGCATTTTTATATCCTAATCTTCGGAATACATCTAAGGAATTACCACCGTCTCTTGCATAAGTGGAACCTCCATCATATATTTCTTCAGGTTTATCTATGATATTACCATCTTCATCAAAATATACTTTATTTTTATCATCAGCTGATAAGTTTAGAAAATCATCTAATTCTTTTTGCAATTTATTTCTTTGTGTAGAATCAATAGAAGGGTCATTTATTTTCTGTGTCAGATTGTAAATATACATGTCCATTCGTTCTTTAAAAAGTTCTTTTCCGTCTGCATATTCAAGCATTTTAAACCCTAAAGAGCCTTCAGAAAGATAATCCATATTAGCTTGATTTTTCATACCAGCCAAGGAATATTGTCTATTACTATTAGGAAATTCAACGACTACATCATCACCTTTTTGGTGAAAACATTGAAGAACTTTTGAACGTTCTTTTGGATCTCTAAATATCGTGTTAAAGCCTGTTACTTCCCAACAATTACCTATATCATTTTGAGTGTTTGAAAATCTTTCTATCGGTGGGAATAATTTGCAATAAGTTGCTTTATCTATATCAAGTTGAATATTTTCATTATTAGCACCTTTAATGTATATTTTAGGGTCACCTTCGACCTCAAAAACCTCGCCAGATTTGTATTCTAAAGAATTATCCAGAGATTTAACTCTTGGCACTAAAACATCATCAAAGTTTTCATAGTTTAGATATGCTTCATAAAATCTGTGAATCTCTTTTGCAATAACAGGAGGTAGTTCACCTTCTTTTGGCAAATAGGATAAAACATGATTGCCAACAACCCCTTCTTTTACCAAATCTGCCAGTTCTTGAACTGCTGTTGAAGATTTAGCACTTTTTTCAGAAATAATGTGTGAGTTTTGCAAGACTTTACGACCACCAATATCTAATCTGGAGGCATCTGGCAAACCTAACATATATTTTAAGTTGCGATTCCTACTTCGACGACCACTTATAACATTCTGATTGTCTGGGGTTTTAAGCTCATTATAATATTCAAAACGATTTACGACTTGATACAATGGAATATTATATTCTGAAACAGTTTCGGCAATTAAATGTTTGTCCGCTATAGAATAATCATTATATTTTTCTTGCTTTAAAGTGTTTATCAAATTCATATCATTTGTAGCCGATAATAAAAATATAGTTTCTATATCATCAGTATTTTTAATTTGTGAAATATAATTATTGATGTCAAATTTACTAAAATCCTTGTTGTTTAAAGCTCCCATTATATCATATATATCAGAAGCCTCTATATCTTTATCTAATAAATTGGTTAATATATTTTTTAATGCTATTTGATTATCTGGAGATGCTTTTGCGACATAACCATGTAAAGTTAAAAGTGAACCGACTTGTGCTCTATCCCAATTTTCAGAGTTTTGATATTTGTTTAAATATTTGCTAATAAGTTGAACATCATCAGAACTCTTTATAGTATTGACTATATCTTGTAATGCATTTTTATCTATATGATCTTTAAAGATATTAATATCTATTTTTTCAAGAGTTTTTGCAATTATATTGAAAGCATCAGCTTTATCTTTAGTACTGATTTCAGTAAAATCTTTAATCTCTATACCTTTAGAATTTAAAATTGTGATAGAATCAATAAAATCTTCAGATTGGATAAAAGGTTCAGAATGTGAGCGTATAATATAATCTCGTTGTTCTGCTGTTAGTTTATAATTTCCATCTTTGTCGGTTGCTAATAATTTATCAGGAATATTAGGGTTTTGTTTATACATATCTAATATATTTGAAATCTCAAACGCATTAAATTTTGGAATTTCATTACCAGTAGAGTCTTTTACTTTTTCATATACTAATTTAGAAACTAATTGAGGATTTTCTTTAGATATCTCAACTAATTTAACGATATCATATCTACTAAATCTAGGAGTTTCTTCTCCGTAAATTATTACTTTTTCATTTATTAAATCTTTTACCAAACTATGATTTATCTTTGCAGTATTTACTAAACTGTTAATATCTTTAACGCTAAAAGTTGGTATATCTTGTCCAAGGTAGTTTTTCTTTGTTTCTTTTAAAGATATAGAAACTATTTCTGCATCTTGTTTGTATAATTCCATTATTTGAGATTTTTCATAAGCTTTTAGGTCTTTTCTATTATCTAAATAATTTTTCAATTCTTCTTCTGATTTGAATGCTTCACTTTTTACATCAACTTCAGTCATATTTTTTACTGACATGTTAGGTTTGTCAGTATCTTCTCTTGTTGTAGCTTTATCAAGCGCAGTTTCAAAATCTTCTTTGGTTTTTAGAGTAGTTTTAGGTTTAACATTTGGTTTTATTTCTTTAGATACAGTTCTTCTATACTCATCTACGACCATATCACCCCTATTGAACGATTCTGCCTCTACGGGTTGATATCTGTATTTATCATATTCTGTACCTGTTTTTATTTTTCCATTTTCATCAAATGCATCAATATAATTTAGCCAATTATCTTGATATGATTTTGCTTTTTCAAAAGCCTCTTTTAGTTCTGTGTTATCAGGATATTTTGCTATTATATATTCAATATTTTTTTGAGCTCCTTCAAATTGTTGTAAGTATGAAATTATATTGTTCCAATTTGGATTTTCAGAATCAAAATTCAAAACAATTTCTTTCCATTGTAAGTAATGATTTAATTCATGAGCCATTCCACCAAAAATTTCTGCTTTATCACCTTTGCCTTTAATATGACCTTTTTCTTTACCTGCCCAATTTCGAGAAATAAAAACGGTATTTGTTTCGTGGTCATAATAATTGTCTTTATCGGTGATTTGAAGTTTTATGCTTGAGTCGTCCAAGCCCATTTCTTTCTTTATTAGCTCAAAGCTCTTTTGACAAAATTCGTCTATATCAGTAATTTTATTTAATTCTCGTATATCATTAGAACGCTTAGTAACTATTGAGCGAAAAGCTTCATCAGTTTCTGCAAATTTAGCATTTGGCGCTTCAAATTTTCCTGCAGGAATATTTATTACTTTCGGTTTTGTATTATTGATTTTAACCTCTGTTTTTACAGCTTTAGTACCTTCACCGTCAGCTTTCACCTCAACAGTAGAGCCGTCAGGTCTTACTTCAACTACTGTTCCGTCAGGCATTTGTAAGATTTTATTGTTAGTATTGGTTTGTGCATTGAATTTTTCTTTCAAAAATTGTTTGCCTTTTTGTACACCTTTCACAATTTTGCCTTTGTGACCAGCAACAAGTGACATAAGTTGAGAGAACCCTTCTCCTGACAAGTCAATTTGTCCAGTTAGTGTTAAATCTCCTAATAAACTAAGCGAAGAATCAACTCCAATATCAGCCATTGCGGCAACAAGTTTAGGAGCGTTTTTAGCAGTAAGCGCAGTTTTAGCCATACTTCCGACTTTACCTGAACCTGCACCTATAGCAAATAGTGCGGCATTAACAAGAGCTTCTTGTCCTAGTTCTTTGTTCTTTTCTTCATCAGGGTTTTCTTTTGTGTTTTCATTATATGCCTCAACACCAATACCGCCAAAAGATGAAATTAAACCTCCACCAAGAGCTGCTGGTGGGCAAAACGCCATACCACCAACCATTACTACCATACCTGCGATTTGTACTGTGTTTCTTGCAGTTTGTACAATACCTTCTTGGTCTTGTGCAAAAGATGATGCTAATGCTGATGCGTCTTTTGTACCATAAGCATTCTTGTAATCATTTGCCATTGTTTTGGCATAATCTTCTAATCTTTTACCATTAAGAGCTTTAGAATAATTTTCATCTATTTTTGTTAATATTAGTTTTGCAATGTTATTCATTGCAGATAAATCTTTTCGTGATAAATCTTCTAATGATTTAATCTCATCATTTAGTGAATATTGCCCATTTGTTAAATCCTTTAGACCTTTTGCTAAATTATCTTTACCATATAGTTTTGTAATAGAAGCACCTATTGATGGTATCAATTCAGCATTTATCAAATCAACACTTGATAACCCCGTAGAACCTTGAACCTTTGCCTTTTCTAAAGCTGATGTTAATAAACTATGAATTTCATTTCTTTTGTTTGTTAATGAATTAGCAAAAGTGTATTGAGTAGTACTGTCATTAAACTTTTGGATATTTTCTTTGTTAAACTCAACGCCTTGTTCAAGGAGATAAGTTTCTTCAAAAGTCATTAGTCTGTCACCGTCAGAAGGGTTGTAAGCTTTCTTAATTTCTCTTGATTTTGATGTTTTGCTTACTTCTCCGATTCTTGAGGTTGTAGTTTTTTCAACAGTAGATTCTTCAAAGAAATTTTGTTTAAAACTGTTAACGCTGTTTTGATAGTTTTTATCATCTTTTTCAGGTAGCGCCAGTAGTTGGTTTTGTAATCTGTTAAGTTGTCCTTCGGTAAGGCTATCAAGACCTTTCTTAATCATTTGTTTTTGCTTGTCGTTATAGCTGTCGATTTCAGGGAAAGTCTTGAAAATATCTTCTCTTTTTCTTCTAAGATATTCTTTGTATGTAAGAGTGCCTTGTTTAGCTTCACGCAGAAACTCTGCAGTTTCAAATTGTTTATGTACGACTTTTTCAACATTAGATTTTGCAAGTTCTGAGTTTAATTTTTCTTTGACAAAGTTATATGCTTTGCTGATATCACCATTATCTTGAGCATCAAGAAGCTTTTGAGCTTGTTCAGCATTACTTTTAATATTTTCAATGGCATTGTCTTGAGCTTCTTCTGTAGTCATTTTAGGAGTTTCAGATGCTTCTGAAGAACTATTGTTAATCCTTACGGAATCAACATTTTTATCTTGTTTATTACCAGCAATACATTGTGACAACTTTGCTTGTAGTTGAGCATCAGAAAGTTTACGCAACTCATCGGGTTTGAGTTGTGGATTTAGACTAACAATTTGTGATATTAATGTGTTTCTATCTACACTTACCATTTTCTTATTCCTTTTCTATGTCCTAAAAATTTTACATAACATAATATACATTTTGTTATGTAATTTTTTAGCAATTTGGGTTGTCAAAATGTAGATAGATATTGACTTACGGCGATTAGATAAAATTGTATTGTTTTCAAAAAATAGCAAAAATCTATGTAAATTTATGTAACAAAATTAGGGTGTACCCTAAAGTTTTATTGAGTTCTAGCCGTTATGTTTACATAACAAAATGTATATTATGTAAGGGATTCAATAGTTATAAGGACTTGAGGGTTGTTCTTAAAGTTTTAATATTTACAAATTATGATATATTTGCGTTTAAAGATTGATACTAGCGATTTGTGAATGGGGATAAACATCAAACTGACAGATTCCGTATCGAGTACGGAATGACTAATATTTTGTCATCTTGAGCGATAGCGAAAGATCTCTAACGGGATTTGAGAGAGATTCTTCGCCTAAAGGCTCTGAATGACGAAATCTTGTCATTACGAGCGTAAGTGAAGTAATCCAGCGAATTTCTGTACGGCATTTATGCCGGATAGCGAACAGATTGAGGCTTTTGGAACGGAGTTCCTTTGCCGAAACTCTGTGAGCGTGGAAGAAATTCAAGACAGTTCCTTAATCGTTGAAATTTATAATTTTATGTCGGCAAGATGCTGAAACGAGATTCAGCATGACTAGGGGTGTCATCTTGAGCAAAGCGAAAGATGACCCTTACGCATTTTTCTTCACTCCCCCTACCCCTCTATATCAATAGAGGGGCTTGTTTAGGCTTTTTCTCCTCTATTTGTTCATAGCGATTGTGAGCAGAGGGTGTAGGGATTGACGCAGGTCAATTCCGAAATCCCGTTTAATGCGAACAATCAAGACGAGGAGATGTCCGTTAGGACAGAGGAGTGAAAGTTTTTATTATACTTATTGTTATCTTAATAACTTAGTCACTTAACTCTTATTCACTTCATGAAAGAAAACTTATTTACTTCACTAATTAACTATAAAACCACTTTATCATTCTCAAGTACGCATTCTGCGCCATACGGAATTGTGGCTTTAGTTTTATTGTGAGATATCTTAAAACCTGATGTTACAGGAATGTCAAGCTCATTGGCGATATTATCAAACAAGGTCATTAACTGCTCAGGATAGCCTGTATCCAAAAACTCACCCAATACCATACCTTTGACATTCTTTCTGAAATTTTCAATATTCATCAGTTGAGTAAACATTTTATCTATTTTATAAACAGGTTCGTTCAAGTCCTCTGCAAAAAATATAAAATCTTCATCAGGGATAAAATCTATCCCTGCAAGAGAAACAACAGATGCCAAATTTCCACCCCATAATATACCTTCGCATTTCCCTTCTTTATGGACTTTTTGACCAATAAGAGTTTGAGGTTGATTAGTTATCGCTTTAAAAAAACTATCCATCGTAAATTTGTCTTTTTTCTCTGCTCCAAAATCACCTTTCATCATTGGTGATGAATAAGTTATAAGATTCGCTTTTTTTAAGAACATAGCAGAAAGAACAGTTATATCAGAATATCCACAGAAATTTTTAGGGTTTGATTTGATGAGATTATAATCAATATCATTTATTAATCTCAATGCACCATACCCACCTCTTGCGCAAATAATTGTATCAATTTCATCATTTTCCACCTCCTCTCGTTGCCTGATGGGTTTGCCTAAATCGAAAGAATCCCATTCAGAAACTTCTCCATATTCAGGCTTATCAACATATTCCTCAGAAAAATCCTCACTGTTTACTTCTTCAGAAAACATTTCAGCTTCTTCATAAGTTTCAAATTCAATTTCTTCTGGAACATCATCTTTACTGAAGATTATTTCAATTTTTTTGTTATGTTCCATATTTTGGGTTAATTCTGTATTTTCAGAAGATTGTGATTTTGTATTTTTCTCAACAAATTCATTTAAAGTTACAGCATGAACATTTTTTACATCAAATGCATTTGCCTTGTCATAATCTTCCAAAAATTTGAAATTAGGGTGTTTTTCAATCGGATATTTAGTGCAGTAAAACGGATTATGTGAACGAATCCGCACGATAC
>CAKVGS010000054.1 GCA_934747335.1 uncultured Candidatus Melainabacteria bacterium
CCCCAAAGGAAATTGAAGCGTAAAATATTTGCTTTTTTATTTATAGCTTTAATAATATGTTGTACTGCTATTTTTATTGTATATCGTGAAATTTGTGCTATGCCTTTCGAAAGGGACGATTATTTAGCTGATACTCATGTTTTTGTAAAAGCAACTTATAGTACTAAATATCATGTTGCGAAAATAAATTTGACTATTGATGAAGTTATTGAAAAATGGCAAGTTACATTTTCTAATGGTAGTATTAGCGAAATTAAACTAATTTGTGAAACTGATGATGAAACTGTCAAAAAAGAGTTCTCGTTTAAAAATATTCCATTACTAGAGGGAGAAACTATTAATACAAGCACTTCTTTAGACAATATCAGCCTAAATGATTTTGTGCTGATAAAAGAGTTGCTATCTGGGAAAGTACAAATGACATACCCGCCACTAATTAATCTTGATAGTGCAGAAAGAGAAAAGTTGAAAAAGTATTACGAAAGTGGTTCTTGGCTTATGGGATTAATGTGGGCAAATGCTTTGATGGGAGGGTATTAGCATTATGGGTATTTTAAGCTACATAGTTATTGCGATTTTCTTAATAGTAACAATTTCTTATTGGGTAATTTTAGAAAGTTTTTGGAGTGGCTTAGGAATAGGCATACTCGTCATATTCCTGCTATGGATTGCTTTCTTACCTCTTTGGATTGCAAGAGTCAGGAAACATCCACATAGTTTGGCAATATTTCTCATAAACTTGCTACTTGGGTGGACTTTATTATTTTGGCTGATAGCACTTATTTGGGCTTTCGTTGGGAAAGAGGAGAAATAGATTGTTGCCTATACAGATAAAATTTTTCTGTTCCTCTTTCTAAAATCAAGAACTTATTTAGCTTGTTAGAAGAATAAATTAATTTGAATTCCTTTTTATCATCTTCAACCTGCTCAAGTAGTGTTAAAAGATTTTTTACCGATTTTTTGCAGATTGGAATGCTTTGTACAAGTTGAGAGTTTTCGTATTCCCAATAAGGTATTTCTTCAATATCTGCAACACTCACCTTTTCTAAATCTGCTTTATTTACCAGTTCTACTCTATCAGCAACTCCGTATTTTTGACAAAGTGAATCAATTCTTGGGTCGCAAGTTCGTATTGGCTTAGATAATTTTTTATTAATTTCTGCAAAAGTCTGATTATTTTTCAAACCTTGTAATATAATTAGTTCTTCTTTTGTTAAATACATTTTATCTCCAATTATTTTCTATTGAGAATTTGGGATTTTACCCTCATTAGGCTATAATTGTTTCTCTTCTGCCTTTTAAAAAGATTTTCACTTTGAAGTTCTGATTTTTCCAGTTTTTCTGTTAAATTGTAATTTGATTGAATTATTTTCAGGTTTTGCCAAAATTATCTCTATAATATTTCTTTTATCATCAGAAATCTCGCAGTTGTAGTAATCTTCACGATAGAGTAATAAAACCACATCCGAATATTTCAGAAGATTTTTATTTTGTATATTTTTAACTTCTGGATAATAATTTGTTGTGTTGCATGACTCTCTGCATGTTTTGGTTATTACAAATATTATTAAGTTATTTTCTACTGCAATTTTCTTTAAAGTTTCAGGCATTAGCCTGTTTTTAGAATTTCTTAAATCAATAAATAAACAATCAGGTTTGTAGAGCTGAATGGCTTTTTTTATATCATTAATACTAAAATTGTCTATGTAGTAGTCTATAAAACCAAAACTTTTAAGCCCATATAAACATTGCCCAAAATCATTCATTCCTTTTCTTGTTGCTATGTTCCCTGCAAGTAAAGATGGAACTCTTATGCAGTCCTTATCATATATATACAAGCATTTTTTATTGTCCATACAAAAGCGTTCTGCTAAGTCTAAAGAAAACCTCCTTCTGCCAACATAAGGTCTGCCACCTATGGTAATTAATGTTTGAGGTTGAAAATATTGTTTTATTGAATTTAACTCTTTTGCATTTGAAATACTTCTGCTTTTATTTAAATCCACGATTTCAAACTCATCCGTACTTTGATTTCTGACCAGTAAAGAGCCGTTGCCTAAATTATATACATCTCTATATGCATTTGGAACTTGATAAACAATTTCACCGCAAAGATTGTATACATCAGTTGTATAGTTGCAAGCATGGTTATAATTTTCCA
The DNA here is from genome assembly GCA_934747335.1 of uncultured Candidatus Melainabacteria bacterium. Classification (GTDB taxonomy): domain Bacteria; phylum Cyanobacteriota; class Vampirovibrionia; order Gastranaerophilales; family Gastranaerophilaceae; genus CAG-196. The sequence continues at coordinate 2,162 of CAKVGS010000054.1, forward strand.
TAACAACATATCCACCTGCTGGGAAATTCCATATCGAATACTTAAATGGAATTATTATGTTGTTTTGTTTGTCGATTAAGCCCCACTTTTTATTTTTTCTTACAATTGCATAACCATCTAAAAAACTTCTGTATTCCTCATACTGTGGCTTTATAACTTCATCACCATTTGTATTTATAAACCCGTATAAACCATTTCTTTTAACCGCAAAATAGCCATCTTCAATTCCTTCTTCAATATCTTCATAGGTGTTCAGGTAGGTATAAGAATTATCTTTTTCTATTCGGTATAATTGCAATTGGTCTGTTTCAGTTTCAACATCTTCAAAGGTAAATAAATTGCAACTTTCATCTAAATTGGCAACTCGAATACAGTGATTACTTTCAAAATGTGCAATTTGTTCGTTATTTTTACCAAGAACAAAAATTTCATGTCGAAATTCGTTCTTGTATATGTCTTCATGGATACAGGCGATTATGATAATATTGCTAAATCTAAGAGATTGTACATAACTCACATCTGTGATTTTCATGATTTTGTCCTTTCTCAGTTACATCTAATAATGTCATAACCCATATTTATAGCTTTTTGCTTAGCTTCGGCTCTATTGTGAGCTTCTACAACTATTTCTTCCTGCCTTGCATATCTGCTACCTCTAACACGAACCAACATTTTATACTCATAAGTGTCTTTGTGGTGATATTCAGGTGGTTTATCGTGAGAAATGAAACTTGTATCAAATTTGGGACTGCTATAATCTACATTATTTTTAACAGGTGAAGAATTTGCCCACAAATCATCTTCATTATTGTAGTAATCTTCTTCATAACCATCGTTATAATCGTCATAATAATCGTTATCAGAGTTATAACTTCCTATTCGACCTCTGATTTCATTCATAAAGCCATTTACAAAAATGTAGATTACTAACGCAATTCCTAGCCATTTCATAAGTTTGTTCCTTTCTTTGTTTATTCACAAACTTATTATAAATTGCTTTTCAAAAACCCGCTCCCAAATTCTTGACTTCAATTGGTATGAGCGGGTTTTAGAGTTTGATTTTAATATGCTTTAGAAAAAATATTGAAATATTATTTAGCTAATTCAACTTTTTGAATAATTATTGGAGAATCTTCCCTATCCAAATCCTTTTCTCCTGTAATAATAACTTGATGATTAGTTTGCAATAATTTATCAAATTTTTTAATTTGTTTATCAAAACAAACACAATCTATTGTTCCTGTTTCATCTTCAACAGTTATAAAGCGTATGAATTTATTTGGATTTAATTTTGTTGGTATTTGATTTGTTTCAATAATCGTCCCACAAATTGATATCTCTATGGAATGTTCATCATTTGACAATTCTTTCACTTGATTGCACTTTACTAATTTCATAAGTTTGTTCCTTTCTTTGCTTGTTTACACATTTATTATAAATAGCTTTTCAAAAACCCGCTCACAAATTCATCGTTTCGGTATCTATCAGGGGATTTAAGACCTATAACCTACTCGAAACTAACAAATAGCTTAGATTTACCACAATTACCACAAATAATATCTCTAAAATATGTGTTTCACTTGGGATTGACCAGATTTACCGCAGAAACCGATATAAAATGTTGCATTTGGGATAAATGCTAAAACGCTCTAAAATCAACAAAATTTTTCACCAGTCCCAAAATAGTCCCTTTTGGGACTAAATACACCTGTTTTTAATGTAGAGGAATAGGGTAAAAAGGCACTAAAAAAGAGCCTTTTCGGCTCTTGTTAAAATGGAGCGGGAGACGAGGCTCGAACTCGCGACATCCTCCTTGGCAAGGAGGCATTCTACCACTGAATTACCCCCGCTCGGTATATTTCTATCATACATGCTGATATTTTAAAGTCAAGAAGATTTTTTTTCTCAAATATGTTATAATTTATATTGTAATAAGAAGCGAGGATTTCTAATGTATAAAAAAGGTTTTACACTCCAAGAACTACTGGTTAGTTTAGCAATTATCGGCATTGTTGCAGCTTTAGTCATGCCCGGATTAAACAACATGCGACCTGATAAGGCAAAAACAACATACATAAAAGCGTATAACACCTTAACAACACAAACCGCTGAAATCCTTGATGACAATAGTTTATATTGGAATACAGGTTATAATAACAGCGGAGAGGCAGAAGCTGTCGGCTTATATTCAGATGTTCGACCATTAATAGCTCCGTATAGTAGCGACAATAATTGCGAAGGTGCAAACAAATTTCCTGCAATTCTTTCACACAGATTAAATCTAAACGGAGACGCAACTTATACACTTGCAGCATCAGGTGGCACAAGTACCGCCAATTTCAGAACAACAGACGGCGTTGACTGGCTTTTTGAGACAAAAGAAGTTTCCGTAAGCACTCCCGGAGGACTTGGATATCAAACCGACATAACTATTAATATCAATCCTTCAGACAACTCTCATGCCTGCGTATATAGTGCGACCTGTACCCAACCAAATGAGTTCAGGTTCCGCGTACAAAATGACGGTGGCATAGTTCCTGCAGATGCATTGGGTATGGCATATTTACAAAATCCGACTAACATGCATTCTCGAAATGACGATTCAGACTTAGCTTCAAAAATCATATCTAATGCAAAATCTTCTACTGATGTAGATAAAATGTCATCCGCGTTAAACACTATTAACAAAAAATGTAACAGCACAACTACGGATACATCAAAGAACACTACTAAATCATAGATTTGAAATAATTAATAGTTTTCATTAAACCATCTATAATATCTATTGTTGGCGTCCAATTAAGTTCTTTTTGAGCTAAGCTTATATCAGGTTGTCGTTGGACAGGATCATCTGACGGCAACGGTTTAAATACAATTTTAGACTCTGATTTTGTTAACTCAATAATAAGTTTTGCAAAGTCTAAAATTGTTCGCTCTGATGGATTCCCCAAATTTATTGGTCCACACAGAGAAGAGTTCATCATTTTTATTAGACCTTCAATTAAATCATCGACGTAACAAAAAGAGCGGGTTTGAGTTCCATCTCCATAAATAGTTATATCTTCATTTTTTAAAGCTTGCACAATAAAATTAGATACAACTCTACCGTCGTTTTGCGCCATGTTTGGGCCATAAGTATTAAAAATTCTTACGATTTTAGTATCAACATTTGTTTGCCTGTGATAATCCATCATAAGAGTTTCCGCACAACGTTTTCCTTCGTCATAGCAACTTCTTATCCCTATCGGATTAACATTTCCCCAATAATCTTCGGTTTGCGGGTGAACTTTTGGATCACCATAAACTTCACTTGTAGATGCTTGTAAAATTGTCGCTTTACATTCTTTGGCAAGTTCCAGCATATTGATTATTCCAAGTACAGATGTTTTTATTGTTTTTATTGCATCATATTGATAATGCGGAGGACTTGCGGGACAAGCTAAATTATAAATTTGGTCAACTTCCGCAAAATACTCTTTTGTTATATCGTGTCTAACAAGTTCAAATCTATTGTTGCCAATAAATTTTCTTATATTATCTTTTGAACCTGTAAAAAAATTGTCAAGACAAATTACATCTTCACCTTCATCAAGCAATCTTTTACACAAATTTGACCCAATAAAACCGGCACCACCGGTTATTAAAATTTTCTTCATAAGTACCTAAAACAGGGTAGAAAATCTACTCCCAATTTAATTAAAACTGTTCTAAAAATCTCTTATCGTTATTGAAGAACAATCTGATATCATCAATTGCGTATTTAAGCATTGCAAGTCTTTCAACACCCATACCGAATGCGAAACCTGAATAAACATCAGGATCAATTCCAACGCCTCTTAAAACATTAGCGTCAACCATTCCGCAGCCGAGAACTTCCAACCAACCTGTTCCGCTGCAAGTACGACAACCTTTGCCTTGGCACATAATACATTGAACGTCAACTTCTGCAGAAGGTTCTGTGAATGGGAAGAAACTGCTTCTGAAACGAGTTGGACGAGCAGAACCAAAATACAATCTGATAAATTCGTTCAATACACCTTTTAAATCGCCAAATGTAATATCTTTATCAACATACAATCCTTCGATTTGGTGGAAGAAATTATTTTTACGAGCGTTGATGTTTTCATTTCTGTAAACTCTACCCGGAGAAATTACTTTTATTGGTGGTTTTTGATTTTCCATAACGTGAATTTGAGCGCCTGAAGTTTGGCTTCTCAAAACAACGCCTTCCATTCCTTTTACATAAAAAGTATCTTGTACATCTCTTGCAGGGTGGTCTTTTGGAACATTCAACATATCAAAGTTGTAGTATTCTGTTTCAACTTCAGGTGATAAGTTTGGTGCTACCACTGAGAAACCAAGATTTTGGAAAATTGTTACGATTTCATTTGTAGTAGAAGTTAGAAGGTGAACTTTGCCTTGTGGAATATATTTACCGCTCAAAGTAATATCAATTCTATCTTTTTGCAATTTTTCATTAAGTTCTTTTTGATAGAAGACTTCGTGTTTGTCTTTCAATAAACCTTCAAGGTCTTGAGTAATTTTGTTAGCTAATGCGCCAACAACACGTTTGTCTTCATCAGACAAATCTTTCAAACCTTTTTTGATTGAATTAAATTCACCTTTACGGCTTAAGTATTTCAATCTGATTTCATCAATATCACTGATAGATTGAGCTTGCTCAATATCTGCTTTTGCTGAATTATAAATATTTTCCAACTGTTCTTTCATACTATTTCTCCTTACTAAAAATGATATCGCAGAGGGGGTGAATTGTAAAGTTGTTATGGATTGCCACGAAAATCTTACGATTTTCGTGACAATGACAATTGATATCAATATCAACTTCACAAATCTTTTTTAACCTCCATGGATAGGGAGGTCGCAGCTGTTAGCGAAGCTTTGCTGAGCTTTACAGATGCGGGTGGGTTTCTACGAATGATCCCCTATGGGCAAACACTCATCACTAACAAGGCGCGATTGTTCATGATAATTTTTATCAAATGAACGACAATCGCGCCGCGAACGTGCAGCGATTAGCTGCGATAGTGAGCGTGAGAGTGCAAGCTATGCTTGCTAATCATCCATTTGATTAAACGCTCGTAAGAGCGTAGGAAACGATGGCGTGTTTTCTCTTTCTTTTGGTACTTTTCTTTCTCTTTACCTCGCAAATAAAGAGAAAGAAAAGTACATTTCAAAAAGCTTTTTATTTTAAAATAATTCTTACTTTTTCTTCTTTGA
>CAKVGS010000055.1 GCA_934747335.1 uncultured Candidatus Melainabacteria bacterium
CCTTTTAGAGTAGTTTATTTTTTGAAAATTTCTAAAAATTTTGTTTAGCGGCAACAAAAGTGGTAATAAAAAAAGTGCCTCAGAAAAATTTTAGGATTTCGCAAAAAACCTATAATTCTCTCGTAGTCTAATTTCTGACTATTGCAAATAAAAGTCCGAAGTGGCAACATTAACAATTTTGCCACTATAAAATGTTAACAATAAAAATAGTCATAAAGCCTGTATTGATACTATTTTAGATAACTTTAATAATTATTTTTATATTATAATTTCTCCCCGAAAAAGAATCAAAGAAACTGTCGAAGTTGTAGGATTTGTAATCAATCTGATAGCAAAGCTTGTCCAAGTAGTCCAATAACAAACGTTTTTCAAAATTATTCATAACAAATTACCTCTATTGCTTCTACAGATTAACGCATCTAGATAATTTGTCAGGGTCTATTAGGATATTTTGTTACAAAGCGACGCAATTAAATGGTTTTGTTAATATAATTAGTAGATTTGTAATAAGATATTACAATTATTACGGCTAAGAGTTTAAGGTGCAAAAATTTGCACCCTACCTGCTAGTATCGTGTTTATTTAATTGAAAAAGGTGGAAATCGCTCACGCTTTTTCCACCCTACTTGCTATTCACTTATGCATATGTATCAATCAATTATTATTTTTCAAAAAATCGCTTGTAGTTTTCTTCTCCAAAAACTCTAATTTTAACTTGTTTAATCAGCTCGTCATATTCTTCAACAGGTAAGCCGATTTTCTGAGCAAGTTGTTTCATTGCGGAATATTGGCGAACTTCAATTTCACCAACTTGAGGATTTTTGATTACATCATATCCTTTATTTTTTGCTGTTGATATAAACTCATCATGAGCTTCTTGCAGTAATTTAATCTGTTGTCTTACCATTCCTTGAATAGGTTTGTTTTCAAGTTCTGCTTTTTCTATCTGTTGTTGTAAGTGATTAAAAAAATGTTCAGATGCATTATTCATTCTCATATATTACCTCAATATATTCTACAATAAATTCTACTATTTTCCAACTGGAGTTGCAACTACAGAAACAACAGGAACTTCACTTGGTTTTAGATAAGCAATGTTTACATCATCTATATACTTCATTAGTTCATATAATGGAACTTCTGTAATAACCGAAGTATGCCAAGGATTAGAAATATAAACCATTCCTGTAGTTTCATCATATCCTTTTACAGCATATGCATGATTTCCATTTAAATCATAATTAGCAGCTAGAGATGTATCATGACCATTAATAGTCTCACGAGTTGCCAAAAAAGTTAAAATATTTTCATCATTAGCATGTTTTTGTATATACTGCTTCATAGTTTCTCTATTTTTTAAATCGAGACCAAAAGCATCAAATGTTGTATCTTCTCCTAAAATTTCTTTTACAGCTTCCGTTTGCCAACCACCTTTTAGCTCTTTCATTAGAGCGTCTATATTAGTAGAGTATGCCATTATATCAGTTTCGATTGTATTTGTGTCATATTTGTTATGCCTATGAATAGCAAAAGCTTGTTCTACCATCTGCATACCAATAGGAGCGGCTTTAAAAGAAGTGTCACCCTTTTTTTCAGCATAACTAACAACTTGATTCATATCAGCATTTATTACTTCGCCATCTTTAAATCTTATAGGATTTAAACCATTAGGGAATTTTATTAAGATATCATTTCCTTGTTGTTCAAATAGTTTATAAATGGCTGACCTTCCTAAAGGTAAATCCATAAAATTATCTAAAGTAGAAATAAGCCAACAATTGCCTAAACTAGCTTGTTCAAAACTGACTCTACTAAGAGGAGGAAACAGTTTTTCAAAATTTTCTCTCGATAATTTAATTTCTACAGCGTTACCTTCTTCATTTACATACAATTTACCGTTAAATTCACAAACTTCACCATTTGCAACGTAGCTTGATATCTTAGTCAAGTCTGCATTAGAAGAAATGGTCTTAATAATAGGTTCATCATCATGAATTTTTTTAATATCTGCAAGTGTTCTATTTGAAAGAAAAGTGTTTTCACCAATATTTTTTAATATGCTTGAATCAATTTTATTTTGCTTAATTAAATCAAACAAGCCACTATCAAGTATTTTTTTTAATCGTTTAGGATTTGTACTATTTAGTTCTGCTAATTTTGTTATATATCGTTCTAATTTAGCGACAGCCTGATTATCGGTAGTGTTATCAATACCTAACATCTTTTTAACTTTACTTTGTTCGATTTTACTTTTTATTAGTGGATTTAGTGATGAAGATTGACAAATTGTTGGTTCTGTATAATTGCCAGTTTTCAAATTGTTTATAATTGTGTTAATATCTAAATCAGGATTTTTTAACATTTTAGCTAAAAGTATTAACGAATTTGCATCTTTTATGTTTGAAATAATATCTTTTACAGCTAAAGCTTCAAATCTTTTAGAAGTATTTGCATCTAATAATATATTTAAAGCTAGTTTTTGAAAATCATTATTACATTTGATAGAATACATTGCACTCATATCATAATCATATTTACCATTAAATATTCTTTGTCCGATGATAGTATTAGTATCAAAATTTTCACATTTTACTAAAGACACAATATCATCTATATCTACGCCTTTTTTTAACATATTCAAAAGTTTTGCATAACTAAAATTTCGATTTTGATTATTTGTTAAAGTATGTATTAACCAATATATATCCTCGGCTTTATATTTTTTACTATTCAAAACCGCAGATAAAGCATATTTCAGGAAAGTCTGTTGATTTTTTCCTTGTTCCAATATAAGTGAAAATGTATTCCTTATATGGTTTAAATCGTGAAAAGGGTCTATATTATCCATTATGGATTCTAAGAATTTATAATCTTCTTTCGTCGCAAGTTTATTTATAATAGAATCAAATAATATATCATAACGAATAGGCATTCTTGAATTATCTAACACCGTTAACAGAGCATTAGCTTGCAAATCTGTTTTTATATTAAAACTCATACGGGCCCAAAAAGCTGATAGTGGTATCTCACAATCATCATTCATTCGCCTATTGTATTTATTATTAATAGCTTTATTAAATAGATATGAAAGATTTGTAATATTTGAATTTTCCAAATTAGTCAGAATATATTCTATTTCCAATGCATTAAGTTCATTTTCCGGCACAGGAAGATTGTTTTTAAAACGTTCAGTTCTATTATTTAAATCTGTAAGAAGATTTAACACTTTTAATTTTTCAGGACTATCAACTTTTGCTAATATCTGAATTGCATTATCTATAGAAATTTCTGGTAGTGTCATTAATGCATATAAATCACATCCTTTGATCTCCATGTTTTGGGGTAAATTGTTAAGCAAATGCTTAATTTCATTACTTGTATATTTAGTTGAGCCGTCATTATTTTTCAAACCTGATAATAATTGTGAATGATACTCTTTTTTTGTAGAATTTAAAAGTTTTATTTTTGGAGACATAGATGCAAATACTGTGTTAGCCTTTTTTATAAGCTTTCTATATAATTTACCGATTATGATAGTTTTACCTTCATTGTTCGTTTTTACAACAGTTCCATCTTCTAATGTGCGTACGGTTGGATCTGCTGATTTTAATTTCATAACATCACTTTCGGTATATTGTTTTCTAATCAAATCGACTTGAGACAAAGAGGTATCCATATTTTTGCTTTCAATATTATTGTGCAAATCCGCTAACTCTTGAACCTTGTTATTTGTTGTTCCTTCTGATTGTATAGCTTTAACTTTATTGCCTTTTATACCCATATCAGCAACATTTTTTAAATCACCGCCCATGCTTGTCATAATACCAATTAAGTTAGATTGAAGCAGAGATTTCCAATCATCATTAGTATCAAGAATTCCCATCATTGCCAAATCACCGGCATAAGAAATCATAAAATCAGCACTTAATTTCACTCCGGCTGCTTGCATAAAGTTTTTCAAATATTCAGGGTTAGAAAATACTTGTTTCAAAGCTTCTGCTCGATTACCGTTAGCCATTTCTGTTTTAAAAACTTCTGCCAGCTTTTTGTCAATCAGTTTATTAAAAGCTTTCATACCTGTTTGACCGGCTTTATAACCAACTACAAAACCTCCTGCATTCATAACAAGAGTTTTGCTTAATTCCTTAATTTCTTCTAGATTAAGATTAGAACGGCTCAATGCTTCTTCAAAACCCAATGCACTTTCTGCTACCATTCCACCAATTGCCATAGTATTACCAACGCCTACCATCGCTGCTCCAACACCGGCTAGCGGAGTAAAGCAAAGAACGCCACCTACTACAGTTAAACCCATACCAATTTGAGAGGCATTGCCAGTGTATCTTTGAATTACTGTTTTATTGTCGTCTGACATTTCTTGAACTAATTCATTAGTAAAATCGTGTCCATAAGCATTAGTAAAAGCAATTTGGGTAGTAGTTGAAAACATTTCTAACATTTCATCAACTTCACCGCCAAGTGTTGTTTTTAGTTTTGCCTCTAATTTTGTATCTTCAAGTTTTAATAATTTATTTAATACATTATTTTTTTCTACATCTGTTTTTAATTTTGATAAATCTAACGATAATTTGCCATCAGAAACCTGAATAACACTAATAGGAAGTTTATTATCTTTTATCAAAGCTTCTATTTCATTTCTTGCAGAATTTGGGTCTATCGGATTTGCATAATATGATTCAAATGCTTCCAAAACTTTTTGCATTTGTTTCTCCGGATTTGGCTGAACTCCTGCAGCCATACCACCAAAAGCATACGTTCCGGCAACAGATTTTGTATAATCGTTTAAAATTTCACTTGAATTCATTTTGAATGATTGATATTTATTATAAGCACCTACTGCAAAATCAGTTTTTTGTTTTTGGCTAATATAAGCTTCAACTCTGTCTTTTGAATATTCTTGATTACGTTCTATTTCAAAAACTTCCTTGAATGTCATAGGTTCTGTCGTATTATACTTTTGCGGAATCGCAGAAGTTTTGGATGGTAATTTTGCAGATTTTGATTCCACTGAAAAGTCAGTTATTTGTTTATTTTGTGCAGCTTTTTGATATTTTTTTAATACATTATTTACACCACTTGCACCCATTGTGAGCAAAGAATGTTGAATTTTATTCAAGCTATCTAATCTATCAATCTCATTTATTTTTTCATTGATATAATCTTCCATAAATTTAGCAAATTCTTGCTTAGACATTTTGCCACGATTATTATCAAGAAAATCTAAACCTGTGTTTTCATCTTTTCTAAACAATCTGCGTTTCATCATTGTTTTAAGATGTTCTCTATTTTGTAAAAAATATTCTCGTTTACTTAATTTGCCTTCTTTTGCTTTAGATAAATTTTCTAAACATTCTTCTTGAAGCATAAAAGCTTCTTCTACATTAGATAAAGACAAATCTGAATCAAACAATTCTTTAGCTTTATTATATAATTGGCTAATATGCCCATTATCTTGCTTCATCAAAAGAGTTCTAGCATTAGCAGTATCTTCTGATATTGTAGAAATCACCTCTTCTTGTGCCTGTTCTTCTGTTAAATGAACATCATTCGCAACATTATTTACATTTACAGGAGTATTAGAATTTTGAGTAAGTTTAGATAAAAATTCAAATAAATCAGCTGCTTTTACTCCAATTTCACTTAATGTTTTATCACTAGTAGTTTTTGTTGTATTAAGATATTCCTCTGCTTCATTTAATTCAAATACAGACTTTGACATTCCCTTTGAAGAATTAGCACCGGCATTAAATGTGTTAAAAAGTGATATTAACTCAGATTTATTTAAAACTCCATCAGAACCGGCTGTCCCATCTGCTTTCTTGGTGTCAAATATATTAAATAATTGGATTAAGGCATTGTTATTTCCAAGGTCGCTCTTTTTTAGTTCCTTAAGATTTTGCAAATCAATTTGTTTACCATTATTTGATTGTAACCCAAATTTATCCAATGACATCTTACTTTATTTTCCTTTCATCATGTATTACGGCATTTTTACGGAAAACTTTAGGGTTTGTTAAGAAATCGTTACATTTGTATTAGAAAAAGTAGAAAAGTATATTGGGCAAATGTAGGTTGGGCTTTCAGCCCAACAAAAAAGCTAGAGAAGTAAAAGAAAAGTTGGAATTAGAAACGGGAAAAAAAGTTGTAACTGATAGCAATTTCCTTCCGCATAAGCAACCTAAACAAATTAAGGGAAAAGGTTAATTACATTTTGCTTAGACTCTTTATTAACTTATATCACTTGACTTTGTGGCAAGAATGTGGCAAAATAATGGCAAAAATAAGGAGCTAATATGGCAAAATTTGAGCCAAAATACGAGATTACAAATTCTATCGCTAATAATCTTATTCAAATTGAAAGGGTTAAAGAGGGTATTAAAAATTTACCAATAAATCCAAAACTCCTTACTTCTCTTAGAGAGACTGCTAAAATGACAACCATTCATTATTCTACTCAAATAGAGGGAAATAGGCTTTCTCAGGAAGAAGTTTATAATGTTTTAAAAAATCCAAACAAAGTAATTTCTAATACAGGACGAATTAGAGATGAAAAAGAAATCAAAGGATATTATATTGCCTTAGATTATATAGAAAAATTGATTAAAGAAAAAGCAACTATTACCGAAAAGCACATAAAGCAACTTCATGCACTTGTTGAAGGTGGTGGAAGTAAAAAGGTAAAACCAACTGAATATCGTGAGGGGCAAAATGTAATAACGGATTCTTTGTCAGGAAATATTGTATATATGCCTCCAGAGGCAAAAGATGTACCCCTGTTAATGAAAGAATTTGTAAACTGGATAAATACAACAAATAATATTCCAGTACCAATTAAAGCTGCAATTATCCATTATCAATTCGTTACAATTCACCCATATTTTGATGGGAATGGAAGAACTGCAAGGCTTTTAACTACATTAGCTCTACATAAAGGAGGATATGACCTAAAAGGAATATATTCATTAGAAGAATATTATGCAAAAGATTTACAAGGCTATTATGATGCTATAACTATTGGAAAATCTCATAATTACTATTTAGGACGTGCAGAATCTGATATTACAAAATGGATTGAATACTTTGTCAATGGTATGGCTATTGCGTTTAATTCTGTTTATAAAAAAGCAGAAGAAAATAAAAATACAAAAGATGAAGTAAAAGTATTAAGAGAGCTAGACTCAAAGCAACGACAAATTTTGAATTTGTT
>CAKVGS010000056.1 GCA_934747335.1 uncultured Candidatus Melainabacteria bacterium
AAAGAAACTTTTATTGCTCAAGATAAAACAGAACAAGCAGAAGCAGCAGAAAAGAATTTTTCTAACATCAAAGGCAGCGCTTATCAAATTAATGCAGGATTGATTGATTATTCTAAAATAGATGGATATTATAGAAATGAAGAAGTTAACATAAAAAAGAAGGGCAAAGATGGTGCTAAATCAACTGCAATCAAACTATTAAACGACTCGTTAAAAACACAATACCAAGAACAAATTACTAAAATGCTTCAAACACAAGGTATCAGTTTTGACAAGATAGAAACAGTTTTTGAAAATGTGTTTAATAATAGTGCGCAAGAAGCTGCTAATGCTTGTGTCAACGGGAAAGAAGGTGGGATGTTTTCTCGCAGTAAATCTTGGTTTAATACTAAAGATTTAGTTGATAAATTTACAGAAGTTTTTAACACTAATATCGCAAAAGCTATTGATGAAATGAACGCATCTAACAAAGATATGGATATAATTGACTTAGATTTCACACAAGCAGGTAAAGATGAAAGTGGTGAAGCAATTATATCCTCAACAGGTAAAGATATGAGCACATATTATGCATCTGACAAAATTTTTAGGGGAACTAGTAAAGCCAAAAAAATGATTGATAGAATGAAACCACAAATATTAACTAAGGCTCATGCTATGTGCGAAGCAAATGGTATCACATTTGAAGAAAAAGCATTTGAAACAATATTTAATAACGCAAAAGCAATTGGAATAAACACAATGCACCAATTTATCGGTAGGACAAAAACAATTTTAAACACATTCACAGAAAACTTCAAAACCAACTACACTACTTGGGTTGAAACAGAAGCAAATAAAACCAAAAAGAAATAATAGATTTAATCTGATTGATTGTCGGTCGAGGTTGAAAATCTCGATCGATTTTGTTTTGAAAAGTTTTAAATCAATGTCACCCTCATTTAAAAAGCCGGATTGCATCAGGCTAATCGCCTTTGCAATGACGTAGCGTGAAACTAACCGTCGGGCGTTATTGTGAGGTGCGATTAGCACCGAAACAATCCAGCTTTTTTGTAACTGGTTTTATTTATTAATATTTAGTTCTGAAATACAAAGACGCCCCCTCACCCTAGCCCTCTCCCTCGGAGAGGGAATGACCTAAAGTCGTTCGATTAATGTTGCGTTAAATTAAAAAGAATCGAACGACTTTAGTCCCCTCCCTCGGGGGAGGGTGTCCGGAGGACGGGAGAGGGTATTATTAACTTAAAAAACAAATTGTTACAATTATTTACCCGAAAGCACCCTTGTTTATTATATTATAGAATAGTACGAGAAAAAGGAGGAAAGATGGAAGGTTTAATGAGCTTGATACATTCGCATGCGATTCCTGTATCAGCAGCTATACTTCTAGTCGCTTATGTGTTTATTGCGACAGAAAAAATACCTAAAGTTACGGTTGCTCTTTTAGGCGCAGCTTTGACTTTGATTTTAGGACTTTTAGGTCAAGACAAGTTAGTAAACGGTGAATTCGATTTAGGTTACTTTATTAACTTTGTTGATTTTAACGTAATATTCTTGCTTGTTTCAATGATGATTATTGTATCAATTGCAACAAGAAGCGGTATGTTCAACTGGATTGCAAACGAAATGTTGAAGATGACAAAGGGTAAACCAAAACTTATTTTGGTATCTTTAGCATTCTTTACTGCATTCGTTTCAGCATTCTTGGATAACGTTACAACAGTTATTTTGATTATGCCTGTAACTTTTGTTATTGCAAAAGAATTGGATATCAACCCAATTCCATTTTTAATTACAGAAATTTTAGCATCAAACATTGGTGGTACGGCTACTTTAATCGGTGATCCGCCAAACATTATCATTGGTAGTGCAGCAGGTCTTTCATTTATGGCGTTCATAAAAGAATTGACAGGTATTGTACTTGCTATTTTGATTGTTAACGTTGGAATTTTAGCATTCATCTTCAGAAAACAACTTGTAGCCTCTCAAGAAAAAATGGACAAAGTTGCTAAGTTAGACAACTCAAAAACAATTACTGACAAAGCTCTAATGCTTCGCTCAGGCATCGTGTTATTGCTTGTTATCATCGGCTTTATGTTACACGATATTACACACATCCAAACTTGTGTAACAGCTATGGCAGGTGCAGCATTCTTGTTATTATTTGAAAAACCGCAAAAAATCTTCAATGAAGTTGAATGGAACACAATCTTCTTCTTCATCGGCTTGTTCATCATTATCGGTGGTTTGGAACACGCAGGCGGTATCAAATTAATGTCAGAATGGTTGCTTAATGTAACTCATGGTTCACAAAAAGCTACTGCAATGATTATTCTTTGGGCTTCAGGTATTTTATCAGGTATTATTGATAATATTCCTTACACAGCAACAATGTCACCATTGTTGGTTGAAGTTCAAAAGGTTATGGGTGGTGATTACACATTCCCACTTTGGTGGTGCTTATCTCTAGGCGCTTGCTTGGGTGGAAACATGACAATTATTGGCGCAGCTGCAAACGTTATTGTATCAGAAACAGCTGCTTCAACAGGACATCCGATTAAGTTCATGTATTTCTTAAAATACGGTGTTTTAATAACATTAACATCATTGATTATGAGTACAGCTTATATTTGGTTGAGATTTTTAACCTAGTTTTAAAGATGAGGGTGACGAAACGGCAGTTTGCATTTGCAAACTGCCGTTTTATTTTCTAAAAAACATTTTAATACTTAAATACAATTTAAAAGAATAACTTATTTCCAAACAATACAAGTCCGACAAGCACACTGATAAAAGATGCGAACATAACTGCACCTGCGGAAATATCTTTTGCCATTCCGACCATTCTTGAATACTTGTTGTGATAAATTGAATCAAGTGTAAACTCAATCGCAGTGTTAAGCATTTCTGCCACAATTACAAGTCCGATTACAAATAGAAGCAAGCAGAATTCTATCGCAGAGAACTTAAGAAACAACGCCATAAATACAACAAACGTGGCTATTGCCACATGAATTCTTATATTCATTTCGCTTTTTAATACAAGTCTAAATCCTTTTCTTGCATTCTTAAACGTATTATTAAATCCTTGTGCCTTAAATTTTGTCATACTCAATACTCTCCAAAGCCCTGCGCTGTTCCGCTATAACAAAATTATATTCTTCTTCACTCTGATGGTCAAACCCTAAAAGATGCATTAGACCGTGACTAATCAAGAAAAATAATTCTTGCTCTTTATTTTTTGAATAGCTGATATCGCGGTTTACGCCTTCTATCACTTTATCTAAAGCAATTACAATTTCTCCTAAATTAATTTCGCCATCAAAAATAAAACTATTTTCGTCGTCTGCAAAAATTGCAAAAGTAATAATGTCCGCAGGATAATCTTTGTTTCTATAATCTCTATTGTATTCGTGCGTTTTTTCGGAATCACATAACACGATATCAAGAGTAATTGTAGAATATTCGCGATTATTCAAACAACTTTTTTCTTTAAGTTCGGAAATATAAAATTCCAACAATTTGCGAGTTTTTTCAATTATATCTTTTTCATCAGGCTTCCAACCTTCAAAAATATTTTCAGTAAAAATATTAATTGTTGTCATTCTTTTTCTTTTCCAATTCTTTTAATTTGGCATCTAAGTCTTTATCAAGAGCAGGCATTGCAGGTTTTACAATGTCGTGGCTCAATTTATTGCTTTTATCCAATTCTTGAACCAAATCATTATGATATTTAATTCTCTTGTGGTGCATACCTCTAAGCATTCTAGAGAAAGTTTCCGCAATAGTTTTCAAATCCTTCAAAGTAAGCGGAGAATCAGAAAGCTGACCGTCATTAAGTCTTTCTTTGATAATTTTATCAATAATAGCGTCAATTTCTTCGTTAGAAGGATTTTTAGCCGCACGAACGGCTGACTCGACAGCATCCGCAATCATAAGAATTGCAGTTTCTTTCATATTCGGCTTTGGCCCCGGATAACGGAATTGTTCTTCATTAACGTTTTCCGCACCTTCTTCTTTTAATGCTTCATTATAGAAATAACTTACAAGACTTGTGCCATGGTGTTGCAAGATAAAGTTATTGATTATTTGCGGAAGATGTGCATCTTTTGCTAATTCTACACCATCTTTAGGGTGCGCTGTGATAAGCATTTTACTAAATCTTGGAGTGCAAGATTTGTGAGGGTTTTCAATACCGTAGAATGATTGGTTTTCTACGAAAAACATCGGTCTTAAAAGTTTTCCGATATCATGATACATTGCCCCGACTCTTGCTAAAACTGGATTCGCACCAATTGCTTCTGCTGCATTTTCACATAAATGAGAAACAGTTAAACTGTGATTGAATGTTCCGGGAGCATCGTTCATAAGTTTTCTAAGCAACGGTTGGTTATGATCTGCAAGTTCTGCCAAACCGTATGGAGTCATAACTCTAAATACGTTTTCAATAATCGGTAAAATACCAAGCAAAATAATACCACTTATTACAAAACAATTAATTACAATATATCCTAAATCTTGGAAAATCAACATGTTATCAATGTCCATCATATATTTTTCCAAGAAATAAATTCCGCCAACAATCAAAACCCCTGCTAAAGAAATTTTAGCACTCGTAATTAACAAATCCGAACGTTTTGAGAATTTTAGTTTTGAAACTGCAGTCATAACAACCGTATTCAAAAGCATAAACGCAACAACAACTTCAATATTCCAATGCATACCGATTGAAATCAAGGCAAGTAAAATAGTTGATGCAAAAAATGCGTTTCTCGGAGTTGTAAAAATTGAAAGCAAAATTGTATATGCAGGTATTGGAATTATATAAGGCGAAAAACCTGTTGGCAATACAGCTGAAACTAAAGCCGTAAACAATGTAAACGACGACATTATGAGCATGTATTTTGCATTAAAATATTGTTTTTCAAAATTCTTTTCATATTGTAAAAATACAAAAGTGAAAAATGCTATTAAAATATAAAATCCGATAATTCCGCCATAATTAACTTCTAAAACATTATAACCTGCGGCTCTTAAAGCATCACGTTTAAGCTTTGTTACAGGTTCACCTTCGAACACAATCTTTTGACCTTTTTTGAAAACTACTTCATAAGGTTTTACTGCGTTTTGTGCATTCTTTTTGGCGATTTCCGTTGCAAATTCATCAACTACAAGGTTTGGCACAATAATTTGGTTCAAAATTCCTGCAATTAGAGTTCCTTGATAACGCGGAACGTTATTTGGTAAATTTCTTCTGATTATTGCAGTAACGTTATTATTATCAAAATCTTTCGCTGAAATTCCAACATTAAGAACAGATGTCAAAGTGATTTTCGATTTATCAAAAACAGATTGTAAATCATCGTCATTCGCTTTTAAAAGAAATTCAATCAAACCTTTTTTGCCTGATTCATCAAACAAAACATTTAATTCATCTTTTTTAACGTCTTCCGATACATTTTTTTCTCTGATTTTTTTAACCGAATTTTGCAAAGTCAAAAGGCTTGTCGTAATAAATTCGTCTTCTGCTTGAGTCAAAATCGGCTCAACATTCTGCGCAACTTCTTTTTTGTGCTGTTCGGTTTTCTTTGTATCAATAACCTTAATATCTTTTTGCGCAACGATATCTCGTTTGCTTATACCGTTTTCAATTACTTTTTGAAAAAAGTAGTTTTGAGAAGATATTGTAACCGTCATCAAAAACGTAAATACAATAAAACACATTACATTTCTAAATGTTTTTGATGATATAAAATCTAAAAATTTTGTCATATATTGATTTATCCTTATAATTGGAAAAACAAACTGCCTTAACCTGCTTGTCCCTTTCTCTCTTTTACTACAAAACCACATTTTGTACAAGCCAAAACAGTACCTGTACTATCTACCGGCATAAAATTATGATTGCAAGTTAAAGCCTCGTCTTCTTCAGGCTTTGCAATATCTTTTGCCGCATAAATATTGTTGGGGTTTGCCCCATCTCCTCGCTTATTTTTATTAAGCCATTTTATAAAAAGTTCTACTATATACATGATAGGCTAAATTGGCGATTAAGCACCTTGAATTTTAAAGCCGAACGGAAGAAAATCACTCATTTTTTTGATGTTTAATTCACCTTTTTCTTCGGTTATAATTTCAATTTCTCTTTCGCCTTGAAATTCGTACATAACTTGTCTGCAAGCTCCGCAAGGATAGCAATCATCCTCGTTTGGAGAATAAATTGCAACTGCAAGAATTTCTTTTTCTCCATCAGACACAGCTTTAAAAATTGCACATCTTTCGGCACAAATTGTCATACCGAATGAAGAATTTTCAATATTACAACCGCCATAAACTTTTCCGCTTGAAGTCAAAACACCTGCTCCGACAGCGAATTTAGAAAACGGTGAATAAGATTTTTGAGCAGCTTCTTTTGCTGTATCCATTAATAATTTATAATCAATTTCCATAATCGTATTTTAGCACATATTTTTAGAGCGTGCAATTAGAGAATATAATTTTATATTTTATCATCCTGTATAACTATTTATCAAATATATTGTTTGTTCTATAATTGTTATAAATAATTAGGAGAAAGGTAATGCTAAAACACGCGATTAACAAGATTAAAGAAGATATTAAAGTAATTTACGAAAAAGACCCCGCTGCAACAAATTTTGCAGAAGTTTTATTCTGCTACCC
>CAKVGS010000057.1 GCA_934747335.1 uncultured Candidatus Melainabacteria bacterium
AATTTAAGCAAAGCTTTTTTGATTGTTCCGTTTTTGCAAATTTTGATAATTCAGCTAATATTTTGTCGTATTCAAGTGATTTTTGTGATTTTTGGATAATACTCATTATAGAAAAATTATAAATTATAAAAATTTTTCTGCAAGTTTTCTTAAACTATTTTCTATTTCATTTACGGGTTTTCACCTCCCTTGTTAGGGAGGTCGCAGTAGTATGAATGTGAGTGAGCTACAACTGCGGGTGGGTGTTAATTCTTTAGTTAATAACACCCTCTCCCGCCTTCGGCACCCTCCCCCGAGGGAGGGAACTAAAGTCGTTCAATTAGTACAATTTTATATGCATTTGATTGGCGCAGTGAACTCCCTCCCTCGGGCACTCCTGTCCGTGATAATTTTCATCAAATGAACGACAATCGCGCCGCGAACGTGCGTGCGCACATGGAATGTGACTTTGAGGCAAGCTTTTATAGAGAAAATAAAATTTTGTATTTTATTTATGCTTGCCGACAAAATATTTACGTGCATAGCACCGATAGTGAGCGAAAGAGTGCAAGCCCTGCTTGCTATTTAGCCATTTTATTAAACGCTCGTAAGAGCGTAGGAAACAATGGCGTGTTTTCTCTTTCTTTTGGTCCTTTTCTTTCTCTTTTTATCGCAAAAAAAGAGAAAGAAAAGGACATTTTAGAAAAAACTTTTTATTTCAAAATAGTTCTCTTACTTTTTCTTCTTTTTTGCGATAAAAGAAGAAAAAGTAAGCAAAAAGAAGAAAAAACGCACTGTTTTCTACAACCTTACGGTTGTGGTCTGAATGGATGTAGCGGGTGAACCCGCACTTTCACGCTCGCTAAAAAACGCTCGCGGCGCGATTGTCGTTCATTTTAAGTTTTGACTCAATGTTTGCAACATAACTATATTGATTTTATTCTGTTTTAGAAATTTTTTTTAAAATTATTTCGGACACTAGTGCTCCCTCGGGGGAGGGTGCCGAAGGCGGGAGAGGGTGTTATTTACAAAAGCAACAAAAAATGGTGCAAATTCTTGCACCATCAACTTATCTATCTGCCAAAGTTATAAGTGAATGAACTTTGAATTGCTGAATCAACAGCACCTTGAGCGGATTGTAATTCTGTATCGACCATTTTTAATCTTGTTTGATACTCTTGCATTTGTAAATCTAATTTTTTCTCTAAAACAGTAAGCTTGTCTCGTCTGGCCTCTAACTGTTTAACAGCGGGGTTATCCGGGTCTAAGTCATTACCCAGAGCCATAATTTCATCGGAAGAAGCAACCAATTCCATTTTGGCAGATGCAATCCACTGCACTTTTGTTTCCAGCGATATTTTATATGCTGTTAAGTACATCATCCTGAAACTTGAGGCTATTAATCCCATAACACACGTTCCTTATCTTGTTTCGTTTAAGTTCTTGCCTTTCAGGAATGTGTGTTCATTACTTTCTGCAATCAAGCTTTCCATTTTGTGTAACTGATGCTTGTGGTAATTAACCCTATACTTTGCCATTTTAAGTTTTTGTCTAATGGTAAGCATATCCTTAAGGCTTGATATTAAACTGATGACTAATGCCTTTAATGGATTTTTCCGTTTGAAAAACGAACGGGCAAAATTCACAAAGTTCATTAACCGTTTCATATTATCTTGTAGTTCTTCACGCATAAGCATTTTCTCCTATGCATTCTAAGCCTACATGTATTATAAAACATGTTAAGCCAAAAAATTGCCTATTATTAAGGATATTTGTTACATTAGTTAACATATTATTTTGAACCGGTCCTATTTGAAGTAATACTGTTGAAAATAAATCGATTTTTGTAATACTCGTTTTTTACTACATTATTATTTAACGGCATTTTTTTCAAAAACTTTAATTCTTTTTGGTTATAATAGCGTTGTTCGTTACAAAAATTTACAAATGACACTATTGTTTTAATAATAGCGTTATCAAAAAACAAGTCTAAAATTTTTCGTAAAAATGTTCGTGTTTGCATTTCTTTTCTTTTCAGGGGAATAAGGGAATGAGGTAATAAGGGAATAAGTGGTATTAAGTTATACTTTATAAAATTACGTTATATTAACGTGTTTATATTAAAAATTTTCTAAAATCTCTTATTCCCTTATTACCCTATTACCTTATTCCCTTCACATTATAAATCCTGAATATCCTTGCTTGCAGACTCAATATCATCTTTAAGCATTTTTCTAACAATGTCACCTTGTGTATCTAACATTTTGCAAACAGTTTCAATGTTTGCAACTTTTTGAGAAAGTATTGTATCGGCGTTTGCCACAATATTGCTGGAAACAGTCTGATAAGCTGATAAAGCAGCTGATGTTGTTCCCTGCATTAAATTACCCATAACAACCGCAGGCAAACCAAATTCTCCCAAATAAGGAGCAGCAGCTGTCATAATACCGCCCCAACCTGAAACAAGCCCTGCGAGTGGCATTAGTATATTTGATGCACCAATACCATATCCGTTGGCTGTTCCAATACCATAAGCAGCCGTACTTGCGATATCTGCAATACTTCCGATACCTGAAGCAAAGCCTGTTGTAGCACCATCTGAAGAACCAAAACCTGTTAAAAGATTTTGAATTCCTGAAGCTCCACCGGTTGTTGTTCCGCTTTGGCGATAACCGAAGTTTGATGCGTATCCGCTAGGAAAACCTGAATAATTTCCCAAGCTGTTTACGCCAAATGATGAATAAGTTCCTGTTGTTCCACCGGTACCGCCTGTATATTGTGACCAGTAAGAAGTTCCCGGAATATTCATTGCAGAAGTTCCGCCTAATGTTGTCATAAAAGCGGATGGCGCAAATAAACTTGCTAATTGATATAAGAAACCACCTGCGGCTTCAAAACCTGTTCCTGAACTTGCTGAGCCTGATACGGTTAAATCTCTTAATCTGTCATAAGTTTCATATAGCATAACTTTAGCGTCAGCGGATGCTGCGCCAAATCTGTTAGCCATTACTAAATATCCATCGTTTTTGTATGACATAAATTCGTTCCTTTTGTTTAGTAGTTTAGAAGTTTTTAAGTTGAGGATGAAGTTTTATTTATGATTTTTTATCTTTAGTTTGTAATTGAATTTTCTTTCTTCAAAACTTCTCAACTGCTAAACTTCTAAACTTTAGTAGCTACGCTACTAATCTACTACCCGCCGAATGTCTTAAATGATTTTTCGACGTTATCTTTAACAACCTTAGATACAGCATCGATTTCTGTTGAAAGCGCGTTCTGTTCTGTATCAAGTTGTTTAAGTCTTAATTCTAACTGCTGGTCTTCTTGTTGTATTAAAGAAGTTTTAGCGTTAATATCTTGAATCATTTTATCGTATTGTGCATTTGCATAATAATATTGGTTCATAGCATCTTGATATGCGGCATCATCAGTAATTGTTTCAGCATTAAGTGTATACTTAAGAGTATCATCACCTATTCTTACAGAAACAAATCTTCCGTTTCCATCTGTTTCCAATAATGCTTTATCAGTCTTATTAATATTTGTAGAAACATAAGAGGCATTGTAATATGCGAGTTTCTGTTGATTATCAATATGATTTATGCCTTCACCACTGTTTGCACTTTCAGCCAAATCATAGTAAGTAGTATAGTATGTTACGCCGTTCATCGTGAAGCTGTAAATACCACCTGAATATGTACTTGCATCAAATGTACCGTCCATTGTATTAAAGCATTTTGTTAAATTAGTTTCGATTCCCTGAGCTTGCATATCTTTAATTATTTGCTTGATTTCTGCTATTTGGTCATCAGAAAGTTCATTCAAAGATGTTAATTGACAGTTACCGATATAGCTTGGAACACTCATTGCGTCATAAATTGCCTGTACCTCTTCTAATGTGCCTTTTTGCCCGCTTAACGTATTACTCAAATTTTTTAACTCAGCCTGCATTCCTTCTATTGACACCCAAGTGTCACTATCACCTTTATTTGCATCATTTATGTGATAAGAAGGCAAAATTGTGCTTGTTCCACTTCCTGTACCACTAGAGCTAATCAGGGCATCTAAATCTGATTTAAAAGCAATTGTTCCTGTTTTCTCATCATAATATACGTTATTTAAATCGAAATCTTCCTTTATTGCTCCGTTCTTTTTAAGAAACTCAATATCTTCTTTTATTTGTTTTTGTAAATTAGGATCTAAATTTTTTACCGGAGTATAAGTTCTTACATCTTTGTCTTTTGGTGTAATACCTGTTGTATCACCCTCATATTCCGAGCCATCAG
The DNA here is from genome assembly GCA_934747335.1 of uncultured Candidatus Melainabacteria bacterium. GTDB lineage: Bacteria > Cyanobacteriota > Vampirovibrionia > Gastranaerophilales > Gastranaerophilaceae > CAG-196. The sequence continues at coordinate 4,266 of CAKVGS010000057.1, forward strand.
TATTATAGTATTTACCGTTATTATAATAAACGTCTTTAAAACTACCATCAGGCATTTCTATTTTTGATAATGGATAACCCTCTTTTGTCGTATCTTGAATTACAACTTTGTAATTATCACCATCTTTTGTGTAATCTCTTACGTGAGAATTTATGCTGTTGTCCGCATAAGTCGCCAACTTTCCTGCTGAAGCAACTTTCGTTTGATATGCTGCTAAAGTTTCATCATATTCTTTTTGAGCTGTTACAATATCTTCTTGAGCTTTCTTAATCGCACTTATTTGCGCTGCATATTGAGCAGAACTTGTAGGAAGAGCACCTGAAAACTGCACTTGCGGGTCATTTAATTTCTTTTGAGAGCCGGTATAAACATTTGATTTGTAATGATAGTTAATGACATAGTTATAATCTTCTTCCGGCGTTGCAAGTTGTTGCCAGCTATCCATAGTCATACTGTTTACACCATCAGAAAATGAGTACTGAACCTTAGTATAATCTTGTGTGCTAGGAGGAGTCGGCACATTCAAGCCCAACATTTGATTAAACAAATTAGCAGTTTGATTTGACAAATTAAGACGCGCTTGGTTAATTTGTTGTCCTTCGTATTCGCAATTTGATTTTCTTGCAACCAGAGCTAAATATCTGGCTTGTGATGCTGCCATACCCATAAGCGGTATCTCCTATTTCTCCCTCTTTTTAAGAGGGTTTGGGCGTAGTTTTCACCCACATTATATATTACATTCTCATGATTGTTTTAATGGGATACATAAAAAAGTCAATCATTATAATATTATTATACGGTATTTTTACAAAAATTAATGAAAGAAAATTTTAAAAATCATTCGTTTGATGTAGCTTGTTGAAAAATTTCATACGAATATATTAAAGAGGGAATGGGGGAATAGGGGAATGAGGGAATAAGAGGTTTAAAATATTTTTTTCACAAATGTAGGTGTAACTATCCCTGATAATTTTTATCAATTGAACGACATTCGCAACATAACTATATTGTTTTTATTCTGTTTTAAAAAATTTTCTAAAAATTATCTCGGACAGTAGTGCGTAATAACAGGGCGTCAGACTTTTTAGCGTGCCGTCATTGCGAAGGCGATTAGCCTGAAGCAATCCAGCTTTTTAGAAACTGTTATTTTAAATCTGCACTGCACATCGTTTATTTGAACTTCTAATTTTGACTATATCTTAAAGAATCATAAATAATTTTATTTGGACACCAGTGACCTGGAAGGAGAGGGAGATAACCAAGCGCAAACACTTTTAACTTTTCTTAAAAAATTTTAACAAAAAACTACCCCAAATATAGTGTTTGTAATATAATTTTTATGTAATTAAAAGAAAGGAAGAGACTCATGAACGTTTTAGACAAAATCATGAAACCAAAATCAATTGCAGTCATTGGTGCTTCTACTAAAGAACACACAATTGGTTCAGATATCATGAAAAGATTACAAGAATACAAATTTAACGGTAATATTTATCCGGTAAACCCAAAAGGTGGAGTTATCGAAGGATTACAAGCATATACTTCCGTTTTGGAAATCCCTGGTGAAGTAGATTTAGCAATCATCGTTGTAAATGCTAAATTCGTACTTTCAACAATTGACCAATGCCACGAAAAAGGTATCAAAGGTCTTTGTATCATCACAGCCGGTTTCAAAGAAACAGGTAAAGAAGGTGCTGAAGCTGAAAAACAATTATTGGCTAAAGTTAGAGAATACGGTATGAGATGTGTTGGCCCTAACTGCTTAGGCGTTGTAAACACTCACCCTGAAATCAGAATGGACGGATGTTTCGCTGAATCATTACCTGAACGTGGTAACATCGGTTTTGTTTCTCAATCAGGTGCTTTAGGTGGCGGCATTTTAAACATCCTTAAAGACTTGAACCTTGGTTTTGCTCAATTCATTTCAATTGGTAACCAAGCAGACGTTAATGCTGAAACAGCTTTGGAATATTGGGAAGATGAAAAAGACGTAGAACAAATTCTACTTTACATGGAATCAATCCAAAATCCTGCTAACTTCAGAAAATTAGCTTCAAGAATTTCTAAGAAGAAACCTATCCTTGCTCTTAAAGCAGGTCGTTCAGCAGCAGGTGCAAGTGCAGCATCTTCTCACACAGGTTCTTTAGCAGGTGCAGATAAAGCTGCAAATGCATTGTTAAATCAATCAGGTGTTATCAGAGAATATTCTTTACAAGACTTGTTCGCAACAGCTAAAGTTTTCGCTAACTGCCCAATTCCAAAGGGTGACAGAGTAGCTATTATTACAAACTCAGGTGGTCCAGGCATCATGGCAACTGACGCAATTTGCGAACACGGTATGCAAATCGCTAAGATTTCTGATGCTACAAAAGAAAAATTAAGAAGTTTCTTACCATCAGCTGCATCAGTTAA
>CAKVGS010000058.1 GCA_934747335.1 uncultured Candidatus Melainabacteria bacterium
AATCCCAAAACGATAATTGTGGATGAGGTTGATTATTTGATTGAGAAAAATACCGTTGAAACTCTCCGAGATTTACATGATAAAACTGGTTGTCCGATAGTTTTGGTTGGTATGGGAATGGCAGATAAAAAACTTGCAAGGTATCCACATCTTTGTGACAGGATTTACAAATCGCTGAAATTTGAAAGTTACAACCAAAATGATATTGAAGAAATACTATCTAATTTAACTGAATTGCAATTTACAGATGATGCAGTTCAATATCTTGCAACAAGAGCAAATCAATTTAGGCAATTAGTAAAATTAGTTAATAGAATCGAGAAATTGTCTGAAACAAATGAGATAAAAGAGTTAGACGAATACATGTTGAAAGGATTATTGAATGAAAGACAGAATGTTAAAACTCTGCAAAAGGTTGGATAAATTTAGCTTTGAAGAAATTGTCGGTATAGCTGAAGATGTTGACGAAAGCGTTATGAAATTACTGCTACAAACTTTTGTTGCCGACAATTATCTAAAATGTAAAGGAGATAATTATACATATATAAAGAAAAGTAAAACAAGAAAAAATAATTCCAAATTACCGCTATTTTTTCAATTTCATAAACAAGAAGATATTAATTATATGATTAAAGGTTTTTGTTCTAACGTGGAAGCAAGTAAAATGATAACATTATTTGGATTTTCAAAGAATATGGTAGATAATTTTAATAAATATTTTAGGACAATACTCTACGAAAAACAAAGGTCAGAATTATTAAAAAAGTTTGCTAAAAAACCAAAATTACCACAGGAAAGAGTGTATATGAATACGCTTGTTTATCTTTATTTATACGATCACAAATTATATGTTTCTAAAACATATCTTGAAAACAAGAATGCTAAAAAGCATACTGAAGCTGAAAGATTAGAAATAAAAAACATATATCTAAGAAGTTACAGAAAAGTTTTAAGTCGATCGTTTGAGAAAATGTTTCATTTGCATTTAGCCGAGGAACTTTGGAAATATGGAAAAGATTTTGAAGAACTATACCACGATATTCAGAATCTAATAAAATAATCTCAAATTTTAAGAAATGTTACGGGGAATATTCCCCAATTTTTAAATATGTCCGTATTCTTTTAATAATCAAATTTTAAAACAAAATATCTATTTATTCTAAAATCTTGCCTTTTATTTTTACTGCATTTGAGATTTCTAAAGTGGGGAAAATTCCCCACCCACAAGCGTTAAAGCCTTTTCATATTTCTGATTTTAAATATAATAAAAAGATATAAAGGATTTGGTTTTTTTCTGTAGAGCTAGAAGTAGCCTTGTTTAAGGCTGTCTTTTAACGTGCAAAATCAGCCAAATTACCTACGAAAATTTAAAATTAGGCTTCTTGATATAGCTACGTGCCTTGCACACGCCTAATCAAGAAAGGATCGGAAGATATGAAAACAATCACTATTAATCCAAGAAGACTTTTTGCAGTTGCGGCTGTAATGATGTTCAACTTAAGTTCGAAAGAAATTCAAGAAAATGTACACGTTTCAAGAAGTGTTGTAAGCAGACATTTACTTGGTGTTCGTGAATCTCAAGAGATTAATTTATTCCTAATTGAAAAAGTTTTTTGTATGAGAGTGACGGAGTTTGAAATTATTGATGGATGAGTTGGTAATAAATAAGAATACTAACAATAATTCGTCTTGGATTAGTATTTCAACTGCATCCAAGCTGTTAAATCGTTCTGCAAAAACAATAAAAGATTATTGCAGAACAGGCAAATTTCTCTGCAAAGTTTTAAAACAAGGCAGACAACTTGAATATTTAATAAAATTAGATTGCTTGCCCCAATATGCACAAGATAAATATTGCGGTAATGATTGTTCTGAAAAATATTCTGATGCACCTGAATGGGCAAAACAACAAGCTGAAAAATATTTACCAATAATTAAAGCTTCTAAAAATATAAAAGGTAGTGCATTACAGAAATTTATATCAATCTGGAACGCAACTCATAACAAAGAATTGAATACCTCATATCCTGCATTAATAAAAATGAAAAGAAGATATTTTCAATACGGTATAAATGGTTTATTAGCAAACTATGGGAAATGTGCCGGTAAAAGTATTGTAAATGACGATTTTTTTGATTACTTCAAAAACCTTTATTTAATAGAAGGTGCACCGTCTGCAAGTTCTTGTTGGGATATGACTTTTGGATATGCCAAAAGACTTGATAACTCAATTTTAAAAGAAAAATTCCCAAACGTTAAAACCTTTATGCGCAGATTGGAACGTGAAATTCCTTCACAAAGCATTTATTTAGCAAGATACGGTCAATCGGCGTGGAATCGCAAATACGGCGGATATATTGAAAGAGATTATTCAAATATTGCTTGCGGCAAAGTTTGGGTGTCTGACCACGCTCAAATCGATGTGGCTTGCTTTACAGATGAAGGAACGCTTGTGTTCCCTTGGGTTACGGTTTGGCGTGACTATAAATCAGGAAAATGGTTGGGTTGGCTGTTGCAAACAGGAAATCCAAACTCAGACCATATCTTCCAAACCTTCTACTATTCTGCTTCCGAATATGGTTTACCTGAAGATGTGATTATTGACAACGGTAAAGATTACCGCTCAAAAGATTTTGCAGGCGGTAGAAATCATTTTAAAGTAGATATAAACGAAGGTAGAGCAAATTCAATGCTTAATGAATTAAATGTAAATGTGCATTTTGCTTTGCCATACAACGCTCAAACCAAACCTGTTGAACGTGATTTTCTAAAAATAAAAGAATTATTATCAAAACATTGTGTCGGATATCGTGGCGGAAACGTTGTTGAAAGACCTGAAAAATTGGCAAAAGAAATCAAGCAGGGAAAAATTGTTACTTTTGCAGATTTTAAGAAAATATTTGACGATTTTATCACTAATATTTTAAACAAACGACCATCTCAAGGTAAGAACCTCAAAGGCTTATCACCTGATGAATTGTTTAATCAAGAATTTACAGAAATTATTACACCATCAAAAGATGCGCTGAAATTATTCTGCATGAGAACATCACGCAATTTCACCATCGGAAGAAATGGCATAAAAGACAATTCTTTAGGTATAACTTACTGGAATGATTGGCTAATCAGCTATACAGGCGAAAAAGTTTACTTGAGGCGTGATATCCAAAACTACAAGGAAGCTTGGGTATTCAAGTTAGATAATGACGAATTTATCGGAAAAGTTTCTGCCGTTAAAGCCGTTGCTGCATTACACGCTGATAAAATTTCGAAAGAAGAATTCAAAGAAGCAATGTCGATTAAAAAACGAAATCTCAAAATTGCTAAAGAATACATTAAACAAACAAGAGAAATTTCACTTGAAGAACAATGTGAAAACTACAAATATGCTTATGCAACTCTTGAAAAAGAATACCAAAAGCCACAAATTTCAAAAATGGCTAATACAAATATGGACAAAGCAATCCGCAGGAATAAGGAGATGGAGTCTCGTGGAACACAAGATTTGTCAATGTTTCTAGCAGAATCCAAAGTACAAGAGCATCCTCTGTATTTATTTGAAACTGACAAAATCATTGAAGAAAAAATGAAGGAGGTTGCTAATGGATATTAAAACCGAATTACGCTCTCTGATGGAAGTAAAAGGCTTTAGTATGGGCTTTGTATCAACTGCAACAGGAATTGCAAAATCTACAATAAGTATGTGGATGAACGATACCTACAAAGGCAAAATTGATAAAATTAATGACAAAATTAATAATTTTATCCAACGTGAAAAAGAACGCTCTTTGAACGAAGAATTACCTTTTGTTGATACTTCAATTGTAGGCTACATCACAGAAATCGGTCGTGTTTGCCATACAACAGGCGGTATCGGAGTTTGTGTAGGTAAAGCAGGACTCGGTAAAACCGTTGCTGTAAAAAATTATACAAAAGAATTCTTGGATTCAATCCTAATAGAAAGCGATTCCGGCTATACGGCTAAATCACTTCTACTTGAGATTCACAAGCGTTTAGGATTAAGCTCTAAAGGCTCAGTCTACGATTTGATGGGTGAAGTAGTTAACAAATTAAATAATTCAGGCAGATTACTGATTATTGATGAGGCTGAAAATTTACCATACAGAGCCTTAGAAATTGCTCGCAGAATCCACGACAAAACTGGTATCGGAGTTCTATTAGTTGGCAGAAATATTTTGTACGAAAACTTGAGAGGGTACAAAAATCAATATGACCAACTTTATTCAAGAGTTAAATACTTTAAATCATTAAGCAGACTGATGTTGAGCGATGTTATTGATTTATTAAAAGCATCAAATCAGAATCCTGCTCTAGCTGATTCATATTTAAAATATTCAGATGGTAACACAAGAAAATTAGACCATTTGATATCTCACAGCATCAGCATTGCCCACGTAAACGGTAAGGCTGAGGTCGATGATGTTGTGATTAAAAAAACTTCTGAGTTACTGATGGCATAAGGGGAAAAGTATGAAATCAAAGGTTTTGAAATTCCGACTCGAAACTTGGTTATACATTTTAATAATATTCCTCGCCATTTTTAACTTGGGAGTTCAGTTTGGAATAATACAAGGCAAGCAATTGCTAAAACAAGAATTGGAGTCAAATTATGGTATCATCATTCCAAATTAAGAAAATTCACACCCTAAAAAATTTATTAAGCATTGATAACGATTTATACATCGATATGCTTATGAGTTTTGGTGTTCAATCCTCTAAAAATCTGACATTTACCGAAGCCAATATTTTGTTGGAAATTTTGGAAGAAAAAGCCGTTGCTCAAAATTTATGGGTTAAGCAACCGAAAAAATACGAATCACTAAAACGCAACGAGAATATGGCATCAAGCGCACAGCTTCGGATGATTGAAAGTCTTTGGCGTGAAATTGCTTACATCAACAACGACAAATTTTCTAAAAGTTCATTGAGAAAATTCTTGAAAAACAAATTTAAAATTGACGACATAATGTTCCTGACAAAAACAAAAGCTACTAAAGTTATTCAGGGCATTATGGCGATTAAAAAAAGTATAAAAAAGGTGTAGCTACCCTTAGAACATAGAGAAAAACAGAAGGAGAAAACAATGGAGATGACAATGGTAGAAAACAACAACAAAATGGGAAATCAGTTCTTTGGTGAAATCGAAACAGAAGAAAATGAAACAAAAACTAAAGAACAAAGCTTTTTAGAAGAAATCCAAAATATGGCTACCAAAGCAGAAGATGCTTTAGCACAAGCAACTTTTCAATTAGGACAAGCAACTCTTGACCCCGATAAATGGAGTGAGAGAAATGTAAAAACGCTTGAATGTAACATTTTGAAAGCAAAAGTAAAATTGCTTGATGACATATCATCAATTTTTATTGATATGTTTAATCCTGAAATTGCGTAGGTCGAAACGGTTGGCTATCTTCTTGGTTGCCGGCGTTAAACGGGTATCGCTCACGCTTTCACCCTCTGCCGGCAATCCGCCAAGCCGACCGTCTTAGAGTAAGGCTCTAACTGATGAGACCAAATTAGAAGAGGACTGATATGGATTACAAACCTTGGATGGATTCTATAACTGTTGAAGATTTACCGAATGACGATTTAAAATTCGTTGCGGTAAATGCAGGAATGAGATGTGCATTAACCCTAATTTTGAGCGTACCGGGGCTTACCGTTAGCATACCTCGGAATGCTTTAAAACTGGTAAAAGAACGACATATTTTAAATGAATATGACGGTACAAAATTTTCGTTAAACAAATTAGCCGTTGAATGTGAAGTTTCGCAAAGGCACGTTTACAAAATCCTTGAACGGCATTTAAGTTCTACATCTACCCCAAACTCCTAAAACAGTGTATGTCTGTAAATTACATCGTTTCCCACTCCGGCATCTGCCGGAGTTTTTTTTTATTTGTTTTTTAATTTTTCAATCTCGGCTTGTAATTCTTTTATATACAAAGCCGCTCCGCCTAAAATATTTCTACAATTAGTATAACCATAAGTTTCGTATATATTGCCTTCTTCAGTAATGCCGACTATATATTTACCTTTTTGAAATAATATTTTTTCTGTCATATTTACCTCCTTATGCTTTTAATCCTAATTTTTCAAGTTCTTCATTTTCTAAGTTTTCAATAGCTGTTATTAAATCCATTGCGATATTGTATTTTTTACCATTTTCATCAACACAGGTTGCAAATGGGATATTGCCATCTGCATAAACATTTGTCCAAGTGTAAATTACAATTCCAATTTTTTGTGTGTTCCAATTTAAAACCTTTGTTCCAAATAATGTTCTATCTAAATCTTTTAAATTTTCTAATGTCATAATTTTGTCCTTTCTGTTTATTTACATTGACATTAATCGAATAGATGCAACGACTATTCAAGTCTATTGCACCTGTTTCGTATCATTCGGACACATTCTAAATTTCGATTTTTAGAGCATTTATGATTTCTGGTTGATTAGTTCCACATGCATAAAATCTTGTTGTTACTTTGGTTAAACCTATTAGCTTTGCTCCTTGCTTTTCAAATTCTGCTAATATATCAATCAAACTTGAAAATCTAGATGATATAGTAATTTCTTTCAAACCAAACTCTTTGCAATTTTTGATTATGCCTTCAACATCGTTTTCCCATAT
>CAKVGS010000059.1 GCA_934747335.1 uncultured Candidatus Melainabacteria bacterium
AAGAAAGAGAAAGAATTTTGATTATCGCTAACAATGTTAGATTGTTAGGTTCTAAAAGGGATGCAGAGCAACAATAATGATATTTTCTGATATTGTAGGAATAATTGCGGATGATTTGACGGGTGCAAACGATACAGCTTTGCAATTTCATTTGCGCGGTGCAAATACTAAAATACTCTTAGATAGTGAATGCATTCCGCAAGATAAAGCAGATACAGAAGTTTGGGCATTATCGTCCGAATCAAGAAACGTTGAAGATTGGGAAGCTGTTTCAAGAGTAGAAAAAGCTGTTAGAGCTTTTGTTGAAAACTTTTCTTTTGATTATTATTACAAAAAGATTGATTCAACAATTCGCGGTCATATCGCAAAAGAAACCTTAACAATGCTTCAAATTTTGGGTTATGATGCGGCAATCATCATGCCTGCGTTTCCGCAAGAAGGCAGAATTACGGTAGGCGGTTATCATTTGCTTAAAGGAGTTCCGCTCGGCAGAACCGAAATGGCTATGGATCCGCATTCACCGATTTTGGAATCGCATGTTCCTACTCTTTTGATGTCACAGCTTGAAGATAAGCAAAAGAATTTGATTGGAACCATTGATTTAAAAACAGTAATGAACGGCGCAGGACCTATCTTGATTAAGATTAACGAATTGATTAAGGAAGGTAAAAAGCTTATCGTAGCTGACGCAACTTCAATTACCGATATTGAACAAATAGCATTGGCTATCAAAAAATGTGACAAGAAATTGCTTCCGACAGGAACGGCAGCCGGCGCTCAAGTTCTTGGTAAATTTTGGTTATCGGGAATTGAAAAAGAGCATGAACCTTTGCATTTAGAAAAATTACCAAAATTTGTAGTTTCAGGTACTGCAACACAAATTACGGCAGAACAGATTGCTAAACTTGAGCAGTCTGATGATATTGAAAATGTTAATTTCATTGCACTTGATGTTAAAGATATTTTAGCTGGTGTTACGGATGATATCGTTGATAGAATTTATAGAAATTTATCAAGCGGAATTACTGTTGTTGTACACACTTCACACTTAATTGCAAACTTTGACGGTTTCTCGGAGGATTCATTTAATGCAGAACTTACAAAAGACAAATTAGCAATTAAAATTACTGATTATTTGGCTGATTTAACAGAAAAAGTGCTTGCAAAAATCAATGTAATCTTGATTACACTGGGTGGTGAAACATCTTACAAGTGCTGTAAAGCAATAAAATCAAATGAGCTTAAGCTTATAGATGAAGTAGCACCTGCGATTTCAATATGTTCTGATATTAACAAACGTTGGATTGTTACAAAATCAGGCAACTTAGGTAACACAAAAACTTTAATAGAAATCTTAAATTATTTTAAATACCATGAATAACTACTCAAATAAAATTGCAATAACAACAGGCGACCCGAACGGAATTGGTGCTGAAATTACGATAAAAGCGTTAAATTTATTGAATTTACCGTCAAAGGATATTGTTATAATTTCAAATTCTAAAATTTTGAATGCGTATTCAAACGCAGGTTTTTTAAAAAATAATTATGAAATTATAGAAATTGATTATTCGGAAAAAGTTGTTCCAGGAGAAGTTTCAGCAAGCGCGGGTGACTTCGCGTTTAGAGCGTTAGAAAAAGCTTGCGAAATTAAACCTAAGTTTATTGTAACGGCTCCGACTTCAAAGGAAGCAATGCATCTTGCAGGACATAATTTTAACGGGCAAACAGAGGTTTTAGAAAATTTCTTGGCACACAAAGGGCAAAAGGCTGAAATGCTATTTGTATCAAGGGATTTTAGAGTTTTATTATTAACAAGACATTGTGCTTTAAAAGATGTGAGCGATTGTCTTACAAAAGAAGTTATTTTGGAAAAGGTTGAAAGATTAAGAAGCTATTTTCAAAACAAATTGCTTATTAAAAAACCATCATTTGCGCTATGTGCTTTAAATCCTCATGCCGGTGAAAATGGAATAATTGGAACTGAAGAGGATGAAATAATCATTCCTGCAATTGAGGCTGTTCGTAATCGTGGAATAAATATTACAAACCCATTGCCTGCTGATACTTTGTTTATTGGCGGAGTACAAAATTATTTGAGGGGTGAAAAATCACCTTATGATTGTTATATTGCTTGTTACCACGACCAAGGTTTAATTCCTATAAAAGCCGTAGCCTCAGAAAAAACTGTAAACATGACAATTGGACTGGATATTATAAGAACATCACCTAGTCATGGGACAGCATTTGATATTGCAGGTAAAAATATTGCAAATCCTGAATCAATGATGGAAGCTATAAAGTATTGCTTATATTAATTTATTTGATGAAAAATTTTCTAGTCCGTGTTAATATGTGTCTATGAAAAAGATAAGTATTGTAACATCATGTTTTAACGAAGAAGATAATATTACTTTGCTTTATAAAAAGCTTAAAGATATTATCGAAAAATTGAATTCTAGATACAATTTTGAAATTATTTTTATTGATAACGCGTCTACTGATTTTACGCAAGATGAGTTACGCAAGATTGCGGATGAAGATAAAAATGTAAAATTGATTCTTAATTCAAGAAATTTTGGTAACATTAAATCGCCATACTACGCAATATGCCAAGCGACAGGCGATGCAATAATATATTTAGCATCAGATTTGCAAGACCCGCCTGAGCTTATTTATGATTTTATTGAAAATTGGGAAAAAGGTTGCGAAGTTGTAATTGCCCGCAAATATGACAGCCAAAAGTTCAAGTTCTTGGATGTTATGAGAAAATTCTATTATTATGCGCTAGATAAATTAAAAGATGAAGGTACTAAACTTGTTTACAATTACAAAGGTTTTGGACTGTACGACAAAAAAGTAATTGAAAAAATTAAAGAGGTTGAAGACCCGTATCCTTATTTTAGAGGCGCTGTTTTAGATTTAGGTTATAGAATGAAGATTATAGACTTCGATCAGCCTGAAAGAAAAAACGGTGTTGATAAGCAAAATTTGTTTACGCTCTGGGATAATGGAATGCTTGGGCTTACGCGAACAACAAAAGTTCCTATTCATTTTATTACAATGATTGGATTTTTTGGTACGTTAATAACATTGGCGTTAGTAGTTTTAAGCTTAGTTTGTTATGTCGGATATATAAATTTTATTATTCCTAAAAAAATGCTTTCTTTGTATCTTTTAATGTTTATACAAATTTTGAGCGTTGGAATGATTGGTGAGTATTTGATTATGCTTTGCAGGTTTGCAGAGAAGAAACCTCTTGTTATTGAACAAGAAAGGGTTAATTTTTAAACGCCTATAAGCGTTACAAAATAATTTCTTTTTATTATTTTTATAGTTTTTTATAAAATGTTCTTTTCTTTCTCTTTTTATCGCAAAAAAAGAGAAAGAAAAGAACGAAAAGAAAGAGAAAACGCGCTACCGCTCTCTACGCTCTTACGAGCGTTTGATAAAATGGATGTAGCAGGCTGAGCCTGCACTCTTACGCTCACTATCGCAGCTAATCGCTGCACGTTCGCGGCGTGATTGTCGTTCAATAGTTGGTAGGGTGCAATTTTTTGCACCATTAACAATAGTTTATCTAACTCCAAATAGAATTTTGAACATGTTCAGCTAAATTCAATTGATTTTGCCAATTGCCTTTTTCTAACGCATAATCAAATGCTGTCATGTATGCAGAATATTCACGATTTGAATTTGCAGTTTTTGCCATTTTTAAATCTGACATATCTGTATAAAATTTCTTTGCTTCTGCTTTTTGTGCTTCATCATCAATATCAGAATACTTATTAACACCAAATTTACTCAACAATCCGTAATATTGTTTCTGAACGCCTTTCAATCGAGCCTTTAAAGCTTCACCAGTTGCCTTTAAGTAATCTATCTTTTCATTATTTTCAGCAATTAATTTATCATAATAATTTACAAGTCTTTGAGGATGTTCTGTTAAATTATTGTTCACGCCGAACAAGTCATTTTTATCAACCTTAACTCTTTTACCGTCAATTTCTACAAACCATTCGCCATTAGAAGCTTTAGTTGCCGGTAAATACTGACCGTTAACCCAAACTTTTGCTTGTTCAGAATTGTTGGTTACTAATGACATAGTTCTATCCTCTTATATATATAAAGTTTAAATACTCTAAAAAATTGCTTTTTTTAATATAAACTATTAAGAAATTTTAACTTCTTTAAAGATTTGTAAAAAAATGAGAAGAAACAGTTTACTTTTGTTATATAGTGTTGCAATAATGTTATTGTAAGAAGTATATATCACAAATCTAAAGCGTAAATACATGGAATGTATGTTTTGAGTAAGTGGTGCAAGCAAAGGATGCGGGCAAGCTTATGATAAATATGTGGAAAATCGTTTAATAGGCAAAGGGTAACGCTTGCTATTTGAAGGTGTATGCGAGAAGTCAAGAAGTGAACAGGTGAATGCCCTTGCGGGAAAACACCTCACCCTAGCCCTCTCCTATAAGGAGAGGGAATAACCAAGAATTGCTTGGTTAAAATTAACTTCAAAGTACATATCAATGGATTGCCACGAGAAGCGTAGCTTCTCTCGCAATGACAAAATGAAAACGCCAAGTCATTGCGAGGAGCAACTACAAAAATTAGCGACGAAGCAATCCACCCAAAAAAAGAAAGAGAGTATAAAAGCCGTGAGTTTTCACAGGCTTAGTCGGGCTGAATTGAATTCTGATTTAATTCAGTCACAGGAGAAACTGTGCTTTTTTTAGGAGTACAGGGATTAATAAAAATAAAAAACGAGTAACATAGAAGGCTGTGCAAGGAAAGCGCAGTAAAGTACGTATCGAGAGAAGAGAAAGGAGATCCAACTATGACACTCACAATCAACACAAACGTTTCGTCAATTATCGCTCAAAGAAATTTGAACAACGCGACGAACAGCTTAAACCAATCTATTGAAAGAATGTCCACAGGTTACAAGATTAACCACGCAAAAGACAACGCTGCCGGTTATTCTATTTCAAACATGTGGAACACTCAATTAGGTTCTTTAGATGTTGCAGCTGATAACGCTGCTACGGGTTCTGACTTATTAACAACTGCAGAGCAAACTTACGGTTTGTTAACAGAACACTTGCAACGTATTAGAGATTTGACCGAACAAGCTGCTAACGGAACTTACGGTTCATCATCATTAAAAGCTATTCAATCAGAAGTTGTTGCAAGATTGCAAGAAATCAGCCGTATTGCAGCAAACTCAGAATTCAACGGCATTAAGCTAATGTCTTATACCCAAGATGGTGATGGCAGTGGAGTTACAGGTAATGGTATAAATCTTCAAGTAGGTTTATATCAAGATAAGAACAGTGTGATTAACTTAGATGTATCTTTATTTAAAGATGCCAGCATTAAAGGTTTATTTGGTGATAACACAGCACTTAAAACAAATTTAGAAAAAGCAAACGGCGCAGCAGTTGACGTAAAGAATTATAACACTCCTGAAGGTTATAAAGCATTTGCAGCAGCTTGTGCAGGATTAAAAGTAAAAGGTGATGACTTAATATTACAAGATGACGCTGATTATGGTGCAAATAAAATGCTTGCATATATTGATGAAGCTATTAATGAAATTTCAAGAAGAACAACTGCAATTGGTGCTGCTCAAAACAGAGTAGAGTCAGCTATTTCTGCAATTGATGTTCAATCACAAAACTTGACATCATCATTATCTACACTTAGAGATACTGATGTTGCTGAGGAATCATCAAGTTATATTCAAGCACAAATCTTGCAACAAGCATCTGCTACATTATTAGCAACTGCTAACCAAACTCCAAGTATCGCATTGAACTTAATTTAAGGTCAGGTGATATATGGATAAAACTTATTATTCGTGTAAGTTTGTTGGTTAGGGTATTTAAAAGGGACGATTTTCAATCGTCCCTTTTGTTATTAAAATTTGCAACCTCTATGAATAGCACTACTGTCCATGATAATTTTTATCAAATGAACGACATTCGCACCGCGAGCGTGCAGCGATTAGCTGCGATAGCGAGCGAAAGAGAGCAGGCTCTGCCTGCAACATCCACTTTATCAACGCTCGTAAGAGCGTAGGAAGCGGTAGCGTGTTTTCTCTTTCTTTTCGTTCTTTTCTTTCTCTTTTTATTCGCAACAAAAGAGAAAGAAAAGAACATTTCAAAAAAACTTTTTTATTTCAAAATAATTCTCTTACTTTTTTCTTCTTTATTGCGATAAAAGAAGAAAAAAGTAAGCAAAAAAGAA
>CAKVGS010000060.1 GCA_934747335.1 uncultured Candidatus Melainabacteria bacterium
ACCCGGGGCTACAAGCTTTAATTTCTCATAGAATTGCGCATAAACTTGCCTATTGGAACATTCCTTTTATCCCAAGATTCATATCATATTTAACAAGAATTATCACAGGAATTGAAATTCATCCTAAAGCTCAAATAGGAAACAGATTTTTTATTGACCACGGAGAAGGTGTAGTTATTGGAGAAACAACAATTATTGGCGATGATGTTTTGATTTATCAGCAAGTAACACTAGGCGGAACGGGTAACGAACACGGCAAGCGTCACCCTACAATCGGCAACAATGTCATTATAGGCGCAGGTGCTAAAATTTTGGGGAATATTACGATTGGTGATAATACAAGGGTCGGTGCAGGGTCCGTTGTTGTGGAAGATGTTCCTGAACACTGCACGGTAGTGGGAGTTCCGGGGCGAGTTGTTCAACAAAAATTTATGAATTCCGATGGAATTTTAATGCATAACCGAATTCCTGATCCTATAAAATGTGAAATTAACAGATTAAAATATGAAGTTCAAGAACTGAAAGAAAAACTTGAGAACTAGTATTACATAGGGAAGAAAAGGAATTCGCGTTGGAAGTTATAAAGAAGCATTCATATCAAATTATAATTTGTATTCTTTTATTACTGGGTTTTGTATTGCGAACAAATTTATACTTAACTTCAAATTCTTTTGAAGACGATGAATGCAGACTTGCAATAACAATGCTTGATAAAAATTTGTGGCAAATGTTTTTACCACTGGGTGACGCTCAATCCGCACCACCGATTTTTATGTTCTTGTCAAAAATTTTAGTAAATTTGTTCGGCTATAAAGAGCGAGTTTTGCATTTTATTCCTTACGTTGCCAGTATTGCATCACTGGGATTTTTCTATAACATCTGTAAAAATTATTTTTCTAAAAAGTTAACTACAATAATTGCAACATTTCTTTTTAGCGTAAATTTGCCTATTATATCTTACGCTTTTACATTCAAGCAATATTCTTTGGATGTTTTATTTGCCTTGGTTTGTATAAATTATTTTCCTAAAATTGATATCAAAAGTTTAAATATAAAAAAAGTTATTTTTCTTTCAATAGTTTTGATGGTATTACCTTTAATCTCATTACCTTCTTTGTTTTTTATTGCGGGTTTGTTTATTTTAAATTTAATCAAAAATTACAAAGAAAAAGGGTTTTATAAAAAATCACTCGCGATTTGTATTCCTTTTATTTTAATGATGGGGATTTATTATTGGAATGTTCTTTTGCCTTCTAAAACAGACTTGGATTTAGCATTTCCTAATTATTGGGTAAACGGCTTTTGGAATCTTTCCATTTTGGGTTTCGTGAGAATTATTACATTTAATTTTCTTTTTGATTTTGCTCCAAATAAATTAATGTTGTTTATATTTATATTATTTGTATTGGGTTTTGTTAGTTGTATTTTGGATAAAAAAGACACACAAAAAACTTCTTATTTCATAGCAGTAGTTTTAGGAACAGCGTTATTAGCATCGTTGGTTAATATTTATCCGATGGTTGGTAGAGTTTCTCTTTATTTAACACCTATTTTCCTTCTGTTTATTTTACGTCCTTTGGATATTACAAAAAATAAAATAGGTATATTTTCCGTTTTATTAATGATTGTTTTAGGTTTTGTTCAATATTCACCTGCTTATTTATATAGCTTTAGAAATGACAATGAAATTGTAAAATACGCACCAGAAAATTTGATGCAAATTTTGATAGAAAAATTTAATCCAAATGAGGATATAATTTTGTGCAATTCGGCATCTGTAAGCAGTTTTCTTTTTTATTCAAGTAGGAATAAATTTTATACGGATAATGTCCGTGATATGGATATAAGCCCCGCAACAAAAGAAGCTGCCGAAAAATATTTTAAAGAATTAAAGAAAAATCAGAAATATTGGTTTTATTTGATTAAAGATTATGAAAAGGATAAAGTTTTTCCTTATATATTATATGAATTGGAAAAGAAGGATATTTTGTATTTAAAGAAGGACAGAGAGTCGATGTTGATTTATGTGCAGAATTAATTTAATAATACCCTCTCCCGCCTTCGGCACCCTCCCCCAAGGGAGGGAGTGAGATGCGTTAATCTATCACGTATAAAATTACCACAATCGAGCGACTTTAGTTCCCTCCCTTGGGGGAGGGTGTCCGAAGGACGGGAGAGGGTATTTTTAAATTATAAGAATTATACAAATAAAAAAAGGAGCAACCTTGTACTACAATCCACACAACCTCAAAAATGCAAAAGAAATGCGTTCTAATATGACTCCTGCCGAAACAAAAATGTGGCGAATTCTACGTGGGAAGCGATTTCAAAATTTAAAATTTAAACGACAAGTTTTAATAGGAAACTATATTGTAGATTTTTTATGTGAAGATAAGAAAATTATTATAGAAATTGATGGAGGTCAACATAACGAAGAATTGAATATTCAAAGTGATAAAAACAGAACGCGCTATTTAGAAAATAACGGGTATAAAGTTTTAAGATTTTGGAATAATGAAGTGATGAAAAACATTGATGGAGTTATGGAAGTAATATTTAGAGAAGTTGAAGGGAAGAGTTAATAATACCCTCTCCCCTACCCCTCCCCCAAGGGAGGGAACTAAAGTCGTTCAATTAACGCATCTCACCCCCTCCCTTGGGGGAGGGGTAGGGGAGAGGGTATTTTTAAAATTAAAAAAGAAAGGACAACATGCAAAACAAACAACTCGGTCAAAACGGCGAAGACATAGCGGAAAAGTTTTTAATAAAGCAAGGTTATAAAATTCTTGAACGCAACCGTCATTTTTCACGCTATTGTGAAATTGATATCATTGCTCAAGACAAAGATACACTTGTTTTTGTTGAAGTCAAAACCCGAAAAACCGATATTTGCGGACATCCGCTGGAAGCCATTACCAAAACCAAATACAAAAACATCAGAACAGGTTTAAGCTTGTTTTTGCAAGAAAATCCAAAATATAAAAAATACAGAATAGACGTAGTTTCAATACTTTTAAAACCTAAGCTTGAAATTAAGCATTTGAAAAACATATATTTATGATAAAATAGTAAGCGTGGGTAGATTTTTATACTCATCCCTCCTCCAAAACAGAGGAAAAGAACAACAGTGAGGATTTATTTATGGAAGATTTAAGAGATAAATACGAAGTCGTGATTGGCTTGGAAGTTCACGCACAACTAAAAACAAAGTCAAAAATTTTCGCACCTGATTCAACTGAATTCGGCAACGAACAAAATACGCAAATCAGCCCTATTACATTGGGTATGCCCGGTGTTTTACCTGTTCTTAACAAAGAATGCGTAAACATGGGTATTTTGCTAGGTTTGGCTTTACATTGCGAAATTCCAAACCGTTGTAAATTTGATAGAAAACAATATTTCTACCCAGACCTTCCAAAAGGTTATCAAATTTCACAATACGATGAACCAATTTGCGTAAACGGCTATATCGACGTTAAAGGCAAAAGAATCGGTATTACAAGAGCGCACCTAGAAGAAGACGCTGGTAAATTAGTTCACGTAGGCGCAGCAGGTATTAACGGTGCAACTTATTCTTTAGTTGACTTAAATAGAGCCGGAACTCCACTTTTAGAAATCGTTTCAGAACCAGATATGCGATCAAGCGAAGAAGCTAGAAACTATATGGAAGAACTTCGTGATATCGTTAGATACCTTGGCGTTTGCGACGGTAACTTGGAAGAAGGTTCTATGAGATGTGACGCAAACATTTCAATTATGCCAAAGGGTTCTAAAGAATTCGGAACAAGAGCTGAAATCAAGAACGTAAACAGTTTCTCTGCACTTCAAAGAGCTATTGAATACGAAATTGACAGACAAATTGAAATCGTTGAAGAAGGCGGTCAAGTTGTTCAAGAAACAAGACTTTGGGATGACAACTTGAAAGAAACTCGTTCTATGAGAGGAAAAGAAGACGCTCACGATTACAGATATTTCCCTGAACCTGATTTAATGCCTCTTGAAATTTCAAGAGAATGGGTTGAAGAAATCAGAGCAAAAATGCCTGAGCTTCCTGAAGCTAAGCGTCAAAGATACATGAGTATCGGTTTGAGCGAATATGATGCTTGCGTAATCGTTGAACAAATGCCGCTTGCATTGTTCTTCGATAAAGTTCTTGAGCTCGGTGCTAACGCAAAAATCGCTGTAAACTTCATGATGGGCGAAATTGCAGCATATTTAAAAGAAAACAAAGTTGAAATTACTGAAACTAAGTTAACTCCTGAAAACTTGGCAGAACTAATTTCATTAATAGAAAAAGGTACAATCTCTAACAACATCGGTAAACAAATCCTTGTTGAAGATATGATTACAAACGGCGAAAAAGCTTCTGCAATCGTTGAAAAGAAAGGTTTGAGCCAAATTTCTGACGAAGGTGCAATCAAAGAAATCGTTAAGAAGATTGTTGATGCTAATCCAAACCAAGTTGAAGCTTACAAAAACGGTAAGACAAACTTGTTAGGCTTCTTCGTTGGCCAAGTTATGAAAGAAACTAAAGGCAGAGCTAATCCTAAAACTGTTAACGAACTTGTTCGACAGATGTTGGAAGGCTAAATTTTATATAATATTAAAGGTTGGGTTGCAAAACCCAACCTACATTTTTTGGAACTTTAATGTAGGTTGGGCTTTCAGCCCAACATTAAGGATTTTATTATGAAAAAGATTTTATCACTGATTATTTTACTGGGTTTATCTTGCGGTATGAGTTTTGCAGCAGATAAATATTCTGAAGATTACCTAAAAAACAACAAGCACATTGCTATTATGAACCCAATAGCGGAAGGGATTGTTGAACACTCTATCAAAAGCGCCTTGAAAAAAGAAACAAATGCTAATTTTAAAGTTAAATTTTCAGGTTACACACTTTCGAGTATGAAAAAAGGTATTTTTAAAGAACTTGAACTTACAGGTAAAGACGTTCAGGTTGACGAGATTACAATACCTTATGTTCACTTGAAATCTTTAAGCGACTACAATTATGTAGATTATACAAAAGATCCGATTGTGTTTAAGTCTGATATGACTTACGCTTATGATATGTTGCTTTCAGAAACCAGTCTTAATAAAGCATTAGAGCATGGTAATTACAAAGCTGTAATCAATAATATTAACAATTTGGCATATCCGATGTTTCAGGTTAAGAGTGTAAAAACAAAAATTTTGGATAACAAATTTTATATTTTGACTTCATACAACTTCCCTATTGCACCATCACCTAAAGATAAGGTTTTTGTAGCGTCTTCTGATTTTGAAGTTAAAAACGGAAAAATCAAAGCAATAAATGTAAAATTAGATAGCGCTTATGGCAAGGTTTCTTTGAGTAAAGTTGCTAATATGTTGAACCTTTTGAACCCGCTTGAATTCACGATGATGCTACTTGAATCAAAAGAATGCAAAGCAAATATTGAGAATGTAAAAATTGTTGACAATAATGTCCGAGTTGATGGTAAAATATTTGTAAAAGGAGAGTAGTT
>CAKVGS010000061.1 GCA_934747335.1 uncultured Candidatus Melainabacteria bacterium
TGTAACAAATTGTAACGATTGCATTTAAAACCCTAAAGTTTTTGCAAAAACAGCCGATAACAATAAAGTAAGATGAAGGAAAAAGGCATAATAATGTCAGGAATAGATTTTTCAAAATTTAGCAATGGATTTAAAGCCCTTTGGAACAAAGCTGTTTCAGACGGTGTATTGTCCGTTGAAGAACAGTCTAAATTTGATGGCAATGACCTTTCAATCTTTTATCAAATGTATAAAGATTCGCCGGAAGATTTTAAGGGATTGAAAATTGAGCGCGTAGCAGCACAAAAATCAAATTCAACTTTATATTCTTACATAATTGATGGAGAAGAATACACAGAAGGGACGCTTGACTTAAAGGATAAGGAAAAAGTAGAAAAAGTGTACCACGGAGCTGATAGCGCTAAGCTTAAAAATGGTATCGTAACCCTATATGATGAATCAGAAAAAGTGTTAACAGATGCTTTCGGTAATCCAATCAGAATAGATTTTTCAAGTGGTATGAAAATTGATACATCGTTGGAAAAAGTACAAGGTGGTTTTGAAAAAATAGAAAATGAAGATTTTCAACGAACAAACAGAAGATTTACCATCGCATTGATAAAAACAATGTTTAACAGGGCAATAATTGCAAATCAACAAGAATTGGACAAATTAGGCTTGTTGGATATGCGTACTTGGCGTGAAATAGCGGGTGAGGGAATCCAACGGTTGGCAGACTCTATATCAGAACAGCAGGATATGATTACAGCTAATACAATGAAACGCATAGAACGATTAAAAGGAGAACGTGATGCAATAATCGGCAAATTGGAACCGTTGTTGGATAAACCGTCTTCATTTGCAGAAGAATTTTCTAAATTATTGGGTTGCAGTTATCAAAGTACGGGAATGGATAATCTTAGAACAACTTGTTTTGATGAAAAATCAGAGAAAGATGGAGAAATTCGTTACAATAAGACTGTGGAAGGTTTTAAAGAACTTTATCCTGAAAATAAAGTTGTAAAATATTTAGAAGGTAATTCTGCAACAAAAGTGATGGGTAATATAGCATCTTTTTGTGATTCGGTTGCAGACATTTTAGCAATGTTTATGCTTACAGGTGGAATTGGCATAACATATAAAACATTGGGGACAACATTTAAAACATTTGGTAAAACATTAGGCAAAGCAACTTTAAAAAACTTCACGAAAACCTCAGAACTTTTTATCAAGAATGTTGTAAACAAAAATTACAAAGCTGCAATTGCTCAATTCTCGAAATTATCAACATTTTTGCAAGGTGCGGTTCATTCAGCAGCAACAATGTCCACTTATGAAGGCGGCAAAGCCTTAATTAATTCTACAACAAACGGCGAAGATTTAACCGATGATGAAATTCTTTCTCGCACCATTAATGGATTTATCAGTGGCGCAGAAATGGGTGTTGAAATGGCAGGTTTACAAACTTTTGCAATCGCACCTATTATGAATAAATTATCACCTGTTTTAGGTAAAATGACCGGCGCTTCTTCTAAGATAAAAGAATTGTTGAAAAAGAACGGTGAAATGTCTTTAGAAGATATTTCTAAAGTTTACGAAGATTGCATTCAAACAACAAGAGGCAAAATTGCTCAAGAAGGTTTGCACTTAGGCGTGTCATTACCGATTATGGTTCCCGGTTTTACAGGAATTGATTCTGCAAAAGCTTTTCTATCAAACGGTGATAAAAGCTACAATGAAGATGAATTCCGCTACAATGAAGATGAATTTCGCGAACAGTTGCTCCATAATGCAAAAACTCAAGAAGAACGAGTTCGTATTTCTGCGATGAATTCTTTTGAATTGAAAGTAGAATTTGTAAAACGCAATTTCCAAGCTCAATTGGAAGGTATGACTACAATTGAAGGTGTAAGCTTAGCTTTGCGCAGATTCCAAGCTGCAAGATTAGCCGGCCAAGCGGTTCCAAAGCCTGTAAACAATTTGTTGGGTGCAAAAATTAAGACTGTTGAAAAAGACGGCAAACCTTCGTATGAAGTAGTTCAAGAAAACGGCAAAACTTTAAAATTTGATATGGATAAAGGTGGCAATGTATCTCAATTTTCATCTCCCGAACGCGCAATCGCAGCTTATCAGGCGATGTGCGTGAAGATTATGAGCGAATTTAAGACAGAACTTGAAAATGCCGATAACACCCCTAACCCTAACACACAAGGGGCGAGGGAACAAGGCGATGTGCGTACAGAAAGTGCTAAAAAGCCTTATATAAAACCTAATACCGCAAAAAATAATTATACTATGTCTGAACCTCTTTTGGCTTCTGAAGTTTCTACCGAAACTACAGCACCAAAAGCTAACAATATACTTGATAAAGTCCTTGACAATACTACTATTGAGCAAACTAAAGCTATTATTACAAAATACTGTTCAGAAAATGGACTTGTTATAGATGATATTTTATCTATCTTTAATAAATACACTAAAGATTTAGATAATGCATCTGTTGAAAGATTGTTAGAACTTGCAAGTGAGAATAAAATTAATTTATTTTCATCACAAAAAGAAAAAATGTTTCTTTCATTTAAGCGTCACTGTAATGAACACTCTTTAAGTGTAAATGCAAAAGGAATATTAAATTATTTAAAAGAAGGAGATAAGGAAACAACACAATTTTTAAAAGAATTGTTAACATTAGAAAAGCAAGGAAAAATTAAACCTAAAAATATTAATGAAATGTTAAAACTTTATACATACGATGATGATTTTAATTCATTTACTGAACAATGTAGGCTTTTAGCACAAAAATTACAGAGCGGAGAGATTTTGGATGCTCAAATTCGCAATGCAATATTTTTTATAGAAAATGAGATTCCTTTAGAAATTCTAAATCCTAAAAATATATCAAAATACACAAAAAATGATTTACGAGAGTGGTCAGCCAAGATTCAAGGTGCCGATTGTAAAGGTTTGGCAACAGAGACTTTTAATGCCATAAATAGAGAATTAGCTTCGCTTGTAAAAATCAATAAAGTACCTGTAAATATATCACAAAAATTTTCTTCACAATTTAATAATATAATGAATATTTTTAGTAATAACAATTTTTCTATAGAAAAACTGGCAAAAGCAGGGGGTATTAAACTTCAGTATTCAAGAGATTCATTTAAAAGTGACATTTTTAATGAAATTAAACATTTATCACCGATAGAACAAGAAAAAATACTATCAAAATTTGGTCTATCAAAAAATAGTGAAAATATTTTAAGTGGTTTGCCGGTAGAAATTTCTTCTAATAGTTTAAATAATGTAGAACAAGCAATTAATAATCATATTCATAAATTTTTATCAAAAGAAAACAAAATAGTGCTACCTAAAGGTTTTGAAGAATTACATCCGGTTATTGAAAGTATTTGTAACGCAATTCCTGAATTTAGATTTACAATTCAAGCACAGCAACATAATGTCCAAAAATATAATTTAGCAGAACACATGTTAAAAGCTTTTCAAGAAAATATGAAAAATCCTATGTACAAAGAATTAAGAGAAACTGACAAAAGGATTTTAGGTATTGCAACACTTTTACATGATATAAATAAGATTGAAAGAACTAAGTTTGATCAACATGCATTACCATCTTCTCAAACGGTTAATGCGATTGTTGAAAGAATTCCTAATTTAACACCAATGGAAAAAAATAGGATTGTTAATCTTGTTAAATACCATCATTGGCTTACGGACATTTCAGAAAAAGAAAATCCGACATTAGTAAAAAAATTAACAGAGGTTTTTAGAGGTGGTAATGATTTTAAATTAGCAAGAATTTTTGCTGAATCCGACTTGAAAGCTGTTAATGATAGTTTTTATACCAATTATGGTGAAAAACTTAATTATAGTATGATTAATGAAATTGAAGAAGCAATACTTGCCTTACAAAGCAAAAGCAGAATGATGTTTACCGCAAGTGTAAACACAGAAAAAGCACTAGAAAAGGGGGCTAAATTAACAACTATTGGAGAAGGACGTGAAGCTACTTCTAATATTGTTATTGATGCTAACCAAATGGGCTTGGATAAAGAATTTTTTGCATATCACGGTGCAGAAGAACAAGGTCTAATGACAGTATTTGCGTCAGGTGGTTATGATAAAGGATTGGGTTTATCAATTTCAACTGGTAAAAATGGAGTTTGCAAGGTTTTTCAAGATTACGAAGTCTTTGCGATATTTGATAAATTAGATATGAATGCAATTGGAAAAGTTTCTGCTGGTAATGCCAATACAAAGTATGGTAAAGGTATTGATAAAATCTTAGGATATATGAATAGTGACAGCAAATTTGTGACTAAATTTAGAAAATATTATCCTCATCAAATCACAGAAAGAGAATATGCTCTTGTGTTTCGAGAAATTCAAGGACTAGAATTGTCAGAAGTTTCTAAAAACAAAAATATTATAAAAATATTAGGTGATGCAAATAAAGCACTGGATTTTGAAAAAGCACTAGAAAGTACTAACCAATTTTTTGCAAGTTCTGTTGAATCTCATAATGAACTTGTAGCTTTTGACTTGTATCCAACTGCTGTTGGAATAAAATGCAAACTTGAAAATTTAAGTTTTGAGTTTAGAAAATTTTTGCAAGATAACAATATAGTTATTATTAATAATATTAAATAATATTACAGCAAGTAGGGTGGAAAAAGCGTGAGCGATTTCCACCTTTTTCAATTAAATAAACACGATACTAGTTTATTCATTCTAATATGGTGCAAAAAATTGCACCCTACGTTTTTTCAAAAAAAAAAGAGCTAAACTGAAATCCATCAATTTATCTCTTTTTCTTAAATTAGATGTTGGCAACGTGCTATCTTCCCAGGAAGTGGCCCTCCAAGTATTTTCGCCTCTGCAGGTCTTTACGACCGTGTTCGGGATGACTCTGCCGAAGAAAAGGTGACTAAATGTCACGTTTTCTGAGAGGAAGGGTGGTTTACAACAATACAGACTTTTTGAGTTCCGAAAAAAGTTTGTATTGTTTTGCTCAATTTTTTAATAAAAAAGAACCAATTTGAAATCCATCAAATTGGTTCTTTTCTTAAATTAGATGCTGGCATCGTGCTATCTTCCCAGGAAGTGGCCCTCCAAGTATTTTCGCCTCTGCAAGTCTTTACGACCGTGTTCGGGATGGGAACGGGTGGTTTACTTGCGATTGGACACCAGCGAATTCTTTTGCATACGCTGGAAATCACATAAGATATAAACTGAACGCAATCTAAAATAACGTTTTAGAAAAAGCCCTCGTCCTATTAGTATCGCTTGGCTGAAAATGTTGCCACTCTTACACCTGCGACCTATCAACGTTGTAATCTGCAACGGGACTTACTAGCTTGTGCTATGAGAGATCTCATCTTACGGTGGGCTTCGTACTTATATGCTTTCAGCACTTA
>CAKVGS010000062.1 GCA_934747335.1 uncultured Candidatus Melainabacteria bacterium
AGAGTGCAATTCTTTGCACCATTAACTTTAACCTAATTTATGCCTATCAACTCTCGCAAAGGGCGAGGGAAGAAAATTTATAAAAAAGAAAGGAAATTTATGGAAGAAATTTTAGAAAATGTGCAAGAGCCGGAAACGGTTTCCGAAAACTCTTGTTCTCAAAAAGAAGAAGGACAAGCAGAAAAAGTTTCTGAAGAGAAAACTGATTTACAAGCCCCTTCTGAGCTCATTTTAGGAAAATTCAAATCAGTAGAAGATTTGACAAAAGCTTACAAAGAGCTTGAAAAATTTCAAGGCACTCAATCTGAAGAACTTGGTCTATTAAGGCAAAAAGCCACGTTATCAGAAGATTTAATCAAGGCTTGGGAACATCAACAAACAATTGAAAAAGCGAAAGAAAGTTTACAGCAAGTCGCACAGAAATACAATTCGCCGCAATACTTTCAAGATCCGTCTTTTAGGGAAATCTACAAGGAAGCATATTTAGCATTAGGCGAAAACTTAGACAGCGATAGGTTAGTAAAGCTGATTGAAGATTATGTGACCTCTCGAATTTTTGCAAAAGAAAAATCTCAAGCTAAGCAAAAAGAGAACAATTCTGCAATAGATACAATGAAGTTTTCTAAAAATGAGGTTTCTTCACTAACTCCGCCTAAAAAAAGGCTGGATGAGATGACAGAGAAGGAAGTGGATGAGCTGTTGGAAAGACTTTTGTAAAAAGTCTTTCCCAAAATTGACAATGAAAAATTGAAAATTGAAAATTTTATTAATTATTTTCCATTTTCCACTTTCCATTTTCAATTAATAACAGCGTCAAATCTGCTTCCAGAACAAAAGAAAGGATTATCATGACTGATTCAAAACAATTAATTGCAACAGCTTTTACAAAAGCGTTCAACAAACATTTTTACAATGAGCTTGTAATCGGCAAACTTGCTCATTCTGAATTAAAAAACAACATTAACAAAGGCGATGAAGTTGATGTTACAATGCCGGGACTTTTAACACTATTTGATTATGATGGTGGTGATTTGCCAAACGCAGAAATGGCAACACTTTCTACTTGCAAAGTTAAAATTGATAGAGGTAAAGCATTCCATTTTGAATTATCAGAAATGGAAGAAAAAATGCTAAAAGCATCTGTTAGTGCAAACGAGCAAGTAGAATTAGCAAAAGACTATACAAGTGATGCAATCAAGCAATTTGCAGCTGCCGTAGATACAGCTTATGCAAACTTATACACAAGAGCCGGTCACTATTTAGACAACAGCGGTGAAGCAATCACCTTAACACCTGCTGTTGCGAAAGATATTTTTGCATACATGCAAGCAAAATTCCAACGCGGTGACGGTAAAGGTCATACGAACTGGATTGATGGTTCAATGGTTTGTGTAATTCCGCCAGAGTACCAATTCTATTTAGGTAAAATGGAAGATTTGAAATACACAGAAACAGGTAAAAACGAATTGAAAAAAGGTTACATCGGCTCTCTTTGCGGTTGGGAAATTCTTGTTTCAAATAACATTGCACAACCGGAAGACGGCGTTTTCTATCCGTTATTTGGCGTAAAAGGCAAAACACTTGCCGGCGGTATTTCTTCAGATTTGAACACAACTTCTTATGTACCTGAAAAGAATTTTAACACTTGTTATAAAGGTTACGGCTTGTATGGTGTTGGTGCGCCAAGAGCAGATTATTTGGGTACAGTTAAAGTTAAGGCAGAGTTGGCGTTGGGATAAGAACGTCGTTAAACCCAATTGAAAATGGAAAGTGGAAAATGGAAAATTATTAATAAAATTTTCAATTTTCCATTTGTTCAATATTTTAGTATTTGTGGATTGCCACGAGAACCAAAGGTTCTCTCGCAATGACAGCTCATTTAAAATGTGTTGCGCCAGGTCATTGACTAAATAACCCCTCACCCCTACCCCTCTCCCACAAGGGGCGAGGGGAAATTTATCTAGAAGCAATCCATAAAAAATTTACTGACTCGCTATCATTTCAATATAATTGAAAAATTTATTATGAACGTAATGTCTTAACGACTCAACGACTTAAAGACATCAAAAAGAAAGGATTTTTATGACAAGAGATATAATTAATGTTCAATATCCGACTTTAGACCACACAGAATCAGTGGCAAATATCGGAATTACAAAAACTACTGTTGTGCAAGCAAATGGAATTACAATTGCTGATGCGTTTTCTAACAAAAATAATTCACTTTTTATTGTAATTGACTCAACTTCAACTGCTTCCTCTTTGTTAACAGTAAAAGCCGGAGATGCTTATCCAAATTCAATGTTAGGTGATATTGTAATTGAATTACCAAAAGGTATTTCGGCAATTCAAATTCAGGATTTGTCAAGATTTGAAAAAGCCGATGGGTCTATTGATTTAGATTTCGCTCAAGGGTTTGTTGGTACAATTTTTGCAATCGCTAAGTGGGCAGGGGTAAGAACGGTTTAGTTGAAATGGGGGCTATGCCCCCATTTCTTAATGGAAAATTGAAAGTGGAAAATGGAAAATTGTTAAAAAAAGTCAATAAGTAGATGAGTTCGTTTTTTGTTACTATACATTATAAAACTAGTTTAATTTTGAACAAGTTTAAAATAATTTTCAATTTTCCACTTTCAATTTTCCATTTGCATTCCCATTAACTTTAAGAAGAAAGGATATTATGTATAAGATTAAGTATTTACCGACAGGAAATGTTTTTGTTTTACCTAAAGATGATGCTATGGCACTCAAAGAAAAAAGTCCGAGTGATTATCAAATCATAGAAAAAAATGGGCGCAAGGTAAAAGATAAAATTAAGCCGAAAATTAAGGAGGATGAAAACTCTATTTTTTCAAAAGTAGTTGAAAAGGAGTAGTGTATGAAGTTTTTAGATGCATTAGCAAAAATGGAATCAGGCGGAAATTATAAAGCTTTTAACAAATATGGTTATGCAGGCAAGTATCAAATGGGCGAAATGGCGATGATTGACGCAGGTTACTATATCAAAAAAGGGAATTTTAACAATGATTGGAGTGGAATTTTTACCGGAAAAGACGGAGTTTATTCAATAACGGATTTTCTTAATAATCCACAAGCGCAAGAAAACGCGCAAATAATTTTCAAAAAGCGTCAATGGGGATATTTAAAGGCAGTTGGCGCAGATAAATATATAGGAAAAGTGATAAACGGTTATACAATAACAAAATCAGGATTACTGGCGGGTGCACATTTGAAGGGTGCAGGTTGTGTAATTAATTATTTGAAATCTGATGGAAAGAATAACGCGTGCGATGCGTTTGGAACATCAGTCGAAACGTACATGAAGAAGTTTGCAGGATATGATGTTTCAGAAATTTGCGGGTGATATCGCAAATTTAGAATATTAAAGATGAATGGAAAATTGTTTAAACGTCAATAAATGAATAGGTGAATGAGTGAATAAGTTTGTTTAAAATTTCTTTGGTGAAACCTGCGTTAGCAATTTTTCTAACAAATAAGATTAATCTCCTTCCCTGATTAGGGAAGGTTGGGATGGGTATTTATTGAAGGAAATCATTTTCATTTTCCATTTTTTGAAACCCACCCGTATTCGTAAGGCTCAGTACAACCTCGCCAACGGCTACGACCTCCCTATCAAGGGCGGTTGTTAATGCAAATTGCGTCAAAAAATCTTAATACGAACTTATTCACCTATTCACTGATTAGTTTATTTGCAATTGTTCGAGTTAGTAACTCATGTTTTTTGACATAAATTTTAAGGAGTAAATATGACATTAACTTTATTAGATTTATATAATACGGCTGCAACGCAAGAATGGTCAATGTATGACAACGATGCGGCTTCAGGTGATGAATTTGAAAAATCTCTCGTGTTAGCTTTAAATAAAGCGTTGCAGGAAATTCTTTATTCTTATGAATTTAGTTTTCGTAATAGAACGCATATTTTGTTTACTATTCCGCGAATCAATGCGTATGATTTGCCTAGCGGTATGATTAAGAAAAATTTGGACGGTGATTATTGTGTTAAACTCGGAACAAAATTCTTAAAACGAATTGAAACTCCTGAAAATTTGGATGAAAAATC
Organism: uncultured Candidatus Melainabacteria bacterium; assembly: GCA_934747335.1. Lineage (GTDB taxonomy): Bacteria > Cyanobacteriota > Vampirovibrionia > Gastranaerophilales > Gastranaerophilaceae > CAG-196. Next base: position 4,085 of record CAKVGS010000062.1, read on the forward strand.
AGGTATTCCGGAAGGTTTTTATTTAAATAATGATAAAATTTATTTTTATCCAACACCAAAGGAACAGTCAATTGTAACGATTGATTATATTACATTGAGTATCGGAGAAAACAAAGACGACGAAGAAATTTTCACGCTTAAAGAAGATGATGATGTTGTTTCTGTGCCAACGCATTTAGAGGAATTATTGAAAAATGCAGTTATTTCAAGAGCAATGCTGAATTCTATCGCGTCAGAAAGTGATGAGAATTTTTCTGCTTATAAAAAACAGTCTGAAACCGCGTATAGATTATTGGTAAAATATGCGAAAGGAGTTGATGGCGAAAAAAAGATTTGTTTGTAAAATTGTTTTGAGTTTTTAGAAATGCGATTGACAAAATGTGTATATAAATGTAAATGCATAGGCTGATTGTTGTTAAGTTATTGTTGGGCTGAAACCCCAACCTACAATAGGTTTTGAGTATTGAGGTTGAACTGCAGTTTTGCATTTGTTAACCGACCAAAGGTCTATGTGCGTAGCTTTTAGAGAATGCGCCAAGCTTATGGGTTTGACTATTGAGGTTGACTAGGAGTTTTATTTACATTTAGTAATTTAACAATTGTCAACCGACCGTATGTCTACGTGCGTAGCACAAAAAAAAGCCCCAAATGGGGCTAAAATTTTTGTAAGATGTAAGATTATATAAGAGAGTGTTATGTTTTTTTTTGAAGGGATTAAGGTGACCCCTTACCCGAAAATCTAAGTTTCGCTAAGCTCAACTTGATTTTCTACCCTCTCCCTCAAGGGGCGAGGGAATGCGCCAAACTTGTAGTTTTGACATTCGAGGTTGACTTGGAAGTTACATTTATCTTGTAGTTTTACTTATGTCAACCGACCAAGTGTTCTTTTCTTTTTGTAACTTTTTCTTTTTAGTAAAGAAAAAGTTATGCAATAAAGTTGTTACCAAATCTGTTAGCGCCGTAGAAGAAAGATTCTCTCATAACTTGTTGAAGGT
>CAKVGS010000063.1 GCA_934747335.1 uncultured Candidatus Melainabacteria bacterium
GCTTTCACCAAGCTTATTTGCAAGCATTTCAATACCGGCTTTTACTGCGTCTGCATCAAAGTTTTCAATTTTTGATACGAATAACTTTCCGCCATCAATATCTTGAGCCTTTGAAATAAATGTTGAGAACTTAGATTTAGCCATTTCAGCTTTAGTTTGTTCTAAAGATTTTGCTAATTCTTTGTTTTCTTCCGCTAACTTTTCAACACGGTCTAGAACTTCTTCTGTATGAACCTTGAATTTAGCTTCTAATACGTCAGAAATTTTAGCTTTGTTGTTCAAATATTCGATTGCAGCTTTTGAAACAACAGCTTCAATTCTTCTTGTACCTGCTGCGATTGCACCTTCTGAAACAATCTTGATTAATCTCAAATCGCCTGTATTTTTAGCATGTGTACCCGCACAGAATTCCATTGAAATTACATCAGATTTTTCTTCGTGACACTTGCATCCGCCACCGCATTTGCATTGTTTCGCTCCGCCGATAGAAACAACTCTTACTTCATCTTCGTATTTTTCACCAAATAAAGCAGTTGCGCCTGTTAGCTTAGCTTTTTCTATATCCATAATTTCTGTATGAACAGGAAGTTTTTCCCAAATCCACTCATTAATTACATCTTCAGTTTTTTGAACTTCTTCTGGAGTCATTGCTCTTGAGAACGTGAAGTCAAATCTCATTCTGTTTTCTTCAACTTGAGAACCTGCTTGCTTAACTTCATCACCAACAACTTTAATCAAAGCGGCTTGTAGCAAGTGAGCAGATGTATGGTGAACTCTGATTTCTGCACGTCTTGCTGCATCAATTTGAGCTGTTACTTCATCACCAACATTGATTTCACCGTTCACAACCTGACATCTATGAACAAACAAGTGGTTAACTTTAAATGTAGTCAAAACTTCAACTTTTAAATTATCATTGAAGATATAACCGCTGTCACCTACTTGTCCACCACATTCTGCGTAGAATGGAGTTTTATCAAGAACAACATCAACAAAACCTTCGCCTTCAATTAAAGCCAAAACTTTTGCATCGCATTCAGTTTCAGTATAGCCAACAAAATCAGTTGAACCGACTTCATCTTCTACTTTCGCGTATTTCATATCGCCTGTAACTGAAATTTTAGCAGTTGCTGCTTTTGCTCTGTCTTTTTGTTCTTGCATAGCAACTTTATAACCTGCTTCATCCGCTTTCAAACCATTTTCTTCTGCAATTTCTCTTGTTAATTCAAATGGGAAACCATAAGTGTCATAAAGTTTGAATGCGCTTTCGCCGTCAATATCTTTTTTGTTTGCGATAAATTCGTCAAGAAGTTTGTAGCCCCTATCCAAAGTTTTTGCAAATCTTTCTTCTTCTTTCTTAATAACATCAATAATTTTAGCTTTGTTTTTAACCAAATCAGGATAAGCTTCGCCGTACATATCAACAACCGTATCAACGAGTTTATACAAGAACGGCAAATCCATACCCAAGATTTTTCCGTGTCTTAATGCGCGTCTTAAAATCATTCTTAGAACGTAGCTTCTGCCTTCATTTCCAGGGATAACGCCATCAGAAATCAAGAAAGAAACACATCTCGCGTGGTCTGTGATGATTCTTAGTGAAACATCTGTTTTTTCTGATTTTTTGTAAGCTACACCACTCATTTCTGAAACTTTGTCCAAAATAGGTTTCAACAAATCAGTTTCAAATGTTGAAGCAACACCTTGGCAAACCATTGTGATACGTTCCAAACCCATGCCTGTATCAACGTTTTTGTGTTCAAGCGGTGATTGGTTGCCTTCTTCATCTTGATATAGTTCAGTAAATACCAAGTTCCAAATTTCAACCCATCTATCGCATTCGCAGGTATCAATACCGCAATTAGGGTCGTCACATTTATATTCTTCGCCTAAATCGTAGTGAATTTCTGAACAAGGGCCACAAGATCCTGAAGCTCCCGGAGGACCCCAAAAATTGTCTTTTTTACCTTTTCTTTTAATTCTTTCATCAGGAACTCCGATACTTCTCCAAATATTATAAGCTTCGTCATCGGTTTCAAAAATTGTAATCCAAAGTCTATCTTTATCAAGTTTTAGGACTTCTGTAACGAATTCCCAAGCCCAAGGAATAACCTCTTTTTTGTAATAATCGCCAAATGAGAAGTTTCCCAACATTTCAAAGAATGTATGGTGGCGTGGTGTTCTACCTACGTTTTCAATATCAGAATCCTTTCCGCCTGCACGAGCACATTTTTGACAAGAAGTTGCTCTTGCAGGGTCATAAGGTGATTTTTGGATACCTAAAAATATAGGCAAGAATTGTAACATGCCGGCTGTTGTCAAAAGTACAGTCGGGTTATCAGGTACAAGGCTAGAGCTTTCAACGATTGTGTGTTGATGCTTTTCCTTGAAATAATTTAAATATAGATTTCTAATCTCATTTCCTTTAAGCATAATTAATTCCTTCTAGTTAGTGTATAAAATAATTATACATCAAAGATTTATTATAGCCTATTCGGGCAATGTTTTATTAAAAAAATCTTTTATATTAATAATATAAGAAATCGACCGCTATAACCCACATGCTAAATTGCAAGTTTACAAAGGGCGTACTCCCTTTTGAGGTTAAATGCGGTAAAGGGCAACTCTGAGTTTGCCCTTTTATATAGTAGAAGAGCTGCTTTTGTTTAAAAAAAACCAGCTCTTTTTCCGACTTGAAATAATAATGTTTTTATGTAAAATATCGTGTATAGAAAAATTTTTAACAATGGAAGACAATAATATTGTTATGGAAGATAAGAATAGATTAAGAAATTTAGGAATTAACATTAAGAGTGAACGTCTAAGACGTGACATCTCTCAAGAGAAGTTAGCAGAACTTACAAACATTTCAAGAAACTCTATCAGTTTAATTGAAACAGGTAAGATTAACCCTACAATATTGAAAGTAATCGATATTGCCAATGTTTTAGGTGTTGATTTGCCTCTTTTAACAAGAGATGTTTAATTAGTTCAGCGCTAATTTAATGTTAGAATTAGGTGCGTCTTAAGACAGAATGTTTTTGCGTTTTTGTGGAAATATTTTGTCTCAAGGCGCATCCTTATGTTTTTAATAAAATTTGTATTGTACTGACTCAAAATAATAGTTAATAAAAAGCTGGATTGCTTCAGGCTAATCGCCTTCGCAATGACGACATGCTTGGAAACCTAACGGCCGGTCATTGCGAGGAACAGCTATTTTATAGTGACGAAGCAATTCAAGTTATTAAAAGATATTTATGCTTTTTTAGAATTATCTCGGACAGTAGTGCAAAAAAAAATAAGAGGTCTAAAATTGACCTCTTATTTTTAATTTGTTATTAATTAAACTTTCATTTCCTTTTCAAAACCGAACAAAGAACTGATTGATTCGTCGTCATGGATTCTGGAAATTGCTTGACCAAGTAACGGAGCTATTGATAACTGTTTAACATTGCTTGGCAAATCTTCTGCTTTCCAAGGAATTGTATTTGTTACAATACATTCTTCGATTGGAGCGTTTTTAAGTCTTTCTATTGCAGGACCTGAAAATACAGGGTGAGTTGCACCAACATAAACAGCTTTTGCACCTTTGCTCTTAAGTAATTTTGCAGCTTCGCAAATTGTACCGGCAGTATCAATAATGTCATCAAACATTAAGCAAACTTTGCCTTCAACGTCACCAATAATGTTTGCAGCAATGGCTTCATTGTGTTTATCTCTACGTTTATCAATTAAAGCAATAGGACAATCTAATTTTTTTGCGAAATGTCTTGTTCTGTTTGCGCCACCCATATCAGGACTTACTGCTACCATTTCATCAGGATCGATGTTTAATGATTTAACATAATCCACAAGGATTGGTGTTGCAAAAATATGGTCAACAAGGATATTAAAGAAACCTTGAATTTGACCTGTATGTAAATCTACTGCTAAAACTCTGTCTGTACCTGCTGTTGTCAACAAATCTGCTACAAGCTTTGCAGTAATAGCTTCTCTACCTGAAGTTTTTCTGTCTTGACGAGCATATCCGTAATAAGGAATTACTGCAGTAATAGTTTTTGCACTGGCTCTTTTGAATGCATCAATGA
>CAKVGS010000064.1 GCA_934747335.1 uncultured Candidatus Melainabacteria bacterium
GGTTCAAATGGATGTAGCGGGTGAACCCGCACTTTCACGCTCGCTATCGCAGCTAATCGCTGCACGCTCGCGGCGCAAATGTCGTTCATTTGATAAAAATTATCATGGACAGTAGTGCCGAATGGAGGGAACTAAAGTCGTTCGTTCTAAAATAAACAAGTCTTGCATTAACCCTCTCCAAGTGGGAGGGTAGAAAATCAAGTTGAGAGCCGATTTTTTTTGGCTCGAAACTTAGATTTTCGGGTGGGGGTTTAAGCCGTAGGCGATATATAAAAACAAATACCCACCCGCATCTGTAAGGCTCTGCAAAGCCTCGCCAACATCTGCGACCTCCCTAACAAGGGCGGTTTTTCGCAATATAAGTTCTATCTTGAACGCATGAATTTTTAAAATTGTAGGGTGCAAATTTTTGCACCAAAAACATTAAAAAAAATGGGAATCGCATAAGCGATTCCCATTTTTTGTTATCAATTTTTTATTCTTCTAAATTCATGATTTTAATAATTATATCATATCCTATTGATTTGTCTTTTCTCAGCGCAACTACTCTTTGAGGATTTTTTTCATAGAATTCCAACATGGTAAGTGTACAATTAGGATATCCATCATAATGAATTATGTTAAGGTCATTTTCATTATTTTTCAATGCTTGTGCAATTTTTTCTGTTTCTTCAGCTGTTAAGACTTCTGCATTTCGACCACTTGTAGATTTTACATAACCTTCAAGCTTTTCTGCGAATTCAGGATTTTCCCTATGATATTTGTTAAGCACAACCATAGTTTCTTTTGAAAAGTTAGGAACATCTATGCTACGCCAGCCATGATATGGATCTATATCATGTTCATGTGTTGAATTTTTAAGTTTTTGCATATATTCAGGATTTTCAAGACTAGCTTTTTCAAATGGACTAACTTGTTTATCTTTTACAAACTCTGTTAGTTGAGTTTCAAACTCCGTCACTAAAGCTTCTGCTTTAGATTTTAGTTGACCTGCTAAATCTTTATTATCTGCTTTTTTAGCAGCCTTAGTTTGTGCATCCAAATCTTTTATTTCGCTTAGAGTGTTTTGCATTTTAGCTTGTACAGGATCGGATGTGTCAAATTGCATTTCAACTTCGCCACTTCTTAAACGTTTTACCGGCTGACCGTTGTAAGGGTGACCTTCAGAGTCAATCATCATGAGTTTATCAGTTGGCAATTTTTCACCTTCCAAACTAGTTGTAGGTTTGTCAAATACTGCCATTTTAAGTTCAACACCGGCTTTTTTGATAATATGAACCATTTCGCCAGGTTTTAAGCTTGCAACATCAAGCGGACTTCTTGAACCATCAGGGTTAACCACTTCGTATTGTTTTTCTGCAATATTACCTTTTAAACCTGTTACAGCATCATCGCCTGCGGCTACAACGGCTCTATCAGGACATTTACCCTCAGTATTTCCATATTCTTTGATATACTCAGGAGTTACGCCCCAACTTTCCTCTGCATCGTAGTTATAAGTGACTTCTAAACTTTGTGTGTTAACTTTTTGGCGCCCGCCGTATGGAGCATCTTTATAGAAATATGGTGCTTCTCCTTCAGGAGGATTTGCTTCAAATTTTAAAGGAATGCCGTTTTCGTTATTTACTCTTAATGTTTCTTCAACAGTTTTCGCAAAAATGATTCTTTTTGCTTCAACAGGATCAGCTTTTGCTTGAGTTATAGTTACGCCGAAATCTTCTTTTACTGTTGTAGCGTCAGGCATTCTTAAATGTTCAGTGGTTTTAGAAGTTAAAACTTTTTGCGGTATATCTTTTGCAACATCAATAGTTTTACCGTTAGGACGTTTAGCCTTTATTTTTGTTATGTTGTACATTCCAAATTCATCAGGTTTAAATCCTCTACGATTTAATTCAGCTTCGTAAATTTTCAAAGCACCTGTATCACCAAGTCCTATTCTTGTCATTGTATGTTCATCACGTAATTCTTTATCCGTTGCAGTTTTAACAAATTCTTCAGCTTTTTGATTTTTAATATTTCTTCGAACCTGTTTTACAGATTTAGCTGCACCACCAAGCATAATTGCACCTGTACCGAGTTCTTGACCGCCGGCTCTTGCTTCTTCTTTTGTTTGGGCGTTTGCAACATCAACAGCACCGTCTACTACCATAGTACCACCTTCAATAGCAAAGTAAGCTTGAGTTACCAATGCAAAGGCTTTGCCAATGCCTACTGCAGCCGCAGCTTCACCTGCAACGGCAAGTGCACCTACGAATGCCGCACCTTGCATACCGATAAATCCATCCACGGCATCACCGACACCTTTTATTGATTCCCAAGTCTTTTCTCCAAAACTCAAATTTGAATCATCGCCATCATCTACAAATTTATCAATTGCATCAACAACAGCGTTTAATCCGCTATACTTTTTCGCAGTTTCTTTTAAATCCGCTATTCCTGCTTTTTCATCCATTAGAGCAAAAACTAATCCAAAACCTTGTTTTAAGTATTCTTTCATTGCTTCCTTGTCACCGCGTTGTTTAGCTTCGTGGAATTTTTGACCTGCAGTTTTTAACAGGAATTCGGTCTTTTCTTCTCTGCTCATATCTTGGAATTTGATATCATTCATCAATTCTGTATAAGTTTCTTCAACTTCCGGCAAAGAATTAATATGATCTTTAAATTTTTGTTCTTTTAAAGATTCATTGGGATTAAGTGTTTGTTTGGCAACTTGTTGTTGCTTAATATGTTTAGTTAATTCGGCTGCTTTTTTCTTTCTTTCAGCAACTGTTTCGTTCAATTTCATTTGGTGTGATGAAATTGTAGCTTGTTGCTGTACAGGTGACTTTTGAGAAAAGCTCGTCATACTGTCTAAATAAGATTCTTCGCCAAAGCTATTGTTTACACCGAAAATGGAAGTTTTACTCTTTGATACGGCACCTTCTGTTGTACCACACCATTGAGCAAATTCAGCTTTGCTTAACTTACCGCTTTTCAACATTTCTTCAGCTATGTTGTACTTAGTTTTCTTTTGCCCAGTTTTTGCTTCTTCTTTTTTTAGAGTTTGTAAATTTTGTTTTACATAATTGTCAATTTTTTGTGAGATTGTGTTGTTACCCATGAGGAAGTCCTTTCTTTATTTTGAGTTGTACAATTAATTTGTTCAGAATCTCTTAACTGTTTATACATAAAGTTAAGAGATGGCTCAAAATAAGGAGTGACAAAGGTTTGAAAAACGCAAAAACTGATAAAAAATTAAAAATCTGTAAAATCTATGATTTTTTTCGCGTCAGAATCTCGCGCGAATAAAAAGATACAAAAATCTCTTAACTTTTTGTATATAAAGTTAAGAGATTTAACAATTTTAGACAAACAACCCAATCGGTCCTTCATCTTATTTATGT
>CAKVGS010000065.1 GCA_934747335.1 uncultured Candidatus Melainabacteria bacterium
TTCTAATTCAGTAATAAATTTTTGGTAATTACGTTCTTCTTTTTCTTCTAAATAAATGCCCATCGTTTTGTCCTTTCGTTGTTTTGTTTTACATACACATTAATCACTTTGAATGAGTTTCATATCAACTCATTCAAAGGGTTTTGTATCATTCGGACACAATTAATTAATATCTTCGAACGGTGTTAAAACGGTTTTTGAAGTTCTACTTTTAAATGTTTTTTTAATCGCCTCTAAAGCTTCCTCTTTTGTATCAAAATCATCAGTTGTTGAATATTCATCTGAATTGCCGGAGTAATCTAAAAAGTAAACGTATCCGTAAAATTTATTTTTTACATTTTCGTCTCGGTATTCACTATGTAAAATCTCATAATAACCTTTGGCTAATAATGTTGCATCACCTGATAAAATCGGTTTTTCAAAATATTTGTCTTTTGCCATAATATTTAGCTCCTTTTGTTATGTATCACACCTGTATTAATCACTCTTAATCTATGACATATCAACTCATTTGAATCCATTTGTATCATTCGGACACATTTATTGAATTCGATCAATGTACCATTCTGATTGAACAAAATTATTGAAATTCCAACGCAGGTCGTTATAAAAATCTGCATGATAATCGGTATTCATCGTCATAAACGGTGGCATTAACATATTTTTTTGTTTTTGGTGATTTGAGTAAATTTGAATAGCACAAGCTAATTCATTTTTGAATTTCACTTTAAATTTATCTAAGCTTAATTCTTGCTTTTCATCGTATTTTCGCCTATTGCGTATAATTATTTTCATAAATTAATCCTTTTTATATAAAACCGAATATCAAGCATTTAGCTTGATACTCGGTTCTTTTAAATCTTTAGATATAATGCCAATTTAGTTTTTCGGTTGTATCTGCACAAGCCGTAACTTCAACTCCAAATTGTTTTTCGATTTTATCCATAATTTTATCCATAAGTTTTTCAACTTTTTTATTTTCGTAATACCAAAACCAGTAAACTAATGTTATTTCATTGTCATTGGAAAAACCCCATTTTTTAGGGCGGATGTTTGAAGGCTTGCCAGCGCAGATTTTGTTAATAGCCTTTTCGATTTTTGTTTCTAATTTTGTTCTTTGTTCTTGTTCTTTTTTTGTTGTCATAATGTTGTCTCCTTTTAATATGTTCTACACCTGTATTAATCACTCTGAATGAATGTCATATCAAGCCATTTAAATCATTTTGTATCATTCGAACACAATTTATGGTTTAATGTTCATAATTTAGATATATTCTATAATCATCTTCAGTAATAAATAATATTTCACGTGAAAAATTTCCTGCTGTATCACTTATTAAAATCTTTTTATCAGGATTTTCTTTTTCTAGAATTTTGATTAATTCATTTACTTTCATAATTACTCCTTATCTATTTGCTTTCGTATCATTTCAACACATGTAAAAAGCTAGAGGTTAACCCTCTAGCTCATATCCCAAAATCTTTCCAATTTTCAATTCGTTTTTCCAAAGAATGTTGCAGTTTATGTACAAGAGTCGGATTTCCCTTTTTGCTTGAACTATGTCATTTTTTAGACTTTCAATGTACTCGTTTATATTCCTAACCTCCCTTTTGGATAATCTTTTATCCTCATCACGTTCTTTTTGTAATTCGTTAATTCTACGATTAAACTTACTGATAAGCCTTTTGTAATGGAATTCCTGTTCTTCGTATTTGATTCTTTTTTCGTCCATATAATTAAACAAATCTTCAAGTATATTTTTAGGAGTTGCATTCAAATTTTGTTGCAAAAATCGTTTTTCTAATTTGTTATCCATTTTCACCTCCTAATATCCTAATGCATTCAACACTTTGTTCATATCCTTTTCGGACGGTTCATTATCAATCCAATCGTAAGCTAGACTGTCGTAAAACACGTCTGAATTTTCTACAAAACCAAGCTTTTTAAGAACCTCTAAAGTTTCGTCGATGTGAACATTGATTTCATACCTAAGTGCTGCTTCTTTCAAATTTTTCTTTGCCATAATGTGTTCCTTTCTTTTTTGTTTACACCGACATTAATCACTCTGAATGAGTGTCATATCAACTCATTTAGGTGGTTTTGTATCATTCGGACACATTTAAAAAAGTGGGGATGTTTAGTTCCCCACAATTTTTTTGATTACAAATATTTGCAAAAAGTTTCTTTAAATTCTTCCGCCATGTTTATGTGCTTTTTACAAGCTTCTTCAAAATTATTGTCATCTGATAGATTAAATGGCTCAGTTTTACGGATTCTTGAGGATTTCACACCTTCTTTGTTATGCCAATCAAGTGTGCCAAGTGTTGTTTCGATTTCGGTTTTGAAGTTCAACAGGTGTTCAAATTTTGTTTTATCGTTGTTTATAAACAACTCTGTTGCAACATAGTTTTCGGTTGCACTAATTGTTTGAACGATTTGCACTCCGCTTTTTCCGATTGATATGTATTGAAAATGTTGTGGCTTGCTATTCATTGGAATTTGCATTTGACTTTGTAATTCATCGCAAACTTCAAAATATTTTGCCCAATATGATTTTTGAATTATTGATGCCGGACTGTTGAGGTTTTTAATCGGCTTTTTCTTGATTGGCGGTTTTGCTAAACAAGTGCAATCCAAGTAACCTTCATCATTAGGTGTAACTTTAATAACAAAAATGCCGGAATTGTGCATGTGAGAATTTACTTTTTCAACAAAATTCATAATCTTTTCTTTTTCATTTGTAACTATCCATACGATGTATGATTCATCTTTCATTGCATTTGGGTTTGTTGGTTCAAATAAATTTAAAAGCGATTCAAAGTTTTGTGTAAGTTCGACTATTTTACACAGATTTTCTGCTTTTGTTTTTGTGTATTTTGATACAATGTCAACAATAGCCGTTGGTAATGGATTGTTTGCTACAAATTCTTGAAAATTTGCTTTACTTTTTAGTGCGTTTTCTACGTTATTTGTCATATAGACCTCCTTTTAATTTAGTACAGTCACATTTATCACTCGGTGTGATTGAAATTGGAAGTCTATTGGTTTGCTTTTGTATCATTCAGACACAATTAGAAGATTTGCGGTGAAATATTGGCACCGCAAAACAATTTACATACGAAGTTTTTTAGTTTCTTCAAGCAAATAATTCGCAAAAGTTTCAATTGCTGAAACACCTTGATTGAAGCAATAATCGTCAAGTTCGTTTGGTGTATTCTTAATTTTGTCTTTTAATTTAAACAAACTATCAATCGCAGGTTGAGTGTATTTTGCGAGATTTTCGTATAATTTTGTAAT
>CAKVGS010000066.1 GCA_934747335.1 uncultured Candidatus Melainabacteria bacterium
CAAATGGTAAGTCGTCATCGATGCAAACCGTTTCACCGTCTATCTGCTCATAATAAGAGTTATCATCACTATTTTTATAGATGTATGATTCGTTTTTATCACGTTTTAACTTACCTTCTTTGATTAATTTTTCTTTTTCTTCTCTTATTTTTTCTAATAATTTATCTGCCGGCTCATCATTCGGGTCTTGTGGTACAAGTTTACCTTTTATCGCTAAATCTAATACCTTTGCTTTGGTTTGTTTCATGACATTAGCCAAAGCTTCTTTATCAAGGGTAATATTTTCAATAGCATTAATTGTAGAATTTAGTATATTAACTATCTTTTTTTGTTCCGACAACGGCGGAATTGGTAGAAGTGCATTTTCTGCATCATCAGTTCCTAATCGTGGCATTTTTACACCATAAGTAAGATTGTTAACATAGTATAGAAAGAAAGGACTTTTTAAAATATAGCGCAAATATTCAGGCAGAATATCTTTATATATTCTAATTGGTACTATTTCTGTTGTGCAAATCCCATCTTCATCTGCAATCAGGACTTTATCTAAATATGGTCGAAGTTTCCCATATAATACATCATTTTTTACAAATTTTTTTTTAGAACTGGAAAACATTTTATTATTAATTCTATTTCTTATAATCAGTTTTGAGGTTTCTTTTTCAATGTCTTCAAGGTCAAGAATCCATAAATTTTTATCTTGTATTTGTTTATACGTCAGGCTCTGCATTCTACCATAATTAGCGATATCTTTTAGCCTTGCCCACGCCCAGTTTTCAGGTATCTCAAACGGTATTTCATCTTCGATACAAACTACGCTTCCGTCTGCAAATTTCTCATAATGTAACTTATCACAACAATATAAAATTTAAAAATAATATTATTTTAAAGCATCTGTGATTTCAGCATCTGTAATCTGTGGTTTTTCTAAAATTCTTGCCTCTGGTCGAATAAACCAAGAATTAAAATAATTTATTACCCACATAATTTTTGCTTTTATATGGTCATTGTCTTTGTTCTTTTTAAGCATTTTAAGAAGTTCAAATTTAAAAGATAAGTGGTCAAAATATTCACTAAATTGAAAAATATTTAAAATGTTCCAACCATCTCTATCTTGTAAAAGGTAATGTGGTAAAATTTTTGATAATTCTTTTTGAACAAGAATTCTTGGATAAATAGCTTCTTTTTCTTCTAATTTTACAGCTTGTACATGCCCTTTGCCATATACAATAATGTTATTGTGAAAAAATTCACCTTCGATAATTGCACCACGCATTAAATATCCATAGCGCAAAATTTCATTATATATATTTGCTACTGTATTGAATAATGCTGCGATTTTATCATCTCTTTGGTCGTCATTTTCTTTTAATTCAATGGCTAATACAATATTGTCTGAAAATATTTTTACAAATATATCTTCTTTTTTAGAAAAAATTCCGCCGCCAGATTCTTCAATAGCATCTTCCATGAACATATTTAAATGATTTAGAAAACTAAAATCATTGTCATTGCAGATCAAGTCCGTTGCACCAAGTATATCAAGATATGCAATAATATGATTTGTAGTTTTATAATCCGTTGATGGCAATCTTGCAAAAGCAGTTCTTAAAACCATTTTTTAATCCTTATTTTGTTTAATTGTATCAAAAACATAGTTACTACAAAGGTTACTGTAAAAGTGACCGTAAATTTAAAAAATAGAGTATTTGTGTTGTTATGTAAATCTTTCAATGCTTTCTCTCTGCTTTCAAGCTAATGTTGTGAACCAAAGGAGGTTTAAATATGGAAAAAGTCGGATTTAATATTACTCCAAAGGAGTTCAAGCAGTTAAGTAAGTGGTCAAAAAATATTTATAATATTGCCGTAGTCATTGATTACTTTGTAGTTAATCAGCCGGAGATTGAAGAATGCTATAATCTTGCACCGGTAATAAAACACCTGCGAAATGAGGCAGATGTATTAAATGCATTCTTTATCGACTACGAAAAGATGTTGAAAATTTAAATACCGTTTAAAAGGTGTTTAATCGGTGTTCAAATCGTGTTCACAAATTTCCTCGTGAGTTATGCCGAGAATTCGTTCTTCAATTTCTCTTATAACATCCGGAGTTAATTCTTTTGGCTTTTCCTCTTTAGTTTTTTGTTTTTCACTTATCACTTCATCCTCATAAGCTTTAACCGGACCAATCAATTTCAGCATTTTGGTAACAGCATAATATCTTGCAGGTTCGACTTTACCGTTACTCTCCATATCCTTCTCGATAGAATTTATCAAACTGCGGGTAAAATTATATAAATCAGAATGCAATGTCGTTTTAGTCCGAATATATTCAGCTCTTTTGGTTACCCAATTATCAGACTTTTTCCATCGGCGGAGCGTTCTTTCGTTCAAATGAAGCTGCCTCGCGATATTTTCTAACGACATAAATTTTTCAGCATAGAGTTTAAAGGCATCTTGTGCCAATGTGTGTTTTTTCATAGTTAACCTCGGGGTAAATAAAGTTTTGGTACACACAGAATAACTCTGTTTCGCAGAAACATCAAGTCCCAAATGTGTCTGAATGATACGTTTTCTGGATTTTAAATTGATATTTACTCCTGAAAGAGTGATGAATTGTGTAGTTTGAAAGGGACATACAATGATTGAAATCGGTAAAAAATACAGATTAAAAAAGCTCAAATGTTGGTTTGAAAAAGATAGCGAAGAGTTTACAGTTGTTTGTTTTGGCGAACACAATATTGTCGGCTGTGTCGCACTGGATGGCGAAAGATATGTATTTGATAAAGATTTTTTGATTGATCCTGAGAAACCGGACGAGATATACGCTGATATTACAATAACGAAAGGTTAAACTATGGTTGAAAAAAATTACAAGTTGTACGGGACAAAGATTTTGAATCTTAAAACACAAGAAATCGGTTTGCTGATTTGTTTATGGGAGAACAAATTCGCCGATAAAATAGTAGATTTTGCAACTTGTGTCGATAAAACTGGCAAACGCTACAACATTGAACTTGATAATATAAGAGGGTTTGAAGATGATTTTGAAAAATAAATTAACCAAAGAGACATTGGACATTCCACATTCTGAATTTAGAAAAAAGTTTGCAAAAGAAATTCAGGATGCGTTTGAAAGTTACCGCAAAACACAATTAAATAAATAC
>CAKVGS010000067.1 GCA_934747335.1 uncultured Candidatus Melainabacteria bacterium
CATATAAATTTTGGTATTCGTCACTTCTAATATATTTAGTCAGCCAATTTCTATCATCCGAATTCGTGCAACCATTTTTCATTAGCCACTCATATTTTTCATAATTTGAATTAAAAATCGGTTTGTTCATTTGTTGTTCACGAGGCGTTTTCTTCTTTTCTTTTTTCGGTTTTTCTTCTATTTGTTCAACTTCCAAAATCGGCTCTCTTTCTATTTCCAAAAGCTGAATTTCCTCTTTTGGGAATGTCTTTTTTACCTGTTTAATCAATTTATTTTTGTATTGTTGCTGCTTTTTGTACTGTTGCTTGTATTCTTCCATATCCTTAACCGTTCCGAGAACTCTTGCCATCGGATGAACTTTCTGAACTCTATGAGCTACACACAAAAACTCGCCCTTAGTTGAATAAACATGGATTTTAGAAAGATCAAATAAACTGTAGCGGATATTGACTTTATCTCTAATTCCAATAATCGCCTCACTCCTGTAATGCATATTCAAAAACGTAATTCCATGTTTATTTATTGTTCGACATTCGGTTTTCATCATCAAATCGTCAAGAATTTCTTTATTAATATTCTGTTTTTGAACACCGTCCAACATTTCTTGAATACTCTTTGAACGGTCATTAGGACACAGATTTTTGTTGTGAAATTCAATCCAACTGTTAATATATTTAATTGTTTCTTGAACTGTCGGGATGTAATTATTTGTCAACTTTTTGTGCCATTCAACGTGAAGTTTCTCTCCTCTTTTCAACCACGCAGGCTTGTCTTCAATGCTTGTTCCGATGTAGCTCGGCATTCCTTTTTCTAATTCTTCCTGAAATTCTAAGAAAAATCGTTCAATGACTTTTGCTCGAGCATTATATGGTTTTGCAAAAACGGAGTGTATATTTAAATTCGCATACACTCCGTTAAATATATCTTCATCAAAATCGCAGTCTTGAAAGAACTTAGCCTTGAAACCTTTGCCGTTATCTTGATATACTACTTTCGGAATCATACCTAAATTAATAATTGCATTACGGAGTGCACTTGCAATACATTGTGTACTCTCAGTCATCATAATTTCATATCCGACAAGTGCGGTTGATTTCCAATCCAAGAATCCAACCAACGTTGCTCTTGTCGGTTTTCCTGTAAACGGATTTATTACTTGAAAATTCAAAACGTGACCATCAGCCACAAGAATATCACCAACCTCAATCTTCGAAATATCACGTTCTATGTACGGTTCAACCTTGTCGTGATATGCTTTCATTCCCTCTCGGCGAAAAATCCATTCGGCATAATTATTTTTTCTAAAATTTTCTGCATATCTTTTGAAGGTTAAATCACAAGGCAATGCCTCGTAACCTCGTTTTCTCAAAATTTCTTTAGTTAACTTAATTGCTTTTCCATAATTATACTTGCTCGGATGGAGTAAAAGTGTGAGCAAAATATTTTTCATTTCATCGTTTAAAATCGAGTTATATTCACCCTGTTTTGACCATTTGTATTTAGGCTGTAGACATTCTGTCGATTCGTGTTGTTCAAATACTTTTACCCAACGGTGCAAAGTTCCGATTGAAATACTTCCTATAAAATTGTAGGCTTTCGGAAGATACAAACCTGAATTATATAAATCTAAAAATACGGAGTCGGCTTCCTTTTTGGTTGAATACTGTTTTCTTAATTTTTGTAATGCAACAACAATATTTGCTCTGAAATTCGCCGTAATTCTTGTTTTGTCTGAAACGAAATTTGTTGGTTTGTAATGCAAAGGTGCAATTGTAGTTGTTTTATTCTCGGCATCTCTGAGTTTTTGTTGGATTTCAGGTTCTAAACTTGAAAACAAAATCTCGTATGAAGTTCCGCCATTCACTTTTACTTCACGAGAAATGTATTTGCTTTCAAGCTTGTTCAATTCCAATCTTATTGAACGAGTTGAGCGTAACCCCTTGACTTCCGCCACCTGCTTTATATTTATATATTTATTATCATCTTTCATCACCGAACACATTAGCTCGGAAGAAAACAAATTGGAACACCACTTCCGACTTTTGTGTCGGTTTTGTATCAATAAAAAAACGAGGCTATTTCTAACCTCGTTTCCTTTTTTGAAAATTCAAAAAAACAACTATTTAACAATTTCTTTAAATTTCTTGCCTGCTGAGAAAGTTGGAACTGTTTTAGCTTCAATTTTGATAGCTTCGCCGGTTTGAGGGTTGCGCCCGTTTCTTGCAGCTCTTTTTCTTGGTTCGAATGTACCAAAACCAACTAAAGTAACTTTTTCGCCTTTTTTAACTGTATCTTGAGTAACATCGATGATAGCTGTTAATACTTCACCAACTGATTTTTGTGTTAATTTTGTTTGTTTTGCGATTTCTGCAACTAACTCTTCTCTGTTCATTTTTCAAATTCCTTTCTTATTTCAACATGATAATTATATATATTTTTACACTTTTTGCAATTATGTAAACTTTATATACTTTTCTGAAACAAAATTCAAAATACCCAAAACGGACAAATTCCAAATAATCAAACTATTTGTCCGACTGGACTGAAAGGTTTAAAACTTAGTGATAGCAGGTAAAAACAATGAACTATTCAAAAAAATACAACTATCCGTCTGACCCTCAAAAGAGTAATTTGACCGTTTTGAAAGACAGATAGTTTGATTATTTCCGACCCCTCAAACGCCCTAAACAAGCTAACTTTACCAAATAATCCAACTATCTGGAAAAATCAAATTACTCACCTATTTACAC
>CAKVGS010000068.1 GCA_934747335.1 uncultured Candidatus Melainabacteria bacterium
TTCTTCAACTTTATCTACGATTTCACAACCGTTATAATAACGTTTATGTGGTTTACCTTCTGCATATTTGTTTGTCAAAACACTTCCGCAAGCTTGCATAACTGCCGGAGAGGTAAAATTTTCGCTTGCAATAAGTTCTATTGTGTTTTCCTGTCTATGAAGTTCTTCTTCAATAAATTGTGCTAATTCAGCATCTGTTTCTCTAACTTTATCTAAATTCATATACCCCTCCTAAATTTAACTCTTAACTACCGAAAACTATCCTTATTAAGTTTACTTTTCATAGTATAATAAAAATTTTAAATAAATGCAAAAAGAGAGGTCGTTTAAAATTAAACAACCTCTCTTTTTATCTTAAAGAATTGTACTTTCGTCAATATAGTTTACCGAATTCTTTTTAGCCTGTTCATTTGGAAGTTCTAATTGTTTTACTCTTACGAACTCATCCAAATATCTAGTATCTGCCTTTTCTTTCATTAAATCTGTTGGGATTAATTCAGAATAAGCCTTATAGTCATGGCTTATTTTGTCAAAACCTTTTGCTGCTTTTTTAGTTACATTTGCACCAAAATTTAGTGCTGAAATTTTTGTAATATTCATGATATTCCTTTCTATTAATCAAGTTTCTTTTATAAGAAAAACACTAAAAAAATAATTTGCTAGTACTCACACATTATGTAACAAATATTAATATAAAAAAAATAAAAATTTTTCAATTAAATCTTTATAACATCTTTACATTTAGTTATAATAATTGTATGATTATAATAGATTGGAGGAATTTTGGCAGAGAAATTCAAAATACAAGGTGGAGAAACACTTAAGGGTGAAGTTTCAATCGGTGGTGCAAAAAACGCTGTATTAAAACTTTTAGCCGCAACCATTCTTGTTAAAGGCAAAACAAAAATCTACAATGTACCTCAACTTACCGATGTTGAGATTATGCTAAATGTACTTTCTGATTTAGGCGCAAGCTACATTTACGATAAAAAAGAAAAATCTGTCGAAATTGACGCCTCAAATATTTCATCAATCACTGCTAAGTATGAACTCGTTAGCAAAATGAGAGCTTCATTTATCATCTTAGGCGCATTGATGTCACGTTGCCGAGAAGCTATTGTAGCACTACCAGGAGGTTGTGCTATCGGCGAACGTAGAGTAGATTTTCACATTAAAGGTTTAGAAGCATTAGGCGCAACTATAAAAATTGAAAACGGTTATGTACATGCAAAAGCTTCAAAACTTGTTGGTGCAGATATTTATTTAGATATACCATCAGTTGGTGCTACTGAAAACTTGATGTTGGCTGCTGTTTTAGCAGAAGGCGCAACAAGAATTCAAAACGCAGCTCAAGAACCTGAAATTGTTGATTTGGCGAACTTCTTGAACACAATCGGTGCAGATGTTACAGGAGCAGGCACTTCTGAAATTTTAATCAACGGGGTAAAAGCTGAAAACTTACATTCTGCAGAATACACAACTATTCCTGACAGAATTGAAGCAGGAACATTCATGGCTGCTGTTGTCGCAACAAGAGGTAAGGCTATAATAAGAAATGTTTACCCTGCGCATTTAACATTCTTTAATGACAAGCTTATCAAAATGGGTGCAAGTATAAAGTTGGTTGAACCTACAACAATTGAAGTTAGTTGCAAAAACAGATTACAGTCTATTAATTTTGTAACTCAACCTTATCCCGGCTTTCCAACAGATTTACAAGCTATTGCTATGACACTTTTGACAACATCAAACGGTGTTGGGATTATTACTGAAAGCTTGTATGAAAATAGATTTATGCAGGTGCCTGATTTAAGAAGAATGGGCGCAGATATTCATCAAGATAGAAACCATGCCATTGTTAAAGGCGTTAAACATCTAACGGGAGCAATTGTTGCGGCTAGCGATTTGAGAGCAGGTGCAGCTTTAGTTATCGCAGGTTTGATGGCTCAAGGTGAAACTATCGTGGAAAAATTACACCACATAGATAGAGGTTACGAAGAATTTGAGTACAAGATTAGAAATCTTGGCGGTAAAATTTACAGATATGATGATTCAGAAGCAGGTACAGACCAGATTACAGCTTCTCAAATACAAAATGGGAGAGTTTAATGAGTCCGGCTTACAAAAGATGGTACGACCATGACCCAAAATTATTGGAAGTTATAGAGCTTTTAAAAAATTATCAAGATGAACTTAGAGAACACGCGGTTGTGTTCTTGGATAAGTTGGAACAAAAAGTTTCTAAAGAAGCTTTAGACAGATTTTATGATTTGGTAAAACCTGTGAATGGCAGTCGTTGGTACGATAAAGACCCCATTATTTCTAAAACGGTTGAGATTTTGAGGGTTGTACCTCCTGAGGTTCAAAGCGCTTGTGCTGAAAGATTTATTGCAGCATTAAAAGAAAAGGGTATTAATTACGAAAGCCCAAATCATAACTAAGAATTTAAAAG
>CAKVGS010000069.1 GCA_934747335.1 uncultured Candidatus Melainabacteria bacterium
TTTGATATGAATCTAAGTCCTAAAGAAGCGGGATTAATTCCACCAAAGGATATTAGAGTACAGACAAAGAATGAGCTTGTTTCAGGTGAAATTTTACCAAAGACTGGGCTTGATACCTCTAAATACGGTGGGTATAAAGGCGCATCAACCTCGTATTTTGCATTCATTGAATACACTGAAAAAAATAAGGTTGTTAGAAATTTTGTTGCCGTTCCTGTTTACATCAATTCAATGAAAGGAAATTTAAAAGATAACATTAAAGATTATTTTGCTAAAAATGGCTATGACTCACCAAAGGTTTTAATAAGTCAGTTAAAAATGCCGTTTTTCTTACGCGACAATAAAACTAGTTTGACATTTAAAGTATCTGGGGTTTCTAATGGTTGGTTAACATGTGGTTTAGCAGAGCAATTGACTTTAAGTGAAAAGGATACTGCTCAATTGAAGAAAGTTGTTAGTTTTTTGAAAAAATTACAAGAAGATAATAGCTATCAATACAGTCCTAAGTTTGCTGGATTTTCAGATTCTGAACTTAATGAATTATTAAATATTTTGAAATGGAAAATAATAAACACTAAGTTTAAAAATATTTCAAAACCTGTAACTAAGCTATTAATAAAAGCTCCCCAATTTGATGAAAATTTAGTTTTATCGATACCTGATAAAGCTCAGCTAGTTATGAACTTGGTTGGTATTTTTAAAAATAGTTACAGTAGTAAAGGTAATGACTTTTCGTTAATAGGGGGCAAAAAGAAAATGGGGAGCTTGCTAAAATCAATCAAACCAGAGGACGATTTTTCGATTGTGTACAAATCTGTAACCGGTTTTTACGTTCATGAAATTAAACTAAATGAGTTAAAGTAAATGACTTGGCGCGTGGTTACTATTGCCGATAGAGCTTTTTTGGATTTTTCGATGGACTATCTTGTGGTTCGTCGAGGAACAACTTTAAAAAAAATCCATATAGGTGAAATTCAAACTTTGGTTGTTGAATCGCTAGGAACCACGCTTACCTCATATTTATTGAGCGAATTGCTAAGGCATAACGTAAATGTAGTTTTTTGCGATGAAAAACATTTGCCTGTATCCCAAGTTTTGGATCTAGCAGGGAAGTTCGATGCATCTTACATGTTGCAAAAACAATTGTCTTGGACGGAATCTACAAAAGCTTTGGTTTGGCAGGAGTGTGTGCGATATAAAATTTTAAACCAAGCTTTTGTTTTGCAAAAACATGGCTACGCAAGCGAGTCTTCTGCTCTAATAAATTATGCTCAAAATGTTGAAGAGGGGGATTGTACTAATCGAGAGGGATACGCGGCTAAAGTTTATTTTAATGCTCTTTTTGGTAGTAAGTTTTCGCGAAAGTATGATTTGGTGGAAAATTCTGCTTTAAATTACGGCTATGCGATCATTTTATCCGCTGTGGCGCGAGCAGTTGTTTCGACAGGATGCATAAATCAACTAGGAATTTTCCATAGTTCGCAACAAAATAGCTACAATCTAGCTTGCGATTTCATGGAATTGTTTAGACCGATAGTTGATGATTTTGTTGTTAGCGCATCGATAGAGGAGTTCAACTCAGAAATAAAGTTTGAGCTAAGGAATTTGTTAAATTCACAGTTTGTTTACAATGGAAAAAAGTCTTATTTGATGTACATAATCCCGCAATTTGTTACCAATACAATTAATTGTATGCATGAATGCATGCTTAACAATGTACGGTATTTTTCCATGAATGAAGAGAAATGAGTTATAGATTTGTGCGTATAATTGTTTTTTTTGATTTGCCTACGGAAACATTGGTGGATCGTCGTAACTATAGCAGGTTTAGGAAGTTGTTGCTAAGAGCTGGTTTTTTTATGATGCAAGAATCAGTTTATTCAAAGCTAGTTTTGAATTCTACTGTTTCAGAATCTTTTAAAAATTTAATCAGGCGTGAAAAACCACCAAAAGGACTAGTTCAAATGCTTACGATTACTGAAAAACAATATGCTTCAATAGAAAATATTGTTGGGGAGGTTGTGACAAATGTTATTAATTCTACAGAGCGATGTATAGACGTATGAGTACATTTTTGAATTTAAATGATTTGAATTTACATGTGCGAATAGACTATGAATACGCTGCCAAAATACCAACAATAAATTTTGAAAATCGGCTTACTTTTGTGCAATTTATATCAAATATTCGGGATACAATATCTGGTGAAATTACTGATTCTATTACAGTAACCGAAGATGCTAAAACGATAGATCTTGTGAAAAAAGGTTTTTTATGCATTGATTTGTTTGATGGACTAAACTTAAATGAAAGAAGATTTGTAAATGCTGTTATAACAGAACTTAGTGTAATGATTAATAACGACCCGATGTTAC
>CAKVGS010000070.1 GCA_934747335.1 uncultured Candidatus Melainabacteria bacterium
TTGAAACTATTTGGCGCAATGTTTCGAATATTATCGTAGAAAAAGTATTTTTAAACCCTAATTTGGAATCGGAATTGATAGATGATGACGGTGATGATGGTGATTTAAATAATAATGCCATTGAACGACTCCAAAGCCATGGCCAAGAAGTATTGCAACAACTTTTGAGCCTTAATAGAAATAGAACCGATGTTAAAAAGCGTTTATTAAGTATTTTTGAAGAGGCTCTAGGTGAAAAAGCCGATAAAAAAAAGAAAAAAAGCATTGAACAATGTGTAGCTGCTTTGGTTGGGGCAAAGTTTAAACCATTTGTTTGTGTATCTGACGATGAGCCGGAAGAAGAACAACTAAAAATAGAACTATGCTTTGGTTCTGCCAATTATGAAACAGACTTTGCAACCAAACTAGGCAGTACACAACAAAGTGTTTTTGCCATTTTAAAAGAGGTTTATGACTTTGTAAGATTACAAAATCTCTTGGGTGGGAGGAAATCCATTTCCGAAGCCAAGGTTGAAATGTATAAAGAACACAGTAAGGATTTAATCGTTTTAAAGGATTTGATTCGTAATAGTGATCATTTACAAGATAACGAAAAAACATTTTTGTATAACAACGTGTTTAAAAAATACGATGCTCCTGTCAAATGCGTAGGAGAATGTCTTTATGAGACGATTCTACGTTATAGAGCCTTAGAAATTAAATCGACTACAAACAAAGATTTAGCTTCAGCCAAAGCTCTTTATGGGCAATTAATGGAGATTGCGCAAAAATTTATAGAGATGAACGCAGCAGGGGCGGTAATTGAGCCAGATATTTTAAAGGTGTGTAACAGAATTGTCGATGGCACTATCTTCAGCCACGCAGTTTCTGTAGAAAACTCAGTGATCCCGCAACAGTTACATGCATTTGAATTAAAAAAGATTTTGGAAAATGCAAAAGCGCAATTCCCATTTTTAAACGAGAGTGACGAATTTGGTACGGTTGTAGACAAAATTATAAAATTACATTCTTTCCGTATTCCATATTATGTTGGACCGGTAAACAACTATGTGGGTGAACTAAATAATAGCGGTAATAAGCATGCGTGGTGCGTGAAAAACGAAGGAGTAAATTTGCCATATACTCCTTGGACCTTCCATAAAATTGTTGATACCAAGAAATCAGCACAAGAGTTTATTAATCGTATGACATCTAAATGTACATACCTAAGATATGCTGATGTTTTACCAAAGTGTTCGATTTTATATTCTGAATTTGAAGTGCTTCAAGAACTAAACAATATTCGTTTTAACGGGTGCAAATTGAAACATGAACAAATTTCGCTCCTGATTGAAGAATTGTATAAGAAAGACAAAAATGTAACTTTGAAGAAGTTGAAAAATCTTTTGGTAAGCCGTATGGGGTTTTCAAGAGAAGATGTTGAAGTAGTTTCGGGTATTGATTTGGAACTAAAAGGCAACATGGCCTCCTATGTTCAACTTAACGAACTATTAAAAAGCAATGGAATTCAACTTAAAGACGAAAAACAAAAAATAGATGTCATGGAGCAAATTATTCTTTGGGTGACTATTTTTGAAGATACAAAAGTTTTAAAAGATAAACTTTCCCAAGAATTAGGTTATTTACTCAATGACAAGGTAATTAATTCTGTTGTTGGGCTACGTTTTGCGGCTTGGGGTAGACTTTCACGTGAATTTTTGGAAAATGTGCTAGGGCGAGTTAGAAATGATAAGCTAGATGTCCCTGTTAATATCATGACAAGGCTACGTAAGGGAGAAGGTAATTTAATGATGTTGCTGAGTGACGCTTATACGTACTCAGAAACAGTAGCTAAACTAAATGAACAAAGTAGTGAAGTGAAAAAATATGATTCCATTTCTTACGATATGGTTGACGAGCTTTATGTTTCTCCGTCTGTTAAAAGAATGATTTGGCAATCTTTAAAGGTTGTAGATGAAATTGTGAATATTATGGGGGGAGTGCAACCAAAAAAGATTTTTGTAGAAATGGCGAGAGGGGAAGAGAAAAAACCTGAAAGAACCGTAAGCCGTAAAAAGTATTTACAGGATCTATACCAA